>NZ_CP029008.1:1315000-1972500 GCF_024585165.1 Bradyrhizobium sp. WBOS07
CGTGGGTCGCGGTGATGTCGAGGAAGGTGAGCTCGTCGGCGCCGGCCGCGTCATAGGCGATCGCGGCCTCGACGGGGTCGCCGGCATCCCTGAGATCGACGAAGTTGACGCCCTTGACGACGCGGCCGTCCTTGACGTCGAGGCAGGGGATCACACGCACCTTGAACATGTGTCAGCTCCTGCGCGCGTCGCGGATCAAAGTGAGGGCGGCGGAGGGATCGAGCCGGCCGTCATAGAGCGCACGTCCGGCGATCGCCCCGGCGAGCTTTTTCGCGCGCGGTGTCAGCATCGCCCTGACGTCCTCGATCGAGGCGAGGCCGCCCGAGGCGATCACGGGAATCGAGATGGCGTCCGCGAGCGCAATGGTCGCGTCCAGGTTCAGACCCTTGAGCAGGCCGTCGCGCGCGATGTCGGTGAAGATGATGGCGGCGACGCCGGCGTCCTCGAACCGCTGTGCGATCTCAAGCACCGTAACCTGCGAGGTCTCGGCCCAGCCTTCGACCGCGACCTTGCCGTCGCGGGCATCTAGCCCGACCGCGACGCGACCGGGGAATTTCTTCGCGGCCGATTTCACCAGCTCGGGATCACGCACCGCCGCCGTGCCGATGATGACGCGGGTGATGCCCTTGTCGAGCCAGGCTTCGACGGTCTTGAGATCGCGAATGCCGCCGCCGAGCTGCACCGGGATCTTGATCGTCTTCAGCATCGCCTCGACGGCTTCTGCATTCACCGGCTTGCCGGCAAAGGCGCCGTCGAGGTCGACGACGTGGAGATACTCAAATCCCTGCTCGACGAAGCTCTGCGCCTGCGCCGCCGGATTGAGGTTGAACACGGTGGCGCGCGCCATGTCGCCTTGCTCGAGGCGCACGCACTGGCCGTTCTTGAGGTCGATCGCGGGAAAGAGAATCACGGTTTCCATCGCAAGAAGTTCGAGATCAGGGCGAGGCCGAAGCGCTGGCTCTTCTCGGGGTGAAACTGCGTGCCGATGGCGGTGTCCTTGCCCACGATCGCCGTGACGGGCCCGCCATAATCGGCGCGCGCGAGCACGTCCGCCTCGCTGGCCGCGTTGAGGTGATAGGAGTGCACGAAATAAGCGTGCTGGCCCTTGGGGCCGAGCGGCAGCTTGTTCAGCACCGGATGGTCCTGCAGCAGGTCGAGCGTGTTCCAGCCCATGTGCGGGATCTTCAGGCTCTCGTCGCGCGGCGTGATCTTCTCGACGTCGCCGCCGATCCAGTTCAGGCCCTCGGTGATGACATGCTCCTTGCCGCGGCTCGCCATCAGCTGCATGCCGACGCAGATGCCGAAGAACGGCCGCGCCTTGACGCGCACCGCTTCCGTGATCGCCTCGACCATGCCGTTGACGGCATCGAGCCCGCGCCGGCAATCGGCGAAGGCACCGACGCCCGGCAGCACCAGGCGGTCGGCCTCGTAAGCCTGGTCCGGATCGCTGGTCACAAAGACCTTTTGCGGGTTGTCCAGGCTGCGCGCGGCGCGCTCGAAGGCTTTCGCGGCGGAATGCAGATTGCCGGAACCGTAATCGATGATGGCGACGCTCATCTTGACCCTCCCGGTTCTGGAAACAACCCGATGATGCCGCCGGCCGGAAGCGGCGGCGGGTTCGAGAATTGCTGGCTCGGCACGCTGCGGGTCGGCGGCGGGCCGCCGCGGTCGACGGCCCATTGATCATTGACGATGCCGTGCTGCTTCTGGCTCCAGCGCTCGAAAAAGCGGCGCTCGGCGGTGTCCTCGTCGTCGGCCACCACCACGTCGAGCTGGCGCCATTTGCCGCGCGACAGCGTCCAGCGCCGCAGGCTCGAAGCCTCCAGGCCCATCAGCAGCGCGACGACGAGATCGGCGAAGAAGATCGACGAGCGTCCGATACCGAGGCTCGACAGCCCCGCATTGAACGCGGCGATGAAGATCAGATAGCCGATCAGCGCCAGCCACAGCCGATTCCACAGCAGCCAGAACGGGCCGAAGATCATCGCCCAGAAATGGAAACCGTCGCGCACGAACACGAACTTGTCGGTCGCGCGCAGATCGGCTCCGGCGGGAGAGGGCGCATGAACTGTGTAGACAGGCATGGTGATGCCTCGTTCCTAGGAAGTCAGAGATACCGCAAGCGGCGCATGCCGCCGCGAGAGACGTCAGCCGCCGAGCGAGCCCTTGGTGGACGGGATTTCGCCCACAGCCTTCGGATCGATCGCGACCGCGGTGCGCAGCGCCCGCGCCAGACCCTTGAAGCAGGATTCGGCGATATGGTGGCTGTTATCGCCATATAGGGTCTCGACGTGCAGAGTCACGCCGGCGTTGATGGCAAAGGCCTGGAACCATTCCCGCACCAGCTCGGTGTCGAACTCACCGATCTTGTCGCGGGGGAAGTCGGCCTTAAACACCAGGAACGGGCGGCCCGAGATGTCGATGACCACGCGCGACAGCGTCTCGTCCATGGGCATGTGCACGCCGGCATAGCGGGTGATACCCGCCATGTTGCCGAGCGCCTGCTTGACCGCCTGGCCGAGCGCGATGCCGGTGTCTTCGGTGGTATGGTGATAATCAATGTGCAGATCGCCCACCGCCTTGACTGTGAGGTCGATGCGGGAATGGCGGGCGAGGAGATCGAGCATATGGTCGAAAAAGCCGATGCCGGTCGCGATATTGGCCACGCCGGTGCCATCGAGGTTCACGGAGACCTCGATCTCGGTTTCCTTGGTCTTGCGCTTGATCGTCGCGGTGCGCATTGAAGGCTTTCGCTTCTCTTTGAGCCTGATCCTTCCCGAAAAACCGGTACCCGCTTTTCCGGGATCATGCTCGGGGCCGAAAACGCCAGTCTCTTAACAGCCAAATGACGCCTTCGCTACTGCGGGAGCGGCCCGTCGGGCCTCTACTTCTGCCTATGGTGAGCGAAATTCGGCCCGGAACGGCCCGTTGTGCCCAGGTTGTCCCGTTGCCCCCGACCGCCTAAATCAGGCCGGACAACGAGGATCATTCATGCAGGCTTCCCAGAACGGCTCGCCAGGCTGGCACGGCACCACGATCTTGACGGTCCGCAAGGGCGGCAGGGTGGTGGTTGGCGGCGACGGCCAGGTTTCGATCGGCCAGACCGTGATCAAGTCCAACGCCAAGAAGGTCCGCAAGCTCGGCAAGGGCGACGTGATCGGCGGCTTTGCTGGCGCCACCGCCGACGCCTTCACCCTGTTCGAGCGGCTGGAGGCCAAGCTCGAGCAATATCCGGGGCAGCTGACCCGGGCCGCGGTGGAGCTGGCCAAGGACTGGCGCACCGACCGCTATTTGCGGCGGCTGGAAGCCATGATGATCGTGGCCGACAAGGACGTCTCCCTGGTCCTGACCGGCACCGGCGACGTGCTGGAGCCCGAGGCCGGCGTGATGGCGATCGGCTCCGGCGGCAATTACGCGCTGGCGGCGGCACGGGCCCTGCTCGACACCGACAAGGACGCCGAGACCATCGTCCGCCGCGCCATGGACATCGCCGCCGACATCTGCGTCTACACCAACCGCAGTCTGACCATCGAGAGCCTGGCGACGGGGTAGGGCGGAGCATCATTTGTCCGAACACCTACCCGCACGCTCGGTGCAACCTCTCCCGCAAGCGGGAGAGGGGGCGCAGCGCCGCCGTGGCTGCTAGATGACCCCCACCTACACCTTCCGCCCGATGACACCGGGCGACATGCCGCTGATCCGGCGCTGGCTCGATGCGCCCCATGTCGCCGAATGGTGGCACGATCCGGAGACGCTCGAATTCGTCGGCGGCGATCTCGATCATCCGGATCTGGCGCAGTTCATCGTCAGCCTTGACGGACGGTCGTTCGCCTATCTGCAGTGCTACCAGATCGGTGATTGGCACGTCAGCTTCGGCCCGCAGCCGGTGGGCACACGCGGCCTCGATCAGTTCATCGGCGAGGCCGATATGCTCGGATGCGGCCACGGCTCCGCTTTCATCCGCGCCTTCATCGACCAGCTCTTCGCGCGCGGCGTGCCGCGCATCGTGATCGATCCTGGTCCCGCCAATGCCCGCGCCATTCGGGCCTATGAGAAAGCCGGATTTGTGCCGCAGCATGTTATCGTCACGCCCGACGGTCCTGCACTCCTGATGATCCGAGACTCATGACGCTCACCGCGACCCCCGCCGCAAAGACCCCCACTGCCAAGCCCGCATTTCCGCCGCTCGGCTGGGTCGGCATCGCGCTATTGCTGCTGGCTCTTCAGGCCGCGATCCTGCTCGGTATGGGCCGGGTGCCGATCTGCACCTGCGGCACTGTCAAGCTGTGGCACGGCGTGGTCAACAGCTCGGAGAACTCCCAGCAGATCGCCGACTGGTACAGCTTCTCGCACGTCCTGCACGGCTTCCTGTTCTACGGCCTGACCTGGCTGCTGTTCGCCCGCCTGCCGTTGCTGCCCCTCCCTCTTCCAAGTTTATCTTGGCCGGCCCGCCTGATCGTCGCCATGCTGATCGAAGGCGCCTGGGAGATCGTCGAGAACTCGCCCTTCATCATCGAGCGCTACCGCGCCGGCACCATCTCGCTGGATTATTTCGGCGACAGCATCGTCAACTCGGTCTCCGACAATCTGGCCATGGTGCTCGGGTTCCTGGCCGCGCGTGCGCTGCCCGTGAGTGCGACCGTCCTGCTCGGGCTCAGCTTCGAGATCATGCTGGCGCTTCACATTCGCGACAATCTGACGCTGAACATCCTGATGCTGATCCATCCGATCGAGGCCGTGAAGCATTGGCAATCCGGCCCGCCGATCATCTGACGGCCGAAAATGCGGCTTGTCCTCTCTCGCAACTGACCCTAGCTAAGGTCCCATGACAGACTTCTCTCCGCGTGAAATCGTTTCCGAACTCGACCGTTTCATCGTCGGCCAGGCCGATGCCAAGCGCGCCGTCTCGATCGCGCTGCGCAACCGCTGGCGGCGGCAACAGCTATCCGGCTCGTTGCGCGAAGAGGTGCTGCCGAAGAACATCCTGATGATCGGCCCGACCGGCGTCGGAAAGACCGAGATCGCGCGGCGGCTCGCCAGGCTCGCGAATGCACCGTTCCTGAAGGTGGAAGCGACCAAGTTCACCGAGGTCGGCTATGTCGGCCGCGACGTCGAGCAGATCGTGCGCGACCTCGTCGAGGTCGCGATCGCCCAGGTCCGCGAGAAGAAGCGCAAGGACGTGCATGCCCGGGCGCAGCTCGCCGCCGAGGAGCGCGTGCTCGACGCGCTGGTCGGCGCCAATGCCTCGTCCACGACGCGCGAATCCTTTCGCAAGAAGCTGCGCGCCGGCGAGCTCAACGACAAGGAGATCGAGATTGAGACGCAGTCCTCGGGCGGCGGCATGCCGATGTTCGAGATCCCGGGCATGCCCGGCGCGCAGATGGGCGCGATCTCGATCGGCGACATCTTCGGCAAGTTAGGCGGCCGCAGCAAGACACGGCGGCTCACGGTCGAGGGCTCGCACGAGATCCTGGTCAACGAGGAATCCGACAAGCTGCTGGACACCGATCAGCTGACGCTGGAGGCGATCAGCGCGGTCGAGAACAACGGCATCGTGTTCCTGGACGAGATCGACAAGATCTGCGCCCGCGACGGCCGCGTCGGTGGCGACGTCTCCCGCGAGGGCGTGCAGCGCGATCTGCTGCCGCTGATCGAGGGCACCACGGTCTCGACCAAGCACGGCGCGGTCAAGACCGACCACATCCTGTTCATCGCCTCCGGCGCCTTCCATGTCGCCAAGCCGTCCGACCTGCTGCCGGAATTGCAGGGCCGGCTGCCGATCCGGGTCGAATTGCAGGCGCTGACCCGCGACGACATGCGCCGCATCCTGACCGAGCCCGAGGCCTCGCTGATCAAGCAATATGTCGCCCTGATGCAGACCGAGGGCGTGACGCTCGACATCGCCGACGACGCGATCGACGCGCTCGCCGATGTCGCGGTCGCCGTCAATTCCACCGTCGAGAACATCGGCGCGCGGCGGCTGCAGACCGTGATGGAGCGGGTGCTGGACGAGATCTCCTTCACCGCCCCCGACCGCAGCGGCGAGACCGTCAAGGTCGACGCCGATTTCGTGCAGAAGCACGTCGGCGACCTCGCCAAGAACGCGGATCTGAGCCGGTTCATTTTGTAAATCGCCAGGCCCGCGCTATTGATACCGCTGTCGTCCCTGCGAAAGCAGGGACCCATAACCACCAGCGGTCCTTGTTGAAACAGACAATAGCTCCAGCCCAGCCTCAAATAGCCTCGTGTGGTTATGGGTCCCGGATCAGCGCTCGCTCTGCTCGCTTGTCCGGGACGACAGCGGAGTTTGCTGCCAGGGCGCGGGCATCGAATGCCCGCTAGCGTCCGGCAAAACCCCTGGCGGCTGCTGCTCGCGATCAACGCGGCGGTCATCGTCGGCGTCTTCATCCACAAGATCCAGCTGCCGCCTTACGTCCCCTATATCCACCTCCTGGTCGACTATCATTTCGGCTTCATCAAGCGCGCACTGATCGGAGCGATCGTTGCTCTGGTCACGACCAAGGTGCCGGTCTGGCTGGTGTTCGCGCTCGGCGGCGTGACGTGGCTGGTGACGCTCGGGCTGTTCTCGAGGCTCTTTCAGAAAACGTTCGGTTTCACCGCGAAGACGTTGCCGCTGTTCGTCTTCATGGCGGGCTCGCCGTTCTACCTGAAGAACTTCATGCACACGCTCGGACATTTCGACATCTACGGCTGTGCGCTCGCGCTCGTCCTACTGCTGATTCCGGCGCGCTCGCTGCTGTTCGTCGCCACGGCCGCGCTGTTCGCGGTCGTCCTGGTGCTGATCCACCACATTCACCTGCTGATGTACGTGCCGACGATCGTCACCATCGTCGTGGTCAGGCACTATCTCGCTTACGGGCTCAATCGCGGCAACGTCGCCTTCGGCATCGTCGCCTTGCTCATCGTCTCCACGCTGTTCTTCGCCGCGCAATTCTGGGGAACGATGCCGATCCCGGAAGCGGATTTCGTCACCTATTTGAAGACGCGCATGGCCGATCCGTCGCGGACCGACCTGCTGCAATTCGCCTATATCTGGTACCAGCCGCTGGCGAAGGAGGTTTTGGACACCTGGGGCCGCCTGCCGCACAACATCCTCGGCATACCCGTGTTCGCACTGCTGATCTGGCTGCACACGCCGCTGTGGCGTTTCTTCGCAAACCTGATCGGCGCACTCGAAAGCGAGCTGCACCGCCGCCTCATCATCGCGGCGCTGATCGGAATCAGCCTCGCCTACCTCGTGATGTTCGCCATGGTGTTCGACTATTCGCGCTGGATCTCGAACTGGGCGGTCTGCATGTTCCTGATCCTGCATGCCGTGAAGACGCTGCCGGCGGCGCGGGAGACTCCGCTGATCCCGGCGGAGGATCGCAACACCAACATCTTCGGCCTGATCATCACACTGATCCCGCGCGTCGGCATCATCCGGCCGTTTTGAAGCTTCCCTTGCAGCTGCGGCGGCGGTGCGCCCCTCTCCCGCAAGCGGGAGAGGTGTAGAGCCGCTACGATCGTGCCCGCCTGATCCGAACATACAGCGCGCCCTCGCCGCCGTGGCCGATATGCGCGGTCTCGAAGCCGACGACGAAGGCGCGGAATTCCGGCAGACTCAGCCATTCCGGCACCTGACGGCGCAGCACACCGCTTTCGCCGCCGCTGCGGCCCTTGCCGGTGATGACGAGCACGAAGGTCAGGCCGTCGTGATGGGCGCGATGCAGAAAGCCGGTCAGTGCGCGATGGGCGCGCGTCTGCGTCATGCCGTGCAGATCGAGCCGCGCCTCGATCTCGCTGCGGCCGCGCGACAGTTTTGTGCGCTCGCGCTTGCCGAGCGGCGCCAGGGGCGGGAAGGCCGGTTTTGCGGCACGCGGCGCCGGCGCGGCGGCAATCGGTCGTGGCGATGATGCAGTGCGCAAGACGGATGCTGCGGCCAACGGCTCGGTGCGCGGCGCGGCATGCGCTTTTGCCGCGCGCTGCTTTCGCAGCGGCTTGACCTGCTTGGCAACATTATCCCACAGCTCTCGCTCCTCCTCGCTCAGCGCGCGGCGGCGCGGCGAGGGCCGAGGCTCAAGCACGGGCGGACGGGACGATCGCTTCATTGCTGCCGAGGGGGACGTTTCTTCACCGGCCGCTGCGGCTCCGAGGCAGGCTCGATCGCGGGGCGCGGCACCGGCAGCGGAACCGGACCTGCGATGGCAACGGTTTCGTTCTTGCTGTCCATTGCGCCGGCGACAGCGGCCGGCTTGACCGTCGCCTTGGCCGGATCGGTTTGCGGAAACAGCTTTGCGATCTTCTCCGAGGGCCGCGGATCCGGCACCGGCAGCTTCGCGGCGCGCGGGGCGGGATCGAGGCTCTTGGGTACCAGCATCACGAATTGCATGGGATGGCGCAGCCGCCCGGAGACCCGGCCGGCCTCCTGGCCCGCGCCGAAGAACAGATCGGCGCGCGCGGGGCCGATGATGGCCGAGCCAGTATCCTGCGCGATCATCAGCCGACGGAACGGCGTCTTGGCCCGTTCGGAGTCGATCGGCAGCTCGCCCTCGATGAAGAACGGGGTGCCGTAGACGTGGAGCGACTTGTCGACCGCGATCGAGCGTCCCGCCGTCAACGGAATGCCCTGCGCGCCCACCGCCTCGTCCTTGTCGGACAGGTTGACCTCGCGGAAGAAGATGTAGGCGCGGTTGGCGCGGCGCAGCTCCTTGGCGCCGTCAGGATTCTGCGCCATCCATTCCCTGATCTTCTGCATCGACATCTCTTCCTTCGGAATGATGCCGCGCTCGATCAGGATGCGTCCGACGGCGGTGTAGGGATAGCCGTTATAGGCGTCGTAGTTGAGCCGGACCGAGCTGCCGTCGTCGAACTTGATCCGCGCCGAGCCCTGGATCTGCGCGAACAACAGATCGGTCGGGTCCTTCAGCCAGGCGATCTCCAGCCCGCGGCCGGCGATCTTGCCGTCCTCGATCTCGCCGCGGTCGTAATAGGGCACCAGCTTGCGGCGGCCGATCTTGCGATAGACCGGGCCCTTGTTGGGCAGGCTGAGCGAATCCTGCTTGTAGCCGCGCACGAACAGATTCGACGGGCGACGGTAAACCGGAACGTTGTAGATTTCGCTCTGGGTGCGCGACCCCTCCAGCACGGGCTCGTAATAGCCGGTGACGAACCCGGCGGGCTCGCCGAGGCGCGAGATGCGCAGCGGAGTGAAATTCTCCTCGAAGAAGGATTTCGCTTTGGCCTCGTCAGTGAGGTCGAGCGTTTTGGCCGCCCGGCACGGCTCGTTCAGAGACCCGGCCAAGGCCTTGGCCTCGCCGTTCTTGACCTCGGCTGCGCCGTTCTGCGCGTTGATCGAGCGGCAGCTGGCGCGGAATGTCTTGTACGCGGCGAGGTGATTGTCGTCGTCCCAGCCCTTCACGTCCGCCCAGGCGAGTGGCAGATATTGCGCGCCGGAAATTTCGAACGGCAGGGGGAGCTGCGGGTAGGGCAAAGCCCGCAATGGCACAGCAGGCAACTGCGGCGGATGGTGACGATGATGATGGTGATGGTTGCGATAATGGCGTCGCGCCGCCTCGGCGCCGAGCGAAAACGATGACAGCGCGACGGCGCCTGCGCAAAGCGCGGTCGCGCTGGTCTTCAAGAAGGTCTTAATTCGCGCTTCCGGTGCCAACCAGCTTCCAGTTCGGATCGCGAGAGGTGACGTCGCGGGCGAAAGTCCAGATGTCGGTGATGTCGGCGACCGTGTCCGCGCTGCCGTCGACGATGTTGCCGGCCTTGTCGCGGGTGGCCGAGATCATCTGCGAGACGAAACGGATCGTGAGCTGGGCGGTCCGGTCGCGCTGCTCGGCGCCGACGAGCTCGGCCTTGTCGATCGAGACGAAGCGGGTCTCGGTCTTCTGCTCGTTCTTCTCGCGCTCCTTGATCGCGGCGTCGAAGCTTTCGTAGACCTCCGACGACAGCAGGTCGCGCAGCGCGCGGCGGTCGCCATTGGCAAAGGCCAGCACGATCATCTCATAGGCGCCGCGGGCGCCCGAGATGAAATGACGCGGGTCGAACGTGGAATCCTTCTCGACGATGGCGTCCAGGCCCTGCGCCAGCGCGGTGCCGGGTTCGGCCAGGCCCTTCCAGCGGTCGGCGGGCGGGGTCGGGTCGGCCGACGGCGCCAACGGGGCCTGGTCGATCACCTTGCCCGGCATGGTCACGACATTGTTGTCCTGGGCGCCTCCCAGCGCATTGCGGGCGGCGGTCCGGTCGAACGGCGGCCGTTCGTTACCGGTTCGCTGTCCGAGCACGCTGCGCAGCCGCAGAAAGATGAAGACCGCCAGCGCCAGGAAGATGATGGTGTAGATGTCCACGTCGGATTCGCTTTCTGGTCTTTGCTCTGGGTCTTCGCTTTTGGCGTCGTCGCCGGGAAAATCAATCCGGCCAGTCAACCGTTCCCTACGGAAACGGCAAGTCTACGTCGCCAATTTGGGTCCACATCAGGTCAGTGGGATGTAGGCACGAAATCTTGCCCGGCCAATGGCGCCTTTTGGCACAGCAGCGAGTGTAGCGCGTTTTATGCTTAAGGGGAAACCCGATCCTGCCCGGAAATCGCGTATCTTCAATCGTTTAAGGCGCAATTTTACCGAAAAGGCAGGGTGACCGTCGCACTTGGCGGCGCGGACCGAATCCCCGCCCCCGGGACCGTTCGTCCTTGTGGAACGAGGCGGCCCTATGTTAGCCAACCGCCGCGAAATTCAGCCCAAATCGGGTAAGGAGAGACTCTCATGACCAACGGTAACGGCACCCCTCCCGAGGCGGCCCAGGCTCCCCAGCTCAACGTGCTGGCGCAATATACCAAGGACCTGTCGTTCGAAAATCCGAACGCGCCGGGCTCGCTCCAGCAGCAGAGCCAGCCGCCCCAGATCAACATCCAGATCAATGTCAGCGCCAATAATCTCAGCGAGCAGGAGTTCGAGGTAACGCTGTCGGTCGAGGGCAAGGCCGACACCGCGGGCAAGATCATGTTCTCGTTCGAGCTCGCCTATGCCGGCGTGTTCCGCATCGCTAACGTGCCGAAGGAGAATCTGCATCCGCTGGTCATGATCGAGTGCCCGCGCCTGCTGTTCCCGTTTGCGCGCGAGATCATCGCGACCGCGGTGCGCGACGGCGGGTTCCCGCCCCTGATGCTGGATCCGGTCGACTTCGTCGGTCTCTATCGCCAGAACATGGAGCGGCAAATGGCCGCCCAGGGCGGTGGCCAGACCGGCCAAGCCTAACTGGCAGTCCTAACCGGCCGGGGCGACTGAAGCGGCGAGATACTCGTTCCAGATCGCCTTTTCGCCCATCGTTGCGATGAAGGCCCGATGGGCCTCTCTTTCAGCATCCGAAACCCGCGGCGCGAGCGGCACCAGGCGCTGCCGCCGCGGCGTATCGCCCGCGGCATTGATGCGAATCTCTTCCCTCTCCGAGGCCAGAAGCAGCTGTGACTGCCGGGCTCCGACCAGGTCGACATAGACCTCGGCCAGCAGCTCGGCGTCCAGCAGCGCGCCGTGCTTGGTGCGGTGTGAATTGTCGATCGCATAGCGCGAGCAGAGATCATCGAGCCGGTTCGACACGCCCGGATGCTTGCGCCGTGCCAGCAGCAGCGTATCGACCAGCCGCTCCCGCGGGATCGCTGCGCGCTTGATCCGGTCGAGCTCGGCATTGATGAAGCTGATATCGAACGAGGCGTTGTGGATCACCAGCGGGTCGTCGCCGATGAACTCAAGAAACGCATCGACGACCTCGTGGAACAGCGGCTTGGTCGACAGGAATTCGGCCGATAGCCCGTGCACCGCGAAGGCTTCCGCCGGCATGTCCCGCTCAGGATTGATATAGACGTGATAGGTCTGGCCCGTCGGCATGCGGTTCAGGATCTCGACGCAGCCGATTTCGACCAGACGATCGCCGCGAAGCGGATCGAGGCCGGTGGTTTCGGTGTCGAGGACGATTTCGCGCATGTCTTGAGATCAGCGTCTTGAGATCAGGGTCGTGAGAGCCGTGTCAGGCGGCGAATCAGGTTCGCCGCTGCGGCATCTTAACGACCTCGGCCAGGATGTGCGCGATTTGCGCCCGCACCGGCTCCAGTCCGTGCGAGGTATCCACCACGAAATCCGCCCGCTTGCGCTTCTCGGCATCGGGCGTCTGCTTGGCGATGATGGCATCGAGCTTGGCTTCGTCCATCGTGCCCCGCGCCAGCACCCGCGCGCGCTGGAGTTCCGGCGAGGTCGACACCACGACCACGGCATCAACCCGCTTCTCGCCGCCGGTCTCGAACAGCAGCGGGATGTCGAGCACTACGACCGGCGCCTTGGCCGCCTCGGCCTCGGCGAAGAATTTTTGCCGGGAGGCGCCGAGCATCGGATGCACGATCTGCTCGAGCTGCTTGATCGCGGCGGGATCATGCACGACGCGCGCCGACAGCTTCGGCCGGTCCACCTTGCCGTTCACGGTGGTGCCGGGAAAGGCAGCCTCGATCGCCGGGGCTGCTTCGCCCTCATAGAGCTGATGCACCGCGGCATCGGCGTCGTAGACGGGCACACCGGCCTCCGCGAACAGTTTCGCGGTGGTTGATTTTCCCATCCCGATCGAACCGGTCAGTCCCAGGATCCGCATCAGCGCGCAGCCATCTCCCGTCGTCACACCGCAACTAGCCGCTCATGCCGCAGGAACGCAAGCAGCGGCAGCAGCGGCAGGCCGAGAATGGTGAAATGGTCGCCCTCGATGCGCTCGAACAAATGGACGCCCAGCCGCTCGAGCTGATAGGCCCCGACGCTGGTCGTGACGGCGTCGCCGGCCGCATCCAGATAGGCCGACAGCTCCGCATCGGTCATCCCACGCATGGTCATGCGGGCGATCGAGACATCTTCGAAGACAATCTTGTCGTCATGCGCCACGGCCACCGCTGAATTCAGCTCATGGCTGTTGCCGGTGAGATCCCGCAATTGCGCCAAGGCCTGGTCGCGGCCGGCCGGCTTGTTGAAGAGGCGGTTGCCAAGCGCCAGGGTCTGATCGGCGCCGATCACGTAGCTTCCGGGATGACGGGCAGAGACCGCCTTGGCCTTTTCACGCGAAAGCAGCAGGGCGATCTCGCGCGGATTTGACAGCGCCGAGGCGGCCTGAATGCCGCGTTCGTCGATATCGGCGGTAACAGCCATGAATTCCAGCCCGGCATTGGCCAGCAGCATTTTACGCGCGCTGCTCTGCGAGGCCAGGATCAATGGAGATGTGCCGCGCCACAGACCCATCGCGACAACTATTCGGACGGCCGATTGCGTTGGCGATCGCTGTAGAGCTTCATGATCGCGGCCGCGGTTTCCTCGATCGAGCGGCGGGTGACGTCCAGCAGCGGCCAATCGTGCTTGGCACTGAGCTTGCGCGCAAACGCGACCTCCTCGGTGACCGATTGCTTGTCGGTGTAGGTGTCGCTGCCGGACTCCGCGCCCATCGAGAGCAGGCGATTCTGACGGATCTGGATCAGGCGTTCAGGCGTCGCGTGCAGGCTGACGACCAGCGGCCGCGTCAGCGTCTCCAATTGCGAGGGCACCGGAATGCCCGGAACCAGCGGCACGTTGGCGGTGCGGATGCCGCGATTGGCGAGATAGATCGATGTCGGCGTCTTCGAGGTGCGGGAGACGCCGACCAGGACGACGTCGGCATCGTTGAGACCGTCGACATGCTGGCCGTCGTCGTGGATCATGGTGTAGTTCAGCGCATCGATGCGCTTGAAATATTCCGCGTTGAGGACGTGCTGGGCGCCGACGCGGCCCGTGGTCGCAGCCCCGAGATAGGCTTCGAACAGCTGCATCACCGGGCCGATGATCGACAGGCTCGGAACATTGATCTCCTTGCACTTGTCCTCGAGCCTGGAGACCAGATCCTTCTCCAGCAGCGTGAACAGCACGATTCCCGGGGCTTCCTCGATCTCGTCGAGCACGCGATCGAGCTGCTTCTGGCTGCGTACCAGCGGATAGACATGTTCGACCGGCGTGACATTGGCGTATTGGGCCGCGACCGCGCGCGCCACGGTGATCAGCGTCTCGCCGGTGGAGTCAGACACGAGGTGAAGATGGAAATAATTGTTCGAGGTCGGCACAAAAACTCTTTGTATGAGGGCGGGGCGAATTGTGGATTTCTGTGGAGCTTAACCCCTTGGAAAGGGTTGCGCGACACCGGGGGCGGGACAAGTGCCAATTTTGTTCACACCGCTGCCCCTCAGAACAAGTCTGCCGCCCCATCGGGCCGGAAATGGGATTGCGCGGACAAATGCCTTGATAAGCTGCCGACAGAATCGCGCAAGTCTTTGCAGCCGGCTGACTTATCGGAAGTCCGCAGACCTCGCCGGGATATGTGGATGGATGTGAACAAGCGCGCGTAAACTCGCGGATGGAATTGCATGAGTCCAATCCACGGTCACATAGACTCAAACCTTAAGAATCTAAGATTCTAGATTTGAGGAAGGCACTACGGACGGATATGTGTGCACGGTGAGACCTTAACGAGTTCTTACTATCCCCAGTTCCCTGCACTGGGCAGAAAGCCGGACCCGCGAAAATGTTCGAAGACATCTATCTCTGGATCAAGGCGCTGCACGTGATCGCCGTCATCGCCTGGATGGCCGGCATGCTCTATCTGCCGCGGCTGTTCGTCTATCATTCCGAGGCCGAGGTCGGCTCGAAGCAGTCGGAAACGTTCAAGGTCATGGAACGCCGGCTGCTCAAGGCCATCATCAATCCTGCCATGATGGTCACCTGGCTCGCCGGGCTCTATCTCGCCTGGTCCGGCCATTGGTTCTCGTTCGGCTGGCTGCACGTAAAACTTGCACTGGTGCTGGCGATGTCTGCGGTCCACGGCTATTTTTCTCGCTGGCTGAAGGATTTCGCCGCCGACCGGCGCCCGCGCACCCAGAAATTCTATCGCATTATCAATGAGGTGCCGACCGTGCTGATGATTTTCATCGTCATCATGGTGATCGTGAAGCCGTTCTAGGCAAGGCCCGTGACGATAAGCCCAGCGCTTCGGCTTGCGGAGCAGGAAGCGATTTTCTATATTGGCGACATCCCACCCAACGCAGGCGGATGTGGTTGTGTCTGAGCTTTCCAGAGGCCGGACACCGCATCAGGTTTGAAGCCTCACCGGCACTTAACCTTGCCAGACCTGCGGACCTTACCTTGTCACGTCCGCATTTCAGAGCCTCCTCGCACCCCCCTTCCAAGGTTACCCCACAGGACCACCCCAATGCGGGAAATTAAACTTCAGGACCTCAAGTCGAAGACGCCGGCCGAGCTCGTCTCGTTCGCGGAAGAGCATGGGGTCGAGAACGCCAGCACGATGCGCAAGCAGGAGCTGCTGTTCGCCATTCTCAAGCAGCTTGCGCTCGCCGAAACCGACATCGTCGGCGAGGGCGTCGTCGAGGTTCTCTCCGACGGCTTCGGTTTCCTGCGCTCACCCGATGCGAATTATCTGCCGGGCCCCGACGACATCTACGTTTCGCCGTCGCAGATCCGCCGTTTCGGCCTGCGCACCGGCGATACTATCGAAGGCCACATCCGCAGCCCGAAAGAGGGCGAGCGCTATTTCGCGCTGCTCAAGGTCAACACGCTCAATTTCGAGGATCCGGAAAAGGCCAAGCACAAGGTCAATTTCGACAACCTCACGCCGCTGTTTCCGAATCAGCGCTTCCGCATGGAGATCGACGATCCGACGCGGAAAGACTTGTCTGCACGGGTGATCGACATCGTCGCTCCCATCGGCAAGGGCCAGCGCGCTCTGATCGTGGCGCCGCCGCGCACGGGTAAGACCGTGCTGATGCAGAACATCGCGCACTCGATCACGCACAATCATCCCGAGTGCTACCTGATCGTGCTGTTGATCGACGAACGTCCGGAAGAAGTCACGGACATGCAGCGCTCGGTGAAGGGCGAGGTGGTGTCGTCGACCTTCGACGAGCCGGCGGTGCGCCACGTCCAGGTCGCCGAGATGGTGATCGAGAAAGCCAAGCGCCTGGTCGAGCATGGCCGCGACGTCGTGATCCTGCTCGATTCGATCACGCGCCTCGGCCGCGCCTACAACACCGTGGTGCCGTCATCCGGCAAGGTGCTGACCGGCGGTGTCGACGCCAACGCGCTGCAGCGCCCGAAGCGGTTCTTCGGCGCCGCCCGCAACATCGAGGAGGGCGGCTCGCTGACCATTATCGCGACCGCGCTGGTCGATACCGGCAGCCGCATGGACGAGGTCATCTTCGAAGAGTTCAAGGGCACCGGTAACTCGGAACTGATCCTGGACCGCAAGGTCTCGGACAAGCGCACCTTCCCGGCGATCGACATCTCGCGCTCCGGAACCCGCAAGGAGGAACTCATCACCGATCCGCAGGTGCTCAAGAAGATGTACGTGCTCCGCCGCATCCTCAATCCGATGGGCACGATGGACGCGATCGACTTCCTGCTCGACAAGCTGCGCTCGACCAAGAGCAATTCGGAGTTCTTCGACTCCATGAACACCTGAGTGCAGTGCAACATAAGTTGCTTAAGCTCAAAGGGCGCCTCGGGGCGCCCTTTTTATTGTGCAGACTTGTTGCAGCGGAGGCGCAGCATGGAGGCGACGTGATGCCGAAGCGCAGATTTACGTAATACGTTGATTTATATTCGGAATATTTTGACGTCCTGCTGTCCTTTGGATCAGCGCCGCGAATAATTGCAGCAAAAGTGTCGTGTTATGCTGCAGCGCAATATCAAGGTTGCTGCGGCAAGCGGCGCAGCAAACTATGCTGTCTCGTCCCCCCGGAACGGACATTTGCCTTTTGATCGGCAGCCGGACAAATAAGCCATGCATCCACGGGACCAGACCATCTTTGCATTGTCGTCCGGACGGGCACCGAGCGCGATCGCTGTGGTGCGGGTATCGGGATCTCAGGCTGGCCAGGTTCTGACCACGTTTGCCGGCCAATTGCCGGCTCCGCGCGTGGCGAGCCGCCGGCTGCTCCGCGACGGGGCGGGCCAGCCGATCGACGATGCGGTCGTGCTCTGGTTTCCAGGGCCGGCCAGCGCGACCGGCGAGGACGTCGCCGAGTTTCACGTCCATGGCGGCCGCGCGGTGCTGGCGGCGCTGCTCGACGCTATTTCGGTTATTCAGGATACGCGCGCAGCCGAGCCGGGTGAGTTCACGCGGCGGGCCTTCGAGAACGGCAAGCTCGACCTCACGGAAGCCGAGGGTCTCGACGATCTCATTCACGCCGACACCGACCGGCAGCGGCGCCAGGCGCTGCGGCAGTTGCAGGGCCTGCTCGGCGACCGCGCGCGCGACTGGCGCGAGCGGATCATCGAGGCGTCGGCGCTGGTCGAAGCCGGCATCGATTTCTCCGACGAAGGCGATGTGCCCGCCGAATTGACGGCGCCGGCCGTCGCGGCGATCAAGGCGCTGCATGGTGAAATTGCAAATGTCCTTGCGGCACAGGGACATTCTGAACGCCTGCGCGACGGGCTGGTGGTGGCGATCGCGGGCGAGCCGAATGTCGGCAAGTCGACGCTGATGAACCAGCTGGCGCGGCGCGAGGTCGCGATCGTCTCGCCGCATGCCGGCACCACGCGCGACGTGATCGAGGTCCAGCTCGACCTCGACGGCTATCCCGTCACGATCATCGACACCGCCGGCATCCGCGAAACCGACGATCCGGTCGAGCAGGAGGGCGTGCGCCGGGCGCGGGCGCGGGCCGAGGATGCCGACCTGGTGTTGTGGCTGGTCGAGTCCGGGCAAGCCGCCGATCCCGATATGACGCGGGCGCTTCGGAATTCCGGGAAGGATGCCGATCGGTCCGGTGGCCCGGTCTGGGTCGTCCGCAACAAGATCGATCTGGGTGGGGCTGGGAGCGCCTTGGTACCCGGCGAGTTTGCGATCTCGGCGCGTGATGGCGTCGGCACCCCGGAACTAATTCAGGCCCTCGTCAAATTCGCGGCCGAGTTCTTCGGAGCCAGCGAGGGCGCCATTGTGACCCGGGCGCGCCAGCGCGAGCTGTTGTGCCGCGCCTCGGACAGCTTGCGCCGGAGCCTTGAGCTTGTAGAAGAGGGCGAGGAGCTGGCCGCCGAGGAATTGCGAGCCGCCGCTTTTGCCCTCGGCCGGCTGCTGGGCCGGGTGGACGTCGAGGATGTCCTCGGGGCGATATTCCAGAAGTTTTGCATCGGAAAGTAGGTCTAGTTCTTCATTGTAGAACTAGCGCTTGTTCCACTTCTTGGTGTTTCACGTGAAACACTGGAAAAACCGTGTTTCACGTGAAACGTGGTCCACTGCCGGTTGCGGTCGAATGGAGGCGGCTGCGGCACCGACGCTCCACGCGTCCCGGACGCATCGCAGTCGCTTCGACGGTGCGCTGCTGAGCGGGACCACGACGTCGCAAACTGGCTCACAGCTTCTGGATCCCGGCTCTGCGCAGCAACGCGCGTTGTGCTGGTCTGGGCACGCGGAAGGTTGTGGAGTGCGTCGCTGCGTGAGAAAGGTGGTGGCCTCATTGCGTTCGACCAAGCGTGACGAGTTTCGCTGGGTGTCGGTAAGCCGGATGGCATCGGCGGCCCGTCTGCCTCGCGGCGGCCGAGCTTGTTTCACGTGAAACGTTACCGGCCGGCTTTCCGGCGCCTTGAAAACTACAGTCGCAACAATGCCCATTCTACTGTGCATGGGGTTGTTTTCGCAAAATTGGTTTCAGCTCCCGCCGTTTCACGTGAAACACCTCCCTCTCAGTTTCCGCTTTCGGCTTTCCCGCCTCTGAGCTAGAAAGTCCGCCCATGCGAACAGAGCGAGAGAGCTTCGACGTCATCGTGATTGGCGGCGGCCATGCCGGCTGTGAAGCCGCCGCCGCGTCCGCCCGGATGGGTGCGACGACCGCCCTGGTCACGCACCGCTTCTCAACCGTCGGCGCCATGTCCTGCAATCCCGCCATCGGCGGTCTCGGCAAGGGCCATCTGGTACGCGAGATCGATGCGCTCGATGGTCTGATGGGCCGCGTCGGCGACGCCGGCGGCATCCAGTTTCGCGTGCTCAATCGTCGCAAAGGTCCGGCTGTCCGTGGTCCCCGGGCCCAGGCCGACCGGAAGCTCTATGCGGCCGCGATGCAGGCCGCGATCCGTGAGACAGAGGGACTGTCCGTCATCGAAGGCGAGGCGGATGAACTGATCGTGGCAGAGGGGCGGATCACCGGTCTGCGTTTGGCCGATGGCCGCGAGCTTCGGGCAGGGGCCGTGGTGGTCACCACCGGCACGTTCCTGCGCGGTCTCATTCACCTCGGCGAGAAGAATTGGCCTGCCGGCCGTGTCGGCGAGGCCCCCGCCATGGGTCTTTCCGCCTCGTTTGAGCGCGCCGGCTTCACCTTGGGACGGCTCAAGACCGGCACGCCGCCGCGTCTGGACGGCAGCACGATCGACTGGGCCGCAGTCGAGATGCAGCCCGGAGACGAGCCGCCGGAGCCATTCTCGGTCATGACCGAGCGGATCACGACCCCGCAGATCCAGTGCGGGATCACCCGGACCAATGCGGCAACGCATGACGTGATCCGGGCCAATGTCCATCGCTCGCCGATGTACTCCGGCCAGATCAAGAGCTCCGGACCGCGCTATTGCCCATCGATCGAGGACAAGATCGTCCGCTTCGGCGACCGCGACGGCCACCAGATCTTCCTGGAGCCGGAAGGGCTCGACGACAGCACGGTCTATCCCAACGGCATCTCGACCTCGCTTCCCGAGGAGGTCCAGCTCGCGATCCTCGCCAGCATCCCTGGCCTGGAGCGAGTCAAGATGGTGCGTCCGGGCTATGCCATCGAGTACGACCACATCGACCCCCGCGAGCTCGATCCGACCCTGCAGACCAAGCGCCTGCGCGGTCTGTTCCTGGCCGGGCAGATCAACGGCACCACCGGATATGAAGAGGCCGCCGGGCAGGGCATCGTTGCCGGCCTGAACGCGGCGCTTGCTGCGAGCGGGGCGGCCCTGACGGTGTTCGACCGGGCCGACGGCTATCTCGGTGTCATGATCGATGATCTCGTCACCCGCGGGATCAGCGAGCCGTATCGGATGTTCACCTCGCGGGCCGAGTACCGGCTCACGCTGCGGGCTGACAATGCGGATCAGCGTCTGACCGAGAAGGGCATTGCGCTCGGATGTGTCGGAAACGCCCGGACCCTGCACCACCGCGCCAAGATGGACGCCCTGAATGCGGCCCGGATGCTGTCGAAGTCGCTGACGATCACCCCAAACGAGGCGATCAAGCACGGATTGTCCCTGAACCGGGACGGCCAGCGCCGGTCGGCCTTCGAGCTGATGGCCTATCCGGAGATCGGCTGGAGCCAGGTCCGGGCGATCTGGCCGGAGCTGGCGGGGATCGATCCTGTTATCGCGACCCATCTCGAGATCGACGCCAAGTACGACGTCTATCTCGAGCGCCAGAGCGCCGACGTCGAGGCCTTCCGGCGCGACGAGGGGATGGTGCTGTCAGAAGTCGATTACAGTCTCGTCCCAGGTCTTTCCAACGAGGTGCGGGCCAAGCTGGAGAAGGCGCGGCCATTCACCGTCGGCCAGGCGGGCCGGATCGACGGCATGACACCGGCGGCGCTCGGCATCCTCGCGGCCTATCTCCGCCGTGAGGGACGGAAGAGCTCCAGAGCCATCGCATAAGCCAATCGCAGGCGTTTCACGTGAAACAGCGCGGACCGGGCGGCGACAGACCGCTATCACGACGACCCGCTACGGGTCAGGGCGCGGGCCGCCGATCAGATCCCGCGCCGGCCAAACCGAAAATCGACAAGGCCAGCGCCAACGATGAGACGCTGGATTCCATCATCGCCGCTGACAAGCGCGCAGCACTGAAGCTCGCGCCTGTTTCACATGAAACGGAAGCGCGGCTCGATCGCTACATCGCGCTGCTGCGGGAGTGGCAGGCCAAGACCAATCTGGTCGCGCCCTCGACCCTGCCGCATCTTTGGACCCGGCACATCGCCGACTCGCTCCAGCTCATCGACCTCGCGCCCACGGCAAGACGTTGGGCTGACCTCGGCAGCGGCGGCGGCTTTCCCGGTGTCGTCCTGGCCTGCGCCATGGCGGGGATCCCGGGTGCCAGCGTCCATCTCGTCGAGCGGATCGCCAAGAAGGCGGCATTCCTGCGCGAAGCCGTTCGCATCACCACATCGCCGGGAGTCGTACATCTCGCTGAGATCGGGGATAATGTGGATAGAATCACCGGCCCGGTCGATTGCGTGACCGCGCGTGCGCTGGCTCCGCTACACCAACTCATCGGCTTTGCGGAGCCGCTGATGCGCCAGGGCGCGAAGGCGCTGTTTCTCAAGGGCCAAGATGTAGAGGCTGAATTGACCGAAGCCGCTAAATATTGGAATATTGAGCCTCAGCTGCACCAGAGCCGCACGGGCGACGGCTGGATCGTGGAGCTCAATGCCGCCGAACGGCGCAGCTGAGGCGCTCAGGGGTTGAGTGGGGAAATTTCGATGACCGTGATTGACGAGCCGCAGCAGGACAAGACGCAAGAGCCCACCGCGGAGGTGCCGCATGGCCATCCGCGCATCCTGGCGCTGGCGAATCAGAAGGGCGGCGTGGGAAAGACAACCACAGCGATCAATCTTGGCACCGCGCTCGCAGCGATCGGCGAACGTGTCCTGATCGTCGATCTCGATCCCCAGGGCAACGCCTCAACCGGCCTCGGCATCGACCGCCGCAACCGCTCCTGCTCGACCTACGACGTGCTGGTCGGCGAAGCTGCCCTGCGCGAAGCCGTGGTCTCGACTGCGGTGCCGCGGCTGCACATCGCGCCCTCGACCATGGATCTCTCCGGTCTCGAGCTCGAGCTCGGCACCACGCCCGGCCGTGCCTTCAAGCTGCGCGACGCCATCGGCGCGCTCAACAACAACGTCTCGCCGGACGCCGACTACACCTATGTGCTGATCGACTGCCCGCCTTCGCTGAATCTGCTCACGGTGAACGCGATGGCGGCGTCCGACGCGATCCTGGTGCCGCTGCAGTGCGAGTTCTTCGCGCTCGAAGGTCTGTCGCAATTGCTGCAGACCGTCGAGCAGGTGCGCTCGACGCTCAATCCGAACCTGTCGATCCACGGCATCGTGCTGACCATGTTCGACTCGCGCAACAACCTCTCCAACCAGGTCGTCGCCGACGTCCGCCAGTTCATGGGCGAGAAGGTCTACAAGACGATGATCCCGCGCAACGTGCGCATCTCGGAAGCGCCGTCCTACGGCAAGCCGGTGCTGGTCTACGATCTCAAATGCGTCGGCAGCGAAGCCTACTTGCGGCTCGCGACCGAAGTGATCCAGCGAGAGCGCGAACTGCGCACGACGCATTGACGTTGCCGTAGGGTGGGTTAGCCGAAGGCGTAACCCACCACTGTCTATCTCCGCGGAAACAGAAGAGGTGGGTTACGCTTCGCTAACCCACCTACGATTCGAAATTCAGTTCTGGAGTGCTGCACCGTGAATCCAAGGGAGCTGGCGATGGCCGATGAAGCGCGTTCGCGACTGGGCCGGGGACTTGCAAGTCTGATCGGTGACGTTGGCGGCGAGGCTCAGCATGTCGACCGTCCGCGCGCGCAGCGCAAGGTGCCGATTGAGTTCATCAAGGCCAATCCGCGCAATCCGCGCCGCACCTTTTCGGACGCCGAGCTGAAGGAGCTGAGCGAGTCCATCAAGCAGCATGGCGTGATCCAGCCGATCGTGGTGCGTCCCGTGAAGGGCGCGCAGGACCGCTACGAGATCATCGCTGGCGAACGGCGCTGGCGCGCTTCGCAGATGGCCGGCCTGCATGAGGTGCCGATCGTCCCGGTTGACATCAGCGACAGCGATGCGCTCGAGTTCGCGATCGTCGAGAACGTGCAGCGCGAGGACCTCAACCCGATGGAGGAGGCGCAGGGCTATCACGCGCTCGCCAACGAGTTCAAACGCAGCCAGGAAGACATCGCGAAGGTCGTCGGCAAGAGCCGCAGCCACGTCGCCAACATGATGCGGCTGACCAAGCTGCCGGCCGAGGTGCAGGCTTTCATCGCGACCGGCGAGCTGACCGCCGGCCACGCCCGCGCGCTGATCGGCGTTCCCGATCCGCTCGCCGCCGCCAAGCGCATCGTCGAGGAGGGCCTCAACGTCCGCCAGGCCGAGGCGCTGGCACATGAAGAGGGCGTGCCGGAACGCAAGCCGCAAAAGGCGCGCGCGACCGGGGGGAAGGAAAAGGACCCCGACACGATCGATCTGGAGAAGCGCGTCAGCGATGCGCTCGGCCTCAAGGTCACCGTCAACCACCGCGACCCCGGCGGCTCGGTCCAGATCAACTATCGCAACCTCGATCAGCTCGACGAGGTGATGAAGCGGCTGGCCAAGGGCGCGCTGTAACTCCGCTGTGTCGTGGCGCGGGCACTGATTTCTCTCGCGTCACCCTGAGGTGGCCGCTTCTTCAGCGGCCCTCGAAGGATGACGGATTGCCCACTTGCTTCGCTGCGCTCGCAATGACGTGGAGAGAGTTCGGCTCAGCCCCGCCGCTTCGCGTTCGCGGCGATCGCCATCAGCGTGCGCTGGGCGATGGCGGCGGCGAGTGTCGATTGCTTGCGGGTGTCGAGCGCCGCGGTCGCGAGCTGCTCGATGACGGCGGCGAGCTTCGTCACGCTGAAGTTGCGCAGCGCCGTTTCGACCGCGGGCTTTCGTGAGAAATGCAGGCGCGGAAAGCCGCCATCGAGCACGGCGGAGGCAGGCTGGCCGTCGGCGATGGCGAGCGCGGATTTGTGCAACCACGCAGCCTGGCGCTGCGCGGCGGAGATGATCACGCCGGGATAGGTGCCCGCGATCATGGCTTTTGCGAACTCGGTCTCGACGATGTCGGGCCGCCCGGCAAAGGCGCCGTCGACGATCGGGTCGAGCTTCAGCTCGGAGGCGTCGGCGACCACGGCCATCACGTCGTCCAGCGTGACCTCACCCTTGCCGTGGGCATAGAGGGTGAGTTTGCGCAGCTCGTTGCGCGAGGCCTGGCGGTCTCCGCCCAGGAACGACATCAGCGCCGCGCGGGCGTCCTGCGCGATACGCAGATTGGCGATGCGCAGCTCGTCGTCCATCAACTTGGCGAGGTCGCGCTCGGTGTCGGGATAGCAGCCGATCGCCACAGCCGTCTTGGCGCGCTCGCAGGCCTTGCGCAGCGGCGATTCCGGACGGAGCTCGCCGGCCTCGATCACGATGCGGCAATCCTTCACGTTCATCTCGGCCAGGGTGTCGATGCCGCCGGCAAAGCTGCGCGAGCCGGCGCGAACGCGAATGGCGCGGCGGCCGCCGAACAGCGGCACCGTCATCGCCTCGTCGACGAGGCGCGAGGGTTCGGCGGAAAGCTCGTCGCCATCGAGCCTGACCAGCGAGAACGGATCGTTGGGATCATCGACCGCCGATGCGATCAACGCATCGGCGCGCTCGCGCACCAGGCCGGCGTCGGGACCGTAGAGCAGGATGATCGGACGGCCCGCATCGGGGCGGGCCAGGAAGCTGTCGATCTCTTTTCCGCGCAGCGCGACCATGGTCCAGATTGTCATTCCGGGCGCGCACAGCGCGAACCCGGAATCCAGAGGTTTGGGATCGAGATTCCGGGTTCACGCTGCGCGTGCCCCGGAATGACGCAAGGGTATTACGTGCCCGCGGTAAAGAACGAGGCGAGCCGGGTCGTGATGTTCTCGGCAATCTCGTTGGCGGCCCGGTCCTCCGCATCGCGCACTGCGCGGGTGCGGGAGAAGCGCTGATAGGACCCCGGCATGTCATAGGACACGCGCGAGAAGGTCGAGCCGGACACGACGGACTTGCCGGTTACGACGTCGACCAGATTGTACTGGGCGTCGATGCCGAGATTTTCGCTGGTCGGCAATCCCGTCATGGTGCTGACGATCAGCGAGGAGCGGCTGGTGGTGAAGCGGATGTCCAGCCGGTGGGTCGGCGGCATGCCCGTCGCGGAGCCGTAGAGCTTGAAGGCGAGCGCGTTGCGGATCTCGACGCCGACGCGGGCCTCGCGGGAGGCATTGGGCTTGATGATCGGCGGCAGCTCGATGCCCATCAGCTTCTCGCGCAGGCCGGGGGTGCCGTCGTTTCGTTCGGCATACATCGGCTGGAAGCAGCCGGCCGTCAACGCGGCCAGGGCGGCGACCGCCAGCAAGCGGGCTGCGATGCGGATCCTAGCCGACAACATTTACGATCCTCTTGGGGACGATGATCACCTTGCGGACGGGCTTGCCGTCCAGGGCCAGCTTTACCGCATCGAGGGCCAAAACGGCAGCCTCGATTTCCGGATTCTGGGCCGCTGTTGCAACTGTGACCTCACCCCGCTTCTTGCCATTGACCTGGACCACCAGGGTCACGCTGTCCTCAACCAGCAAATCGCGTTCGATTTGGGGCCAATTGGCCTCGGAAACCAGCCCGCTCTGGCCCAGAACCTGCCAGCACTCCTCGGCGAGGTGCGGCATCATCGGGGAGAACAGCTGGACCAGGATCTGGCCGGCTTCCCGGATCGCCCAGGCGAGGTCAGCGGACGGCTGGCCGGGGCGCTGCAGGATCTCCGAGAAGGTATTGGCGAATTCGCGGATATGGGCGAGGCAGACGTTGAAGTGCAGCCGCTCGATCCCGGTGGTCACCTTGTCCAGCGCACCATGGGCGGCCTTGCGCAAGAGGGTGGCATCCGGGCCGAAGCTGGCCGGCCGGGCCGCCGGCGCGCCTTTGCCGGGCGCGACGGAATCGTTCACCAGCCGCCACAGCCGCTGCACGAAGCGCGAGGCGCCCTGGACGCGCTCGTCGCTCCAGATCACGTCGCGGTCGGGCGGGGAGTCCGACAACATGAACCAGCGGGCGACGTCGGCGCCGTAGGTCTCGATGATGTCGTCGGGGTCGACCGTGTTCTTCTTCGACTTCGACATCTTCTCGATCGGGCCGATCGTGATGTCCTCGCCCGTGCTGAGCAGGGTCGCGCGGCGCCCATTGCCGCCAACCTCGACCTTCACGTCGGCCGGCTGCACATAGGTACCGTCGGCCTTCTGGTAGGTCTCGTGCACCACCATGCCTTGCGTGAACATGCCGGCGAACGGCTCGTCCAGCGCGATGTGCCCGGTCGCCTTCATGGCACGGGTGAAGAAGCGGCTGTAGAGCAGATGCAGAATGGCGTGCTCGACGCCGCCGATATACTGGTCGACCGGCAGCATCCGGTTGGCGACCGCGGGCGTGGTCGGCGCGTTCTCGTTCCAGGGATCGGTGAAGCGCGCAAAATACCAGGACGAATCCACGAAGGTGTCCATGGTGTCGGTTTCGCGCTGGGCTTTGCCGCCGCATTTGGGGCAGGTGACGTGCTTCCAGGACGGGTGGTGATCGAGCGCGTTGCCGGGCTTGTCGAAGCTCACATCCTCCGGCAGCACCACCGGCAGATCGGCATCCGGCACAGGCACCACGTCGCACTTGGGGCAGTGGATGACGGGGATCGGGCAGCCCCAATAACGCTGGCGCGAAATGCCCCAGTCGCGCAGACGGAAATTGACCTGCCGCTCGCCGACCGGCGCGTTGCCGCGCAGCTCGCCCTCCAACCGCTTTGCGACCTCCTCCTTCGCTGCATCGATCGTCATGCCGTCGAGGAAGCGCGAATTGATCATGCGGCCGTCGCCGTCATAGGCGGTGTCGGTGATGACGAACGATTTCGGGTCCTGGCCCTCCGGACACACCACGGGTGTGTTGCCGAGACTGTACTTGTTGACGAAATCGAGGTCGCGCTGGTCGTGCGCCGGGCAGCCGAAGATGGCGCCGGTGCCGTATTCCATCAGCACGAAATTGGCGACATAGACCGGCAGCTTCCAGGAGGGATCGAACGGATGCACCGCGCGGATGCCGGTGTCGAAACCCTGCTTCTCCGCGGTGTCGATGATCGACTGTGCAGTGCCGATTTTCTTGATGTCGGAGATGAACTCGGCGAGTTCAGGGTTTTTCGCCGCCGCCGCCTGCGCCAGCGGATGATCCGCCGAGATCGCCATGAATTTTGCGCCGAACAGCGTGTCGGGGCGCGTGGTGAAGATCTTCAGCTCGGTTTCGCCGGCGGGCGTCGTCGCTGCGTCCAGCGCGAAACGGATCAAGAGGCCCTCGGAGCGACCGATCCAGTTGCGCTGCATCAGGCGCACCTTGTCGGGCCAGCGGTCCAGACCATCCAGTGCCGACAGCAATTCCTGCGAGTACTTCGTGATCTTGAAGACCCACTGGCTCATCTCGCGCTGCTCGACGATCGCACCTGAGCGCCAGCCGCGGCCATCGATGACCTGCTCGTTGGCGAGCACGGTCATGTCGACCGGATCCCAGTTCAGCTTGCGCTTCTCGCGCTCGGCGAGGCCGGCGGCGAGCATGTCCAGAAACATCTTCTGCTGGTGCTTGTAATAGCTGGGGTCACAGGTCGCGAATTCGCGGCTCCAGTCCAGCGACAGCCCGATCGAGCGGAGCTGCTTCTTCATCGCGGCGATGTTGTCGTAGGTCCAGGCCTTGGGCGCGACCTTGCGTTCGATCGCGGCATTCTCGGCCGGCAGCCCGAACGCGTCCCAACCCATCGGGTGCAGCACGTTGAACCCCTTGGCGCGCATGAAGCGGGCCAGCACGTCGCCGAGCGTGTAATTCCGGACATGGCCGATATGGATGCGCCCGGACGGGTAGGGGAACATCTCGAGCACATAATATTTCGGTCGCGAATCATCGTTCTTGGAGACGAAGATCGCCTGCTCGTCCCAGAGGCGTTGCCAGCGCGGTTCGGCGTCGCGGGCGTTATAGCGTTCGGAGGTCATGGAATCGTTGGGGTTTTTGTGGGTCCGGCCGTCTCAAGACGGCGGACTAGGCCATAGAAGACCTCGGGGGGTCAATGGGTTGCCGCGATCTGGAACTTTGTCCGCTCCTCCGCATAACTACGAGGGCCGATGTTGGGGCGCGATTAAGGGCTCGATGCCAATTTGCGGCCTGACAGGACCGCATGAGAGCGATGGATTCAAGCTTCGACGATCCCGATTACGATTATGCCGCCTCCATCGCCGGACGGGCGATGCGCAGCATGGCTGAACAGCGGATTGCGCCGACGCCGGCTAATTTTGCGGTCTGGTACCAATATTTCGCGGGCAGCCACGACGATCTGCGCAACGCGATCGATCTTTTGATCGACCACAATCGTCCGTTCGATGCCCGAACCAATCAGGACCTGTTCGAGACCTATGTCGCACCCCAGGTGAGTGCCATCGCCGTCGACACCTCCGAGCGGCTGCATGGGCTCATGGGTACGGCGAGGGAATTCCTGGCGACCGCGATCGCCGACAATCACTCGCAGATGCGGGTCATCAGCGAGGTGGCGGACCAGGGCAAGGCCGGCGTCGATCCGAAGGCGCTGGTCGCCCAGCTCTTGAATGAGCTGGCCCGGGCCGCCACGAAGGCGACCCAGCTCGAGGCCGGCTTTGCGGAGAAGACCCGCGAGCTCGACCAAATCAGGGATTCGCTCACGAGGTCCGAGCAGCGCGCGCGGACCGACACGCTGACGGGCCTCGCGAATCGGCGGGCGCTCGACGAATTCCTGCGCAAGGCGCAGGCGACTGCGGATTGGGGCGAGCCGCTCAGCGTGCTGATGCTCGACATCGACCACTTCAAGTCTTTCAACGACAATTTCGGCCACGGCGTTGGCGACCAGGTGCTGCGCCTGATGGCGAAGGTGTTGCGCGAGAAGGTTCGCCCGCAGGATCTGCCGGCCCGCTACGGCGGCGAAGAGCTGATCGCGGTGCTGCCGGCCGCCGATCTCGCCGATTGCGCCGAGATCGCCGAGCGCATCAGGCGCGCACTCGCCGAATGCACGATCACGCGCCGCTCGACCGGCGAGACCCTGCCCAATATCAGCGTGTCGATCGGCGTGGCGCAGTACCGGCCCGGCGAAGCGATCACCGATCTCATCGAGCGCTGCGACCGCGCACTCTATCTCGCCAAGGGCAGCGGTCGCAACCGCGTGGTGACGGAAGCCGAGCTCGATCGCACGGGCGCTGGCCAGTAGCAACCGCCCGCTAGGCGCTGGCCGCCATCATCATGTCAGGCGTGCCGCTCTCGATCGCCTGGATGCCGTGCTCGACGACATTGTTGCGGCCGCGGTGCTTGGCGGCATAGAGCGCGGCGTCGGCGGCTTCGATCAGGTCGCCGGGACGCAGGCTTTCGTTCGGCTTTGTCGCGGCAACGCCGATCGAGACGGTGACGATCATATGGGCCGAGGTGATGTGCGGCAGGCACAGCTTCAGCACCGTCGCGCGCACCTGTTCGCCGATCGCCACGGCGCGAGTCACATCGGTGTTCGGCAGCAACAGGCAGAATTCCTCGCCGCCATAGCGTGCCGCGAAGCCCATCGTGTCGGCGGCGATGCCGGACAGCGATTCGCCGAGCCTGGTCAGGCAGGAATCGCCTTCGAGATGACCATAGGTGTCGTTGAACAGCTTGAAATGATCGACGTCGATCATCAGCAGCGCGAGGTCGCTGCCATATTGCTGCGCGCGCATCCATTCGAAGTCGAGCCGGCTCTGGAAGCCGCGGCGGTTGGCGAGGCCGGACAGCATGTCGATCGAGGCCATCACCGTCAGCCGGTCGTTGCTCGCGATCAGCTCGCGTTCGCGCTGGCTCAGTTGCGCGGCCATCGCGTTGAAGGCGCGGGCCAGCGGCACGAACTCGGCCGGCAGGCGATTGCGCGCCGCGCGGGCCGATAGATCGCCCTCGCCGAGGCGCTTGGCCATGTCGACCAGCATCTCGATCGGCTTGATGACGAGCTTTTCGGCAGCGATCAGCGCACCGAGCAGGACGAACACGACGACGAAAGCGAGCTGGAGATAGGCGGTGCGGATGTCGCGGCTGACCGCCGCGGAGACCTTGTCTTCGTCGATGCTGGCGATCAGGCGCGCGTTGGTGCCGGCGATTCGGATGTAGCTGACCGCGCGGCGCGAGCCGTCGGCGGCGAGGAAGGACAGTGAGCCCTCGTCCTGGTCCGACCGCAGCGCCCGGTCGGCGATGGCCGCCATCAGCGGCATCCTGTCGAGGGGACGGCCGATCACGCCGTGCTGATCCGCCGGCGCGGCCAGCACGGTGCCTGCGCTGTCGACCAGCACGGCGGTGATGCCGGCGCGGCTGCCGAGGTTGTTCATCACCTTCGACATCCAGTCGAGGTTGACCGTGGCGAGCACGACGGCGTCGGCGACACCGCTGAACACGGACACCGGGTAGACTGCCATGACGGTCGGCGTCTGGACCGGCCGCGACAGGATGAAATCGCTCAGCACGAAGCGGCCGCTCTCCTGGGCCTGCTGAAAATAGGGCCGGTCGCTGAGGTCGAGGCCGACATAGGTGTTGTTGGTGGCGCATTGGATGCGTCCGTCCTGGCCCGCGATCATGAGCGTGCGGATCCACGGCAGATTCGACGGCAGGCTTGCGCGCAGCACGTCGCAGCTCTTGCTGATGCCGCCGGCGGAGGCGCGGATGAAAGCTTCCGCTTTCAGGATGGTCTCGACCGAGGAGATCACCTCGCGTTGCGCGTCGGCGCTGTGTCTTGCGATGGTGGTGAATTCAACCGTGGCCTGCGCGATCTGCCGCGCGCGGGTGTCTTCGAGCGAGCGGATCCGCTCGAACATCAAGGGCGCCACCAGGATCACCGCGAGCAGCGCAAGCCGCGCCCGGATTCCGAGAACCTGCTTGAGTTTCGCTCGCTTGCGGTTGAGACTAATGCTTGTCATCTTCGTTACCCACCCCGCAGGGCAAGGTAAAGCGAAGGGTTCAAAAACTCTTTCTTGAACTCGGTAAAATTGGACTTACCTCGGTTAGAACCATAGCCAATCGACGTCATGACAGAAGCCAACGCCGCGCCGGTAACCGGCCATTCACCAAACGCGCTCGCCGCGGTCGAAGCGGAAATCGCCCGCGCCTGCAAGGATGCGCGGCGTGATCGCGCCTCCGTGACGCTGATTGCCGTGTCCAAGACTTTCGCCGCGGATGCCATTGTCCCGGTCATCGAGGCCGGACAGCGCGTATTCGGCGAGAATCGGGTGCAGGAGGCCAAAGGCAAGTGGCCCGCATTAACATCTGTTTACCCCGGCATCGCGCTGCATCTGATCGGACCGCTGCAATCCAACAAGGCGAAAGAGGCGGTCGCGTTGTTCGATGCCATCCACTCGGTGGACCGTCCGAGCATTTGCCAAGCGTTAGCCAAGGAAATCGAATCCCAGAACAAGCACCCGCAGCTCTTCGTCCAGATCAACACCGGCGAAGAGCCGCAGAAGGCCGGCGTCGCGCCAGGCGAGGCCGACGCCTTCCTCGCCAGCTGCCGCGACACCTATGGGCTGACGATCTCCGGGTTGATGTGCATCCCGCCGGTCGATGAACCGCCGGCGGCGCATTTCGCGCTGACCGCCAAGATCGCCGCGCGCAACGGATTGACGAATCTCTCGATGGGCATGAGCGCCGATTTCGCCACCGCGATCATGCTCGGTGCCACCCATGTGCGGATCGGGAGCGCGATCTTCGGGCATCGGTGAGAGTCGTTGGCGAAAGCCGTGCCCCAACCGAGTTCTTGAGTTCGTCATTGCGAGCGTAGCGAAGCAATCCAGGATCTTTCCGCGGAGGTAGTCTGGATTGCTTCGTCGCAAGGGCTCCTCGCAATGACGGCAGAGCTGACTACACGAACCCCACCGACACCTTGCCCAGTACCCCGAAGTCCACGGCAAGATGATCGCCGGCCGCGATCGGCAGCGGCGGATGGCAGGTGCCGGTGGTCACCACCTGCCCTGCCCGCAAGGTGATGCCGAGCCCGGAGAGCTCATTGGCAAGCCAGGCGAGTGCAGCGCGGGGATCGCCGAGCACGTTCCTGCCGTGGCCGACATAGCGCTCGCCGCGCAGCGTGATCGTTGGCCGCTCCTCGACGAGATCCATCGCACGCCAATTCGCAGCGGTCGCCGCGCCGAGCACGAACAAATGCGCGCAGGCATTGTCGGCGATCAGCTGCGCCTCGCCGGCTCGGACGAAATCGGCAAAGCGCGAGTCCGGAATCTCGATCGCGGGATGGAAGCTGTCGACGGCGGCCAGCACCTCGTCGATCGTATAGGACGCTGCGCGCGGGGGCAGATCGCGTCCCATCCGGAAAGCGAATTCAGGCTCGCCGACGCGCATCTCGTTGCCCGTCATCGACGCGGTCCCGCCGTCGGCGATGACCGTGTCGCTCATGATGCGGCCGGCCAGCGGTCCCGTGACATTGATGTGCTTCTGTCCTGATATGCTGGTGGCGGCGATCTTCCAGCCGAACAGCTGTCCAGGCGACAGGGTCTCGAGCGCAGCCTGGATGGCGTAGCCCTCAGTGCGGCTCTGCGGCTGCAAATCCACCTCCAGCGCGTCAAGCTTGGTGCCGTCGCGCCAATGCTGAACGAGCATGCGCGAAGCCGTCGCGATCTGATCCTTGTCGAGCATCTGTCTCACCCGATGATGATTCTCGTTCGCGGGCCCAGGCGCCGCAGCAATTGCAGCATCGCCGATTTCGTCATCGAGACGCAGCCCGCGGTCGGGCCGAAATTGTCGCGGGCCAAGTGCAGGAATACCGCGCTGCCACGGCCGGCGATCCGTGGCCGCGTGTTGTGGTCGATTTCGACGATGAAGTCATAGAGATGGTCGGCGCGCTTGAGCCGGTCGCCGCCCTGCCCCTCGCTCAGCCGGATCCCCTGGTTGTAATGGCGGTCTCGGGGATCCTCGCACCAGGCGTCCTCGCCGGTGATGATCCGGGCCGGCAGGAAGCTCTGCGGGCGGCTGTGGCGGTCGCCCCGCCACCACAATCGCCGGGGGCGGAAGCTGCCTCTGGGGGTGCCGCCGTCGCCCTCGCGCTTGTTGGCGAGGATGCCGCCCCGCCCCAGCGCAACCGGGATGGTCAGCGATCCCGCCGTCAGCCAGCCTCGCCTGGGATTGCCGGCAGCAGGCTTAACGCGGATCGTTCGAAGCGGTCCGGCGCTTCGATTCATGGTGTAACCGACTGAAGCAGCTCTATTTTTCATGTGAACGTGCAATGTCGAATTCATTACAGGACATTCATCAAATCGCCCTGCTATTCTGGGTTAGAGTGGTTCTGGCTTGTGAATCGGTGACAGCCCACTACTTCAACACGAACAACAATAACAACAGCGACCCCTAAACTTCCCCTCACGGCTGGGTGCGGCATGGATGCGCGCCGAGCTGGACCCCAAAAGGATGACCCCCTATGGCCAATGCCCGCAAGATCCTCATCGTGGATGACGATACCGATCTGCGCGATACGTTGGTGGAGCAATTATCGCTACACGAAGAATTCGAAGCCTCCGCCGTCGATACCGGCGCGAAAGGCGCGAGCGCCGCCAAGGCCAATGCGCCCGATCTCGTTCTGATGGATGTCGGGCTGCCCGACACCGACGGCCGTGAGGTGGTCCGCTCCTTGCGCAAGGGCGGCTTCAAGGCCCCGATCATCATGCTGACCGGGCACGACACCGATTCCGATACGATTTTGGGGCTGGAATCCGGCGCCAACGATTATGTGGCCAAGCCCTTCCGCTTCGCTGTCCTGCTGGCCCGCATCCGCGCCCAGCTCCGCCAGCACGAGGCCAGCGAGGACGCGGTGTTCTCGGTCGGCCCCTATTCCTTCCGTCCCGGCTCGAAAATGCTCACCGCGGCCAATGCGCGCAAGGTGCGGCTGACGGAGAAGGAAACCGCCATCCTCCGCTTCCTCTACCGGGCCGGCCAGATGCCGGTCTCGCGCGAGACCCTGCTCCAGGAGGTCTGGGGCTATAATTCCGGCGTCACCACCCACACGCTGGAGACCCACATCTACCGCCTGCGCCAGAAGATCGAGAAGGATGCCGCCAACCCGGAAATCCTGGTGACGGAAGCCGGTGGCTACAAGCTGGTGCCGTGATACGCTCGAAGGGCGTGCGAATCGCTTGAGATCGCATGCCCTTGAGCCTCGGATCTGAATGTCGATCGACGACGACGTAGCGCTTCTCGAGCGGGTCCCGACACTGCGCCTGTTGGGCGACGCCTCGTTGCGCATGCTGGCGATCGGCTCCGAGCAGCGTGACTTCGTCCGCGGCGACACCCTGTTCAATCTCGGCGATGACGCCGATGCCGGCTTCGTGGTCCAGCGCGGCGCCTTCCGGGTCGAGGACGGCGCCGGCGCCGAGATGATCGCTGGTCCCGGCGCGCTGATCGGCGAGCTCGCGCTGGTGGTGCCGATGAAGCGGCCGTCGAGCGCGATCGCGCTGGAGCATTCCTCCGTCATCCGCGTCGCCCGCAGCCTGTTCCAGCGCGTGCTCGAAAGCGACCCCGCCGCCGCCGTGCGCCTGCGCGACGAATTCGCGGTACGCTCCAGCCAGATCGCCAGCGACATCTTGATGGCTGGCGCGAAGCTGACCAGCTGAGCGCGGTAGCTTCGTAGCCCGGATGGAGCGCAGCGTAATCCGGGATTCTCGCGTGCGGAAAGACTGCCCCGGATTGCGCTGCGCTCCATCCGGGCTACCGGACCTCAAACCTCCAGCGTCACCGTCACGGGCACGTGGTCCGACGGCCGCTCCCAGCTCCGCGCATCGCGCAGGATCTTGAAATCGCTGACCGCGTCCTTCAACGCGCGCGAGACCCAGATGTGGTCGAGCCTGCGGCCGCGGTCGCCGACGGTCCAGTCGGGCGAGCGGTAGCTCCACCAGGTATAGACTTTCTCCGACATCGGAATGCGGTCGCGCGCGACGTCGACCCATTCGCCGGCTTCGAGCGCGGCCTTGAGCTTCTCGGTTTCCACCGGCGTATGCGAGACCACCTTCAAGAGCTGCTTGTGCGACCACACGTCGTTCTCGTGCGGGGCGACGTTGAGATCGCCGACCAGGATGTGGCGATCCTCCCCGCGCGGATGCAGCGGCTCGCACGCTTTCATCTCGTCGAGGAAGCGGAGCTTGTGGTCGAACTTCTCGTTCAGCGCGGGATCGGGGATGTCACCGCCGGCGGGCACGTAGAAATTATGCAGCACCAGCGGCTTTGCGATATTGGCCTTCTCGCCGAACGACACCGAGATATGACGCGAATCCACCTTGTCGCAGAAGGTGCGGATGTCCTTCGAGTCGAACGGGACCTTCGAGACGATGGCGACGCCGTGATAGCCCTTCTGTCCGTTCAGCGCGACGTGCTCGTAGCCGAGTCGTTTGAAGCGCTTCAGCGGAAAGGCGTCGTCGATGCACTTGGTCTCCTGCAGGCACAGCACGTCCGGCCGCGCGCTCTTGAGGAATTTCGCGACCAGATCGATGCGCAGCCGCACCGAATTGATGTTCCAGGTTGTCAGGGAAAGACGCATGGGAAATGCGTCTTAGCAAGCTCTCGTAGGGTGGGCAAAGGCGCAAAGCGCCGTGCCCACCGCGTTTTTGGAGTTGGGCGCGAACGGTCGGTCCAATTGCGTGCCCCGGACGCTGCGCGGCACGAAGTGACGCGCTGCAGCCGGGCCCATCTTGCGGCATGCTGGGTCCCGGCTCTGCGCTTCGCTGCGCTGGTCCGGGACACGCGAGCTCAGCCCGGCGACGGCGTGCTGTAATTGGTGAAATCGATCTTGAACATGCTGGGATCGAGCTTCTTGCTCGAATCCAGGTTGTAGACCGCGATCGTGGTGTCGTAGCCCTGCGGGTCGGTGACGGTCCACTGCTTGAGCTGGCCGTCCTTGGCGCCGAACATCAGCAGCAAGCGACTGGTGCCGACCAGCGCCTGCTTCTCCTCGATGGTGACACTGACGAAGACGTCGTCGGCGGAGACGTTGACGACGTTGGTGTCCTTCATCAGGTCGATGCGGTCGGACAACAGGAAGCGCAGCGGCGTCTGCGACAGCGGATAGACGTCCTGCGTCGCGAGCTTGCGGTCGCGCACCACCAGGGACGATCCGTCGGCGACGATGTCGATCGGGCTCGGCGCATCGTATTCGAAGCGCACCTTGCCCGGCTTCTGAATGTAGAAATCGCCCTGCGTCTTGCTGCCGTCGGGGCCGACCTGGACGAAATTTCCGACCAGCGTCTGCAGCGACGACAGATAGGCGCTGACCTTGGCCGCTTGCGCCTTCTGGTTTGCATCGAAGGTCTGGAAGATGCTGCTCGGCACGTTGCGGCGCGGATCCGGGATCACCGGAACGGGTGGCGTCTGCGTCGCGCCGGTGACAGCGGGACCACCGCCTCCGGACCCCGCACCATCACGGCCCTTCGGCGCGGGTTTCGGCACCGGCACGGACTGCGCGAGCGACGTCGCGGTCATCATCGCGGCAGCGACGAGCAGCACGCCGGCCACGCGCGCGCTTCGCGCGGCGATATCGGCAGCGAATCGAATGTCCGGATGTCTGATCAACGCGTCGTCCTGTATGGCTAGGCGCCTTTTAGCGTGATTTCGGGCAAAAGCAGATATCGATTTTGCGTGAAATGATGTTTCGAGGCGACCGCCTCACATATGGCTGTCTTCTTCCTCGACCAGAATCTCGCGCTTGCCGGCGTGGTTGGCGGGTCCGACGATGCCTTCCAGTTCCATACGCTCCATCAGCGATGCGGCGCGGTTGTAGCCGATTTGCAGGCGGCGCTGGATATAGCTGGTCGAGGCCTTGCGGTCGCGCTTGACGATCGCAACGGCCTGCTGGAACAGATCGCCGCCGCCGTCCGCGCCCATGCCGCTGGCGTCGAACACGGCACCGCCGTCCTCGTCCTCGCTCGGCTCTTCGGCGGTGACGGCCTCGAGATATTCCGGCTGCCCCTGCGTCTTGAGGTGACGCACCACCTTCTCGACTTCCTCGTCGGAGGCAAAGGGGCCGTGCACGCGGCTGATGCGGCCGCCGCCGGCCATGTAGAGCATGTCGCCCTGGCCGAGCAGCTGCTCGGCGCCCATCTCGCCCAGGATCGTGCGGCTGTCGATCTTGGAGGTCACCTGGAAGGCGATGCGGGTCGGGAAGTTCGCCTTGATGGTGCCGGTGATGACGTCGACCGACGGACGCTGCGTCGCCAGGATCACGTGCAGGCCGGCGGCGCGCGCCATCTGCGCCAGGCGCTGCACCGCGCCTTCGATGTCCTTGCCGGCGACCATCATCAGGTCCGCCATTTCGTCGACGATGATGACGATGTAGGGCAGCGGGTCGAGCGAGAGCTTCTCTTCCTCGTAGATCGCCTTGCCGGTCTCCTTGTCGAAGCCGGTATGAACCGTGCGCGTCGGCTCCTCGCCCTTGGCCTTCAGCTCGAGCAGGCGCGTGTTGTAGCCGTCGATGTTGCGCACACCGAGCTTGGCCATGTTCTTGTAGCGCTCTTCCATCTCGCGCACGGCCCATTTCAGCGCGACCACCGCCTTCTTCGGGTCGGTCACGACGGGCGTGAGCAGATGGGGAATGCCGTCATAGACGGAGAGCTCGAGCATCTTCGGATCGACCATGATCAGCCGGCACTGGTCCGGGCGCAGCCGGTAGACCAGGCTGAGGATCATGGTGTTGATGGCGACCGACTTGCCCGAGCCCGTGGTGCCGGCGATCAGCATGTGCGGCGTGCGCGCGAGGTCGATGATGACGGGATCGCCGCCGATGGTCTTGCCGAGGCAGAGCGGCAGCTTGGCAACCGTATCGGCGGCCTCCTTCGCGACCAGCAATTCGCGCAAATAGACCTTTTCGCGATGCGCGTTCGGCAATTCGATGCCGATGGCGTTGCGGCCCGGCACGACGGCGACGCGCGCCGACAGCGCGCTCATCGAGCGCGCGATGTCGTCGGCAAGCCCGATCACGCGCGACGATTTGATGCCGGGCGCGGGCTCCAGCTCGTACAGCGTGACGACGGGGCCCGGATTGGCTTTGACGATCTCGCCGCGCACGCCGAAATCCTGCAGCACGCCTTCGAGCGAGCGCGAATTGGTCTCCAGCTCAGCCTTGCTGAGCGGCTGGCGATCGCCGGCCTTCGGCGCCGCCAGCATGGAGACGGAGGGAAGGTCGAACTTGTCGGAGGATTTCTTGGCAGGAGCCTTCGGCGCAGCCTTCTTGCGCGGGGCGCGCGCGACCGGCTCCTCCTCCTCTTCTTCCTCGTCCTCGTGCTGATCCTCGTAGTCGTCGTCCTCGGATTGCGGCGAGATCGGGGGCGCGGCGCGCCCGCCGCCGAGATTCGGCTCCTGGCGGCTGAACGCCACGGCCTTGGTCTTCGGTGCGCTCGAGACCAGCGAGCGGTAGGTGGCACCACACAGCCAGACCAGCCGCGCCTTGGTGCTCATCAGCGCATGGAACAGCCAGCCCAGCGACACCGAGCCGCGATCGCCTTCCTCGTCTTCGTCGAGCGGCTTGTCGTCGTCCTCGATCTCGCTGTGCTCCTCGTCGTGCTCACGGGCGCCAAGACCGCAGGCGATCAGGAAGGTCGCGGCCATCGCGGCGAACAGGATCGTGCCGAGCACGATGCGGTAGATCGTGCCGGCAGGCCCGAAGATGACGGCGGGCGCGCGCACCAGGGCGTCCCCGACCACGCCGCCGAGGCCGGTTGGCAGCGGCCATGCGCCGCCATGCGGCCAGCAGCTGACGAAGCCCGCCGCGAGCACCGCGCAGAGAACCCAGGAGCCGAGCCGCAGCGCTTCGCGGTCGAACGGGCGATGCGTCATCATGCGCCAGCCCCAGACCGCGACGGTCAGGACCAGCATGATGGCGCCGAGCCCGAGGATCTGCATCGCAAGATCGGCGCCGATCGCGCCGGCATAGCCGAGGATGTTGCGGATCGGCCGCGAGGTGGCGTGGCTGAGGCTGGGATCCTGCACCGACCAGGTCATCAGCGCGGCCGATGCAACGCCCGCCAGCCCAATCAGGCCGAGGCCGGTGAGCTCGCGCATGCGCCGCGCCAGACCCTCGCGGATCGATGGCGGCAAATGGCCGACCAGTGGAATGACGCGTTCGATTGCCGACATGCTCATGGGCCCGCCTAACCCAGAGTCTCGACCAGGCGGTGCAGCGCCTGCGCCGTGGTCTCGCTGTCCTGCACCAGTGCGAGGCGAATGTAGCCCGCGCCGGGATTGAATCCGTCAGGCTGCTGCCGCGCCAGGAAGCTGCCGGGCACCACGCGCACGCCGGCTTCCCGGAAAAGCTTGAGCGTCACGGCCACGTCGTCGCCGATCGCGGACGTATTGAGCCAGACGCAGAAGCCGGCATCTGGGCGGCGATAGCCGTAACGGTTGCCGATGATCTGGTCGGCGAGGTCGAACTTGATCCGGTAGAGCCTGCGGTTCTCTTCGACATGTGCTTCGTCGCCGTAGGCAAACGTCGCGACATGCTGGAGCGGCACCGGCACCTGCGGTGCGGCGATGTTGCGCAGTTCCAGGAACATGCCGATGAACGTCTTGTCGCCGGCGGCGAAGCCGACGCGCAGGCCCGGCAGGTTCGAGCGCTTCGACAACGATTGGAACGCGGCCACGCGGGTGAAATCGGGGCCGGCACATTCGAGCGCGCTGCCCGGTGCTTCGCGGGTATAGATCTCCGAATAGCACTCGTCGCTGAGGATCATGAAGCCGTAGCGGTCGGCGAGGCGCTTCAGCCGCGTGAAGTAATCGCGCGAGGCGACCGAGCCCTGCGGATTGGCCGGCGAGGCCAGGTAGAACGCCACGGTGCGCGCCAGGGTCGCCTCGTCGATGGCATCGAGATCGGGCAGGAAGCCGTTGTCGATCGTGGTCGGCAGATAGACCGGCTCGCAGGCTGCAGCCAGGGCGCCCGCGCCATAGACCGGATAGAACGGGTTCGGCATCAGGATGGCGGGCTTGCCGGGGCGCGGGCCGACATAGCGCGCCGCCGCGATCGCGGCGAGGAATAGCCCCTCGCGGCTGCCATTGAGGACGAGAATCTCGGCTTTGGGGTCGAGCGGCCGCGGCAGCTTGAAGCGCGACGACAGCCAGGTGCTGGCGGCCTGGCGGAACGGCTCGGTGCCCTGGTTCATCGGGTAGCGGCCGAAATCGGCGATATGCTTGGCCAGCACCGGCCCGACGAAATCAGGCACGGGGTGCTGCGGTTCGCCTACAGCGAGCGAAATCAAGGGCTTGCCGGGCTGATGCGGCGCCAGCAGCTCGTTCAGCCGGACGAAGGGCGAGCGTTCGTTGGGGCTTCCACCGGCCTGCGGCGCGCGGGATGAAGCGGTCATGACCATTCTGGGCGCCAGTACTCTTGGAACGGCCGGTCGCGCACCACGGCGCCGGCGGGAAGCGGTTCAGTTCACCATAGATAGGGCGAGGTTAAGACGCGATTAACCATCGGCCGCCGCCTCCGTCCAGAGCAGGAATATTGAGGCCGGATAACAACGGGATGCGTGGCGCTTGACCGCCCCCCTTCTCGCCCCGCGCGGTGCCCGATCACGTCGACGCGGATATTCCGCCAACGTTATGGCCGGGCTTATCGAGCTTCGCGTTCTCAACGCCCCGGAATGGCAATCCTTTTCTTCGGCGCACCGACCAAAAGAAAGGGGCTCCAGCTTGCGCTGGAGCCCCTCAACGGTCAGGGCATTGCCGGGTATGTGCCCGAACCGTAGGTCGGGGCGCGATCCCCGAAGGAGCCGCGCCCGGGAGGAGTTACATGTTGTAGGCGCGCTCGGTGTGCTCGGTGATGTCGAGACCTTCACGCTCGCTTTCGACGTTGGTGCGCAGACCGACGATCACGTCGACGACCTTGTAGAGGATCGCCGAGCCGACGCCCGACCACACCAGCGTGGTGACGACGGCCTTGATCTGCGCCAGCATCTGCACGGCGAAGTCGTAATCGGCAACCTTGGGCGGGATCGCGGTGTAGTCGACGATGCCGGCGCCGCCGAGGGCGGGGTTGACGAGGATGCCGGTGCCGATGGCGCCGACGATGCCGCCGACGCAGTGCACGCCGAACACGTCGAGGCTGTCGTCATAGCCGAGCGCGTTCTTCACGACGGTGCAGAAGAACAGGCAGACCACGCCGACCACGAGACCGAGGACGATCGCGCCCATGACACCGGAGAAGCCGGCGGCAGGGGTGACGGCCACGAGGCCTGCGACGGCACCGGAGATGACGCCGAGCACCGAGGGATGACCCTTGATGATCCACTCCGCGAACATCCACGACAGCGCGGCGGCCGCGGTGGCGACGAAGGAGTTGGTCATGGCGAGGGCAGCGCCGCCGCTGGCTTCGAGGTTGGAGCCGGCGTTGAAGCCGAACCAGCCGACCCAGAGCAGCGAGGCGCCGATCATCGACATGGTCAGCGAGTGCGGGGCCATCAGCTCCTTGCCGTAACCGACGCGCTTGCCGATCAGGAGAGCGCCGACGAGGCCCGCGATGCCGGCGTTGATGTGCACCACGGTGCCGCCCGCGAAGTCGATCGCGCCCATCTTGAAGATCCAGCCGGCGTCGGCATTGAGCTCGTCGAGCTTGGCCTGCGCCGCGGTCTTGGCCGCCGCGTCAGTGGCCGCAGCGAGCGCCTTGGCCGCGTCCTGGATCAGATCCGGACCCTGCCAGTACCAGACCATGTGCGCGATCGGGAAATACACCAGCGTGACCCAGAGCGGGACGAACAGCGCGATCGCCGCGAACTTCATGCGCTCGGCGAAGGCGCCGACGATGAGGGCGGGCGTGATCGCCGCGAAAGTCATCTGGAAGCACACATAGATGAGCTCCGAGATGTTGGCGTCGACCGAGAAGGTCGCCGCCTTGGTGTCGGTGGTGACGCCCATCATGAAGGCCTTGGAGAAGCCGCCGATGAAGTCCGAGCCGCCGGTGAAGGTGAGGCTGTAGCCGTACACGGCCCAGATCACGGTGACGACGCAGACGGTGTAGAACACCTGCATCAGGACGGAGAGCATGTTCTTGGAGCGGACGAGACCGCCGTAGAACAGGGCGAGGCCGGGGATCGTCATCAACAGGACCAGCACTGTCGATGTCATCATCCAGGCGTTGTCTCCCTTGTTGATTGTTGGCTCGGCGTAGGCTGCGGTCGCAGCGAACAGGCCGACTGCGAGAGCCGCCAATCCCGCGCCATAGGGACGCTTGAACGTCATAATATTCACTCCTGCTTGGATAAGGTTGAGCGCGAAATCAGAGGGCCGCGGCATCGGCCTCGCCGGTGCGGATGCGCACCGCGTGGTCGAGGTTGATGACGAAGATCTTGCCGTCGCCGATCTGTCCGGTTTTCGCGGCGGACGTGATGGCGTCGATGGTCTTGTCGACCTGGTCGGAGGCGACAGCGACCTCGATCTTGATCTTGGGCAGGAAGCTCACGGCATATTCGGCGCCGCGATAGATTTCCGTATGGCCCTTCTGGCGGCCATATCCCTTGACTTCCGTCACCGTGAGACCATGAACGCCGATGGCGGTCAGGGCGTCACGGACTTCTTCCAGCTTGAATGGCTTAATGATCGCCATAACAATTTTCATGGGTCCTATCCCCGCTTGGGCCCGGTCCGGACATGGCCGGGCGTTCTCGACTGGTTCGCCACGAGGGAGAAGTTCACTACGCGGGCACAGCCAGGACCCCTAGAATCAAATGCCGTGCCAGATCAGGCATGTTGCCTAACGGACTATGAAAACGGGGGTTTTCGCGTTTGACGGGTATTGCAGTGCGGTGCGCCATTCCGTCGCGCCCAAAACGTGATCATGCCTGCTTAAAACGCGAGCACGACAGGCTGCCGACACAATGTTGCTCATGTGTCGGGCAGCGAAAAGGTAATTTTGTAGCGTAGGCGCTTATTGCAGGGCTTCGCCGTGCTGCGAAATATCCAGCCCCTCGAGTTCCTGCTCACGGGATACGCGCAAGGGCACGAACAGGCCGACCAGCTTGAGCAGGATGAAGCTCACGCCTGCCGACCAGACGAAGGTGATGGCGATCCCATAGAGCTGGATCAGCAATTGCTGCGGATTGCCCTCGAAAAGGCCGGCGGTGCCGCCGATGGCGCTGGTTGCGAACACGCCGGCGAGCAGGGTCCCGGTCAGGCCGCCGATGCCGTGGACGCCGAACACGTCCAGGGAATCGTCATAGTTGAAGCGGTGCTTCAGCCAGGTGCAGGCCCAATAGCAGGACGCGCCGGCAATGATGCCGATGACGATGCCGTGCCAGGGCGCCACGAATCCGGAGGCCGGCGTGATGGTGCCGAGCCCGGCCACCGCGCCGGAGATCATGCCGAGCACGGAGGGCTTGCGCCGCGTCGACCATTCGATCGCGCCCCAGGTCAACGCGCCGGCGCAGGCGGCGAGGTGCGTTGCGATGATCGCCATCACCGCGCGTGAATTGGCCGCGCCCGCCGAGCCGCCGTTGAAGCCGAACCAGCCGACCCACAACAGGCCGGTGCCCATCACCGCAAGCGAAAGATCGAACGGCGAGAGATTTTCGCTGCCGTAGCCGTGGCGCCGCCCCATCACCCTCGCCGCAACGAGGCCGCCGGTGCCTGCAGACAGGTGCACCACCAGGCCGCCGGCGAAATCGAGCACGCCCATGCTGCTGAGGAAGCCGCCGCCCCACACCCAATGCGCCAGCGGAATGTAGACGAAGATGAACCAGGCGACGGAGAACAGGAGATAGGCGGAGAACCGCATCCGGTCGGCGACCGAGCCCGCGACCAGCGCCACCGTGATGATGGCAAAGGTCATCTGGTACAGCATGAACAGTGCTTCCGGGATTGTCTTCGCCGCCGGATTGACGCTGTCCATGGTCATGCCGGCGAGAAACCAGCGGTCGAGCGTGCCGATCCACGGGCCATCGCCGACGAAGCACAGCGAATAGCCGAACGCGACCCAGAGAATGGAGATCAGCGCGACAGCGGCGAGGCTCTGCGCCATGGTGGCGAGCACGTTCTTCTTGCGCACCATGCCGGCATAGAACAGCGCAAGGCCCGGGATCGTCATCATCAGCACCAGCGCGGTGGCGACGGTCATCCAGGCGGTGTCGGCGGCGTTGATCTCGCTGGCCGCGGCTTGTGCGGGCGCAGCCATGAGCAGCGCAATTCCGATCGGCGCAGCCATTGCAGCTGCGCGGCGCAAAAATCCCGCCATATCGTTCCCCCCGGCATCAATTGGCGTCGCACCTCTGGCGTCGTTGCCCGGTGCGATCGAAGAAGCAATATCAGAGCGTTCTCGCGCGAAGTGGATCCCGGCTCGCGCGAAGAAGACGCGTCAAGACAAGATCCTAGAGCGCGTCGCTGTCGGTTTCGCCGGTGCGGATGCGCAGCGCGTGATCGATCGGCGTGACGAAGATCTTGCCGTCGCCGATCTGCCCGGTTCGCGCGGAGGCGGTGATCACACCCACGGCCTTGTCGGCGATGTCGGAGGCGACCGCGATCTCGATGCGCAGCTTGGGCAGGAAGTTCACGACATATTCGGCGCCGCGATAAATCTCGGTGTGGCCCTTCTGGCGGCCATAGCCCTTCACCTCAGTCACGGTCATGCCGTGGACGCCGATCGCCGTCAGGGCCTGGCGGACCTCGTCGAGCTTGAAGGGTTTGATGATCGCGACGACGAGTTTCATGGTCAGGCCTATTCCCCGGGGTGCGGCGCGCCGTATGTCCCCGGCGCTGCGTCAATCTGGCATCTTTCCGGGCAAATGGCACAAAAAACTTGCAGTTTGAAGCGGAAAAACGTTTGGCCAAGGGCGGTCATGTGAATGGCCGCCTCTGTACAGGGCAAGTGTTCATCCTTCACAATGCATTTTCGGCATGGATGCGGTGAACCCGGGCCTGCCAGGCGGGACATAAGTATTTTGAGGGGGACGCTTCATGGCGAGTTGGTTCTACGCATCCGAAGGCAAGCAGCAGGGGCCCTTTCCGGAAGGGCAATTCCGCGATCTCGTCGCCCAGGGGGTGGTGCGCCCGGACACGCTGGTGTGGACCGAGGGCATGGCCGGCTGGCAGAAGGCCGCCGAAATTCCCGGCCTGGTCGGGGGCGGCGGCGCGCCGCCGATGATGCCGGCGGGCGGCCCGCCGATGATGGGTGCCGGTGGCTATGCCGGCGGCGGAAGCGGTGGATCGCTGGCCGTCGATTTCGGCATCCTCGAGTTCACCTGGCGCACGCTCGTGCTGGTGATCGGCTCGTGCTTCATCATCCCGGTGCCGTGGCTGTTCGTCTGGTACACGAACTGGATCGTGCCCTGCTTCAAAGTCCCGGGACGACCCAATCTCAGCTTCACCGGCAGTGCGATGACGCTGGTGCCCTGGTTCTTCGGCTTCATCGGTCTGGCGATCGCCCTCGGCTTCGTCGGCAGCGAGATCCTGAGCAACCTGCTGTTCGTCGTGCAGATCGTGCTCTACTGGCTGCTGATCAAATGGATGATCGCGAACCTCGCCTCCAACGGGCAGCCGCTGGGCTTGAGCTTCACCGGCTCGGTCTGGGCCTATATCGGCTGGAATCTGCTGTTCGCAATTTCGATCATCACCATCATCGGCTGGGCCTGGGTCGCCGCAGCGCAGATGCGCTGGTTCTGCCGCAACATCGAAGGCACGCGGCGCGAGATCGTGTTCACTGGCTCTGGTCTCGACATCCTCTGGCGCGGGATCGTCGCTGCGATCCTGTGCAGCCTGATCATCCCGATCCCGTGGGTCTATCGCTGGATCATGAACTGGTTTGCCTCGCAGACCGTGCTCGCGCCGCGCGGCTCCGTCGCAGCCTGATCCGGAAAGCCTCGAACGCGAGACCTCGCGTTCGAGGTGATCACCCCTTCCGCTCGCGCACCGAGCCTTCCTGCGCGACGGAGGCAACCAGCGTGCCGTCGGGCTTGAAGATGGAGCCGCGGGTGAGGCCGCGGCCGCCGCGCGCGCTCGGCGAATCCTGCGCGTAGAGCAGCCATTCGTCGGCGCGGAACGGGCGGTGAAACCACATCGCGTGGTCGAGGCTCGCCGGCATCATGCGCTTGTCGAACAGGGTGCGGCCATAGCGCGCCATGATCGCATCCAGCAGCGAGAAGTCCGAGGCGTAGGCGAGCGCGCACATGTGCAGCGCCGGATCCTCCGGCAGCGTCGCCGCGGTCTTGATCCAGACATGGATGCGGCCGTCGTCGATCTTCTGGCCGAAATAGCGACCGAGCTCGACCGGGCGCAGCTCGATCGGCCGATCCGATTCATAATAGCGGCGGATGAACTCCGGCATCTCCTTGAACATCGGCTGCTTCGCCACCTCCTCCGCCGTGAGCTTCTCCGGCGGCGGCACGTCGGGCATCTTGTCCTGGTGGTCGAAGGCGCTTTCCTCCTCGGCATGGAACGAGACCATGATCGAGAAGATCGCGTTGCCGTGCTGGATCGCGGTGACGCGGCGGGTCGAGTAGCTCTTGCCGTCACGCAGGCGTTCGACCTGGTAGATGATCGGAATCTGCGGATCGCCCGGCAGGATGAAATAGCAATGCAGCGAATGCGGCAGGCGCCCCTCGACGGTGCGGCAGGCCGCGACCATCGCCTGCCCGATCACCTGACCGCCGAACACGCGCTGCCAGCTGGTCTTCGGGCTGTTGCCGCGGAACAGGTTCACCTCGAGCTGCTCGAGGTCGAGGATCGAGATGAGGTCGATGAGGCTTTTGGACATGAACACAGCTCTCTAAAGTCGCCATTCCAGGATGCGCCGGAACGGCGCAGGCCCGGAATGACACAATGGGGGCCGTTCCGCCCTCGTTTCACCGCACTGTTTCGCCCAGCTCAAGTCTGCTAGCAAGGCCGAGAATTGGCCGGGAAGCTTGGTATGTCGGTACAGGGTAGCATTGTCATTGGTGGCGGCGCGTTTGCAGGGCTCGCGCTGGCCCTGGCGCTGCGCCAGGGGCTCGGACCCGAGATTCCCGTCATCGTCGCTGATCCCGCGCTCGGCACCCGGCCGAGCCGCGATCCCCGCGCCACCGCGATCGTGGCCGCCTGCCGCCGCCTGTTCGAGGCGATCGGCGCCTGGGACGAGGTCAAGAGCGAGGCGCAGCCGATCCTCGACATGGTCGTCACCGATTCCAGGCTGGAGGACGCCACCCGACCGGTGTTCCTCAACTTCGCCGGCGACGTCGCGCCGGGCGAGCCCTTTGCGCATATGGTCGAGAACCGCCGCCTGATCGACGCGCTGACGGCGCGTGCGGAAGCCGAGGGCATCGATCTTCGTGCCACGACCGTCGCCTCCTACGACGCGCGTCCCGAAGGCATCGACGTGACGCTCGGCGACGGCAGCGTGATTGCCGCCAGCCTGCTGGTCGCCGCCGACGGCGCGCGGTCGAGGTTGCGCGAGCGCGCCGGCATTCCAACCCATGGCTGGGAGTACGACCAGTCCGGCATCGTCGTCACCGTCGGCCACGAGCGCGACCACGAGGGCCGCGCCGAGGAGCACTTCCTGCCGGCAGGCCCGTTCGCGATCCTGCCGCTCTCGGGCAAACGCTCCTCGCTGGTGTGGACCGAGCGCCGAGCCGAGGCCGCGCGCATCGTGGCGCTCAGTGACGAGGAATTTCACGCCGAGCTCGAGCAGCGCTTTGGCCTGCATCTCGGCGAGGTGAAGCCGCTCGACAAGCCGCGCGCCTTCCCGCTGTCCTATTTCGTCGCGCGCTCCTTCATCGCCACCCGCCTCGCGCTGGTCGGCGATGCCGCCCATGTCATCCACCCCATTGCGGGCCAGGGTCTCAACATGGGGCTGAAGGATGTCGCGGCATTGGCCGAGGTCGTCGTCGATGCCGCGCGGCTCGGCATGGATATCGGCGCGGCCGACGTGCTCGAGCGCTACCAGCGCTGGCGCCGCTTCGACACCATGGCGATGGGCGTTGCCACCAACTCGCTGAACTTCCTGTTCTCGAACCAGTCGACGCTGCTGCGCACGGTCCGCGACATCGGCCTCGGCCTCGTCGACCGCGCCCCGCCACTGAAGAACCTGTTCATTCGCCAGGCCGCCGGACTGACCGGCGAGGTGCCAAGATTGTTGAAGGGCGAGGCGTTGTAGGGGCGAATCGCGAGTAGCGATTGGTGAGTAGGTCCATTCGCTATTCGCTACTCCCTATTCGCTCACATTCAATCGATCTTGCGCGCCTCTTCCGGCAGCATGATCGGGATGCCGTCGCGGATCGGATAGGCGAGCTTGGCGCTGCGCGAGATCAGCTCCTGCCTTGCAGCATCGAACTCCAGCGGGCCCTTGGTCAGCGGGCAGACGAGAATCTCCAGCAATTTGGGATCGACGCTGGCTTCGGGACGTTCGGTGGGCGCGTTCATTGGGGTCTCCGGCGATCGGCTGCCTCTAGCACAGAATTTCGCGCCCGCCCATCGCGGCGCTCAAGCCGTGACCATCGTGAAGACCTCGTCGAGCAGGGCGTGGAGCCGGGCTGCCGGCATTGGCGCGCCCGACAGGGCAAAGCCGAGAAACGTCCAGTAGAGGATCTGTGCGCGGGCCTGCGCCGTCGCCGCCCCGAGCCCGCGCTTCGCCAGCAGCTGCTCGATATAGTCGAGCCTGCGGCGGTCGATTGCGCGTACGGCTGCTTGCGCCGCCGCGTCGAAGGCCGCCCAGTTGCGCACCGCGCGTTCGAGATCCAGCCGCGCGCCGAACGAGCGGCGCAGCAGCGCCTGCAGCGGCTCGTCGCCGGCGGCCTCGACGTCGGCGATGATCTGCTCCGCCGCGATCTCGCGCCAGCGCTTCAGCAGGGCTGCCTGGAACGCACCGAGATCGGCGAAATGCCAATAGAAGCTGCCGCGCGACACTCCCATGGCCCTTGCCAGCGGGTCGGCCTTGAGCGCGGTGAAGCCGCTTTTGGCCAGAGCCTTGAGGCCTTCCTGGATCCAGTCGTCGGCGGAGAGCTGGTCGGTCATGTCGGGGTCCCGGGATTTGACCATACACTAGTGTATTGACAGCCCGACGCAAGCGGGTGCATAACCGTACATCACTGTATGGAGATATGCTCATGCGCGACCTGCTCCTGCAATGTTCCGGCCTCGCGGCGATCGCGATCGCGCTGATCCACGGCATGCTCGGCGAGACCAAGGTGTTCACGCATGCCCGCATCGAGCCGCCGCGGCTGCGCATGTTGATCCGCCTGGTGTGGCAGGCCGGCACGGTGGCGTGGATCGGCGGCGGCGTGCTGCTGCTCGCCGCGCCCGGGATGGAGTCGAACCCTGCCCGGCACTGGATCGTCGCCACCTTCGCGGTCGTGTTCGGTTTTGCGGCCTTGGCCAACGCCTTTGCGACGCGCGGTCGGCATTTCGGCTGGGTGGGCATGAGCTTCGTCGTGGCGCTCGCCGTGGCCGGCTACTAGCGGCCGTACCTGGACCGCGAGGCTGCAGCGGCGGTCTAGGCCGCGCGCGCCCGGACAGCATTCGCGTCCTCGCTCACATTAGAACCGATCTAAGGCGACCGATTAGAACTTATCTAAGATCATCGACGCGCATACCGGATTGACTTCATCTCCCCCTTTGCTTCCTTCGACGCGGCTCGCATAGCGCGCACGGCAGAGGAGAAGGTGTTCGTGAAGGTCATTCGTGTTGTTGCCATCGCACTGACGATCGGGATGGGCATGGGGTCGGCGGCCATGGCCGACGGTTTCAAGAACTGCACAAAGCTCGACAAGGCGTCGTGGAAGCCGGCCAGCGAAGCCGAAGCCAAGGCCAAGGCCCTGGGCTACGAGGTGCGGCGATCCAAGATCGAGGGCTCGTGCTACGAGGTCTACGGTGTCAAGGAAGGCAAGCTCTACGAGCTGTTCTACAGCCCCGAAGACCTCAGCCTGAAGCACACGATCGCGAAGTAAACCGCCAAGTAAACTTCCAGGCGAATCGTCAAGCTGGCGGTGAAGGAGGCCGCGCGGATTGATCTGCGCAAGGCTGGGCTCAAGGATGGTCTTCGCTTGATTGAGGATGCGATCCCGAAAGCGCGCGGGGCGTCCGACAGGGCCCTTGCGGATCGAACCGCTTCGCGGACGGTTTTGGTCTGGGACCTGCCGCTGCGCCTTTGGCACTGGAGCCTCGCGGCCTGCGTTCTGGTCGCGTGGTTCACGCCGACCGTCTATGATCGGCTTCACCGCTTCGTCGGCTATGCGGTGCTTGGGCTCCTCGCCTTCCGGCTCGTCTGGGGCTTCTGGGGAAGCCGCTATTCGCGTTTCCGCATGATGAGGGCCAGGCTCCGGGCCGCGCCAAGCTATCTCTGGAATCTGCGCCGCGGCATCACCGGCCGCTATATCGGGCTCAATCCGGCCGGCACGGTGATGCTCGTGGCGCTGCTGGTCTCGCTGGCCGTTTCGGCGATCACCGGCGCGATGTCGGTCACCGTCACGTTCTTCGGCGTCTGGTGGGTCGAGGACACCCACCATTATTCGTCGGACGCGGTCATCGTCCTCGTCGTGCTGCATGTGGTGGGCGTGCTGCTGATGGGGATTCTCCAGCGCGAGAATCTGACCCGCGCGATGCTCACCGGCCGCAAGCACATTCGCAATCGTCCCTAGAGATTCGTCTCCGCTCGTTCCGTGGCGCTTTCCGGCGCGGCGCCGTCGCGCGCCGGTGGTCGGCAAAGTTCAAATTGCGCCGATGAGTTTAATGCGTCGATAAGCATCCAATCAGTCACGGCACAAAATCAACGCGATTGGCCCGTTTCTATCTCGGCAATGTTGCCGATGGAGCGGCTTGGATGTTTCGTGTCTTGTCTTGCCTTACCGTCGAACATGATGTTCGGCTCGTCGTGCTCGCCGGTTTGGTCTGCTTCGTTGCCAGCATCGTCGCGGTCAGTATCTTCCATCGTGCGATCGCGGCGCGCGCAAGAACGCGCCTGATCTGGATCGCGATCGCCGGCGCCGCCATCGGCTACGGCATCTGGGCAACGCATTTCGTCGCCATGCTCGCCTACGAGCCGGGCGTTGCGACCGGCTACGGCATCGTGCTGACGTCGCTTTCGCTGGCCACCGCAATGTTTCTGACGTCGGTCGGCTTCGGCGTCGCGGCCGGCGATTCCGGCCGGTGGCGCCCGGGGACAGGCGGCATCATCATCGGCGGCGGCATTGCCAGCATGCATTATCTCGGAATGTGGGCACTTGAAGTGCCCGGCCGCGTCGCGTGGTCGCTGGATCTCGTGCTCGTCTCGATCGTTCTCGGCATGTGCTTCGGCTATGCCGCCCTGGCTGTCGCGATCAAGTATCGGAACTACCAGGGCACGCTCGCGGCGGCAGTCCTGCTGACGCTTGCCATCATGTCGCATCACTTCACGGCGATGGGTGCGGTGCATATCACGCCGGATCCCACGCGCGCGACGAGCACCCTGTCGCTGTCCCCGGCCGTTCTCGCGCTTGCGATCGCCGGTGTCGCACTGTCCGTGCTGGGCATGAGCCTGATCGGCGTGCTGGCCGATCGTCGCCTGGCAAGCAGAACCGCCAGGTTTGAGGAGATCATCAGCCAGCTTTCGGTTGCCCGTCAGCAGCTCGAAGATTCCCAGCGAGAATTGCAGGAGCAGACGCTGAGGCTTGACACGGCCATCAACCACATGGTCGAGGGCCTTTGCATGTTCGATGCCGAGAAGCGGCTCGTCATATGCAACGAGCGCTACGCCAGATTGTACCGGCTGCCGCCGGAGCTGTTGCGTGCGGGAACCGCGCACCGCGACATCATCCGGCATCGCATCATGAACGGCATACTCGACGGCGATGCCAGCGATTTGGCCGCCGAACGGCAGATCGCCAAGCTCGATGCATTGCCGGTCCATGCGGTTTCGAGCCGGATCGACGCGTTCGCCGACGGCCGGCTGATCTGCGTGACGCGGCAGCCGATGGCCGGCGGCGGCTGGGTGGCCACGCATCTCGACGTCACGGAGCAGCGCCGGTCCGAAGCCAAGATCACCTATATGGCGCAACACGACGCCCTGACGGAGCTGCCGAACCGCGTCCTGCTCAGAGCGCGCTTGGAGCATGCTCTGGCCGTCACGCGTGACGGAAATCTCCATTTGGCGGTCCTGATGCTCGACCTCGATCGATTCAAGGAGATCAACGACACGCTCGGACATCCGGCAGGCGACTCGCTGCTGCGTTCAGTCGCGGCCCGCTTGCAGAATTGCGGCAGGGAGACGACGTTCATCGCTCGACTGGGCGGCGACGAATTCGCCGTCGTCGACTACGTGACAAGCCCGGCCATGGACGCGGCGGCCTTGGCCGAGGCGATCAAAGGCGCGCTCTGCGAACCGTTTGATCTCGGCGATCACCAGGTCATCGTGGGCACCAGCATCGGAATCGCCATCGCGCCTCGCGACGGGGCCGATTCAGACACGATCCTCAAGAGCGCCGATCTCGCCCTCTACGCGGCGAAGGGCGGCGGACGCGGCGCATTCCGTTTCTTCGAGCCAGAGCTCGATCAGCGCATGCACGTCCGCCGCAACCTGGAAAAGGATCTGCGGAAGGCGCTGGCGCGGGGCGAATTCGAGCTTCATTACCAGCCGTTCGTGAGCGTGGAGAGCGGACGAATCTGCGGCTATGAGGCGTTGTTGCGGTGGCATCACCCCGAGCGTGGTCTGGTCTTGCCGGGCGAGTTCATTCCGCTCGCGGAGGAAACCGGCCTGATCCTTCCCATCGGCGAATGGGTCCTGAGGACCGCCTGCGCCGAAGCAGCCAAGTGGCCCTCCGATCTGAAGATCGCGATAAACCTGTCTCCCGCGCAATTCAGAGGCAAGGAGCTCGTCGCCTCGATTGTCGGCGCATTGGCAAATTCGGGAATTGCCTCGAACAGGCTTGAGCTTGAGGTTACCGAGACCGTCATCATGCACGACAGTGGGGCTGTATTCGCCGCGCTCGGCCAATTGCGCAAGCTCGGCGTACGGATTGCCCTCGACGATTTCGGCACCGGCTATTCGTCGCTGAGCTTCCTGCAGAAGTTCCCGTTCGACAAGGTCAAGATCGATCGCAGCTTCGTCAGCGAGCTGGCCAGCACGACCGAAGAATCCCATCGGATCGCGCGCGCAGTGATCCGGTTCGCCACCAGCCTCGGCAAGACATCCACGGCCGAGGGCGTCGAAACCGCCGAGCAGCTGGCGATCCTCCGCGAGGAGGGCTGCATCGAGGCGCAGGGCTATTATTTCAGCCGGCCGCTCCAGGCCTCCAGGATCGCGCCACCGGCGCAGCGCAAGGCGGAAGCGGCCATTCACGCAGCCTGAGCGCCGTTCTCACTGCAGCGGCGGATCGCCGCTGGTGCGCTTCTTGGCAAGGTCCATCTCGGTGACGGCGATCAGGATCTCGGCGCGGGTCTTCAGGTCGGGCGCTTCCAGCATGGCCTGCTTCTCGGCGGGGCCATAGGGGGACATCATCGCCAGCGCGTTGACGAGCGCTTCGTTGGGCGCGCTTTCGACGCCCTCCCAGTCGACCTTGAGATTGTTGGCTTTCAGGAAATCCGCCAGCACGGCCAGCAGCGCCTCGCGGTCGACCTCCTCCTCGCCGATGCGCGCGGTGAAGTCGTTGGCGAAGGCGAAGAAGTCCACCTTGCACTGCCGGTAGGCGGTGAGCACGTCGAGCTCCTCGACCACCTTGAAGCGCGAGACGCCGGTGAGCTCGAGGATGTAGCGGCCGTCGCCGGATTCGGCGAGCTGGGTGATGCGGCCGACGCAGCCGACCCGGAACAGCGTCGGCTTGTCGGAATCCTTCGGCGAGTGTGCGACGTCGGGCTGGATCATGCCGATCAGGCGATGGCCGTCGCGGAAGGAATCGTCGACCATCGCAAGGTAGCGCGGCTCGAAGATGTTGAGCGGCATCTGGCCGCGCGGCAGCAGCAGCGCGCCCGGGAGCGGAAACACCGGAATGATCTCCGGGAGGTCGGCGGGGCCGCGATATTCGATATTGATCGGCATCTGCCCGGTCCCCCTGCCCTTGCTAGTGCATGATCCGGATCCGGAGGACCCCGTCGGCGCAAAGTGTGCAGCGGTTTTCCGAACAGATCATGCTCAAAAGAGGGCCTTACGAAAACAGGATCACGAAAACAGGATCGTCGACAAGCGCTTGCGCCCCTCGACCGTTGCATCATCCGTGCCGCCCCACGCCTCGAAGAACTGCACCAGCTGCTTGCGGGCGCCGTCATCGTTCCATTTGCGGTCGCGCTTGACGATCTCGAGCAGCTGCGCAGTGGCAGCAGGGCGGTCGCCTTTCGCGTTGAGCGCGGTCGCCAAGTCGAATCGGGCCTGATGATCGAGCGGGTTTGCGGCGACTTTCTGTTCCAGCTCCGCGACTGGCCCGAGAGACTGCGCCTGCTCGGCGAGATCGATCGTGGTCTGCACGGCCTTGACCGCGGGGTCGTTGCGCTTGGATTCCGGCACCATGGCCAGCGTCTGCTTGGCCTGCTCCATCGCGCCGGAGACGGCGTAGCACTTCGCAAGGCCGGCCAGCGCCGCGATATTGGTCGAATCATGCTGGAGCGCTTCGGCATAGATCTGCGCTGCCGCGGCGGCATCGCCCTCGGCGAGCATCGCCTCGGCCTCCTGCACGATCTCGGCGACGTTGACCTCGCCCGGCGCGACGACGCCCTTGGTCAGCTTTTCGATGAAGGCATTGAGCTGGCTCTCGGGCACCGCGCCCATGAAGCCGTCGGCCGGCTGGCCGTTGACGAAGGCGATCACGGCCGGGATCGACTGGATGCCCATCTGGCCGGGGATCGCCGGGTGCTGGTCGATGTTCATCTTGACCAGCTTGACCTTGCCCTTGGCCGCCCTGACCGCCTTTTCCAGCACGGGGGTGAGCTGCTTGCAGGGCCCGCACCACTCCGCCCAGAAATCGATCAGCACCGGCTGGCGCTTCGATTCCTCGATGACGTCCTTCACGAAGGTCTGGGTGGTGGTGTCCTTGATCAGATCGGCGGCGGCCGGGTTTGCGGCTCCGTTACCCTGGTCGATGATCGTCACGGGATCCCCTTGTCTGATGTCCGGAATGGCGGCTCTTTAGCACGCCGCCGCTTCCTCTGCTGCGCTGTCGGCTCCTAGATTGGGCCGAATGGGCCGAATTTCAATCCATCGCGGCCGATTCGGCGGTTCCGGGGTGGTTTCGGGCTGTTTGGCCGCATCAGGGGTCGATATTGGGCCCCGGATTGCGCATCTACGCCGCCGGTAGCTGTTGCATTCCCCTCCCGCTTTTGGCATACGACAGCCGTTGCCGGCGCGTCACGCGACCGACACAGGATGCGGGTGTAGCTCAGTGGTAGAGCACGACCTTGCCAAGGTCGGGGTCGAGGGTTCGAGCCCCTTCGCCCGCTCCAATTTTTCCCAGAGCATCCGAAATGAGTTGGCTGCCGCCCGCGGAGGCGAGCCGCTTGACGCCATTGTTCTGGTCTCTGGCATGGGGCGCGTAGGTCGCGCTGCCCGAGGTCCCGGAAGCTGCAATGGGTGTCAACCCGCAATTCAGGCCGCCCGGCCCCAGCCTAAACAGCGCGAAGGAGGTGCTTGGTCTTTTCCAGCGCCGCATTCGCGGTCAGCTTGTAGGCGTCCTTGATCGCGAGCTGATTGATCGCCGCGCCCACAAAGTCAGGCTTGAGCTTTTCGATTGCGGCCAGCGTACTGGCGACCCGGTCGCGATACCGCGCCAGCTCCTTGATCATGGATTCCGCATGCAATTCACTGCCAGCTGCGATGTCGAAGATATCGCGTGGCGTGATGCTATTGCCTCTATGGTAGACCTTCTTTGCGATGATCTCTGGAATTGTCTCCAGAAGGATCGTTTCGCCTTCGACTGTCGCTTGCGTCGTCGGCAAGGAGGTGAGGGATGGTGCGACGATAAAATCGATCTGACCAAATTCAAAACCAAGCTTCAGAGACCGTGCACCATCGCCATCGTAGTCGGCAGGCCTGACCTCGAAATTGAAGTCATGCTTCTGTGGATCGAGAAAGGGCAGAACCTGGGGATCCGTGAGAAAGATATCGACATCCTGGCTTATCCGATGATCGATTTGCAGCATCATCGCTGTGCCGCCGCCGAACGTCCAACGATCAATGATGTTCTGTTCGGCGTTGACTTGCCGGATCATCGCACAGGCAATGCGGAAAAGTTGCGCCCAATCGGATTGAGCGCTCATCGGTCACGCCGCGAGTGGATAGGATTGCCCCGAAAATTCGGCAAAGGCCTTCGCTGCGGCAACCAGTTGGTCGTGGCTGATGCCATATGTCTCCGCGAATGCGATTTGCAGTTCGGGTTCAACGTCCCCGAAAAACGACGACATGGGGCCGCAGGCCGCCTTCGCCGAAGCGGGGTCCAGCAGACAATGGACAAGCTCCTGCGCGTCTAGCTTCTTGCTATAGGGCGCATTCACAGTCGACAGAACTAGAACAGGGCTCTTCATCCGCGTCACTATCTCGGTACCCTGTCAATATAGGAGCGACTTGGGTGCATCTACATTCCCTCCGATGGCCTTCGCAGTCAATTTGTTCTTTTTTCGTTCGATCTGCACGGTTAGATTTGCGGTAACGCCTCAATCGAATGCCCGGAACGGACGGCAGTTTTCCGCCGTTGGCGGGTGGGTTCAAATTGATCTCAAATGGCTACTCTGGTCACCGGCAGTGCCGGCCATCTCGGTGAAGCCGTTACCCGCACCCTGCGTGGGCGCGGGTCGCCCGTGCGCGGGATCGATCTGAAGCCTTCGCCCTTCACTGACGCGGTGGGCTCGATCGTCGATCCCGGCTTCGTGCGGCGCCAGATGGACGGCGTCACGGCGGTGATCCACACCGCGACTCTGCACAAGCCGCATGTGGCGACCCACAGCAAGCAGGACTTTGTCGACACCAACGTATCGGGCACGCTCAATCTGCTCGAGGCGGCCGCGGCGGCCGGGGTGAAGAGTTTCGTCTTCACCAGCACGACCAGCGCGTTCGGCTCGCAGCTTCGGCCGGCGGCGGGACAGGCGGCGGTGTGGGTCACCGAGGACCTGCCGTCCGTTCCGAAAAATATCTACGGCACCACCAAGCTGATGGCGGAGACGCTGTGCGAGTTGTTCGTCCGCGAGCGCGGACTTCCGGTCGTGGTGTTGCGGACCTCGCGCTTCTTTCCGGAGGACGACGACGATCCCGCGATGCGGTCGGCTTACGCGCTGGACAACGCGCAGGCCAACGAGCTGCTGTATCGCCGGCTGGATATCGCCGACGCGGTGAGCGCCCATCTGCTCGCCGTCGAGCGCGCGCCCAACATCGGTTTCGCCCGCTACATCATTTCGGCGACCAGCCCGTTCGAGCAGCGTCATCTCGCGGCGCTGGCGCGCGATGCCGCCGGGGTCGTCCGCGAGCTCTATCCGGATTGCGCCCAGCTCTATGCGGCGCGCGGCTGGAGCCTCTTCCCCGAGATCGACCGCGTCTATGTCAACGAGCGCGCGCGGCGCGAGCTGGGCTGGCGGCCCGAATTCGATTTCGCGCATGTGCTGCGCAGCCTGCGCGAGGGGCGCGATTTTCGCAGTGCGCTGGCGCGCGAGATCGGGGCCAAAGGCTATCATGACACGGTGTTCGACGATGGACCCTATCCCGTCGCCGGTTGAGCGCCGCGATCGATGTTTTGCTCGACGAGTCAAGTGCCTGCCGGGTCTCCCCTGAGCGGCGCGGCTTGCGCCGTTCTACTGTGCATGGGGTTGTTTTCGCATTTTTTGTACCGCAGCTCGCCTGGGCCGCGAACGAGGCGCGCGCCGCCTTGATTCCGCATCGCAGCGACAGGGCCGTCGCCACGGTTTGGCCTCGTTGACATTCCGTCTCAATTTTTGCGCGGCGCAACCGCGGTGCATGTGCCGCGCTTCTCAGCGCTCGCAGATGTGCTAACCTTTTTGCGTCTGTCGTTCCGACCGACCCAAAACTTCGCCTCTCGACTTAGCAAAAGAAAATAATGCGCAGCCCTGGCGGCTGCCTTAGGGGAGTGACGCGATGAGATTCCACCGATCCGTCTTTCAATCCGTTCTGGCGCTTGCAGCGGCTGCTCTCCTCACGGGGACCAGCGCCGGCTATGCGCAGCAGCAGGACAAGAACCGGGCGCTGAAGAAATACGAATCCGGCACCAAGGAGTTCTGGACCCGTCCGCCGGATGACTGGTTCCTGGGCGATGAGACCGAGGCGCAGAAGGGCCTTGCGCCGCCCTCGGGTCCGCCGACCGGCGCCTCCGATGCCGAGCTCGCCAACATCGTCAAGAAGATCAAGCTGCCGCAGGGCTTCAAGATCGAGGTCTACGCCTCGGGCGTGCTCGCGGCGCGGCAGATGGCCTGGGGTAACAAGGGCACCCTGTTCGTCGGCTCGTTCGGCCTCGGCAACGTCTATGCCATCAAGGACAATGGCGGGAAGAAGGAGGTCAAGACCATCCTCAAGGGGCTGAACATGCCCACCGGGCTCGCCGTCAGGGACGGCGCGCTCTACGTCATCGCGGTCGACAAGCTGATCCGCTACGACGACATCGAGAACAAGCTCGACAATCCCGGCGAAGGCAAGGTCGTCTATGACGACATGCCGTCCTATGCCGCGCATGGCTGGAAGTACATCGCGGTCGACAAGGAAGGCTGGTTCTTCCTGCCGTTCGGGCCGCCCTTCAACATCGGCATCCCGCCGACCAGCGTGTCGCAGATCCGGCGCGTCGATCCCAAGACCGGCAACGCCGAAATCTGGGCGCTCGGCGTGCGCAACTCGGTCGGCGGCGACGTCGATCCGCGCACCGGCAAGCTCTGGTTCACCGAGAATGCCCGCGACTGGATCAGCGATGATCTGCCCTCGGACAAGCTGAACATGATCAACCGGATCGGCGAGCATTTCGGCTATCCCTATTGCCACCAGGGCAACCTGCCCGACGACAAGTTCGCGATGGGCCACAAGTGCTCCGAGTTCACGCCGCCCGTGCTGAATCTCGGCGCCCATGTCGCCCCGCTCGGCATGAAGTTCTATACCGGCGACCAGTTTCCGGCCGAGTACAAGAACAACATCCTGATCGCCGAACACGGCTCCTGGAATCGGCACAAGTACCAGGGCGCGCGCATCGTGCGCGTGATCGTCGGGCCCGATGGCAAGAACCCGAAGCGGGAGATCTTCGCCTCCGGTTGGCTCGAGGGCGACCAGGGCTATCTCGGCCGACCCAACGACATCATCCTCGCTAAGGACGGATCGATCCTCGTTGCCGACGACTGGGCCGGCGCGATCTATCGCATCAGCTACAGCAAGAAGTAGCGCGCATACGACACGAGGCTGTGGTGCCGGAAGGGCCGCAGCCTCGTTTGCTTCAAGCCCATCCCATCGTTCCGGATTGCGCGCCAGCGCAAGTCCGGAACCCACGGCCCCGAGCCGTGGTTATGGATCCAGGGCGCGTGCTCCGCACGCCCCGGAATCGACGCAGTTGATCAGATCGGAATTCCCTCATGCGCCGGCCATTCATCTCGCACGCAATCAGCGCGGTTGCGCTCCTGGCGCTCGGTGCCGTGCCGGCAGGTGCTGCCGATAATTCCGCGATCAAGGAGAAGGCCTCCGCCTGCGCCGGCTGTCACGGCGAGAACGGCATTTCGCAGACGGAGAACGTCCCCTCGCTCGCCGGGCAGCCCGATCAGTTCATCCAGTGGCAACTGGTGTTCTTCCGCGCCGGCGCGCGCAAGAACGAGCAGATGAAGCCGATCGCGGAGGAGATCACCAACGAGGACATCCGCAGTTTCGGTGCCTATTTCTCGCAAATGGCGCCGCCGAAGGGCCCGGAGGACAAGGATCCGGAGCTGTCGGAAAAGGGCGCGCAGGTTGCCGCCGGCCGCCGCTGTGCGTCGTGCCACACGGACAGCTATGCCGGCACCAAGGCCGTGGCGCGGCTCGCGGGCCAGCGCGAGGAATATCTGGTCAAGGCGCTGCACGACTACAAGGCCGGCCAGCGCATCGGCAACGGCGTCGCTGCGATGGTCGATGTCGCCTATCGCATGAGCGACGAGGAGATCACCGCCGTCTCGCACTATCTCGCGCATTTGAAATAGCGCGGGGTTCGTTGCGGCAAACGCAGCTCGTCATCCCGGGGCGCGCAAAGCGCGAGCCCAGGACGACACACGAGTGTGTAGCTGCAGCTAGCCCGCCCGCTGCTTCTCATACGCCTTCAAATGCGTATAGGCGATGCGCAGCTTGGGCACAGGCACCTTGGCGGCGTCGGCGCGCGCGATGAGGTCGCCGATGACGTGATCGGCCTCGACCGGCAGGCCGGCCTTGATGTCGCGGAACATCGAGGCCGTCATGGGCGAGCCCTCGGTGGTGAGGTTGCCCTTCACACGCTCGAAGAACGGGCCGCCCGGCGGATAGCCCGACGCGGTGGCGATCGCGCTGGTCTCATCCAGCATGCCGAGCAGGAAATCCCGACCGCCGGGCGCTGCGAGGATGTTGCCGACGGAGGTCCGCATCAGGCTGGTGGATGCCGCCAGCGAGGCGAGGAACACCCACTTCTCCCACATGTCCTGCATGATGTTCTGGCTGGCGGCGGCGCCGGTAATGCCGCTCTTGAAAGCTTCGTCGATCGCCTTGACGCGATCGGACAGCTTGCCGTCGCGCTCGCCGTAGCTGAGCGCCTGCATCGGCTGGAGCTGTACCACCTCACGCTGCTCGTTCAAGGTCGCGGCGATCGCGCAGAGGCCGCCGAGCACGCGCTCCTTGCCGAACTTGGCGTCGAGGATGTCGAGATGCTTCATGCCGTTCAGCATCGGGATGATCGCAGTGTTCGGCCCGACGGCGGCCGCGAACGACTTGATGGCATCGTCGAGATCGAACGCCTTGCAGCTGAGCAGCACGACGTCGAACTTGTCCTTGAGCGCGTCGGCCTGCACGGTCGGCGGATTCTTCAGGGTCACGTCGCCATTCGGGCTCTTGATGACGAGCCCGGCGCTGGCGAGCTCGCCGGCCCGGCGCGGCCGGACCAGGAAGGTGACGTCGCGGCCGGCCTGCAACAGCCTGCCACCAAAATAGCCGCCGATGGCGCCGGCGCCGACCACGAGGATACGCATGCGAAAGCTCCGTTGAACGAGGCGAATGGCGAGTAGGGAATAGCGAATAGGGTGAGAGGCCGCAAATCACGAGTCACAGTTTCACGACTCGCTCTTCACCATTCCCTATTTGCCCCCTTCCAGCACCATCTCCTCGACCTCGCGGAGCTGTTCCTTGCCAAAGAACATCTCGTTGCCGACAAAGAAGGTCGGCGAGCCGAACGCGCCGCGCACGACCGCCTCCTCGGTGTTCTTGATCAGCTTGGCCTTCACCTCGGGTTCCTGCGCGCGGGTCAACAGCTTCTGGGCATCGAGGCCGGAGGACGCCAGCGCCTTCGCCGCGACTTCAGGATCGTCCATCTTCTTCGGCTCGCGCCACATGTGATGGAAGGCGGCCTCGACATAGGCCTCGAACACGCCTTCCGCTTGCGCCGCGATCGCCATGCGCATCAGGTTCAGCGTATTGACGGGAAAGTGCGGATTCCAGACATAGGGCTGCACCTTGAAGCGCTTGATGAAGCGCTCGGTCTCGACCTGCTGGAATTCACGCTTGTTCTTGATGCCGGCGAGCGTCTCGGCCGGCGACCGGTTGTTGGTCGACTTGAAGATGCCGCCGAGCAGGATCGGGACGTATTCGAACCTGACGCCAATGCGCTGCTCGATCGCGGGAATCGCGAGATGGCTGAGATAGGCGTTCGGGCTGCCGAAATCGAACAGGAACTGCGGGGCAATGCGGGTCAAACTCACTCTCCCTGACCTAACTTTCTGATCTGGCTTTTTTCCATTGTGGCGCAGGGCGCGCCACAGGTCTACCGTTTAATGATGGTCATAATACTTTGAGCGTCAGATCAGACGCCGGATCGCGCGCTTGCGCCAGACCGCGAGGTAATAGCCCATCTGCAAGACGAACATGGCGCAGAACACGATGGGATAGGCGGCCCATACGCCCTGAAGACCGATCGTGCGGCTCAGGATCACCGCGGCAGGCAGCTCGATCGCGACGATGGCGAAGATCGAGAGCAGCATCGGCGTCAGCGCGACGCCCGCCGCGCGCATGGCCCCGGAATACACAATGGCCAGACCGAACGGCACCGAGCTCCACAGGGCGATGTCGAGCAGGCCTTTCGCCAGATCGAGCACGGCGGCGTCGGTGATGAAGATGCCGAGGATGGCACGCGGCGCCAGATAGATCAGCGCCACCAGCCCGCCGGTCAGGACGAAGTTGAAGGCGAGCCCGGTGCGCACGATGCCGTCGAGCCGGGTTCTGTCGCCACCGCCGACAGCCTGCGCGCCGAGGATCGAGACGGCGATCGAGATCGACATCGCCGTGAACTGCGTGTAGCCCATCACCTGGTTGACGGCGCCATAGGCGGCCGTGGCGTCCGACCCGTAACCGTTGACCAGGCCGAGCAGGACCAGCTCCGCAATCGCCATCACCACCATGCCGATGGCGCTCGGCAACCCGATGCCAAGAATCTTGCCGAGCATGGCGCGGTTCAGCCGCAGCTGACGCAGCAAGGCCGCGTCCGGCGCGAGCGCATGCTTCTTCCGCAGCAGATAGACGGCGAGCGCGATCAAGGTGAGCGCGTTCGCGATCGCGGCCGCCCATGCCGGGCTGGCGACGCCGGCCGGCGGCAATCCGAACGACCCGCGGATCAGCAGCGGGGTCAGGATCAGGCCGATCGCAGTCGACAGCGCCAGCGCCAGCAGCGGCGTCAACGCATCGCCGACGCCGCGGATCATCGCCGTCATCAGCAGGAAGACGAAGCCGAGCGGCATGGTGAGCAGCATGATCCGCGCATAGGTGCTGGCGGAATCGAGAATGTCCGCGGGTGTGGCGAGCGCCATCATCAATTGACGGGTGAAGAGGCCGCCGATCAGCGCAACCGAAGTGGAGAGCAGAAGGCCGATCGCGAGCGTCGTGCCCGCGATGCTTCTGATCTTGTCGGGCTCGCGCGCGCCGAAGGCCTGGCCGATCAGGACGGTCGCCCCGGTGCTGAGGCCCATGACGAAGGCGAACAGGAAGAACATCACGGGGAAGAACACCGAGACCGCCGCCAGCGCGTCGACGCCGATCATCTGGCCGAGATAGACGTTGCTGACGGTGCCGAACAGCGATTGCAGCGCGTTGCTCAGCATCAACGGCGCGAGGAAGCGGAGGAATGTCCTCCAGAGCGGTTTTGGGGCGGACATGGATCGGCCTTTCATCAGGGCGTGCGAGGCCGTTGCCGCGCAAGGTGCGCGGCTCGGCCGTCGATGGAGGTTGTGAAGAGCGCCGCGCGGTTTACGCGCGGTCGCTGTAGGCGAGCTTGACGATGTGGTCGCGGATGTCGGCCGGCCAGTCGGCGATCAGCGCGGTGAAGCGCCGCCGGTCGTCTGCGAACAGCGCGCGCGAAGCGTCCTCGAACCGCGGCAGATTGCCGGCCATGGTCGACATGAAGTGATAGGCCGCATCGCGCGCCTGCCGCTCGCGGTCCTTGTCGCCGCTGGCGCGCCTCGCCTCGTCGACGAGCTTGCGCAACGCGACCGAGGCGCCGCCCGGCTGCGCGCCGAGCCACTCCCAGTGCCGCGGCAACAGCGTCACCTCGCGCGCGACGACGCCGAGCTTGGGCCGGCCGCGGCCGCGCGGCTCGCTCGGTGGCGTGCTCGCCTCGACCGGCGGCGGGACGAGCTTGGCCAGCCGCGCCAGCACCTCGCGATCGCCGCCACGCAGATCGAAGTCGATCGATCGGCCCGTGGCGTCCTCGAAGATGATGATGGCCTCGTCCGGCCGAGGCGCCACTCGCTTGACGACCAGCGCGACTTCGCCTGCGGGTCCGGACACCAGGCGACGTGGTCCCTGGAAGGCGGTGAAAGTCCTTTGCATTGAAATCATTGCCATATTGATGAGGCTAGGGCCATTTAATACCCGGGTAAATTATAAAGGTCAATATACCCGGGTGAAAATATCCGCACCCCGGCTCGACATTGCGCCCCTGGGCTGGCACCAACGGCGCCGCCGCACGACCGCGCTTAGCCACCACGCCTAGCCCTGGGGACCTCACCGATGCTGATTGTTCACCACCTCAACAATTCCCGCTCGCAGCGCGTGCTGTGGCTGCTCGAGGAGCTAGGCGTGCCTTACGAGATCGTGCGCTACCAGCGGCAGCCGGACATGCGTGCGCCGAAGGAGCTGCGCGCCATCCACCCGCTCGGCAAGTCGCCCGTCATCACCGACAACGGCAACACCATCGCCGAGTCGGGTGCGATCATCGAATATATTGTCGCGACCTACGGCAATGGCCGGCTGATTCCGCCGCCTGATACACCGGAGCGGCTGCGCTTCACCTATTGGCTGCATTATGCCGAGGGGTCGGCGATGCAGCCGCTGCTGCTGAAGCTGCTGTTCACGCTGATGCCGAAGCGCGCGCCCGCGCTGCTTCGTCCGCTGGTGCGCAAGGTCTCGAACCAGGCGCTGACCACGCTGGTCAATCCGCAGCTCAAGCAGCACATGGACTATTGGGAAGGCGAGCTTGCGAAGAGCGAATGGTTCGCCGGCAACGAATTCACCGCAGCCGACATCCAGATGAGCTTCCCGCTCGAAGCTGCGCAAGCGCGCGGCGGGCTCGAGCAGGGCCATCCCAAGGCGATGGCATTCCTCGAGCGCATCCACGCACGCCCGGCCTATGCGCGTGCGCTGGAAAAGGGCGGGCCGTACGAGGTGGGGCGGTAAGCTTCGCGCCCGTCATTCCGCGGCAGAGGCAGCTATGGTGCGCATTGCGCACCTGGTCCTGCAAGCAAAGCGGTTACTGGCCGGCCGCTTCTGCGCCCCTTGTGCGGGGGTCGGGCGCGCCGAGCGGCCCGTTCGGCGACACGAGAATCGAATTGGCCGATGTCTGCCCCATCGGCTCGACGATCGCATGGCCTCTCGCCTTCAGTTCGAGCAGCACATCCTCGGCAAAGCCGCGCTCGATCCGCACTTCGTCGGGCAACCATTGGTGATGCAGCCGTGGCGCCGCGACGGCGGCCGCGACATCCATCTTGTAGTCCAGGACGTTCACGATCACCTGCAGCACGCTGGAAATGATGCGGCTGCCGCCGGGCGAGCCCGTCACCAGCACCGGCTTGCCGTTCCTGAGCACGATGGTCGGCGACATCGACGAGAGCGGACGTTTGCCAGGTCCGGGCAGATTGGCCTCGAAGCCGACGAGGCCGTAGGCATTGGAGGCGCCGACCGCGGCGGTGAAATCGTCGAGCTCGTTGTTGAGCAGCACGCCGGTGCCGTCGGCAACGAGGCCGACGCCGTAGCTGAAGTTCAGCGTGTAAGTGTTGCTGACCGCGTTGCCGCGGGAATCCACTACGGAGAAATGCGTGGTGTTGCTGCCCTCGCGCGGCGAGGGAGCCGCGGCTGCGAGCTCTTTCGACGGCGTGGCGCGATCGACCGTGATGCCGGAGCGCAGTTTGGCGGCATAGTCCTTCGCGGTGAGCGTCTCGATCGGTGCGTTGACGAAGGCGGGATCGCCGAGATAGCGCGCGCGGTCCGCATAGGCCCGCTTCATGGCCTCAATCAAGAGATGCAGGGATGCCGGCGATCCCTGCTTCAAATCGCCAAGCTGAAAGCCCTCGAGGATGTTGAGCGTTTCCACCAAGACGGTGCCACCGGACGAGGGCAGCGGCATCGACACGATGTCGTAGCCGCGATAGGTGCCGCGCACCGGCGCGCGGATCACGGCCTGATAGGCCTTCAAATCGGCCGGCGTCATGATGCCGCCGGCATCAGCCACGGCTTTGGCGAGCTTTTCCGCGACCGGTCCCTCATAGAAGCCTCGCGGTCCCTGTGCCGCGATGGCCGACAGCGTTTCGGCAAGCTCGCCCTGCATCAACCTGTCGCCCTCGCGAAGCGGCGTGCCATCGGGCCGCGAGAAGATTTTGGCGGTCGAAGGCCAGCGTGCCAGCCGCCGGTGCCAACCGGGCAGCGTATCGGCGATGTCGTCGCTGACGACGAAACCATCGCTGGCGAGCGCAATCGCAGGCTTGAGCAATTGCGCCAGCGTGAACTGGCCCGAGCCGTATTTCTCCAGTGCCAGACTGAGCCCCGCGACCGTGCCGGGAACGCCGACGCCAAGGGCGGAATCCCGTGACTTCGCCGGATCAGGCTTGCCGTCGGCGCCGAGAAAGATCTGCGGCGTGGTCGCCGCCGGCGCCGTCTCGCGGTAGTCGATCGTGATGTCTTCGTTGCGGTCGGCGGAATGGATCACCATGAAGCCGCCGCCGCCGATATTGCCGGCACGCGGATAGGTCACGGCCATCGCAAAGCCGGTCGCGACGGCCGCATCGACCGCATTGCCACCGCGCCGCAGGATCTCGGCGCCGACTTGCGCGGATATCTTCTCCTGCGCGACCACCATGCCGTGTTCGGCGGCAATGGCGCGCACCGTGCCGGGCGCGGCGGGAACATAAGCCTGTCGCGCGTCCTGGGCAGTCGCGGCTGCGAAGCCGAACGCGAGAATGGCTATGACGGCGAAAACCGTCCGCCGTGTCGAATATGACGACATTATCAAACTTCCGCCGGGGCTTCGGACCGGTTCACACGCCTCGCCGCAATGCTATACGGTTTGACTCAAGAGAGGCAAAACTGTTCGTGATGAGGCCTGCGTGATGACGACGATCGCCCCGGATGCGCGCATGGCCGATGTGCTGCGGACCTATCCGCCCCGCACCGCCGTCGTCAGCTGGATCTTCTTCGATTGGGCCGCGCAGCCCTATTTCACGTTGATCACGACCTTCGTGTTCGCGCCCTATTTTGCCACCAGCATTGCGCCGAATCCCGCCGCCGGCCAGTCGCTATGGGCGTTTGCGATGGCTTCGGCGGGCCTTGCAATCGCGCTGTTGTCGCCGGTGCTGGGAGCCATCGCCGACGCCGCGGGCCGCAGGAAGCCATGGATTGCGGGATTCGGGACGGTGCTGGTGCTGGCATCGTGCACGCTGTGGATCGGCAGGCCTGGCGATGCCGCCGTCATTCCGTTGCTGCTCACCGCGGTTGCACTCGCCAGCGTCGGTGCCGAGTTCGCCACCGTCTTCAACAATGCGATGATGCCGACCCTGGTGCCGCCGGAGCGGATCGGCCGGCTCTCCGGCACCGGCTGGGCGACCGGCTATGTCGGCGGCATCGTCAGCCTGATCATCGTGCTCGGCCTCCTCGCCGCCAATCCCGAGACCGGCCGCACGCTGCTCGGCCTCACGCCATTGTTCGGGCTCGATCCCGTGACGCATCAGGGCGACCGGGCCGCCGGGCCGCTGACCGGGCTGTGGTTCATCATCTTCGTGACGCCGATGTTCCTGTTCACGCCGGACTATCCGGCCAAGCGCCCACTGCGCGAGGCGCTGCGCGAGGGCCTGTCGGAGCTCAGGCAATCGATCAAGCATCTGCCGAAGCAGAAGTCGCTCGCGGCATTCCTGCTCGCCAACATGATCTACACCGACGGTCTGGTGTCGCTGTTCGCCTTCGGCGGCATCTATGCCGCGGGCACGTTCGGCTGGCACACGATCCAGATCGGCACGTTCGGCATTATGCTTGCGATCGCCGGCGCATTCGGCGCATGGTTCGGCGGCAAACTGGATGATCGTCTAGGGCCGAAGCGAGTCATTGCCGGCAGCCTGCTGCTTCTCTTGCTGTCCGTGGCGGCGATCCTGCTGGTCGACAAGGATAACGTGTTGTTCGTGAAGGTCGCGCCACCGCAGCCGGGCGCGGGCTTGTTCTCGAGCGCCGCCGAGCGCGCCTATCTCGTGCTGGGCTGCTTCATCGGCGCGGCCGGCGGTCCGCTCCAGGCCGCCTCCCGCACGCTGCTGATCCACCTCGCACCGAAAGACCGCATCGCGCAGTATTTTGGCCTGTTCGCACTGACCGGAAAGGTGACGTCCTTCATCGGACCGCTCCTGATCGGCATGATCACGGCGGTGACCGCGAGCCAGAAGGCCGGCATGGCCGTGCTGGTGGTGTTCTTCGTCGCAGGGTTGGGATTGTTGATGCGGGTGCGGGATTAGTCGCACGACGCGCTCTACTTTCGTCATAGCGAGGAGCGAAGCGACGAAGCAATCCAGACTGCCTCTGCGGAAAGGTTCTGGATTGCTTCGCTACGCTCGCAATGACGGCCCTGACGGGATCGTCGACGTTCTTGCTAGCGGCTCAGTGCCTGAAGTGCCGCGTGCCCGTGAACACCATGGCAATGCCGTGCTCGTCGGCGGCCTTGATCACCTCGTCGTCACGCATCGAGCCGCCGGGCTGCACCACGGCGGTGGCGCCGGCCTCGATGCAGGCGAGCATGCCGTCGGCGAACGGGAAGAAGGCATCCGAGGCCACCACCGAGCCCTTGGTGAGCGGCTCGGCGAGCTTCAGCTCGGTCGCCGCGTCCTGCGCCTTGCGCGCTGCGATACGGGCTGAATCCACCCGGCTCATCTGCCCTGCGCCGATGCCCACGGTGGCGAGATCCCTGGCGTAGATGATGGTGTTGGACTTGACGTGCTTGGCGACACGGAACGCGAATTTGAGGTCGCTCATCTCGGCCTCGGTCGGCGCCCGCTTGGTCACGACCTTGAACGTCATGTCGTCGACCACGGCATTGTCGCGGCTCTGCACGAGGAGGCCGCCGGCCACCGTCTTGGCGGTGAGGCCCGGCGCACGGGGGTCGGGCAGGCTGCCGGCGAGCAGCAGGCGCAGATTTTTCTTGCCGCCGATGATGGCGATCGCTTCCTCGGTGGCGTCGGGCGCGATGATCACCTCGGTGAAGATTTTCGTGATCTCGCGCGCGGTGTCGGCGTCGAGCGCGCGGTTCATCGCGATGATGCCGCCGAAGGCCGAGGTGGAATCGCAGGCCAGCGCCCTGCGATAAGCCTCGACTAGGTTCGATCCTTCGGCGACGCCGCAGGGATTGGCGTGCTTGACGATGACGCAGGCCGCGGTGCGCTTGGCGTCGAACTCGCCGATGCATTCATAGGCCGCATCGGTGTCGTTGATGTTGTTGTAGGAGAGCTCCTTGCCCTGGAGCTGCCGCGCGGTCGAGACGCCCGGGCGCTTGTCCGGCGTCGCATAGAACGCTGCGGTCTGGTGCGGGTTCTCGCCATAGCGCAACGACTGGATCAACCTGCCGCCGAAGGCGCGGAAGTCGGGTGCGTCGATCTCGAGCTGCCGGTTGAACCAGTTCGAGATCGCGGCGTCATAGGCCGCGGTGCGCGCATAGGCCTTTGCCGCAAGCCGCCGGCGCAGCTTCAGCGTGGTCGCGCCGTTGTTGGCGGCGAGCTCGTCGAGCACGGCTTTGTAGTCATCGGCCTCGACCACGACGGCGACGTCGTCGTGGTTCTTGGCGGCGGCGCGGATCATGGCGGGGCCGCCGATGTCGATGTTCTCGATGCAATCCTCGAAGCCGGCGCCTTTCTCGACAGTCGCTTCGAACGGATAGAGGTTGACGACGAGCAGGTCGATCGGCGCGATGCCGTGGGCCTTCATCGCCTCCGCATGCTCCTTGTTGTCGCGGATCGCGAGCAGGCCGCCATGCACCTTCGGATGCAGCGTCTTGACGCGGCCGTCCATCATTTCGGGGAAGCCGGTCAGGTCGGAGACGTCCTTCACCTTGAGACCGGCCGCGGCGATCGCTTTCGCGGTGCCGCCGGTCGAGACCAGCTCGACATCATGCGCGACCAGCGCCTTGGCGAACTCGATCAGGCCGGACTTGTCGGAGACGGAGAGAAGAGCACGGGTGACGCGGCGGGGACGGTCAGTCATGAGCAAGATCCTCTGTCTTAAGGAGTGTCTATGCCCAGGCGCGCGGCTTCTATGGCCCGCGCTTCCCGATGGTGCTCCATCCCAGGTCGCCAGTCGCGCGAGCGAGGGCTCGATAGCAGTTTTCGGCCGTTTTCACAACGACCGGATCTGACTGAATCGCACGTCTACAGCGGTAGTTCCGGCTCTCGCCGCGCATTTCTCCGGGCGTTGGTGACCGCCGGCGATGCGGTGGAACGCACAAAGCTCCAGCGGATCGAGGGCGCCTGCCGGGCATCCTGCCGGATCACGATCTGCGCGGTGCGGCGGGGGCCGTCATTGCCGGCCAGGAACACGCTGTCCTCGAGATCGACCTTGTCGTCCAACGCTTCAAAGGTCCAGACGTCGCGGTTCGGCAGCACCAGCATGACGCCGCGGGCGTCCGACAGCCGACTGGCCTTCACGGCCGGATGCAGATGGAAGCGCAGCGCGAAATCGGCATCCGCGCCCTTGAAGCGTCCGCCCTGCGGCGGCGACAGCGTGTCCTCGCCGTCGATGCGCGCACCGTCATTGGCGATCATCAGCACGCGGCGGTGGATCGCGCCGAACTTGGCGAGGTAACCGTCATGCGACGTCGTCAGCAGCGTGCCGTTCTGCACGATCTCGCGATAGCTCTCGACCTCGACGGGTCCGCTGGTGACGGGTGAGCCGTGCAGCAGCCGCTTCATCGCCGACATCTCGACGAATTGGCAGGACGAGGTGTCGTGGTAGGTCAGGGTGGAATGGGCCGCGGTGCCGCGTGCGAACGGTCGCCAATTGTCGCGCCCCGTGGTCGGCATGCCGCAATTGGTGACGATGCGGCTGATGCCGGAGGACAGCTCGAACGACAGGCAGCCGGCATGGGCGTCGTGACTGACGCTGGCCGGCGGCGGCGGGCCGGTGTCGATGATCACAGTGGTCTGGCCGGCATCGAGGCGCTGAAAGCCGGTATGCGGCATGTTGGCCATCGGCGCGCCGTGAGTGTCGTCATAGGCGAGCAGCGTGGCGAGCAGGTCCGAAGATGTCGCGCTCATGCCGTTGAACAGCGCGAAATTGCCGTCGCCGTGCCGGAAGAAGCGCAGCATCGGCATCATGCGGTCGATCGCATTCAGCAGCGCCGGAGGCGGTGCGATGTTGCGCGCGGCAAAGGTCTGCCGCAGCGGCAAGAGGTCGATCAGGAGCTCGATCAGCGCGCCCGGATTGCGGGAGATGTGGCCGCCATCGGGCAGGATCTGCCGCTGCAACTCGTCCGACAGCTTCTTCGATGCGCTGCGGATGTGACGCGTCTGGTTGGCAAGGCACAGCGCCGCATAACACAGCGCGATCAGCACCTGGAGCTTCGGCACTCCGTCCGGAATGTCGACCATGGTGTAGCGCAGGAACCGGATCTCGCGGGCGAGTGCGCGCAAGTAACGGCGGTAGAATTTGTTGTCGGTCTCGCTCAGCACCAACGGTGCCTGCGACAGCAGCGAGATCACGCGCCTCGCCAGCACGTCGGCGCGCCGCGCGACCGGGCGGCGCTTGTTGGCGGGGTTGGCGATCCAGTCTTCGATCAGAGCGCGCGCATTCGCCCGTGTCAGCGCGGTGTCGGCGGCGCGCAGATGGCGCAGCCAGCCGAAGCCGAGCAGCGCAACCTCCCAGTCCTCCGACGGCGGCTCGAGATCGAAGATCGAGCGGCCGTGGCAATTGACGATCTTGCCGGCGAAGACGAAGCGGCCGGCATAGATCTCGGCGGCGCGGGTCGCATCCGCGGTGCGCAGATCGTGCGGCGCGATGATCAGCCGGTCGGTGCGGCTGGGCCAGACCCGCGACAGCGCAACCGAACCGCCGCTCGCGCGCGCAAGCATGTTCCGCGCGAAGCGGTTCATGACCAGCGTCGAGATATGTCTGCGTTGAGCGACCGACACGCCGTGCCTTGAAGGGGGAGAGAATTAGCGACGAATCCCTATTAATCCCAAAATCGCTCGTCTGACACCACCTTGAACGGCGCGAATCAGCGCCGGTCGCAAAATCCAGTGCAAAATCAGGATTTAACCAGCCGGGCCGCGAAAAATCCGTCGAGCCCGCCGAGCTTGGGATCGGCATGCGGCAGATGGCAGGGCAGGGTGCGCAGATCGCCCTCCGGGTTGAGGATTTCGTCGAGGCCCGCGACCTCCGCCGCCGCGATGGGGACGCGGCGAAGCGCCGGCTCGGCCGCCAGCAGCGTCGCCACGGCCTGCTCGCCTTCTTCGGGTTCCAGCGAGCAGGTGCAGTAGATCAGCGTACCGCCCGGCTTGAGCAGCGACACCGATTTTCGTAGCAGCCGTTGCTGGAGCGCGGTCAGGGGCGCGATGTCGGATTCCTGCCGCAGCCAGGCCACGTCGGGATGGCGGCGGATCGTGCCGGTCGAGGTGCAGGGCGCATCGATCAGGACACCGTCGAAGCCCTCGGCCCGGCCGGCCCATTCCACGGCGTCGGCGACGACGGTCTCGGCCTGGAGCGACAGCCGCGCCAGGTTTTCGCGCAGTCGTGCCACCCGGGCCGGCGAGCGGTCGATCGCCGTGACCTGCGCACCGGCCAGCGCCAGTTGCGCGGTCTTGCCTCCGGGGGCGGCGCAGAGATCTGCAATGGACTTGCCATTGACGTCGCCGAACAGCCGGGCCGGCAGTGCGGCGGCGGCGTCCTGCACCCACCATTGTCCCTCGGTGAAGCCGGGCAGCATCGTCACCGAGCCGTGCAGCAGCATCCGCACCGTCCCGGTCGGCAGCATCTCGCCGTGCAGGCGGCTCGCCCATTGCGCGGGATCGGACTTCACGGTGAGATCGAGCGAGGGCTCGTGGCCGAGCGCCAGCGCCATGTCTCGTGCGGTGGCTTCGCCATAATGTGCGCTCCAACGCGCGAGCAGCCATGGCGGAAGGTCGAGCGATTGCGTGGCGACCTCCTCGACCAGCGCCTTGCCCTCGCGCGCGCAGCGACGCAGCACGGCATTGACGAGGCCGGCATAGCGCGCGGCACGGCGGTCGGATTGCACCAGGCGAACGGAGAGGTCGACGGCGGCGTGATCCGGCACGTCCATCCAGAGGATTTGCGCCGCGCCGATCAGCAGCGCGCTCTGCGCGCGCGGCGCGTCGGAAGGAATGCCTTTGTCGAGCAGGCGCGACAGCACGTGGCCGAGCGTGCCGAGCCGGCGCAGCACGGTGGCAACCAGGCGCCGCATCAACGCTCGGTCGCGATCGGCCAGCGACTTCAGTCCGGGATGGGCACCGCTACCGTCGAGCTGGTCGTCGAGCGTGCGGCGCTTGTGCAGCACGCCGTCGACGATGTCGGCGGCAATCCGACGTGCCGCAAGGCCTGGCACTTCGGGCGGAGGAGCAAAACGTTGAGATGGCATGCGGAAGCAAGGTTCTGAGCGAGCGGCAGTTCCGCCGCAATGGGCGCATGCCTTGAGAAGGCGATCTCTGGCACGCGAATATGCCAAATGTAAGAATCGCTTCCGGCTTTTTCAGCCCTTTCGGGCCTGATTTCAGGAATGCGTTATTGCACGTCGCATTGCGGCCCGTCCTGCGCTAGAAGACCGGACGATGAGTGACCAGCCTCCCGTTCCCGATCGCAAGCCGCTCACGCCGGCAGCCCAGCGCGCGCTGGCCGAAGCCGAGGCGCGCCGGCAGGCTGCTGCCGCGGAAGCCGGCAGCGAGGCCAAGACCACGGCCAAGGCGAAGGAGCTGCAGGGACCGAAGGGTCCCGAGCCGACCCGCTACGGCGATTGGGAACGCAAGGGCATCGCCTCCGACTTCTGAGCCTCTTGCTTGACCTTTCCCGCAAGCGGAGAGGGAGCGCACCTCCTTCGTGGCTGCATCAGATGCAGGGCCGGTCGTTACAGGTAGTTGCGTTCTCGCAAGTAACCGATGATGCGCTCGCAAGCCGCGTCGGCCGACAGCTCCGAACTATCGATGATGATCTCCGGCGCCTGCGGCGCCTCGTAAGGCTGGTCGATGCCGGTGAACGCCGGTATCTCGCCTGCCCGTGCCTTGCGATAGAGCCCCTTGGGATCGCGACGTTCGCATTCGGCGAGCGGGGTCGCGACATGGATCTCGATGAATTCGCCCGCCTCGACCCGCTGGCGCGCCAGCTCGCGCTCGCTTCGGAACGGCGAGATCAGCGCGACTAGCGCGATCATGCCGGCGTCGACGAACAGCGCGGCGATCTCCCCGGCGCGCCGGACGTTCTCGGCCCGGTCCGCGCTGGAGAAGCCGAGGTCGCCGTTGATGCCGTGGCGAAGATTGTCGCCGTCGAGCAGCGCGGCGTGGCGGCCGAGCTCGGCGAGCCTGCGGTCGACGAGATCTGCGATCGTCGATTTGCCGGCGCCGCTCAGCCCCGTGAACCAGAGCACGCATGGCCGTTGCTGCTTCAGCCGCGCGCGCACCGATTTGTCGACGGCAAGCCGCTGCCAACGAACGTTGGTAGCGCGGCGGAGCGAATGCTCGATCATTCCCGCTGCGGCCGTGCGGTGGCTGATCGGGTCGACCAGAATGAAGCTGCCCATGTCGCGGTCGTCGCGATAGGCCTCAAACGCCAATGGACGGTCGAGGTTGAGATCGACGAAGCCGATCTCGTTGGCATCGAGCGTCGCGGCGCTCTCCTGGGCCATGGTGTCGATGGCGATGCGATGCTTGAGCGTCGTGACCGCCGCACCGGTCGAGGCCGTGCCGCATTTGAGCACATAGCGCCGGCCCGCGACCATGGGTTCGTCGTCGAACCAGACGAGGTGGGCGGCCAATTGATCCGAGAGCTGCGGCGCGGGACCGGCCGTTAGCACGTCGCCGCGGCTGACGTCGATCTCGTCGGCAAATGTGAGCGTGATCGATTCGCCCGCCGCCGCGCGATCGCGTTCGCCGCCGGGGGTGAGAATGCGCGCGACCCGGGTTTGACGACCCGAGGGCTGCACCGCGACGGTCTCGCCGGTCGCAATCGTTCCGCTGGCGATCCGGCCGCAGAAGCCGCGAAACTCCGCGTTCGGCCGGTTGACCCATTGCACCGGCAGCCGGAACGGCCGCTGCGAGGCGTCGCCGGACACGTCGACCGATTCCAGATAGGCCGTGACGGTCGGCCCGGCGTACCAGGGCATCCGCGCGCTCGGGGCGACGATGTTGTCGCCTTCGGGCGCCACCACCGGAATGCACTGGACCTGCGATATCCCGAGCTGCCCGGCCATGGTCAGGTATTCGGCAGTGATGGCCGCAAAGCGATCTCCGTCGAATCCGATCAGGTCCATCTTGTTCACGGCGAGCACGACGTGACGGATACCCAGCAGCGACAGGATGTGGCTATGGCGCCGCGTCTGCGTGATCACGCCCTTGCGGGCGTCGACCAGCACCACGGCGAGCTCGGCGTTGGAGGCGCCCGTCGCCATGTTGCGCGTATATTGCGCATGCCCTGGCGTGTCGGCGACGATGAAGCGGCGCAGCCTGGTGGCAAAGAAGCGGTAGGCGACGTCGATGGTGATGCCCTGCTCGCGTTCCGCCTGCAAGCCGTCGACCAGCAGCGCGAAATCGAGATCGCCGCCGGTGGTGCCGACAGTCTTGCTCTCGGACGCCAGCGCGTCGAGCTGGTCGTCGAGCAGCGTCTTGGAATCGTAGAGCAGGCGGCCGACCAGCGTGCTCTTGCCGTCGTCGACGCTGCCGCAAGTGACGAAACGCAACGTCGGACGGTCGTCCTGGTTCAGCCGCGGCGCACCGGAAGCGGCGATCGTGGGGGCTTCGTGATAGGACATCAGAAGTAGCCTTCCGCTTTCTTGCGCTCCATCGATGCCGGACTGTCCCGGTCGATCATGCGTCCCTGCCGTTCGGAGGTGCGCGAGGCCGTCATCTCCCGCACGATCTCGGGCAGGGTTGCCGCCGTCGAGATCGTGGCACCGCTGAGCGGATAGCAGCCCAGGGTCCGGAATCTGACCGAGCGCCATTGCGGCTGTTCACCCGCATGCAGCGGCAGCCGTTCGTCGTCCACCATGATCAACGCGCCGTCGCGCTCGACCACCGGGCGCGAGGCCGCCAGATAGAGTGGAACGATCGGGATGTCCTCGAGCAGGATGTAGTCCCAGACGTCGAGCTCGGTCCAGTTCGACAGCGGAAACACCCGCATGCTCTCGCCGGGCGCGAGCATCGTGTTGTACAGGCTCCACAGCTCGGGCCGCTGGTTCTTCGGATCCCAGCGATGCGCCGCGCTCCGGTGCGAGAACACGCGCTCCTTGGCACGCGACTTCTCCTCGTCGCGCCGCGCGCCCCCGATCGCGGCGTCGAAGCCGTGACATTCGAGCGCCTGCCGCAACGCCTGCGTCTTCATAACGTCGGTGTAGCGGGCCGAGCCGTGGGTGAAGGGGTCGATGCCCTCGCGCAATCCATCGTTGTTGGTATGGACGATCAGATCGAGGCCGAGCTCGTGTGCGCGGCGGTCGCGAAATGCGATCATCTCGCGGAACTTCCAGGTGGTGTCGACATGCAGCAGCGGAAACGGCGGCTTGCCGGGATGAAACGCCTTCATCGCCAGATGCAGCAGCACCGAGGAATCCTTGCCGATCGAGTAGAGCATGACCGGCTTGCGGAACTCGGCTGCCGTCTCCCGCAGGATGTGGATGCTTTCCGCCTCCAGGCGCCGGAGATGGCTGGCGACGTGAAGCTGCTTGCCGCCTGCACCTTCACGGAGGGTGGGATCGGCGATGGTGGGAATGTCCAGCATGACGATCACGCGGCCGCAGCAAACCAGTCGCCGAACAGACGTTGCGACAGCGTCGCATTCAGGCCGAGGTCGCGAACGCAGGCTGCGACCGAGGCGCGATAGGCATCGTTGACACCACAGCGCTCCAGAACCTCGCGTTGCGCTTGGCTCAGAGAGGCGGTGGCGCGGCGCTGGTAGCGATAGGCACTGTCGGAGGTGTGCAGATTGGGCACCTTGTAGATGGTCGCTTCGCTCGGGTAGATCACGCGCGCATTGTTCGCTTGCGCCTCTCCCGGTTCCCGCCAGGACGTCACGGCATTCTCGTTGAAGCTGCCCGAAAGGCCGATCCGGTCGAACAGCACGCGGATCGACGACACGGCCTCCTTGCTCACCTCGTAGACGTAGTGAGTGACGGCAACGTCGTGTCGCTGGGCGTAGCTGGCGAGCTGAGCCGCGCTGAGCGCGGCGACGACATAGTGCCGCAGCAGTACATCTGCAGGCGCGCGCGAGATCAGCTTGTCGAGCCACGACGCCAGTGAACTCGCCGGCTCGCGGTCGAGCATGATGAGATGCAGCCGGTGCGGCGGATAGCCCGCGTCGATCAATAACTTGAGCGGATTGAACAGGCTCTCGGCGAGCACGTAGGGTCCGATCGTTTCCTTGCTAAAAATACGCGGCTCGTCGTTTGCCGACGGCACGATCCACGGCGCCGGCCTCTTGCCGACGAGCGCATCGCGCAGCATGGCCTTCAACGGCTGATAGTAGGACGGCATCCCCGTCATGCCGAACAGATTGCTCAGGGCCGTCGATCCGACGCGCGCCTTGCCGCATGCAAAGTAAAGCATGGGAAAATCCTGCGGTGGACGATGCTTGAAGCCGCCGGCCAGGCACTCCGTCACCTCGCGCATCAGCGTTTCGAGCGCGACGGTCCTGGTTTGGAATCCGTCCACCGGCGAAAGCAGCGTGGTTTCGAGCGAGGGATGTTGCTGACGAACGAGATCGGCGATTCGCTCGAGCGAATCGGGGGACGATGCGTCGATGTTCATGGTGGGGGACTCGCTGAACAAGTTCCGCAAGCAAGTTGCTTACGCTTCCATGTTCAACCTATCGTTGCCGATGGCGCCGGTCAAACCCGGGTAATCCCGGGGGTTGTGAACGTCCGGCGAGCACGGCAATTGTGCTCGCCGCGTCGTTGCCGACCTATGCGGCGCGCACGGTGTCGAGGAACTTCTCGACCTCGGTCTTCAGGAGACCGCTCTCGCGCGACAGCGAGCGCGCCGACGCCAACACCTGTCCCGATGCCGCGCCGGTCGCGCTGGCGCCCTGGCTGACGTGGGCGATCTTGTCCGCGACTTCGACCGTTCCCTTGGCCGCTTCGCTGACATTTCGCGCAATCTCGGCCGTCGCTGCGCTCTGCTGTTCGATCGTTGCGGCAATGGTCGTCGAGATGTCGGAGATGCGGCCGATGGTCGTCCCGATTTCCTTGATCGCTCCGACGGAGTCCTCCGTTGCCGATTGCATGCCGGCGATCTGTGAGCTGATCTCCTCGGTCGCACGCGCGGTTTGCGCCGCGAGCGCCTTGACCTCGCTCGCCACGACCGCGAAGCCGCGGCCGGATTCGCCGGCGCGGGCGGCCTCGATCGTTGCGTTCAGCGCCAGGAGGTTGGTCTGCTCGGCGATGGCCGTAATCAGTTTGACGACGTCGCCGATGCGGCCCGCCGCCTTGAGCAGCTCGTTGATCCGGGCATCGGTGCGCTCGGCCTGCTTGACCGCATCGCCGGCGATGCGGCTGGAATCGTGCACCTGGCGGCCGATCTCGACGACCGACGTGCTCATTTCCTCGGCCGCGGACGCCACGGCTCCGACATTGGTGGAGGCTTCCTCCGAGGCAGCGGCGACCATTCCGGAGAGCTGCTGAGTCTGTTCGGCCGTGCCCGACAATGTGCCGGCCGCGGCTTCGAGCTGCTGGGAGGCGGTCGACACCGAGTCGATGATGCCGCCGACCGCAGTTTCGAACGCATTGGCGAGCCGGGCCATCTCCTGTTTGCGCTGGGCGGCGGCTGCGGCTTCCTGGTTCTTCTGCTCGGCTTCCATCTGCTCGATGCGAATCAGATTTTCCTTGAAGGTCTGTGCTGCGCGGGCGTTGTCGCCGACCTCGTCGCCGCGGCTCGTGTAGGGAATTTCGACCGCCTTGTTGCCTCCGGCGAGTTGCAGGAGCACATCGCCGATGCGCCGGATCGGGCGGGCGACGTTCAAGACGGAAAAGACCGCGGAGCCGATCAGCGTCAGGACGACGAAGAGGCCGACGATCAAGGCGAAGTTCGCGACCCGGTCCAGTTCGGTCAGCATCTCGCCCTTGCGGCGCGCGGCGAATTCGTTGGCGACGCCGACGAGATCGTCGATCCGCTTGCTGACCTCCTGGGCTGCCGGCCGCATGTGCTCGGTGAGAACGCTTGCCCTGGCCGACTCGGCTGCAAGCTTGGCACCGCCTGCAGGGGCGGCAATGACGGCCTTTTGCGCCGCCGCCAGCTCGACGCCGCTGGCCAGATACGCATCGACGAATTTCTTGGTCTCGCGATAGGCGTCCTGCGTGACCTTCCGGGTCGCCCGCTCCATCGCGGCGTGGATCTCCGTGCCGGCTTCGCCCGCCCGGGTGCGGAGAAGCTCGAGGAGCCTGTCCGCCTCGCCGGGTGAGGATGCCGTGCCGAGTTCGAGAGCGGCGAGCTGCGCCCGTGCCATCGCCGTCTGCGCCGCCTGCGCGTTGCCCTTGTTGAGATAGTTGATCGTGACGAGGCGATTGGATTCCGCAATCGAGCGGTTGCCGAGCATCTGATTGGCCAGCATGCCGCCGACCAACACGACGCTCACGCCCGTGACGATGCCGAGCTTTGTTCCAATGCGAAACCTGAATGACCCCACGGCAGTCTCCCCTCGATTTGTCGTATAACAGCTATTCGCAACCAATGATTGAGAATTTGAAAAGATTCGCGGCCGTCCAGTAGAACTACGGCTGACATGCTTCGAAGCGGAAATTTCGTGCAGGCTCGCAGCGGATCCGGTTCCGCCGGGTGCGCGCTCGCGCTTGTGAGTTCCCCCGACTCAGGCCTAGCGTGAGTTGATGCGTTTCCAGGACCGCCCCCATTCCCGTCGGCCGCAGTACAGCGGCTCGCCGTTCGGCCGCCGCTTCACCGGCCTACTGCCCTGGATGTTCGTGGTGGGTATCGCGCTGGCCGTCGTGCTCACATTTCGTCATGGAACGCATTGGCTCGTTCCCGATGCCGATCGTACCGGAGATGCCGAGATCGTTCTTCAGCAGACCGGCCACGCGGATGTGCGTCCCGTCGAATTCATCCGTGCCGTCGACGGCGATACTTTTCTCGCGCGTGTTCGTCTGCGCGAGGGACGCGATCACGTCGTGCGCATTCGGCTGCGCGGCATCGATGCGCCCGAACTGAAGGCATCCTGCCAGGAGGAGCTCAACAAGGCCGAAGCCGCGGCCCGTGCCTTGCGCGATCTGCTCGGCCAGGGCGGCGTGACCATCACCAATCTCGGTCCCGACAAATATGGCCGCGTGCTCGCCGACGTCGCGACGCGGCGGACCGCGAACGTTTCCGCGGCGTTGCTCGCCGGCGGCTTCGCGCGCAGCTACAACGGCGGCCATCGCGACGGCTGGTGCGCACGCGGCTGGCGATTCTGGTAACAAAAAAGCCGCGTCCAAAGACGCGGCTCGTTGTTGTCGCGGCCGATCGCGGGATCAGCGCGTCACGACCACCGTCGTGCCGACGGAGACGCGGCTGTAGAGATCGGTGATGTCGTCGTTGAGCATGCGGATGCAGCCATAGGAGACGAAGCCGCCGATCGAGCCCGGCACGTTGGTGCCGTGGATGGCGTATTCGCCGCCGGCCAGCGTCATCGCCGCGACGCCCATCGGGTTGCGCGGCGAGCCGCCGGGAATCATGTCGGGAATGTTGGGCTTGTCGCGCTTGACCTCGGCCGGCGGCGCCCAGGCCGGGTTGCGATACTTGCCGTCGATGCGAGTGGTGCCGGCCCATTGCTTGCCGGACTTGCCGACGCCAACCGGATAGCGCACGGCGTGGCCGTTATCGAGAATGAGATAGAGTTTGCGCTCGCTGGTTTTGACCACGATCGTGCCCGGCGAATAGTCCGCGAGGTGCGTGCCCACCATTTCCGGCCGCGCTTCTGCCGCCGTCGACATCAAGACCCCAGCTCCGATGGTGGCGGCCAGCGCCACCGCAATCCTCATCGACATCGATCTCCCCCTTGCCACAACCGGATCATCCAAAATGACGCAGAACCTGCAATCGCCGCCGCGCCAAGTCCTCGTGAGGGGACATTATTAACCGCGCCCGTTAACCGGATGGTTTCCACGCGCGGCCACCGAAGGCCGGCCAGCAGGGGGAACAAAGGAAATGTTCGAAATAAAGTAAATGACCTGAAAACAACACTCGGCCGGAAACATACCGGCCCTCCGCCGCGCACGCTGACAAGCGCGTGAGGCTGTGAACGGCTGTTGTTGCGGGAGCGTCGCGCCGAGGGGCCGTATCGTGTCCCGGACGCGCTGCAGCGTGCAACGCTGCTGCGCAGAGCCGGGACCCAGTTCTTTCTTTCCACGGATAGATGAGCCCCGGCTCGGCAGCGCACCACTTGCGTGCTGCGCTGCGCCCGGGGCACGGGCTTGCCTTATGCCGGCTTCCGGTTCTGCCGGTTCTTGACGAGGTCGTCGACCACGGCGGGATCGGCCAGGGTCGAGGTGTCGCCCAGGCTGCCCGGCTCGTCCTCGGCGATCTTGCGCAGGATGCGGCGCATGATCTTGCCGGAGCGGGTCTTGGGCAGGCCCGGCGCGAACTGGATCTGGTCGGGCGAGGCGATCGGGCCGATCTCCTTGCGCACCCAGGTGACGAGCTCCTTGCGCAGATCCTCGGTCGGCTCGATGCCGGCCATCAGGGTGACATAGGCGTAGATGCCCTGGCCCTTGATGTCGTGCGGGAAGCCGACCACCGCGGCCTCCGAGACCTTCTCATGCGCCACCAGCGCGCTCTCGACTTCCGCGGTGCCCATGCGATGGCCGGAGACGTTGATGACATCGTCGACGCGACCGGTGATCCAGTAATAGCCATCGGCATCGCGGCGGCAGCCGTCGCCGGTGAAGTACTTGCCCTTGTAGGTCGAGAAATAGGTCTGCTCGAAGCGGGCATGGTCGCCGTAGACCGTGCGCATCTGGCCCGGCCACGAGCGGGTGAGGCAGAGATTGCCCGATGTTTCGCCCTCCAGCACCTTGCCGTCGGCATCGACGATCTCCGGCACCACGCCGAAGAACGGCTGCGTCGCCGAGCCCGGCTTGAGCTTGGTCGCGCCCGGCAGCGGCGTGATCAGGATGCCGCCGGTCTCGGTCTGCCACCAGGTGTCGACGATCGGGCAGCGGTCGTCGCCGACGACGCGGTGATACCATTCCCAGGCTTCCGGATTGATCGGCTCGCCGACCGAGCCGAGCAGGCGCAGGCTCGCGCGCGAGGTCTTCTTCACCGGCTCGTCGCCCGACTGCATCAGCGCGCGGATCGCGGTCGGCGCGGTGTAGAAGATGTTGACCTTGTGCTTGTCGATGACGTTCCAGAATCTGGAATTATCCGGGTAATTCGGCACGCCTTCGAACATCAGCGTGGTCGCGCCGTTCGCGAGCGGCCCGTAGAGGATGTAGCTGTGGCCGGTGACCCAGCCGACGTCCGCGGTGCACCAGTAGATGTCGCCGTCGTGATAGTCGAAGACGTATTGATGCGTCATCGAGGCGAACACGAGATAGCCGGCGGAGGTGTGCAGCACACCCTTGGGCTGGCCGGTCGAGCCCGACGTATAGAGGATGAACAGCGGGTCCTCGGCGTGCATGTGCTCGACCGGGCATTCCGTCGTCACCATGGCCGCCGCCTCGTGATACCAGAGGTCGCGCGTCGGATTCATGTCGATCTTGCCGCCGGTGCGCTTGACCACGACGACCCAGTCGACGCCGTCGGCCTTGGCGAGCGCCGCATCGACATTGGCCTTCAGCGGCACTTTCTTGCCGCCGCGCAGGCCTTCGTCCGCGGTGATGATGACCTTGGATTTGCAGTCGTTGATGCGCTGGGCGAGGCTGTCCGGCGAGAAACCCGCGAACACCACGGAGTGGATCGCGCCGATGCGCGCGCAGGCGAGCATCGCGTAGGCCGCTTCCGGAATCATCGGCAGGTAGATGGTGACGCGATCACCTTTCCCGACATTGCGGGTGCGCAGGATGTTGGCCATCCGGCAGACCTCGTCGTGCAGCTCCTGGTAGGTGATGTGCTTGGACTGCGAGGGATCGTCGCCTTCCCAGATGATCGCGGTCTGGTTGCCGCGCTTGGCGAGATGCCGGTCGATGCAATTGTAGGCGACGTTGAGGATGCCGTCCTCGAACCACTTGATCGAGATGTTACCGGGTGCGAACGAGACGTTCTCGATCTTCGTCGGTGCGTGCATCCAGTCGATGCGCTTGGCCTGCTCCGCCCAGAAACCGTTCGGGTCCGAGATCGAGCGGGCATACATCTCCTTGTACTTGGCCTGGTCGACCCAGGCGCGCTTTGCCCACTCCGCAGGGACGTCGTAGATCTTCTCGGACATGCTTTCCCTCCACATACGGCAGGCCGAACGCTAGCGACTGGCGAGCCGACTTGATCATTGACTGATTATGCGTCGGGCTAACCGGACCCGACAAGGAGCACAAGCTGTACCTTCGGCGGGCTGCCCGCCATGCGGAGGATCAAGCCCGCTTGCGGTGGCTGTCGCAGATTTGAAACAGGCCCCACGGGCGGCGTTGAGGCTTTTGATCCGATCCTCAGGAATGGGCCGGTGCAGAGCGCCCATGCGACGCAGCCGGTATTTGGCAACCTCCTGTCACCGATTCGGGACTCGCAATGCGGTTCGGAACACCCTAAATGGCCAACCCGGGTCCAAAGAGACCCTTGGGAACAAAAATCAGAATTGCGGCATTGACCGATAACAGACAGGGCTAAGGCATAAGACTATGATGGATCAGCAGAATCTCGGGACGATACGGCCCGCTTCAGCCGATCCTGCGGCCATTGCGCTGGCCAAGGCCCTCGGACAATGGCCCAAATCGGCCCCTTTCAGGCGTCCCAGCCCTAAAAAGACCTTTGACGCGGCGCCGGCGACGGTCGAAGCGCTTGCCAAGGAACTCGGCCTGCGGCTTGGCGACCAGAACGAGCTGACCATTCGCCGCATCAGGCGCGGCAAGGGCTATTCCTTCGTCCGCCCCAACGGCGCCCACATCCGCGACGCCCGCACCATCCGCCGGCTGCATGCCATGGCGGTGCCGCCGGCCTATCGCGAGGTGCGCTACTCGGCCGATCCGAGCTCGCATCTTCAGGCCGTGGGCCGCGATGCCGCGGGCCGGCTGCAATATCGCTATCACGCCGATTGGGAGAAGGTCCGCGAGCATCGCAAGGCGCATCGCCTGGAAAAGCTCGTCGGCGCGCTGCCCAAGATCCGGCGCAAGGTCTCGGCGTTCCTGTCGGGCGACGAGCCGACGCGTGAATTCGCGCTCTCGGCCGTGATCGAGCTGATCGCGCGCACCGCGATCCGCCCCGGCAACGAATCCTACGCCCGCCTCAACGGCACCCGCGGCGCCACCACGCTGCTGAAGTCCAACGTCACGCTGGAAGACGATTGCTTCGTGCTGACCTTCAAGGCGAAGGGCGGCAAGGCGGTGCGCAAGGAATGCGACGCGGCCAAGCTGGTCCGCGCCATCCGCATCTTGCAGGGCGTCCCCGGCAAGCGGATGTTCCAGTATCGCGACGCCAACGGCATCGTGCGCGCGGTCAGCACCACGCAGGTGAATGCGTTCCTGCGCGAGATCGCCGGCATCAAGATCTCGCTCAAGGATTTTCGCACGCTGATGGCCTCCGCCGTGGTCGTGGAATCCTTGTCACGCATCACGCCGGCGACCAGCCAGCGCGGCCGCAACAAGCAGGTGCTGGACGCGATCCGCGCTGCCGCCGACAAGCTCTCCAACACGCCGGCGATCTGCCGCAAGAGCTACGTCCACGACACCATCGTCACCGCCTTCGAGGAGGGCATCCTCGAACGCTTTGCCGCGACCATGAAGGGCCAGCGCTCCCAGGCGCGGCGCGAGCAGTTGCTGGCGCAAGTGGTCGCCACCGCGGCGGTGTAACGCCGGTGCCGTAGGGTGGGCAAAGCGAAGCGTGCCCACCATTTCTAACTAATATCGAGAGAATTCGTGGGCACGGCGTGGAGTGCGCCTTTGCCCATCCTACGAGAGCTATACCGCAGCGACTAGAGCCCGCCCATCTTGCAGACGAGCTTCCACTCCTCCGCCGTCACCGGCTGCACCGAAAGCCGCGAATATTTCACCAGCGCCATATCGGCGAGCTTCTTCTCGGCCTTGATCGCAGCCATCGTCACCGGATTCTTCAAGGGCTTGTCGGCCTTGATGTCGACGCAAACGAACTTGCCGGTCTTGTCGGTCGGATCGGGATAGGCCTCCTTGATGACCTCCGCGATGCCGACGATCTCCTTGCCCTCGTTCGAATGATAATAGAACGCCTTGTCGCCCTTCTTCATGGCGACGAGGTTCTGGCGCGCGGTGTAATTGCGCACGCCGGTCCAGGCCTCGCCCTTGGCGCCCTTCGCCACCTGCTGGTCCCAGGACCACACCGACGGTTCGGATTTCACCAGCCAGTACGCCATGTTCATTCCTCAGACTTGAAGGGGCGCGTCAGCAGCCCCGAAATCGCCGCGTCGATCGTGCTCCGGCCGCCCAGGATCGCCGCGACCGCTTCCGAGACCGGCATCTCGATGTTTCGCGAAGCTGCGAGTTCGATCAAGACCGGCGCGGTGAACTCGCCCTCGGCGAGCTTGCCGGCGGGCGACGGCTCGCCGCGTCCGAGCGCGAGCCCCAGCGCGAAGTTGCGCGATTGCGGGCTCGCGCAGGTCAGGATGAGGTCGCCGAGACCGGAGAGTCCCGCGAGCGTCTCGCTGCGTGCCCCGAGCGCGCGGCCGAGGCGGGTCAGCTCGGCAAAGCCGCGCGTCGTCAGCGCCGCCTGGGCGGAGGCGCCGAGCTTGCGCCCGACCGCGATGCCGACTGCGATCGCCAGCACGTTCTTGGCGGCGCCGCCGATCTCGACGCCGCGGATGTCGGTGGAGTGATAGGGGCGGAATGTCGGCGAGCCCAGCGCCTGCACCAGGGCGCTCGCCAGCCGTTCATCGCCGGCCGCCAGCGTCACCGCGGTCGGCAGGCCGCGCGCGACGTCGTCGGCGAAGCTCGGTCCCGACAGGATCGCCGGCTGCGCGCTGGGGGCGGCTTCCGCAATCACGTCGGTCATGAATTTATGGGTGCCGTGCTCGATGCCCTTGGCGCACGCAACGATCGGCGCCGGCCTTGCCAGATGCGAGGCCAGCATGTTGACCGCGCCGCGCAGATGCTGCGCCGGCGTCGCGATCAGCAGCATGTCCGCGCGCGCAGCGAGCGTCAGATCGCTGGTGACCACGATCTCAGGAGGGATCCGCACGCCGGGCAGCCGCGGATTGTCGCGCGTCGATGCGATTCGCGCGGCATGTTCGGCGTTGCGCGCCCACAGCGTCACGGCGCGCCCGGCCCGTGCGGCCACGGTCGCCAGCGCCGTGCCCCAGGCGCCCGCGCCGATCACCGCGACGGATTGGAACGCGGACATTCTAGTATCCCGCCCGCGTCTTGCCGTAGCCGGCCGGCGCCGTTGCGTTGGCGTCGAGCAGCCAGCGCGCCCGCGGCTGCGCGTCCATCGTGTCGGTCATGCCGAGCGCGAGGCGCTCGGCGCCGGCCCATGCGATCATCGCGCCGTTGTCGGTGCAGAGCGCGGGCGGCGGCATGATCAATTGCGTCCCGGCTTGCCGTGCGACCTCGTCGAGGGCGCCGCGGATCGCCTGATTGGCGGCGACGCCGCCGGCGGCCACGAGCGCGCTGGGAGCGCCGAATTTCTCGCGGAAAAGTCTCAAGCCGACGTTCAACCGGTCGGCCGTCGATTCGAGCACGGCAGCCTGAAAGCTCGCGCAGAGATCGCTGATGTCCTGCGGCGTGATCTCTGGCAACCGGCTCGCTTCGGTGCGCACTGCCGTCTTCAATCCCGACAGCGAGAAATTGGCATCGGGTCTGCCCTGCATCGGCCGCGGGAACGCAAAGCGGGTGGCATCGCCGCTCGCCGCCGCGCGCTCGACCTGCGGGCCGCCGGGATAGGGCAGGCCCAGCATCTTCGCGACCTTGTCGAAGGCCTCGCCGATCGCATCGTCGACGGTGGTGCCGAGCCGCACATATTGGCCGACGCCGGTGACGGCGACGATCTGGGTGTGGCCGCCGGAGGCGAGAAACAGGCAATAGGGAAACGCGATGCCATCGGTGAGGCGCGGCGTCAGCGCATGCGCCTCCAGATGGTTCACTGCGACCAGCGGCGTGTCGTGGACCATCGCGATCGCTTTTGCAGTGGTGAGCCCGACGATGACGCCGCCGATCAGGCCCGGCCCCGCGGCGGCCGCGACGCCGCCGAGCTCGCCGAAGCCGATGCCGGCCTCGCGCATGGCGCGATCGACGATGCCGTCGAGCAGGTCGACATGGGCGCGGGCGGCGATCTCCGGCACCACGCCGCCGAAGCGGGCATGCTCCTCGATCTGCGACCTCACGATGTTGGACAGGATCCTGCCGCTGCCGTCAGAGGCGCGCTCGATCACGGCCGCGGCGGTCTCGTCGCAGGTGGTTTCGATGCCCAGCACCAGCATTGGCGAATTGTTATCCAATTTGCGCCCTTGCGCTCATCCGGAAAGCAGAGTTCTGGTACGTCCGGTAGCATTCCGGGACCAGATTGCGCAATCGTCACGAAGCAAGCCGTCCGGGTCGTGCGCCACCGCCAATTGGTTCGGGAACAGCAGCGATGTCCATTCTTGTCACACGGCCGCATCCCGACAATGAAGCGACCGCGGCAAGTCTGCGCGCGCGGGGGCATGCGGTGCTGCTTGCGCCGGCGCTCAAGTTCGAGCCGGTCGCCTTTCATGACAAAGGTGACGCTCCCTATGGCGCCGTCCTCGTCACGTCGGTCAACGCGATTCGCGCGGTCGCGCCGCAATTGCGCGACCTTGGTCTTCTGGAGCTGCCGTTGTTTGCGGTCGGGGAGCATACGGCCACTGCTGCGCGCGACGCCGGCTTTACCCGGGTGATCGTCGCCGGCGGCGATGCCGCGTCCTTGCGCGACAAGGTGATGCAGAGCGCGCGCGACAAGGTGCTGAAGAAAAAGAGCACGCTGCTGTATCTCGCGGGCGCGGATCTGTCGCGCGACCTCGGCGGTGAGCTCGATGCAGAGGGTTTCTCCGTGGTCACGCACACCACTTATCGGATGACGCCCGTCAAGCATCTGCCGCGCGAGGTCTGCGAGGGCTTTGCCGCCCACGGGGTCGAGGCGGTGCTGCACTACTCCCGGCGCAGCGCCCGGGCGTTCCTGGATGCGGCGCGGGACGAGGGCGTCGAAATCTCGGCGCTGGCGATACCGCAATGCTGTCTGTCCGAGGCGGTCGCGGGCGCGTTGCGCGAGGCCGGCGCGTCGCAGGTTCTGGTTGCCGCGACACCGGACGAAAATGCCTTATTTGCCACCTTGGAGCGTGCTTTGCAGACCCGTTTGGCGTAAGAGGTCGGGCCGAATCCGACGCAATCTAGTTCACCTTGATATGGAAGTGTGAGGAACCGTCACGATGGCCGACGACAAGCCTGAAGACGCAGGATTGGCGCCCGACAGCGGTCGTGCCAAGCGCACTCCGCCCACCATTGATCTCGAAGCCACCGAAATCGCGACCCAGCCGCAGGAGGCGGCGGTCGAGCCAGAGGCCCCACCGGCGCCGGAGCACGCCGCGCCTGAACAGGCAGAACCCGACCAGGTTGACGCAGAGCCGGAGCGCGTCGAAGCCCAGGCTCCGGCGCCGTCGATTTCCCCCTGGGTCATCGCGCCGTTCTCCGGCGCGGCCGCGGCTGCAATCGTGATCGCGGTCGGCTGGATGCTGGGCTGGCCGGCGGTGCAGGCGCCGCCTGCCGCACCGCAAGTCACGAGCGCGACGGTCGATGCGCTGAGCGGGCGCGTCAGCGCGGTCGAGGCCAAGGCCGGCAGGCCCGCGACCGATCCGGCCATGGCGGCGCGGATCGACGCGATCGAGAAATCGATCGGCAGTTTGCGGAGCGACGTCGCCAATCTTCGTACGCAGGCCGACAAGACGGCGAGCGCACTGAACGACGTGAAGTCCGCGCCAGGTGCTGCCGCGCCCGATCTTTCCGCGCTCAGCGATCGCATCGCGCAGCTCGAGCGCGCCAGCAGGGCCGAACGGGCCGAGCTCGCGCAACAGGGCGAGAAGATCGCCGATGCCACGAAGGACGACAAGCCGCTGCGTAGCGTGGTGGCGGCGGCTTTGCTTGACGTCGCTGTTCGCCACGGCGATCCCTATCAGCAGCAATTGGCCGCGGCGCGGTCGCTGGCGGCCAAGCCCGACACGCTGAAGCCGCTCGAAGCGTTCGCATCCTCGGGCATCCCGACGCCGGTCGCGCTGAGCCGCGAGCTGCTCACCATCGTGCCGAAGCTGTCGCCGCCGGCGGAAGCCCCGGCCGCGAATGCCGGCATCGTCGAGCGTCTTCAGGCGGGAGCCTCAAAACTCGTCCGCATCGAGCGGACCGACGGGGTCGGCAACGACCGCGGCGCGATCGTGGCGCGGGTGACGGCGGCCGCGCTCCGCAACGATTTCGTGGAGGCACGGCGCGAGCTGAAGTCGCTGCCGGAGGCCGATCGCGCTGCGGCACTGGCCTGGCTCGACAAGGCCGATGCCCGCGACGCTGCGCTCGCCGCGTCCCGCAAATTCGCCGACGATGCGATGGCGGATCTCGCCAAATCTGATCCGGCCAAATCTGATCCGGCCAAGCCTGCTCAATAAGATTCGCGCAACAATCGGCGCGTAATAGGGATCGTCATGCTTCGCATCGTCCTCTTTCTCGTCCTGATCGCGCTGGCGGCGGCCGGCGCGGCCTGGGTTGCCGACCAGCCCGGCGATCTCGTCCTGACCGCAGGTAGTTTCCGGATCTCGACGACGCTTCCCAGATTCGTGTTCCTGCTCGGCCTCTTTGCCGCGGCTGTCGTGCTGGTCTGGAGCATCCTGACGATGGTCTGGCGCACGCCGAAGCGCCTGCGGCGGCGCCGCCACGACAAGCGCCACGCCAAGGGCCGCCAGGCCATCACTCAAGGCCTGCTCGCGATCGGCCATGGCGATACCGCGCTCGCCCGTCGTCACGCCGAAGCGGCGCGGCGGCATGCACCGAACGATCCGCTCGCGCTGCTGCTGCACGCGCAGTCGGCGCAGCTCGAAGGCAATCGCGAGGAAGCGCAGCGCGTCTTCCGCGTCATGGCCGAGCGCGAGGACACGCGCCTGCTCGGTCTGCGCGGCCTGTTCATCGAGGCGCAGCGCGCCGACGATGCGGTCGGAGCGGTGATGATCGCGGAGGAAGCGATCAAGCTGTCGCCGTCCTCGACCTGGGCCTCGCACGCGGTGCTCGGCTTCCGCTGCGCGCGTGGCGACTGGAGCGGCGCGCTCGCGATCCTCGACTCGAATCTGCGCGCAGGGCAGATCGACAAGCAGACCTATCGCCGGCAGCGCGGCGTGTTGCTGACGGCGCGCGCGCTGGAGCTGGAGACCATGGACCGCGACGTCGCGCGCGAGAGCGCGATGGAAGCGGTCAAGCTCGCGCCGACACTGGTGCCGGCCGCGGTGCTCGCGGCGAAATTCGAGAGCGAGGCGCATCAGGTGCGCCGCGCCATGAAGCTGGTGGAAGCCGCCTGGCTCGCCAATCCGCATCCCGATCTTGCCGATGCCTATGCGCATGTGAAGCTCGGCGACACCGCCTGGCACCGCTTGCAGCGGATCGAGACCCTCGCCGCGAAGACGCCGGCCGACAAGCCCGGCCATGTCGAGGGTCAGCTCGCGATCGCACGCGCCGCGATCGACGCCTCCGAATTCGCCCGTGCACGCGAGGTGCTCGCGCCCTATCTCAACGATCCGACCCAGCGCGTCGCGCTGCTGATGGCCGAGATCGAGCGCGCCGAGCATGGCGATAGCGGCCGCGCCCGGGCCTGGACCCTGCGCGCGGTGCGCGCCCGCCTTGATCCGGCCTGGACCGCGGACGGTTACGTTAGCGACACTTGGCGCCCGGTCTCTCCGGTCACCGGTCGGCTCGATGCGTTCCAGTGGCAGACACCGGTCGCCAGCCTGCCCTCGGACAGGAGCTCCACGATCGAATCTTCGGCCTTCGAGGAAGCCATGCTGGCGGCGCCGCCACCGAAGCGCGTGACGGTGGCGGTCAGTGAAGCCCCGACGGAACCGCCCGCGCCGGAGGCTCCGGCTCCCGCCGCCCAGGACAATACGCCGCCTGAGACCAAGGAAGCCGCCAAAGAAGCCACCAAGGAAACGGTGAGGGATGAGCCGGCGGTCACGCCCGCCGAGCCGGTTCAACCGGTTGCCGAGCCCGCCGAATCATCGCCGCCGGCGGCCACGCCGGTGTTCCGGACCCGCGCCGACCTCGGCAAGCCCGCTCCAGCGCCGATTCCCGCGGTCATCCCCCTCGTCCGGGCCCCCGACGATCCCGGGATCGACGACGAGGGTCCGAGCGATGAATTCACGGAACAAATCGGCACACCCAAGGCCCAGGCCGGGGGCTGGCGCGGGTTCTGGTCACGCTGGGGCGCGTGAGCCGCAATTCGAAGCCGGCTTGTCCTTGCCAATTCGGGCCATGCCCGATATCAGGAGCGCGCGTATCGGGGCCGGCATCGCCAGGCCCCGGTAGGGTTCGCCGCAATAGCTCAGTCGGTAGAGCACGTCATTCGTAATGACGGGGTCGGGGGTTCGAATCCCTCTTGCGGCACCAGCACTTAGCCCACCCCTAAGCTTCTTCTAGTCTGGCCCGGGTAAGCTGCGGGTAAGGAACGGATGTAGCTGCACGCAAAGTCGTCGTCCAAGCCCGCAGCGAGCTTGCACACGATGCGGCCGAAGCAGACATTATCGGAAAGTCCCAGAGGTCCGCTGTGGGGCGGCCAGAAGCGGAAGTCACTATTCGGCAGATGAAAGAGGCCGCCAACCGAGGCGGCCTTACCCTTTCCAGTAGATGCGTTTGCAGGTGGGGCAGTCGTAGACTTGGACCTGACCGTTTTTGCGGGGGTCGAATATGCTGGCCCGGAACGTCATCGGTATGCGGCAATCGTCGCAAACGGGGCTGCGGGTCAAGACTTGAGATTCGTTGCTCATATAGGGCGGTCCCGATTCGACGGGGGACGCTACAACAAATGACAGTGGCTGCCCTTAAACCAAGTTAGGCCACTGCGTTCTTCGAACTGGGGCGCCGAGGTCGGCAGTAGGTCAGCGCCTGTTCCACACGGGGGCACCCCATGAACATCGTCCTTGGTCCGCTTACGCTGAAAGTGGCGCGAGTTAGTTCATTTCGCGCCGCACAAGCTTTAACAAACGCTCTTGCCAGTCACCGGGCTTAAATGTCCGAACCTCCGACTCGCCTTCGTCAGTCCACACAACGCAAAGCCGGCGTCGATTTTTCGAGCTAGGCATCTCATCATCATCAACGACAAGATAGTGGCCCGGGCCGCGTCCGGTCGGAAAGGTGTTGGAATAGAGAAAGCCCAAGCCACTATGCCGGACCTCCAAAACGCTCGGTCCTTTGGCCGTGCGAGTCATTGTCCCATTAGACGATGCGAATCTAAATGCGATATCACGCAAGGCCAGCGCCCGGTGGCGTCGTTCTTCCGATGCTTTGGTCATGTTCGGTACTCCAACTGTTGACGGGACAAGCATGCCAGCGCTCGATTTCGTTGCAAGCGAGCGGTCATGACCGCCTTTTGGATTTTCTGTCGTCAGCGTTAATGCGTCCATTGCTCGCTGCGCCCGGCAAAGCTCAAATTTTAGGGGAGGCATTTTCGCCTCCACCTCGATGATACTGTTGGGTCATACGCGCTGAGTATTGAAATGGATGGTGATTGTTTCGTGAGACACTTACGCCTCCCGACCGGAGGGGTCCGCCGCCTCCCGGGGAGAGGCATAGGTGTCTCCCCGCGTCGCTTGTGCTTTTTGCTTTCTTGGCCGTATGGTTCTGACCGTTGGAGGTTAGAACGCGATGAAGAAGGCAGCGAAACGGAAGAGCGACACCGCTAAGGCGGAAGCTCCGAAACGACCAAGACGCAGTCCCGAAGATAAGTGGACAAAGAATCTCATCGGACTGGGTTTTTGTACAGTCCCTTCCATCATGATTTGGGCGCAGGGGAGACTCGGGCTATCTGCCGAGCAATTTACGATCCTGATGCACCTCGCGGACTTTTGGTGGGACGCAGGCGAGCCACCATTCCCCACGAAACAACTGCTTGCCACGAGGATTGGAATGGGCGCGAGACAAGTGCAGCGGCATCTAACAACACTGGAAGATGGTGGATTCATTCGACGCATTGAGCGCTTCCGCGGTCCAAAAAACCAACTCGCAAACGGATACGAGATGCGTGGACTCGTCCGAAAGCTCACGATTCTTGAGCCTGAGTTTCGCAAGATGATCGAGTCTAAAAAGGTTCGGCGGCGAAAGATCGAAGCGCCAGCCGCGTGAATGCGCCCGCCATGTGGGTTCTACTGCATGGCAACCGGTGTACGTCGGACAACAGCCCCCTAGGGGAGAAGTTTCCACCGGGCGCGCAGCGGACGGCCCCAGACGAACGTCTGTGGGCCGTTTTGCTGCATGTCATACGAGGCGTTCACCCAACGTGAGATAGCCTTTGAAAGCTAGGTGCCCCTCTAGATCAATTTGAACCAGATATGTGCCATTGGCTAAATCGACCTGGACGCGCCAACGCGTGTTCGTGCTTGGTGCTGGAGGACGCGCGGCGATGTCCGCATTGTAAAAATTCCTTATCATCCCACCTTTGCTGTCCCAAGCGAACACGTTGATGGCAATATTTTTTAGATCAGCGCGCGGGTTGAGTTGGAAATTTATCCCGTTCGAAGCCAAAGAAACAGATTCAACGAAAACAAAGCGACGTTCAAAGAGCAGTAAGTCGTCCGATATTAGCACGCGGGGCGCCCATTCGGGGCCTTTATCACCAAGCAGGTAGAGCAGCGTGTCTCGCTCGGCAGCTGTGCGGCAATAAATCCATTGGAGATTGTTAACAAGCGGAAGTGGCGACTCAGCCAACACTTCTGCACACCGATGTTCGATGATGCTTCTGTCCCCGCCGGTACCACCTTCGTGAAAGACCTTGTCGAAGGGGATTTTTGAAAAATAGTCCTCCGAGTCACCCGGTTCGGCGTTTCCAAGCTGCATGTTTCGGTCGCAAAACTTGGTACCAGGTAATGCAAGTATATTGCTTGCATTGAAAACCATCATCACAAAGACTGGGGCGTGAGATTCGTCACCGTATTGGCACTCGCCTTTCTTACGAATGCCCTCGATGTGATACTGAGTAGGAGTTCGCGGCCGGAAGTAGAGACGCGCTGAACCATGAGCGTGATTTCGCCCATCGATTACCCCGGGAGCCGCAACGTCTTTCGCCTTCTTATTGGCTGGGTCATCGCGAGATCGGAGATTCCCATCTAGAAGAATACCAACGGCGTTCTCGATCGGCGCGTGATGAAATAGACGACTGGGCCACTTGCTACGATAGGGACGCCACGGACTCGTTAGAGCCGTTTCCCATTTTTGTATATGCGCCTGAATAAAGTCAGTCGTCAGCGCCATAGGCTAGTTCAAGTTGGGGCTTGGAGGAGGGTGCGACTTCGCTCCCGCGCTCGCCCGGGCGATATTCGAGTGCAACTTCCGCATCTTTCTTGATGCCCTGAATCTGCACTGGGCGAACGTGGGGTAAGACGCTCAAAACCGACAGCAGCGGTTCGCCCGCGCCCTTCTGAGTCCACGCGGCTTTGTCCTGCGTTAGCAATCCTTTTTGAAGGCCAACCCACACGCCCCAAAGGTCCTCCGCCTCTAAGCTCCATTCCGCATCGTTCGCTTGGAGTTTTAGAATCTTGTCTTCACCGATTGAGGCTTGAACAGGTTGGTGGTTGTCGAACTGGACGAATTTCTCATCGCTCAACTCTACGGCGCGCTGAAGAGCTCCGATGAACGCATCAAAGGAAGAAGAGTCTACGGCCTCCTCTTTGAGCTGGCTCGCTACGGACTCCATGTGTTCGGGCAAGCCAATATCGACGGTGTAGTCGTGGATGAAGATCTGAATTGGGAGGTCTTTCAGATGACGCTCCATCACAGGGCGCACATCATCCCACATGAGACCGCCATTCCCGCAACCCAAACGCGGGAACGAAATCTCAGTTATGCCCAAGCTTTCATAGTGCCCGACGAATTTCTCTAATCCCGCTTCGATCCACTGTATCTTGGAGGGATTCCGCCAGTGCTGTTTAGTGGGAAAGTTGAGCACCCACGACGTCGCCCCCTTCCAAAGCCAAAGTTTTCCAGGGGAAAGAAGCTTCTGATCGCAGATGCGTTTGTAAGCCACGAACATCTGAGGCTCGCGCTCTTTAAAGTCCTTCGCGATACCCTTCCCCATGACGCCAACGCAATTGACCGTGTTAACCAGCGTCTGGGCGGTGGACTCGAGAAGGCTTGTACGGCGATAAATGAGCATGGGCTTCCCGGTGAAATCGCGAGCGGCGTCTGATTTTGGAATAACAGCGACCATCGGACGAATCGACATACTGAAGCCAGAATCTCACCGCTTTGTAAAGAACAAAATCAGAACCTTTGTTCCACGCAGAGAAAATATTAAATCAACTCTTAACGCCCCGCGCGCGGCGCACTAAGCCACGACGGGCGCAGCGGCCCTTGATAGAACATCCGGCCGCCCTCGAACCTATCAACGAACCGCGCAAGCCTCAGTCGGCGCGGGCAATCTTCCAAGTCCCGAACTAGAATCTCGCCCTCCGCGTCGAGCGGCGTTTCGTCGGTGTGCCGCCGCTTAAAGTCGATGCGCCTACAGCGGTTGCTACAGAACTTGCGCTGCAAGTCGTGAAGCGGCGTGTCGCACACAATGCAGTTCGGAAATCGATCGGGCGGGATGAAGCCCGGCCGTCGATGTCGCGCAGCATATTGCGCACATCTCTGCTGCCGGCGTACGGCGCCGAGGCAATCCTGAGAGCAATACTTCCGGTGGCGGCGTTCCGGCGCGAACAGTTGGCCACAATGCCCGCAAGTTGGCATCATCATCGTTGAGTCGCCTTTAGGCCGGCGTCGATCAGTCGCCGGACGACTTCCGACTCGCTGGCTTTCCACGGTGGCGGTCCCGATAACCGCGCGATGGCTTTCGCCTGATCCGCCCGTAGGCGTACAGTGATCCTGGACGGGCTTTTGCCCAAGCGGTTCGGGCGTTCATGCAGCTTGGACATGCGAGTCCTCCTCCCCGGAGATCGCCCGTAGTGTGTCGTCTACGACGTCTTCAATCACCCTTGCGACCACCGCGGAGTCCCTGCGTCCAACGGGGTCTGACTCGGCGAGCGCGCCAAGCGCCATCGCCACGGCGTCAGGCAGGGCGCGCAGATGCCTCCGGATGACGTCGGCTTCTTCGCGATAAAGCGTTACGGCTTCGTCGATGGTGACAAGCTCGCGGCGAGCCGCGGCGTTCTTCAATTCCAGCTTTTCAACTTGCGACAGAATGAGCTTAATCTGGTTCCGACGCAGGGGCGACAGGTCCGGGTCAGCGGTTGTCTTTGCCTTGTCCTCGATCATCCAACGCAACATGTCGCCAGCAGGAATCTGCCACGGCTCGAATTGTGTCCCCCGCTTCAGGATGGGCCCGCCATTCTCGATTGCGCGATCAAGATCATATCGAGCGATGCCGAAGGTTCGGCAGAACTCTTGCTTCGTCATCGTTGCACCGGGGCCAGTACGATCGGGATGGGGAACGGGCGTATAGGGCAGTGCTTCCATCGACTCGAACTCCGGGTATTTGGTTTTTGCCATGGGGAGACTCCTCAAATCTTGGGGGTGATTGCGCCGCGATCGAACGCGTAATTCATCGGGACCGTCCGACGTTGCAAGCGATCGTCGGCGGGTGTGTATGCCGGCAAGCGGTCGCGACCGGCGGCCACATCCGCGAAGGCCCGCGCGAGCGCCGCATAGTTCTGCGGATGGACGCTGTTGAGACTCGCGCTGCCCGTCATCGCTCGCCAGCGCACCACTCTGCGAGCCATGTCGTGGCCGTGGCACTCTGCGAAGTCGTGATAGATCGATTGGAGTTCAGCGCGAGTCATCGGTTCATCCTTAATGTCGGACGAACCCTAGGAGCGGTGGCGCTCAAGAGTCAAAGTAACAAACACTCGCGCGTCGGCGGCGCCGACGCTACACGCACAACGATGAATTTGCGAGTCGGGCTACACGGCGAAGCATCGTTGGTGCAGAAAAATATTTCTCTACATGTGCGCTGACGTGATGCGGCTACGCTCTTCCCTCAAGAGGTTTGCGCGCCCCGAAGAACCTAGAGAAATTTCTTAACCGCGAATGCCTTGTTGGACCGGAGAATCACTCTCTCACGTTCGGAATAATTTCTCTTGTCTTATCCTGAGGCGCGATCTCAACGTTGTCGGCCACGTTGCGCACACCATTCGTTGAGTTGAGCAGAGCGCATCTGCCGTACTGAATATTTCTCTAAGTACTTGGGCTCGAAGGACTATGGACGTTTAGCCGCCGCTCAGCGCCATTCTTCTACTGTGCTGTTGAACCACGGTAATTGGGCGCGCACTATCACCGAAGGGCGCGAAGTGTAGTGCATTAGCCGAGCGCTCGCGGCCCGACCAGAGATGGCGCACATCATTGCGTCTTTGATCGAAATGACTGACCGCTGCCCACTGGGGGAGGGGTGTCACTTTGCAAGCGTCACCCTGTCCCCCGAAAGTCACCCATCAGGGTGACGCGTGAAACCCCTTTATTTCACGGACAAACTGTCATCTGTCACCTTTTTCTTATAGATATTTAAAAAGGTATATAGGGGGACAGCACGGGCGCGCCCTATATTGTGGGTACGCCTGTAGGCGCTAACCTGAAAAAGTGGGGTGACGCGGTGACAGACCGAGAAGTCACTGCGACACAGGCGCTTCTTGCATTCTTGAGGTGACCCGACGGGGGACACTTAGGGTGACTGAAGCTCCGGGTGGAATTCCCGCTTCAGCTTTAGGCCCACGAAGCGCGCTTTGACGCGCTCGCCCTTGCCGGGTTTCGACAGGTGGGGGTCGCGCCACCGAACTTGATTTGATGCATATCGCACGCCGCGCGCTCGCAGGGCTGCAAGCATATCATCCTTGAAGTCGCTGCGGTTACGTCGTTCGCGCATGCCAAGAGATTCCCGGTCTGCCCACTCGCGGTAGGCATCGAACGCAAGCGCAACGGGCAGCACGTCGCCTTCGTCGCCGGTTGCGGTCAGGCACTCTTTGGTGAACCGCAGCGCAGGCGACTGCGAGTCGGTCAGTTGCTCTTGCGCGACCCGGCCACGCTCCCCAATCGTGAACTTGCCATTTCGCCGGAGCCGCTTCAGGCCCTCGATTGCCCAATTTGCGATGCCCGGCAATTCATCCGTCAGGCGGGTCTTCAACGTCAGGTCTTCCTTCCCCGCGAAGGATCGGTCAAACACGAACATCAATTCGCGAATCGCAAGCGCGCCGGACTCGTCGATGAACTTTGGGTGTTTGTTTGCCAACAGCGTGATCTTCGCCGGGATACGGAGCGACAGGATTGGCTTGTTCTTTCGGTTCACAGAGACGGCGTCGTTGCCACTAATGCTCTTCATCCTCTCAAGGGCCATGCTGCGCTTCGACAATTCGGTGTCGGATGCATCGGGAATGATCATCAGGCGTTTATCGATCATTGCCTGAAGCCCGAAATCTCCTCCCAGGTCGTTGAGCATGATAGACGCCCTATGATGCCGGCCGACCAGCTGCTCCAGGATGCCTTTGATGGTGCCCTTGCCGCCGCGGCTCGCGCCGATCATGGCGGCAATCTTCTCGAAGCTGGTATCGGGCACAAGGTTTAGGCCGAACCATTCTTGCAAGGTCAGATGAAAGGATGGGTCAAGCCACTCACTGAGCTTCGACTCCCACAATGGGCAGTCAGCGTCAGGCTCGAACGACCAATCGGGAACCCCGGTTGCGAAGTAGTCCGGCGTCAAGTCGATCAATTCGCCCGTCGCAACGTTTAAGATTCCGCTGTTGGACAAGATCAGGTCGTTCGGCGAAGGCGCGTCCCCGCGCGCCTTGATCCATTCGAAGGGGCGAGCGCTGACGCCGCGCGCAATCTTCATTTCGCGGACCATTGCCTCAAGTTTGGAAATGTCTAGCCGAATCTCAGTGTCAGTCTTGCGGATTTCAGCGGCCACTTCCGAGTCGGCAATAAGACGCCAGACATTGTTCGGCTCCAGCGTGTATAGGTCGCCATCAGAGCAGATAAGCGGCGCGTGCTCCTCGCGGGCACAGAGGAATCGATGCGCATTGTTGCTCGCATGCTTCGAAGGGTCATAGCCGACTTCACGCGGCCACAGCGGTTCATCCCAGTCGAAGTCGGAATGGGCGTCAAATTCCGAATACCTAGACATTTTCGAAGTCCTTCGCAGCGTCATTGAAAATTCTGAAGATCACGTCGCCGGGGACTCTATTGTCGCGACATAGCTTGCGCAGCGTGCCAGCGGTCAAACCGCGTTCACGATCAGGATCGAAGGAATCCCACCGACTTTGATTCAACGCGTCGTCGTAGTCGTTGCAGTAGGTCGGGTCAGATAAACAGAAATCGAAGAAGAGCCGCGCAACTTCTCCGTCGCCATTGCATGCCGCGTGAAGTGCCATGGCGAACGTGAGCCATGCGTCGTTGCTATTGAGCCCTTCAACGGGGAAGTGTTTGAACAGAAGGGCCGCCGACTTTGCGTCGATAATGCCAAGCCCACCGTCAGACGGCCGGTGCGGTTGTTCCGGACATAAAGGCAGGAAGTCGAACCGAGACGACTTGACGGGCGGTTCGAAGCCGACGTGAAGGATACGCGAGACGAAGGGTTTGCGGCCCGGCTTCTGATGCACGAAGCCGGCGAGGCGGAAGACGTGCGAGGCGTCGCAAACCTTTGGGTCGCCATTATAGCGCAGGGCGAGGCGGCGCGAGATGTCTTCGGCCGCAGCAATGTCAGTCGTTGGCTCGACGCACCACGTACACTGATATTTGCCGCGTGACGTCTCGACAATGATATGCGGCTGAATTCGGAAGCCACGCGGCGGTAATGGCGCGCCATCAAGGTCCAGGACCACATTGCGAACGCGGGTAATGTTCTCTTTCTTGACGCCCCTGCCGTCGGTGTCGTTGGGCGTGATGAAGATCGCCCAACCGTTCGAATTGCGCGCTTGCAGGACCGACGACAGATCGTCGAGCCGGCCCTTAAACTCAAATCGGTGCCGCTGTTTGTTGGCCTGTGACTTCGACCCGCCGAACACGCGGGCGACACAAGCTTCCGATTCCGGGGTAGTCCGGATATTGACGATTGCGTCGGGCGTCCCGAACAGCGTCTCAACATGCAGGCGAGCGGCGTCGATATCGAGCGCGATCGGCGGCGCGAACATGATGATCCTCCTACAGTTCGCCGCGCGCGCGAAGCATAGTGTTGAAGATCGCCGCGAGATGGAGACGATTGTTCGCGGAGACGTTGAACGGCCATGCCGTTGCGCGCTCCGCAAGATACATTCCGGGGGTCAAGACTCGCCACGTGGCTCGGTGAAGAGGTGTCGAGCGGGCGTACAGCGCTTCCATCACGGCGAGTCTGCTGTCGCGAAATTCATTCGTCATGACGTTGCGCCTTGTTCATCCAAGATGTTTTGCAGAATGTCCTGCGCCACGTCCTCGATCTGGCGCTCGATACTCTCAATAAGCTCGTCGGCCTTCCGGTCGAGCTCTTCGGCGTCCATCTCGTCGATCGTCACGCGCAAAAGAGCTAATTCGAACTCACACCGAGATTCGAACCTTCCCAGCCAGAGTCGCGCATAACGGTTCGCCGCTGCGAGACGGGCCTGCGGAATGCCGCGCCAACTGCCGTAAGGCGAGCCGTAATGCTTCGCGATGTCCTCGCGGTTCGCTTCAAGCGCCTGCGTGTGATATTCCATCTGCTCGTCGAATGCCGATCGATAACCGTCGGGTACATTCCGCGCGGTGCCATCCGGGCTATGCCATCGCACAGCCAGATATTCCTTCCGCGCGTCGTTCAGCACAAATTTGGGCGTGGTGGCGAGGTCGCTAGGGAAACCGACGTCATCGTAGTCGTCGAGCGGCATCCAATCTTTGAACGGCTCGCAGAAATCCCGGCCACGGCCGCGCAATAGAATGGGTCGCTTCAAAAGCTCGGCGTTGCTGGCACGCAAGGTTGCGAAACTCAGGTGGGCTAGGCGCTTCTGCTCTTCGAGGTCTTCGGCGGTTTCGCAACTGCGCGTCGCGTCATTCTGCCAAATGCGAGCGTAACCACGTTCATACTCGATCCGAGCTTCGCAGCGGCGGCGGTCGAACGGGTTCGCAATACCGCGAAGCGTGCCATCCGTGGAACCAAAAAGGTAACAAAGCACTCGGACGCGCTGCTTACCGATTAGTGGTGGCCATTTGGAGTATTCAGACATGATAGCACCTACATTGTTGGGGAGCGTGGGGAGCGCCGCCCTCCTGCGTCACTCGGCGCCGCCCTGAGGTGGGGGGTTATTGAATCGATCCCATGCGGACTTCGAGAGATCGTCGAAGCTCTTCGGGGCGCGCGGTGCCTTCGGCTTCCCATTGCCAAAGTTCGCCATCGCTGCCGGTGAAAGGCGTTTTAGGTTGCGCTCGATTGCTTCATTGCTATTCGCCGGGCCTGCGGCTAGTCGCTCCAAGGCTTCGATGCACGCCATCTGCTTCGGTGCCGGCACCGCGCGATACCCGCCGGGGCCGCCACGGCCGCCGAATTTCACAAGCACGGCGTCGGCCGCGTCCTTGCCCACTCGCAAAACAGCGGCGGCGTGGGCGTGCAGGATGGGCAGCTTGGGGTTAGAATCCAGATCGTCACTCATTGTCGAATCTCCTAGTTGATTAACGTTGAAAGCATCGAGTCCGCCGCCGCTGCATTCACACCAATCTTTGACGATCGGTGGACTCTCTGCCGTTTGCTGCGGCTGGCTAGAACCGCAGCTTTCCCAACGCTCCGCGCGGCAACGAGAGGATTTTCAACCACAGCACGGAGCATCAGGTGTCACGCGAAGTCGATGTCTAGGATGGCGAGCGGACTCGCCGCCAAGCGCGGGCCCGTGTTGATGCCGCGAGCCCGGCCGGTTCGGTAGATGAACTCAGCCTTCCGCTCGATTTCCAAAATCTCAGCTTCGATCTTCTTCAGCATGGCGGGCCGGTCGGCGATTGGAATGGCGTTTTCGGGGTCGTGGCGGGCCAGAGCCATCGCCTTCAGCCGCTCGCGAATCTCAGTGCCGAAGACAGCAAAGAGCAATGTAGCGGTGTCGTTCAGGCGAGAGAGACCGCCAGCACCATTCGGGATCGTCAGCATTGGAAGTTCGAGTGAGGGTGTGGAAAAGCGGCCCGACGAAAATCCATTAGGCGTGCGAAGCTTGCGCAGGGCGTGCTGAACGCTCGTCGATGCCTCCGAGTAAGTGCGATCGATGGCTGACTCGATCACGGCAGCGGGCACGTGTGCACGTCTGACGGCTTCCGCTTCTTCGAGCTTGGCGGCGCGAGCGGCACGACAGGCCTCATGCTCTGCGACCAGATCGTCGCCAAGCTCGCATTCGAAGTTGTGCGACTTCAGCGGACGAAGGGCGTTCGCCTTGGCGAAGTCCCACACATTTTGCCGAAATCCCCCGGGTAGAAGCCGATTTTCGTCCTCATAGAGTTTATCGAGCGCAGCCAGCTCGGCTTCTCCCTCAGCAATACGCCGAGCACAATCCTTCGCAAGCTCCTCAGATGGCTTCGGCTCGCGCTCGTTCTGAAGCGCTTCAAGCCGCGCTTCGGCGATTTGACGGCGAATTTCTGTCGCACCGGCCAGCTTAGCTTCGTAACGAGCGAAAGACTGCGCTGCCAAGTCCTCTTCATGCTTGTAAAGCTTGCGCGCGAGAATGGGTAGATTGTCGTACGGAGTCGGCGGCGTTGCGCCGGGTTTGCTCTGAAAATGGATGACGGACTCTGAGGGCATGGGATTAGCTCCGGGGTTTCGAATCTTCGACAGACTTAGAGCTACATGCTCGATGGCAACTGAGTCTCTTGGAGTCGATATCCGGAAAAATGGATAACTCCGGCTCGAAGATGCGCTGAAGTTGTTGCAGATGCGCAGCCTCGCAGGCTTGACCATCAATCTGGCGAATAATTTCCTCGCCATGATCAGTTTCGCTGCTAGAGCGCGGCCCATACATGGCTTTGTGAGCGCCGGTGTGTTCGTCGCCTTGATGTGCATCGGGTGAATTGGCTTTGCTGTTGCGACGCTTGCGGCGCTCAGTTGCATTCGGGAAATAGAATCGATCCAAACACAGTTGAATAATCGTTTCCGTGGTGCCCAACTTGCGCAGGAAGAATGCTGTCGCATAGGCCTGCGCAATGCGTTTTGATCGCGATGGTTTGTCGGCAAAGACGATAGGCAGCGTGTGATTTTCCGCTGCGATGCCGTCGGTCTCGCTGAATGCAAGCCAGCGACGATAGCCGTCGCTAATACAATGAGGTGTGCGCTTCATAGCCGCACCAAACGGAGGGTGGCGCGGCGACGTTCCGTTTCCATCTGCCTGCGCCGCGTGGATTGCTCCGCCTCGCGCCGCAGAACTTCATCAACAAAGGCGGCGCGAGCTTCTTCCAATGTGCGGGGCGGGTTCATGACCGCACCTTGCGGCGCTTATTCGGGGTGCAGCCGCGGGCAATCATCGCCGCTTCCCAAGCGACAATGTCGGACATGCGCCAATAGCGCGTGGGTGTGCCGAGATAGATTGGTTTCGGGAATTGGTCGTCGCGCATGCGACGGTGAATCCACATATCTGAAGCGCCACCGAATCGGCGCTTGATCGTGGCGGACGTTACATATTCGGCGTCATCGCCGGGGCGGGGAGTGTAGGTCATCGACGCGACTCCATCGCGCCGCCCTCGTAGAGCGGTCGCAGTGAAGCGCAATCACGGCCTTACCGGCGTCTGAGCGCCGCCCCGTTCGGTTTCGTCGCTTGCGGGTCCGGAAGGCGTCCCGTGCGCTATCCGCGTTCCGTGTCCGACCTACGAGCGTTGTTAGACATAAGCTAACAGTTCGTCACTTTTTGTCCAAGTAACACTTGTCACGGACTCGGCGAGAGTCCGACAATTCGGAGAACTTCGGCCGACCATGCTTCGAATGCACGAACCTTCTGTTCGTAGAAGTCGTGTTGCAGATAGGCGTCATCGTCCACATGGTTGAGGCAAGCTTCAGCGACCTCGTTGTCAAAGCCAAGGCGTTGCATCCGTGTCGAGCCGGTTCGCCTTAGATCATGCAGAGTCCAATTCGGAATCGATTCGACCTCCGAGTCTTCCACTCGGGCAATTTCCAGCATGGCGGCATCGAGTCGCCTTTTGGCCTTCGAGAATCCCGAGAAGGCGTTTTCCCCATCGGTGCAGAACAGATACCCGGTATCGTTCTTTATGGTCGGAATCGCCTTGATGACGTCAAGCATTGCGTCGGTCAGGAAGATTTCGTGTTCGTGGTGATTCTTCGTTCGCTCGGCGGGAATGATCCACGTGCGGCGATTCCCCATATGCAGTTCGCGTTTGCGGATGCCAGCGACTTCGTTGCGGCGTGCGAGCGTTAGAATCAGCAAGCGCACAAAATAGCCCATCGGGAACGGCTCTTTGGCGCAAGCAAGCCATAGCCAACGCAATTCGGCGTCTGTCAGCTTGCGCTTGCGTTTGATGCGCTTTGCCGACTCCAAGCCTTCGCAGGGCGATTTTTGAATGCGCCCCTTCGCTACGCACCAATTGAAGAACGAGGCGAGCACCCGATGCAGCCGCGCTGCGGCCTGGGGGTGATTTTTCGCGATGCCGTCGAGCAACGCGGACACGTCCGCCTTGGTTACTTCGTCGAGCCGCCGCTTGCCCCATACCGGCTCAAGGCGGCGCTCATAGTCCTGTTTGGCTCGCAAGGCCGTGGATGGCCGCCACCCCCTTTTGCTGCGGCTCTTGGGCTTCGGGGCGTTCGTCCAATCGGTCCATGCCGTCGAGAACATCGCCCCATGGTCGATACCGGCGGCGGCCTTGCGCCGGGCCTCCGCCTTCTCGGCGGCCGGGTCGGCTCCTTCGGCGATCTTGACGCGGAACCGGCTGGCCAGCTTCCGGGCGGCGGACAGCCCGAATTCGTCGCTGTAGGGCTCCAGCGTGAGCTTGCGGGGCACGCCTGCCGCTTCGTAGCGGAGAACCCATGTCTTGCTGCCGGAGGGCTGCACGACCAGCCCTAGGCCCCGTACGTGGTCCTTGCCGGCGTCCCGAAGCTCATAGCGCCCTGCGGGGTCACCCTTGGCGCTCGCGGCCGTCTTGGCCGTGAGGGTTGGCAACGCTCGGGCCGGGCCGCGGGGCTTCTTCTCGATGACTGCGCCTTCGCTCATTTCGGAACCCTATCAAGCGGCCGGGGTAAGCTAGGGGTAACACGATTGGCCGGATTAGGGTGTTAGATAGCGTTGGGCTCTTGGCCCCACAACTCAACAAAAACCCTTTTAAATACGGAGGTTAACGCGGAATTTGTGTTCGAAAGTGTTCGGTGCCGTTTGGACTATATCCGTTATTCGTAATGACGGGGTCGGGGGTTCGAATCCCTCTTGCGGCACCAGCTGTCCAATTTGAATTGGGCGCGCGTTTTTCGGGCCGATTAGGGTTCCTGCTGTAGGAACCTCACCCGTAAACCACGAGTGCTCAGGAGCGACTTAGTCTGGTGGCGCCCTGGGGCTGTGATAGTGACGCAGCGAGACAACCAGCTGAAGTCACTCAACCGTAGTCTGCTCCGGGCCGCCGGAACCGCGAAGACGAAAGCTTGCGAGGACGAAAAAACGCAAGGCGCTTCGCTTCCCTGACGCCGCGCTCCGACAACAAGGCAGATAAGTGACTAAAGTCCGCTGGTTAGAGAGTCGTACACCGAACGCTTAATCAGGAATGGCGACTGCTCGCGGCGGGGAGGACGAAGCATCCTCAACTGGGGCAACTATCGGTGCTTCTTCATCGGCAGCTTTCGGTGCGGCCTTTTTCCGGGTGGCAGCCCGCTGCAAACGCCTGATGTTCTGGAGAGCCGCTTTCGCCTCTTCGCTGTCAACCAAGTCGCGCTTGATGACCTCCTCGCGCAACAAGGCCTTCAGATAGTCGACTTCCACCTTGACGCCGGAGCTCATCCGACGAATCTCGCGGCGCAGAACCTCCAGGATAAAGTCGGTTTGCAGAACGGCTGCTACAGTGAACTTGTTCGTGACCTGTTTGTGTAACAAAAACTCCGCCATCGTGCCCTTAGAGAACCCTTCGCGGCTCAAGTTTCCAAAACACTCCAGGGCTTCTGGGCTCTTGGCGCTGGCCACAATCGCATCCAGCTCGCAAACGAGGATTTTCTCGATTGGCTGGCCAAAATGCACCTTGTAGATCCGCCAGTGAGCGCCGTTAGTAAGCACTACCCACTCGATGCCCTCGTTAGCAGCGTAATCGATGGCCTGCTTGACGTGCGCGTCCTTGAGATCAATTCCAATGGCCTTGACTTCGATGATGAACCGGATCTCGTCGTCGACCTTCACAGCAAGGTCCACATAGGTCCCGCGGATCGCATATTGGCTCGTAACATGTAAGTATTTGTCATAGCCGCAAATGTCGGAAAGCATATCGTTGATGACAGTGACAGTATCGGCTTCGCTGACATCGCGCTTCAGCAGCCCTGCTAGTACGCTCTGGTACCTCTTAAGCTGGGTGGTAATCCGAGTAGCGACTTTTGTTGATACCTTCGCCATGATTCGCCCCTGAAGATATGTGCGCGAGCATCATGCAACCGTTCGGCGAGCACAAGTCCCCATTCGCAGAATTTGGCTGAGTCCTGCCACAAGCCGCGCGAACCGTTTTTATTGATAGCCCTTTGCCGCTAGGGCGACCTGTGCCGCTTGGCCTGCTCCTCTAACTTGATGAAGTCCTACCGGGGTACGAACGGCGGTCCTTGTCAGCAGATATCAGCTGGGATGAGCGCTCCTTGCGAGCCAGGGTTGGACACGGGGAACGCCGGCTGCGTGCTCGGCAGCATGAACCTTTCAGACGTGAGCTGCCCGTCTGTCGGCCCCGGGTAGACCTGGGCTGGCCGGTTCGAAATTGTGCCGCGCTTATGTGAGGCCAATCACTTAACCCCCGGCACGTTGCTCATAATGTCCCGGTCACGCCAACACGGGGAGACTTCACATGCGCAAGATTATTCTGGTTGCTGCCATGCTCCTGGCTTCTGCCTCCGCCCAGGCAGGAGGGTCCCGCGGTTTGTCCTTGGCCGCGGCGGGCGAGCAGGTCTCCGCTCCGCAAACCACGATGTCGGCGAGCACCGGGATGACGCAGCTCAGCGAAGCTGCGCCAGCCACCGAGGCTCCGAAATACTCCGATCGTCCGCCGGCGGTGTCGCTCTCCGCGCCAGCTGCGCCGGCCGCTCCGACCGCGACCGCACCCACGACGGCGTCCGCGCCGGTCACGACGGCCAAGCCCGCATCCAAGAGCACGGCAAGTTCAAACAAGCCCAAGCCCAAGCGCAGCTGGACCGAGCGGCGCATCATCAGCGAGCTGCACCGCCACGGCATCTATTGGTAAGCCGCAGACCTTTGCCCCGATCTCGCCGGCATGCCCGGGCTTGACCCGGGCATCCACGTCTTCGCGCCTGATCCAAAACGTGGATGGCCGGGACAAGCCCGGCCATGACGCAACAATTTGAATTTGACGCGCTTACTGCGAGATCGTCTGCACGACACTCGCGATCGGACGCGTATTCGTGCCTGCCGTCGGCACCTTCATGTCCTTCATCAGCGCCTCGTCATATTCCGGCAGCGTCTGCATCGTGGTCTTGGCCTTCATCTGCACGACCTTGTAGCCGCCGGCCTTGAGGCGCGCGAGCAGCGCCGGCAGGGCTATGCCGGTGTTCTTCTGGAAATCGTGCATCAGGATGATGCCCTTGCCGAGCTTGTCGAGCCGCGTCATCACCGTCTCGATGATCTTCTCCGGCGTGGCGCCCTTGCGGAAATCGAAGGAGTCGACGTCGGTCGAGAACATCGCGACGTTGCGAGTGCCGAAATAGCTCACGATCGCCGGGTTGTGCTGAAGCTGCGGGAAGCGGAAGAACGGAGCCGGGTTGGCACCGAGCGCGAATTTCACAGCGCTGACGCCCTTCTCGACCTCGTCCTTGGCCATTTGCTCGGTCATCTTCTTGCCGTTGAGATTGACGTGCGACCAAGTGTGCGTGCCGACCGTGTGGCCCTGGGCCAGCACCTGCTTCAGGATCTCCGGATGGTAGGTCGCGTGCTTGCCGACCGAGAAGAACAGGCCCTTGGTGCATTCGTCGGCCAGCGCCTTCAGCACCGCGGGCGTGTTCACCGGCCAGGGACCGTCGTCGAAGGTCAGCACGACCTCTTTCTCGGTGAGGAAGTCGAACTGCTTGAAATGATCGAAGCCGAAGCCGGGGCCGCCGGTCGTGTCGATCTCGACCACGCGGGAGACGCCGAGCGCGTTCGGGTTGGCGCAGGCCTGCTTCGGCTGCGCCGGCATGGGAGCGGGCGCCGGGGCGGTTGCCGCCGGCTTGGCCGCCACCGTCGCGGTGGTCTCGACGTCATCCCTGGCGGCGAGCTTTGCCGGTGCCGGCAATGGGTCGGCGGCACGGGCAGCAACTGTCCTGGGAGCGCCCTGATCGGCGCGCGCGGAATAATAAAACCAACCGCCGGCGGCGATCACGACCGCCGCAACTACACTGGCCAGCATCAGGCCCAACGCATTACGCATCGCTACTCTTTCCAATTACGCAACCAAACCTGCGGAATTTCCCGCGCGACACGCCATTAATGCGAAGTAACAGTTAACGTGACACCAACGCGACGGCGGTTGTGCAGGAATTTCAGGGCGGTGCGCCAACGTGACCGACGTCACAGTCGAGGTGGGCCGCGTGACGGTCATCACGGTGGAAACTGTTTTGCCGGAGCATCGTCGTTCCCATCAACAACGGGCCCGCTCTGCGCGGTGCCAATGGGAGCTTCAAATGACCAAGTCTTCGAGCACCAAGTCCTTCTCTGCCAGTCTCCGCGACGCCAGCCTGGCTCTGGGCATTGCCGCCATCGTCTCGATCGCTTCGACGAGCTCGAGCTTCGCCTTCTCGGCCGAGGCGCAGCAGATGTGCACTGGCGATGCCTTCCGCCTGTGCTCGTCGGAAATCCCCAACATCCCGAAGATCACGGCCTGCATGATCAAGCATCGTTCGGACCTAAGCGCCGGCTGCCGCGCGGTGATGGACAAGAATCTCGCCAAGGGCGCCTCGCGCAAGGTCGCTGACGCCCAGGACAGCCAGTAACAGCGACAGCCAGTAACAACGCGCGACGACAACGATCGTCGCGCCGGTCAGCTCCCCGCCCGCAATGGACCCCGGCGTCATGCCGGGGCTCCGCGGCGGCACCCTTCCGCCCGGCAATAAAGCCGTTGCAGGTGCGGGATCGTCGCACTAGCTTCCCCGCACGTCTTTCCGGGTAAGAGGCATTACGCGATGACCAGATTTCTTTTCATCATTCCTTTGCTCCTGTGCGCCTCGGTCGCATCCGCGCAGCAGCAGCCCGGCCACGATGCCTGCGCGCGCGACGTCACGCGCTTCTGCCGCGCCGTGATGAACAACGGCGACGGCGCCGTGCTCGCGTGCCTGAAGCAGAATCGAACGCGGCTGAGCAAAGGCTGCGACAAGGTGCTGACCGATCACGGGCAGTAGCAGCACTTGTAGCCCGGATGAAGCGAAGCGAAATCCGGGTTCTTTCCCCGCGGGCAGCCTGCCCCGGATTGCGCTGCGCTCCATCCGGGCTACGGACTTACAAACCTACGTGCTGCTCCCCGCCGCCGTCGCCACCACCGGCAGCACCTCGCCGCTGGCGCGATCCGGCGTCTCTTCCTGCCAGCGCACCGAGCCGAACGGCCGCTCCAGCATGCGGCGGATCCGCACCGGCTCGGGGCCGACGTGGAAACCGATCGCCTGCTGATGCAGCGCGCGTTCCGACTGGGTCGAGCGGTTGCGCTGGCGCAAGTAGTCGAACCAGGTCGGGCAGTGGTAGCGCTCCGTCCACAGCTCAGGATCGGCGATGTCGCGGGCGATCGACCAGCCATAGGCGCCATTGCGCTGCCGCGAGAGCTGCACGTCCTGCATCACGTTGTGGAATGCGCGCGCGTTCTCCTGCGCGACGCGATATTCGATCTCGACCACGAGCGGGCCGCTGCGGCCCGTCAGCGACAGCTTCACCTCGGGATCGGCCAGCATGTCCGCATCCTCGTTGCGGGCGCCGACGCGCGGCATCGTGAGCCAGATGCCGAGCAGCGGCGAGATCAGCATCAGGCCGGCTGCGGTCAGCAGCGCGATCTCTACACCGGCATAGTCGGTGAGATGACCCCAGCCCCAGGCGCCGATCGCGATGCCGCCGGCGATCGCGGCCTGGAACGCCGCGAGCGAGCGGCCGGCGACCCAGCGCGGCGCCGAGAGCTGCACGCCGATGTTGAACAGCGCAATCGCGGCCATCCAGACCGCGCCGGCCAGCACCAGCGCCGCGGCCGTCAGCACCGGCTCCGTGCTCAGGGCCAGCGCGGCCATCGCGAACGCCATCGAGATGGTGCAGGCGCGGATCGCGGCCTCGCCGCTCATGCGCTTGCGCAGTTCGTGGATGTTGAGCGCGCCGATCACGGCGCCCATGCCGAAGGCGCCGAGCATGATGCCGTAGGTCTGCGCGCCGCCATGCAGCAGGTCGCGCGCGACCAGCGGCATCAGCGCCATGATGGCGCCGCCGATCAGGCCCATCACCAGGGTCCGCAACAGCACGATCTTGATCGGCGGTGAATTTGTGATGTAGCGGAAGCCCGAGACCATGGCGCGGTTGAGCTTTTCCCGCGGTAGCCGTGAAGGCTCGACCGAGCGGCGCCAGAGCAGCAGCACCACCAGCAGCGGAAGATAGAGGATCGCGTTGCAGGCGAACGCGGCCACCGCGCCAAGCGCGGCGACAATGACGCCGCCGACCGCGGGACCGAAGCTACGCGCGATATTGTAGCTGATGCCGTTCAACGCGACGGCCGAAGGCAGCGCGTCGGGCGGCACCTGTTCGTTGACCGAAGACTGCCACGCCGGGCCGAACAACGCGTTGCCGCTGCCGACCACGAAGCAGAACGCCAGCAATGTTTCCGGGGTGATGAGATTGAATCCGGCCAGCACGGTGAGCGCGCTGGCGCCGACCAACGCGATCGACAATGAGATCAGCGCAACGATGCGGCGGTCATACATGTCGGCGATGGCGCCGGCCGGCATCGAGATCAGCATGATCGGCAGCATCAGGGCGGTCTGCACCAGCGCCACCTGGTCGGCCGATGCCGACATCTGTGTCATCGCCCAGGCTGCGCCGACGCCCTGAATCAGCAGGCCGAGATTGGATAGCAGGCTGGCGAGCCAGATGCGCCGGAACACGGTGTAGCGCAGCGGCGCGGTGATGCCGTCGGCGGCCATCTTCTGACGGTTTGGCTGCTCGGTCATATCCCCTTCCAAATGGGCTGGCAGAAGCGGTCCTGGGCGATCTTTGGCCGATTCCGGCAAATTCTTTGATGCCTGCGAAAGTCGTTCGCTGTCCAGTGGTTAGGCCGCTATAAGCGGTGCAAAGAGACGGTTTGCCGGGGAGGAACAGATGAAGCTGTCGCGACGGATGATCTTGCTGGGGGCCGGCAGCTTGCCCTTCGCAAGTGCGAGCTTGCGGACGGGCGCAATCGCCCAGACCATTGCTGCTGCGCCGGGCAACGAGGTGCCGCCGATCCTGTTCGTGCACGGCAATGGCGACTATGACGCGCTCTGGATGACGACCTTGTGGCGGATGGAATCCAACGGCGTTCCGCGCGAGCACATGGCCGCGATCAATTTCACCGATCCCAATGCGCGCACCGACGACAAGGTCGAGCAGGCGAACCGCTTCTCGACCGAGGACCAGCGCCGTGAGCTCACGGCTGCCATCGCCGAGCTCAAGCGCCGGACCGGAGCGGCGCGTGTCGCGCTGGTCGGCAGCTCGCGCGGCGGCTATGCCATTCGCAACGTGATCAAGAATGGCGGCGCCGGCGACGTCAGCCACGCCGTCTTGTGCGGCACGCCCAACCACGGCGTGTTTGCAACCGACGACCAGCCCAACAACGAATTCAACGGCCGCGGTGCGTTCCTGCGTGCGCTCAACGAGGGCGAGAGCGAGGTGACGCCGGGCGTCGCCTTCCTGACGCTGCGCAGCGACGGCATGGACAAATACGCCCAGGCCGACGGCCGTTTCATCGGCAAGCCCGGCACGCCGACCGGCGTCACCAACGAAGGGCCGGAGCTGAAGGGCGCCACCAACCTCGTGCTCGGTGCGCTCGACCACCGCGAGGTGGCCTTTCACCCCAGGGCATTCCGCGAGATCTACAAGTTCATCGCCGGCCGGGAACCCGCGCGCATCGCAATCGTGCCGGAGCCGGTGGTCAGGCTGAGCGGCCTCGTCACCGGCACGCCCGGCGGCGTGCCGACCAATCGGCCGGTGGCGGGCGCAACCGTCGATATCTTCCGCGTCGATCCTGATACCGGTGAGCGCAAGGGCGGCGCCTTGCACAGCGCGACCACGGGCGCCGACGGCCGCTGGGGGCCGGCGCAGGTCGAGCCGTCCTGGTCGCTCGAATTCGTTCTGACGTCGCCGGGCGCGCCGATCACGCACATCTATCGCTCGCCCTTCCCGCGCTCGTCGGACGTCGTCCATTTGCGCGCCGCACGGCCGCTCGGGCCGTCCGACAAGGACGCCGGCGCGGTCGTCATCATGTCGCGGCCGCGCGGCTATTTCGGCCGGCCGCGGGACGTGGTGCTGCTGGATGGCAAGGAGCCGGCCGACGTCAAGCCGGGCGTGCCGACCGATTCGGCGGCAACATTGCGGCTTGCAGCCGGCGAGGTTGGACGTAACATCGTGGCTCAATTCGGCGAAGAACGGATTGTGGCGCGGGCCTGGGCCGCCCAGGAGAACAGGATTGCGATTGCCGAGCTGACTTACTAGCTGTTTGCCTGCGTACACCCTGCGGGAGAGAGCCATGAATATCGCCAGCGTGCGTCGGCCCATCATCCCTCCGGCTCCTCCGCGTGCGCCCGACGACATGTCGTTCTTCGGCCGTCTCGCCGTGATCCGGCGCAACATGATCGCGACCTGGGGTCAGCGCGCCTATGAGGAAGGCGTCATCAAGGGCCGCTTCTTCCTCCGCAACAGCTTCATCCTGAACCAGCCGGACGCGATCCGGCACGTCCTGCTCACCAATTACGAGAACTACACGCGCACGTCGGCGGGCATCCGCATGCTGCGGCCGGTGCTGGGTGACGGGCTCCTGATCGCGGAGGGGCATTCCTGGACGTTCCAGCGCCGCACCCTCGCGCCGGCCTTCACGCCGCGCGCCACCGCGAACCTCGTTCCGCATATGACGGCGGTGCTCGACGAGACCATTGCCAAGCTGGACGCGCGCGTGGGGGAAGACATCGACCTGCGCGAGATCATGCAGCGCATGACGCTGGAGATCGCCGGGCGCACGATGTTCTCGTTCGGCATGGATCGGCATGGCGCGACCCTGCGCAACTTCATCATGGAATATGCCGCTCGGCTGGGACGGCCGTATCTGCTCGACATGGTGCTGCCGGTGTCCTGGCCGAGCCCGATGGATTTCGCCCGCGCCCGTTTCCGCAAGCGCTGGACCGAGTTCGTCGCCATGCTGATTGCCGAGCGGCGCGCAGCCGGCAAGAAGGACGGCGCGCCACCGCGGGACCTGTTCGATCTCATGGACGCGGCGCGCGATCCTGAGACCGGCAGGGGTTTTTCCGACGAGCAGCTCGTCGACGAGGTTGCGACCATGATCCTCGCCGGTCACGAGACCACGGCGACGGCGCTGTTCTGGGCGCTCTATCTGCTCGCGCTCGATCCCGACACGCAGGAGGAGGTCGCCTCTGAAACGCGCGGCGAGCATCTCGACAGCATGGCCGACATCGACCGGCAGAAGCTCACCCGCGCGGTGATCGACGAGACCATGCGGCTCTATCCGCCGGCGTTTCTGGTCGCACGCGCCGCGCGCGACAAGGACAATGCGGCCGGAATCGAGATCGGCAAGGGCGACATCATCATGATCGCGCCCTGGCTGCTGCACCGGCACGAGAAGCTGTGGGATCAGCCGAACGCGTTCATTCCAAAACGCTTCCTGTCGAACGAGGCGCCCGACCGCTTCGCCTACCTGCCGTTCGGCGCGGGACCGCGCGTCTGCGTCGGCGCGCCGTTCGCGCAAGCCGAATCCGTGCTGGCGCTGGCCCGGCTGATCGGTGCCTTCCGGGTCGAACTCGCCGATACCGCAAATCCCGTGGTCCCGCTCGGCGTCGTCACGACCCAGCCGGACCACTCACCCATGTTCCGCATCACGCGTCGGTAACAGGCGACTGTTTGGCCGGCGGCGTGATCGATCCGAGATAGAGTCCCGCCATGAGCGACATCCAGGCCCAGTTTTCCGTTCTGAAGCAGACCGCCGATCCGAAGGTGGTCGATGCGATCGTGCGCCTCATCGAGAATGGTGAGGATCACGAGCTCAACCGCGTCAACGTCCTCGATTTCTCCACGCAGCACGGCCTCGATGAGGAGCGCGCGATCTCCGCCTTCCTGCATTCGGCGCGGCTCGGGCTGTTCGATCTCGGCTGGAACGTGCTGTGCCCGGGATGCGGCGGCGTGCTCGGCGCGCATTCGACCCTGAAGGCGCTCAAGCCCGACGACTATCATTGCGCACTCTGCGCCTGCGGCTACAAGGCCTCCGTCGACGATCAGGTCGAGGTCTCCTTCACCGTCAACCCGCGTGTCCGGCGCATCGCGGCGCACGACCCCGATACGCTTCCGGTGTGGGACTACTTCAAGCAGGTGTTCTGGAGCTCCGGTGTCGACTTCAACAAGGAATCGTTCGCGACGCTTGCCAACGAGGTGACGCTCGACACGATGGAGCTGCCGGCAGGCGAGAAGGCGACCATGTCGCTGCAGCTGCCGAGCGACTTCGTCATCATCTTCGAGCCGGTGACGCACGCCGCCCATTTCATCGACGTTCAGGGCGAGCCGACCAAGGACCGGCAGCAGCTCGCCATCATGTACAACAAGGTGCAGGCCCCAACCGGGACCACGACCATGCGACCCGGCCCGCTGCGGCTGTCGCTGGAGAACCAAGCCGGCGTGCGCGTGTTGCCGTCGGTGTTCATCGCGGCCGAAGCGCTCCACCATCTCATCGGCAAGCGCAAGCCGTTCCTGACCGCCAAGCGGATGCTGTCGAACCAGACCTTCCGCGACGTGTTCAAGGCGGACAATCTCAGTCTCGATCAGCGGCTCCAGATCACCTCGCTCACCTTCCTGTTCACCGATCTGAAGGGTTCGACCGCGCTCTATGAACGGGTCGGCGATCTCGCCGCCTTCGACCTCGTGCGCGCGCATTTCCATGCTCTGCTCGGGATCATCTCCTCCGAGAAGGGCGCGGTGGTGAAGACCATCGGCGATGCCGTGATGGCGACCTTCGTCCGTCCCGAGCACGCCATCGTCGCTGGCCTGCGGATGCGCGCGGCCATGGACGAGCTCAACAAGCAGCGCGGCACCGACGATCTCATCGTCAAGATCGGCATCCATGAAGGCCCTTGCCTCGCGGTGATGCTCAATGAGCGGCAGGATTATTTCGGCCAGACCGTCAACATTGCCGCCCGCGTGCAGAGCCTGTCGACAGCGCAGGAAATCCACATCACCGGCCCGGTGCTCGACGCGCCCGCGGTCGCGGAAGTGCTGGAGCAGCGCGCGATCAAGCCGATCCAGAAACAGGCGGCGCTGCGCGGCATCGCCGACAAGATAGTGGTGTACGAGATTCCGTGAGTTGCTGTCGTCCCTTGCGAACGCAGGGACCTATATCGCGTGATTTCTGGAATGGGCAGGATGCTGAATGCGCAAGTCGCCGCCACACTTCGGTCTGTGGTTACGGGTCCCTGCGTTCGCAGGGGCGACATTTGAAGGCTAGTCGCACTACTCGCGCCCGATGCGCAGCGGTCATATTGCCGAAACGTAATGCAGTGCGGGGAACTGACGCACGTTGCGCCGGTTGAGTTTCCTGCTCATATAATACCAGTAACAGCCCGCGCTCCTCGCGGCTGCATCGATTTCGAAGGACCACTATGCTCGACGGCCTGCGCCAATTCATCGCCGACATTGTCGCCCCCCATGACCAGAGCCGCACCTTCGCTGACAGCGACTATCGGTTGGCGGCGACCGCGCTGCTGGTCCACGTGGTCTCACTGGACGGCCAGCCGACGGCCGCCGAGCGGCGCAAGCTGCACAGTCTGATCGAAAGCCATTTTGGGCTCGATCACGGCGCTGCGGATCGCCTGATCGCGGACGCCACCGAGGTCGAGGGCGAGGCGGTGGACCTCTATCACTTCACCAGCATCATCATGCGCTCGCTCGACGAGGAGGGTCGCAAGCGCATCGTTCGGATGATGTGGGAGCTGGTCTTTGCCGACGGCCAGGTCAGCGAGTTCGAAGACAACGTCGTCTGGCGCGCCTCCGATCTGCTCGGGATTTCCCAGCGGGACCGGATCGAGCTGAAGCATATTGTGGCCGAGCGTGTCGGTGGCCAGGGGAAGGATGCGCCGTCGACGGCTGACCCTATCCCGCCTGGTGGATTGCTTCCCACGCGAGCCACATGACGAAACTTTAAGGTGGGCCGGGCGGCCCTGCTTGGCTGATTCGCCCGCGAATGCCTGTCCTTCCTGCTCCCCTGTCGCCCGCTCAAGCCGCCATTCCGCCGGCGCCGCTTGCCTGTCGCGCTCGGCTTATGCTCTCGTTCAGCCATTGCGGGGCCAAAGACTTCCATTCAAGAGACTTCGATCGTGACTGAGCGGGTAACGTTGATCACCGGGGCCTCTGCGGGCATAGGGACGGAGCTGGCGCGCGTATTCGCCACCAACGGACATCGCCTGGCATTGACGGCGCGGCGCGCGGATCGATTGGAGGCGCTCGCGCGCGAACTCGCGGCCAAGGGCGGCAAGAAGCCGATCGTGATCGCCTGCGATCTCGAGGACCCCGCCGCCGGCGAGACGATCGCGGCGGCGCTCGCCGCCGAGGGCGTCGAGCTCGACCACCTCGTCAACAATGCCGGCTTCGGCGTGTTCGGCGATGCCATCGAGCGCGACCGCGACGAGCAGATCGGGATCGTCGATGTCAACGTGCGGGCCCTGACGGATCTGTCGCTGCGCTTTGCCGATCAGCTCATCAGGAACAAGGGCGGTCTTCTCAACGTGGGCTCGGTCGCGGGCTTCCTGCCCGGTCCCGGCATGGCCGTCTATTATGCCTCCAAGGCCTACGTGATTTCCTTCACCGAAGCGCTCCGGGCCGAGCTCGCGCCGCGCGGCGTTCGCGTTACCGTGCTTTGCCCGGGCCCCGTGCCCACCGAATTCCAGGCGCGCGCCGGCGTCGGGTCCCAACACGATACCGCCCTTCTCAATGTTTCAGCCACCGATGTCGCGCAGGAGGCGTATCGTGGCCTGATGGCCAACAAACGGGCAGTGCTGCCCGGTCTCGGCATCAAGATTGTGCCGTTGGCGCTGCGCTTCTTCCCGCGCGGCTTCATCCTGGCCGCGACGAGCCGGTTCCAGAGGCGCAGGCATTAGAGAATCCTGGAGCTCCCGTAATGGCCCGGAGCTTGCTTCACCTTCGATCTGTGCGCGAACTCACACGATGTTAACCGTCGCTTAGCTATGCTGGCGGTCTGAACCGATAGCACTCGCAGAGGCCATGTCGTTCCGGACGGACAGGTTTGGTGGCGCAGAATTGGTGCCCTTCCGAAAGAAGGCGCCGAGCGCTGCCGCACCCGAAAGCCGTTTGCCGGTCTTGATCGTCCTGCATCAGGAATGCTCGACCCCGGGCCGGGTCGGCAATGCGCTCCGCGCGCGTGGCCACGCCCTGGACATTCGCCGTCCCCGCTTCGGCGATCCGCTGCCGGAGACGCTCGACGAGCATGCCGGCGCCGTCTTCTTCGGCGGCCCGATGAGCGCCAACGATCCCGACGACTACATCCGGCGCGAGATCGACTGGCTCGAGATTCCGCTGCGCGAGCAGCGGCCGTTCCTCGGCATCTGCCTTGGCGCCCAGATGCTCGCGATGCAGCTCGGTGCCCGCGTCGCGCCGCATGCCGATGCGCTGACCCAGATCGGTTACTACCCGATCCGCCCGACCGCCGCGGGCCGCGCGCTCTGCCCGGCCTGGCCGGCTCAGGTCTATCACTGGCACCGCGAGGGATTCGAGCTGGCGGCCGGCGCCGAGCTGCTCGCGGAGGGCGACGATTTTCCGGTGCAGGCGTTCCGCGCTCGCAATGCCTTCGGGGTGCAGTTTCATCCTGACGTGACCTACGCGATGATGCATCGCTGGACCACGCGTGGCTACGACGGCTTCAGCGCGCCCGGAGCGCGGCAGCGGCATCATCATTTCGCGGATCGTGCGGTCTACGATGCCGCAGAGCGCGCCTGGCTCGATCACTTTATCGACCGCTGGCTGGCGCGGCGGCCGGTGCTGGCCCAAGCCGCCGAGTAACCTGCGCCCTTCACGCAGGCTCTTGGCGCAAGTCCTCGCGCCGCTCCCTGATATGCTAGGCTCTCCGCCAACGAGCGCGCACCAATGCGTACCGGCAAACAAGGGAGAGCGTCATGGCCTACGAGCACATTCTCTATGAGGTGAGCGACAAGATCGCGACCATCACGCTCAATCGCCCTGATCGCATGAATGCGTGGACGCCGACCATGGAGCGCGACGTGCGTCATGCGATGGAAGCCTCAAGCGCCGACGACAATGTCCGCGTCATCGTGCTCACCGGCGCGGGCCGCGCGTTCTGCGCCGGCGCCGACATGGATGCGTTGAAGGGGCTCGACCCTGACGACGTCAGGCGCGCCTCGAACCTGCCGCCCTTCGACATGAACCGCCGTCCGGACTGGCAGACGCGCTACGGCTATTATCCCTCGATCAAGAAGCCGGTCATCGCCATGCTCAATGGCGCCACCGCGGGCATCGGCCTCGTCCACGCGCTCTACTGCGATCTGCGCTTTGCCGCCGACAATACGGTGTTCACCACAGCCTTCGCGCGGCGCGGACTGATCGCCGAGCACGGCATCAGCTGGATGCTGCCGCGCATCGTCGGTCATGCCAATGCGATGGATCTCCTGCTTTCGGCGCGGCGCGTGTCGAGCGAGGAAGCCCTTCGGATCGGGCTGGTGAACCGGCTCTGCTCGCCTGAAAGGCTGCGCGAGGAGACCTACGCCTATGCCCGCGATCTCGCCGATGTCGTCTCGCCGAGTGCGATGGCCGTGATCAAGCGCCAGCTCTACGAGGTGCCGTTCCAGACCCTGGCCGAGGCGACGATCGAAGCCAACCGGGAGATGATGGTAGCGCTGGCCGGCAGCGATTTCCGGGAGGGGGTGGCGAGCTTCATGGAAAAGCGGCCGCCGAGATTTACGGGGAGGTAGGGGGAGGTTTTGGTAAACAGTCCGTCTTCGCCCTGCGGGCTACGCCGGACACCACGCTTCGCCCTTCAGGCTCCGTCGTGGCTGCGCCACGCGTAGCCCGGAATGGTTCGGCTGGACATGTTGGATTTGCTGAGCCGGTCCGTCTTCGCCCTGCGGGCTTCGCCGGACACCACGCTTCGCCCTGCGGGCTCCGACGTGGCTGCGCCACGCGTAGCGCGGAATGGTTTGGCTGGACATGTTGGATTTGCTGAGCCGGTCCGTCTTCGCCCTGCGGGCTACGCCGGACACCACGCTTCGCCCTTCAGGCTCTCTCGTGGCTGCGCCACGCGTAGCCCGCAGGGCGAAGCGTGGTGGAGCCAGGCGGGATCGAACCGCCGACCTCGTCATTGCGAACGACGCGCTCTCCCAGCTGAGCTATGGCCCCTTTTGCTGGCCGCTCTGGTCAATGCGGCCGACAACCGGGCGCCATTTAAGTCCCCGCCAAGGTCAAGTCAAGGACGGGTGTCACCCGGTTTTAGCCATTCGGGGCGCGACTCCCTTGTTTGGGCGGGGGGGAACCGATATCTAGCAAAAGGCGTCATCCGACCGCCGCCCGAATTATCAAAAGCCAGAGTCTTCAAACGCCATGCGTGCCGTTCTCGACATCGTCATCATCGTGCTCGACCTCTACGTCTGGCTGCTGATCGCCTCCGCGATCCTGTCCTGGCTGATCGCCTTCAACGTCGTGAACACGCGCAACCAGTTCGTGTCGGCGGTGGCGGAGTTCCTGTACCGGATCACCGAGCCGGTGCTGGCACCGATTCGCAATTTCCTGCCCAGCCTCGGCGGCCTCGACATCTCGCCGATCATCCTGATCCTGATCATCATGTTCATCGAGCGAGTGATCCTGTACTACATCTACCCCAACGTGGTCTGAGCGGGCTGGAGCGCCTTGGTTGCCCGAGAAGCCGGCAAGGAGCCTTGGCGCTACGCGGCCGCAGGAATCAGCATCGCATTGCGGGTGACGCCGCGCGGCGGCCGCGACGACATCGACGGGATCGAGCAGCTGGCCGATGGCCGCAGCGTGCTCAAGGTGCGGGTGCGCGCCATCGCCGATGGCGGCGAGGCCAACAAGGCCGTGCTGGTCCTGCTGGCGAAATCGCTCGGCGTTCCCAAGGCCAGCGTGAGACTGCTGTCCGGTGCCACCTCGCGGCTGAAGCAGATCGCGGTCGACGGCGATCCGGCACGGCTCGGCGAAGCCCTACACCAGCTCGTCGCGGCCAAATCGAAAGACTGAGGGAACTGACATGACCGCCAAGATTATCGATGGAAAAATCATCGCCGCCGAGCTGCGCGCCCGCGTCGCCGACGAGGTCGCCCGGGTCAGGCGCGAGCACAATCTGGTGCCGGGCCTTGCGGTGGTTCTGGTCGGCAACGACCCCGCCAGCGAGGTCTATGTCCGCTCCAAGCACACCCAGACCCAAGCCGCCGGCATGGCCTCATTCGAGCACAAGCTGCCGGCCGACGTTTCGCAGGCAGACCTCCTGGCGCTGGTCGAAAAGCTCAACCGGGATCCCGCCGTGCACGGCATCCTGGTGCAGCTGCCGCTGCCGAAGGGTCTGAACACGGAAGCCGTCATCAACGCCATCGATCCCGCAAAGGACGTCGACGGCCTGCATCCGAACAATGCCGGCCGGCTCGCCGGCGGCTTCCAGGCGCTGTCGCCGTGCACGCCGCTCGGCTGCATCATCCTGACCAAGAGCGTGCACGCTTCGCTGGAAGGCATGAATGCCATCGTCATCGGCCGCTCCAATCTGGTCGGCCGTCCGCTGGTGCAATTGCTGTTGAACGAGAACGCCACGGTGACGATCGCGCATTCGCGCTCGCGCGACCTGCCCGGGCTCGTGAAGCAGGCCGATCTCGTCTATGCCGCGGTCGGCAGGCCCGAGATGGTGCGCGGCGACTGGCTGAAGCCGGGCGCGACCGTGATCGATGTCGGCATCAATCGCATCCCGAAGGAGGACGGCAAGACGCGCCTCGTCGGCGACGTCGCCTATCAGGAAGCCCTTGAGGTGGCCGGCGCCATCACGCCGGTGCCGGGCGGCGTCGGTCAGATGACGGTAGCCTGCCTACTGGTGAATACGCTGCGCGCGGCCTGCGCAATCGCGGGGCTGCCGAAGCCTGCGGTGTGAGTTTTCGTGCCCCGGACGCAGCGCAGCGCTTCCTTGGCGATGCGAAGCATCGTCCAGTAGCGGTGCGCCGCTGAGCCGGGGCCCAGTGGCGGCGTGGGTCCCGGCGCTGCGACGCGTCACGCTGGACAATGCTTCGCATCGCCGGGACGTGCCGCATCGCGTCCGGGACACGGATGCCTCAGCCCTTCTTCTTCTTCTCGCGGTCCATGCCTTCGAGGATCAGCTTGTGCGCCTCCTCAGGGCCGCCCCAGCGCAGGATCTTCACCCATTTGCCCTTCTCGAGATCCTTGTAGTGCTCGAAGAAGTGCTGGATCTGCTGCAGCGTGATGTCGGGCAGGTCGGAGTAGGACTTCACCTTGTCGTAGCGCTGCGTGAGCTTCGACGACGGCACCGCCAGAATCTTCTCGTCGCCGCCGGCTTCATCCTCCATGAACAGCACGCCGACCGGGCGCACGCTCATGACGGCGCCGGGAATGATGGCGCGGGTGTTGACGATCAGGACGTCGCAGGGGTCGCCGTCATCCGACAGGGTGTGCGGGATGAAACCGTAATTGCCGGGGTAACGCATCGGCGTGTAAAGGAAGCGGTCGACCACCAGCGTGCCGGCCTCCTTGTCCATCTCGTATTTGATCGGTTCGCCGCCCACGGGGACTTCGATGAGGACGTTGACTTCGTGCGGCACGTTTTTCCCGATCGAGATCGCATCGATACGCATTCAAGGCTCCGTTGTTGCCGAGGTAAAATCGCGCCCGGCAGCCGATTTTGGCGCTGTCATACGCGGGCTTGGCCCGCTGATCCATCGCGTTTTTGTGAAATAATGAATCCGGAAATCACCGGCGCAAAGGCAGCGGTATCGACGGACAGGAAACGCTGCCGTTTCTGCTTTCAGCAGCTCAATTGGTCCAAATCTAGTTGGTCCAGGCGAAGGCAACCTTGTCGAGCGCCTTCGGCCCGAATCGCTCCGACGAGCGCGCCACCATACGGCCCCCGAGCGCCCGGTAGAACTCGGTCGCGGGGTCGTTGTCCGAGAGCGCCCACACCACCATGCTCTTCAGCCCGCTCTGCATCAGGTCGCGGCGAGCGGCGGCGAACAGGCGACGGCCGAAGCCGAGGCCCTGGAATTCCGGGCGCAGATAAAGCTCGTAGATCTCGCCGTCGAAATGCAGGCTGCGGGCGCGGTTGCGACCGTAATTGGCATAACCCGCGATCTTGTCGCCGAACACCAGCACGCTGACGCGGCTGCCCTTGCGGATCGCACTGTCCCACCATTGCGGGCCGCGGCGGTTGATCAACTTTTCCAGCTCGGCACCGGGAATGATGCCCTGATAGGCGGAGCGCCAGGCTTCGTCATGCGTGGACGCCACCGCAGTTGCATCTGCAGCTTTGGCCGGCCGGACCTCGATCAGGGTTGTGCTCATGGACACAATCAAACCAAGTCGCCGCCTCGGCGGCAAGTCCTATCGTTAATTATCGGTTAACGTGTGGACTTTGTGCATCAGTGTCTTAACCATGTTGTGCCGAAAAAAGACAGGATGCCGACTCAAATCGCCTCGGCACGCCGTGCGTCGGTGCAAAACTCGTTCTGCGGGAATGAATGAACGACAATGGCAGGGCAAAAAGTCCGCCCAGAGTGATTCGTTCCAACTAGTGTGGCGGTCGCTTCTCGTGTCGCCCTCGGCCATTCATGCGGCTCCTCAAGATCATCCCGCTCCTGCCTCTGCTGGCCTTGCTGGCTGCGTCGCCTCTGTGCGCCCAGGTCACGTCTGGCCCGTCCGGCGAAGAGGGCGAGCCGCTTCGCCGACAGAAATGGCTTGTCCCCTCGCCGGATACCGGCATCGCCGCCTATGCCGTGCTGTTTCGCCCCGCCGGCGCAGGTCCGTTCCGGCTTGCGGTCATCGCGCACGCCTCAACGCAGAATGGCTTGCGTCGGGCGCAGATGCCACAGCCGGAATACCGTCCGCTTGCCGCCTATCTCGTCGCGCGCGGCTATGCCGTGCTGGTGCCGGAGCGGCTCGGCCATGGCGCGACCGGCGGCCGCTATGTCGAGGATCAGGGCGGATGTGACGAGGCCGATTATGCGCGTTCGGGCCGTGCAACGGCCGGGCAGATCCGGCTCGCGCTGGACCATTTGCGAAAGCAGGATTTCATTCGCAAGGAGGCCGCGATCGTGATCGGCCATTCCGCCGGCGGCTGGGGCGCGCTGGCGCTCGCCGATGCCGACCCGAAGACGATCTCCGCCATCGCGGTGTTCGCGCCGGGGCGCGGCGGCCATGCCAATGATGAGCCGAACCGGATCTGCGCACCAGCCAAGCTGCTTGCCGCTGCCGCGGAGTTCGGCAGAGGCGCGCGTATCCCCGTCACATGGCTCGTTGCGGGCAATGACAGCTACTTCGCGCCGGCATTTTCGAAGAGCCTGGCCGAGGCGTTTCGCGGGGGTGGCGGCAAGGTGGACTTCCGCACCTTGCCGGCGCTCGGCGGCGAGGGGCATTGGATGATCGAGAGCGAAGCCGGGGTCAAAGCCGCAAGCGGGGATCTCGCGCGTGCGCTGAACCCGGACCGGCCGAAGGCGACCAAGAAGCCATGACGCCGTATGTTCTGGTCAAGTTTCTGCATGTGCTCGGCGCCATCGTCGTCCTCGGCACAGGCACCGGCATCGCCTTCTTCATGCTGATGGCGCATCGTACCAACGATGTGGCGTTCATCGCACGCACGGCATCGGTCGTGGTGATTGCGGATGCGATCTTCACGTTCTCCGCCGTGCTGCTCCAGCCGGTGACGGGCGGCCTATTGATGATGCTCTCGGCGATACCGATCACGGAGCACTGGCTGCTCGCCTCGCTGGCACTTTACGCCGTCGCCGGCCTGTTCTGGATTCCCGTCGTATTCATGCAGATCGAGATGCGGGATCTTGCGCGCCAGGCTGCCGCCGATCAGCGCAGTGCGCTGCCGCCGCGCTATTTCGTGCTGTTCCGCCGGTGGTTCGCATTCGGCTTTCCCGGTTTCGGCGCGACGATGCTGATCCTCTGGCTGATGATCGCAAAACCGTTTTGAGAAGCAAGATGAGTGAGCGAACCATTCTGGTGCTCGGCGCCTCCGGCCTGATCGGCCGCTTCGTCACCGACGATCTCCGCGCGCGGGGATTCCGCGTCGTCGGCGTGGCGCGCAGCCTGTCGCCGTCGCAAAGAATGAGCGCGTTGGACATCGAGCTGCCGATCCTTTCGCTGGATGCAGCTGCGCTGGCGCGGCTCCTGCGCGAGCACGCCGTCGACGTTGTCGTAAATTGCCTCGGCGTGCTTCAGGACGGACCAGGCAGCGATACGGGCGCCGTGCATCGCGATTTCGTCGCGCGGCTCCTTGCCGCGATCGGTAACAGCGGCCGCGCGATCCGGCTGGTGCACACCTCAATTCCGGGAGCGGCGGAGGCCGACCGCACTGCGTTTGCGACGACCAAGCGCGAGGCCGAGCGCCTGATCGCGGCGTCCGGCATTGCCCACGCCATCCTGCGGCCCGGCTTCGTCATCGCGCCCGCGGCCTACGGCGGCAGCGCCTTGCTCCGCGCGCTCGCGGCCTTCCCGTTCGATCTTCCAGGCAAGGAGATGGCAACACCGTTCCAGCCGGTCGCGGTGGAGGAAATCTCGGCCACCATCGCCTGGCTCGCCGCGCGGGACATCGACGACGCGTCCGTGAACGCGGTGAGCTGGGATCTGATGCAGGCAGAGCCGGTCACGATGGCTGGCGTCATCGAGCAATTTCGTCGCGCGTTCGGCACATCCGGCTGGCCGCGCATCGCGATGCCGACGATCCTGCTCGATCTCGGCGCCAGGATCGGCGATCTCGCCAGCTATCTCGGCTGGATGCCGACGATGCGCACGACGTCGATTGCCGAGTTGCGCCGGGGCGTGCGCGGCGATCCCTCGGCCTGGATCGCCGCCACCGGCATCAGGCCGAAGGCGCTTGCCGAGACGATCGGCCGTCATGCCGCCACCATCCAGGACAAATGGTTCGCCCGCCTGTTCCTGATCAAGGCGCTGATCTTCGCGAGCCTGGTCGCGTTCTGGCTCGTCTCCGGCTTCATCGCGCTGTTCGTATCTTATCGGGCCGCCGCCGGCATCCTGACCGCGCACGATTTTCCGCCGGCGCTGGTCGATCCCATCACTGTCGGCACCAGCCTGATGGACATGAGCATCGGCGTGCTGATCGCCTTCCGCCGCACCGCGGCCACGGGCCTCGTTGCGGGCATCGTCGCTTCGCTCGGTTATATGGTCGGCGCGGCGATCCTGACGCCCGACCTCTGGATCGAGCCGCTCGGCGCGCTGGTCAAGACCGGTCCAGCGATCGTGCTGATGCTGGTCGGCCTCCTGATGCTGGATAATCGCTGATGCCCCAATGGCGCGACGACGACGTCATCCTGTTCGACGGCGTCTGCATCTTCTGCTCGCGCTGGGTCCGCTTCGTGGCCAAGCGCGACACCCGGAAGCGGTTTCGTTTCACGCCGATCCAGTCGGACTATGGCGCACGTTTGGCGCGCACATTCGGCATCGACCCCGCTGATCCCGACACCAACGCGGTCGTCCACGGCGGCGAAGTATTCACGAAGTCCGACGCCGCACTGACCGTGCTCTCGCAGCTTCCCGGCTGGCGCTGGGTGCGGGCGCTTTTCGCGGTGCCGAAGCCGCTGCGCGACGTCATCTACAGCCTCGTCGCGCGCAACCGCTATCGCATTTTCGGGAAGTACGAGGCCTGCTTCGTGCCTGATGGTGATTTGCGGGGCCGAGTGATCGAGTGACGCGACCGGGACGACATTGGTAGGGAGGCTAGCGCTTCCCGATTGCAGCCAGCACTTCCGCAGCCGCGCGTTCCCCGCTGTCCCGTGCGCCATGCGCCGTCGTGAAGAACGTCGGCGACGTCGCCTCGCCGGCAAAGAACAGCCGCCCGTCCACCGGCGCGGCCAGCACGGCACGATCGCCTGCGTGGCCGGGCAGGGCGTGCGAATACGATCCCTGCGCGAACGGATCGCGCGCCCAGCGTGACGCGTAGAGCGGCTTCAGCTTGCGCCGGATATCGTTGCCGAGGAAGCCCGCGATCTCGCTGATGGCTTGCGCGGCGATGGCACCTTCGCCGGAATCCTCCAGCGCGCGGGCAAAGCTGCCGCCGAAAAAGCCTTCGATGCAGGGCTGGCCGAACGGACGGATGTGGTAGGTGCCCATCTCGGTGCGCATGGTGGCGCCGCGCAGATTGGCTTCCTTCGGAAAGGCTTCGGGGTCCTCGAGCGCCAGCGTCACCTTGTCGTCTACGCCGAGCGGCAGGCCGGCTGCTGCCTCGACCTTGGACGGCAATCGCGGCGAAAAGCGCAACGTCTCATCGGCGATAAGGTTGGTCGGTACGGTGACGATCGCCTTGTCCGCGGTCAGCGCGCCCTGCGATGTCTCGATGCGGATGCGCTTGCCGGAATGATCGATCAGCGTGACGTTGCAGTTCAGGGCCACCGGGCAGGGTGCGCCATAGGCCGAAACAAGCGCGCCATAGCCGCGGCGGACGCGCCAGTTCAGGTCGGTGTCCTCATAGGCGTCCCAGTCGAGCGTGGACATGTCCTTCAGCTCGCAGCCGTTGATGTAGGTCGAGATCGCGTCGATCATGGGATTCCAGCGATTGCCCACTTCGAGGCTCAGGCTCGCGGGCTCGTCCTGGCCCTTTTGCGCGGCTTGCCAGAGGCGCTCATAGAACGCGTCCATCGCGCGCATGAAATCGTCGCGCTCGGCTGGCGGAAACGCGTTGCCATAGGCGCGCTCGCGCCAGGGCGGCAGGTCCTTATTGAGCTCGAAGCCAAGCTGCCGTGCGATCGCGACGAAGGAATTCTTGTCGGCAGAGTGCAGCCAGCCGCAGCCAACGTCGAAGGTGACCTCGGGCGAGGCCTGCACCGTCCAGGCCCGGCCGCCGAGCCTGTCACGCGCCTCCAGCACGATCGCCGAGAGGCCGGAGTCCGCCAGCGCATGCGCCGCGCCGAGGCCGGCGGCACCGGCGCCGATGATCGCGACGTCGACGGAGGAGGGGAGGGAGCTCATGGGCGGGCTCTAGCACGTTCGGGATACGCGCTAAAGGCATCACACACCAGGTGTCATCACCCGCGAAAGCGGGTGAACCAGTATTCCAGAGGCAGTCGTTATAGGGCCGAGAGAGCGCGGCGTACTGGATGCCCCGGTCAAGCCGGGGCATGACAGTGAATGAGAGCGGCAGCCTTACGCCACCGCTTCCTTGGCCTTTTCCGCGCGCTTGCGCTCGTTCGGGTCGAGGTGCTTCTTGCGCAGGCGGATCGACTTCGGGGTGACCTCCACGAGCTCGTCATCCTCGATATAGGCGAGCGCCTTCTCCAGCGTCATGCGGATCGGCGGGGTCAGGCGTACGGCTTCGTCCTTCGAGGTCGTGCGGATGTTGGTGAGCTGCTTGCCCTTGAGCACGTTGATCTCGAGATCGTTGTCGCGGGTGTGCTCGCCGACGATCATGCCCTTGTAGACCTTCCAGCCCGGCTCGATCATCATCGGGCCGCGATCTTCCAGCTTGAACATGGCATAAGCCACCGCTTCGCCCTGGTCGTTGGAGATCAGCACGCCGTTGCGGCGGCCCTGGATCTCGCCTTTGTACGGCGCGTAGCCGTGGAACAGGCGGTTCATGATCGCGGTGCCGCGGGTATCGGTGAGCAATTCGCCCTGGTAGCCGATCAGGCCGCGGGTCGGCGCGTAGAACACCAGGCGCTGACGGTTGCCGCCCGACGGCTTCATCTCGATCAGCTCGGACTTGCGCTCGCTCATCTTCTGCACGACGACGCCGGAATGCTCCTCGTCGACGTCGATCACGACCTCCTCGATCGGCTCCAGGGTGGCGCCGGTGGCCTCGTCCTTCTGGAACACGACGCGCGGGCGCGACACCGAGAGCTCGAAGCCTTCGCGGCGCATGGTCTCAATCAGGATCGCGAGCTGCAATTCGCCGCGGCCCGAGACTTCCATCGCGTCCTTGTCGGCGGCTTCGACCACGCGCAGCGCGACATTGCCTTCGGCCTCGCGCAGCAGGCGGTCGCGGATCATGCGGCTCGTCACCTTGTCTCCTTCGGTGCCGGCGAGCGGGGAGTTGTTGACGATGAACGACATCGACACGGTCGGCGGATCGATCGGCTGCGCCGGCAGCGGCACCTCGACGGTCGGATCGCAGAAGGTGTCGGCGACGGTGCCCTTGGTCAGGCCGGCAATGGCGACGATGTCGCCGGCTTCGGCTTCATCGAGCGGCGTGCGCTCGAGGCCGCGGAAGGCCAGGATCTTGGTGATGCGCCCGGACTCGACCAGCTTGCCGTCGGCGTTCAGCACCTTGACCTGCTGGTTCGGCTTGAGCACGCCGGAGGAGATGCGGCCGGTGATGATGCGGCCGAGATAGGGATTGGCTTCCAGGATGGTGCCGATCATCTTGAACGGACCTTCCTCGACCTTGGGCGGCGCGACGTGGCGCAGGATCAGGTCGAACAGCGGCTCCATGCCCTTGTCCTTCGGACCCTCAGGGCTGTCGGCCATCCAGCCCTGCTTGGCCGACCCGTAGAGGATCGGGAAGTCGAGCTGCTCCTCGCTGGCATCGAGCGCCGCGAACAGGTCGAACACCTCGTTGATGACTTCGGTCGGGCGCGCGTCGGGGCGGTCGACCTTGTTGATGACGACGATCGGCTTCAAGCCGACCTTGAGCGCCTTGGAGACCACGAACTTGGTCTGCGGCAGCGGGCCTTCTGCGGCGTCGACCAGCACCAGGGCGCCGTCCACCATGTTCAGGATGCGCTCGACCTCGCCGCCAAAATCGGCGTGGCCGGGGGTGTCGACGATGTTGATGCGGGTGTCCTTCCACTGCACCGAGGCCGCCTTGGCCAGGATGGTGATGCCGCGCTCGCGCTCCAGGTCGTTGGAATCCATGGCGCGATCCGTCACCTTCTGGTTCTCGCGGAACGTGCCGGACTGCTGGAGGAGTTTGTCGACCAGGGTCGTCTTGCCGTGGTCGACGTGGGCGATGATGGCAACGTTACGAAGATTCATGAGTGAGCTTCTTTGCGGTCGAACAATGGGTTAAGCGCGATCTCGCCGGTCAGACCGGGACCTCTTCTCGAAACAACGCTGGAAGACTGGAAACGGGGCGCTTTCCGCCCAAAAAGGAAGCCCGGCCATCTTGACCGGGCGCCCTGCGCGTTGCGGCGCAATATATGCAAAAACCGCCAAAAAACAATGCGTTCTTTGGGCCTTGGTTGACTGAATTTTGCCCGGGAATCTCCGGGGCTTAGCGATCGTTGCGGGCCGGCGGGGCCTTTCGCCCCATGATGGCCGCCCAGATCAGGACGACGCCTCCGATGCCGATGACCAGCCCCAAGAACACCAGCGACGCCATGTCGGAGGGGATCCGGCCACCGTCGACCACCGCCATTCCGCCGAACAGGAGCGCGCACAGCCCCGGCAACAGCATGAAGATCCCGGCGATCGCCATCAACGCGGTCAGGCAGCCGCTGCGCTTTTCCTTCGGGGCAGGAGGCGGCCCCGAAGGAGCCGGCGGCGGTGGGTCGCTGATGCTCATGCCTGCATGACTCCTTCGCTTGCCTGCGCGGCCAGCGCCGCGCGGATGCCGTCGATCTTTCCGTTGCGGTAGAACAGATTGTAGGTGTCGAACGGAATGATCGCGCCCTGCTCCGTCACGAAATGGATGCAGCTGCGCTTGACGTTGCCGACGCAGAAATTGAAGCGGTCGAGAAACTGCACGATGGTGACGCGGAAGACGTTCTCGTAGGACAGCCCGTCCGGCACCTGAAAGCTCGGCAGGCAGCACAGGAGTTCGCAGACGCGCTCGCTCGTGTTCAAAGGCCCCGACGACAGCGAGAACAGATCGACGAATTTTTCCCGCAGCATCGGATATTTCTCCGGGCTGATGGTGTTGGGCATCACCGCGACCAGCTGTTCCTGCGGGATCAGCGAAGTCAGCGGCAGCACCTTCTCGCCGTTGCGCAGGCCATAGCCGATCGAGATGCTCTCGGGATTGCAGGGCAGCGGAATCATGTCCTTGTCGCCGAACACGCCGGTCTCGATCACGCGCTTGCGGATCTCCGACAGCATGATGCGGTCGGTCTTGCCGTCGAAATTGTCGTTGCGCCCGGCGTCCTGTACCGGCTGCAGCGTGACGCCGCGCACGCATTTCCAGGTGAGTGCGTGGCGGACGATGTCGCCGATCTCGGCATCGTTGACGCCGCGCTTGATGGTCGCGACCAGCGTGGTCGACACGCCGTAATGCTCGAGATTTTCCAGCGCCTGCTGGCGGATCCTGCGCAAATCCGCGCCGCGCAGATCGACCAGCGCGTCGCGCTGCAGCGAATCGAACTGGAGATAGACCTCCAGCCCGCGCTTGTTCTCGGCCAGCCGCGCCACGAAATCCTTGTCGCGCGCGACGCGCAGGCCGTTGGTGTTGATCATGACGTGGCGGATCGGACGTGCGCGCACCGCGTCCAGGATCGCGAAGAAATCCGGATGCAGCGTCGGCTCGCCGCCGGAGATCTGCACGAGATCGGGCTCGCCCTCGCTTGCGACCAGCGCGTTCAGCATCTTCTCGATCGTTGCGAGCGGGGTGAATTTGGTTCGTGCCGGCGAGGATTCCGCAAAGCAGACCGGGCAGGTCAGGTTGCAGTGCTCGGTGATCTCGATCAACGCCAGGCACGAATGCTGCTCGTGGTCGGCGCAGAGCCCGCAATCATAGGGACAGCCGAATTCGGTGCGCTGCTGGAATTGCAGCGGCCGATCGCCGGGCTTGATGAAATCCTTGCACAAGCGCCAATAGGCGGCATCGGTCGACACCAGCGTGGACTGGACGCCGTGCTCCCTGCAGCGCTTTTCGTACCAGACCTCGTTGTCCTGGATCTGGATCTTGGCCGGCACCAGCTGCAGGCAGGTTTCGCAGAGAGATTGGGTCTGGCCCCAGAAAATATAGGGACGCGACTTACGCAACGGCGCGTTCATGCAAGTAACTCACTTTGCAAGCGTCTCGCTTTGGACGCCGTCGCCAGCATGACGCCGGCGTAGAGCAGGATGGACAACGACAGCAGGTGAAACAGGGTGAAGGGGCCGATCAGCGTGCCGTAGGGCTTGAGGAATTCCCATAGGAAGCGTTGCGCTCCATAATAGGCGAGCGCCAGGTAGAAACCATTGGTGATCGTGAACGCGTTCCGGTTCAAGACCGCCAGCACATAGACGAGCGCGAACAGGGCCATGGCCGCGCTCTCGTAGAGCTGGACGGGATGGCGCAGAACGCCGTCGCCGAAATCATGGCCGAAAGGCAGCGTGGTCGGCGTGCCATAGGTGAAGTCGTCGAGGCCTGCGAAATAGCAGCCGAGCCGGCCGATCGCGATGCCGACGGCCAGCGGCAGCGCAAACCGCGCGCCGGTGCGCAAGGTGATGCCGGCGGTCCATTTGTAGAGCTCGATCGCCACGATGCCGCCGGCCAGCGCGCCCTCGACCGAGCGCGCAATGCCGCTCTGACCCGACAGCCACAGATTGGCGGAGCCGAACAGATAGGCGCCGAGGCCCGCGCCGAACACCAGAGCGGCGATGTAGGGCAGCGCCGAGGATTGCGCCGGAAACCGCAAACCCCGTCGCGCCAGCCCGTAGGCGGCCGCGGCCGCCCCCAGCCACGCCAAGACGTCGAAGATGGTGTGAAGCAAAGCCCCGCTCATGCCGGGGATACTAGCCAAGTTCCGGCCGCGCGGGATAGTGCGCCCGCGCGTCTTGTGCCGGGGAAGAACTCGCTACCCCGCCTCCCGCTCCTCGGTCGGGTAGACGCCGCGCAGCACCTCTTCGAAGTGCATCTTCACCGCGTCGTTGCAGAGGCAGGCGCGAAGCTTCAGGCCGTCGCGGTTGCGAACCAGGATCGATCCGCGCCGCGTGTCGAGAATCCGTTCGGCCTTGAATGATTGAAGCACGCGGCTGGCATAGGAGCGGCCGACGCCGAGCAGCGTCGCGAGCTGCTCGTGGGTCAGCGGCACGCTGCTCTCGTCGCCGGTCCGCTCCATCGCCGCCAGAATCCATTTGGCGGTCCGCTGCTCGATCGAATGGATCGCGTTGCAGGCGGTCGACTGGAAGATCTGCGCCAGCATGCAATCGGCATAGCGGGCAAAGATGTTGCGCAGCGAGGCCGAGCGCAGCTTGGCCGCTTCCAGCTTGGCGACATGAACGCGCGCGAACGGCCCGCCGAATTTCACGCAGATCCGGGTATAGGCCGGCAGGTAGCCCTCGCTGACGATACCGCCCACCGCGCCTTCGCGGCCGACCAGGATGGTTTCGACGTCGCGGCCGTCCTCGTTCGGAACGAGAAAGGTCGCGAGCGACGGTCCGCAGGGGAAGTGGACGACCTGGACGTCATCGCCGGGATTGTAGAGCAGCTCGCTTGCCGCGCAGTCCTCGACGGAGACGTGAGGTGCGAGCAGAGCGTAGTCGGCTTGGCTCAAACGCCGCAGCAGATTGTTGGCCGGCCGGCTCTCGACCTCGATCGTCTTGTTGATGCGCGCGTCCATCGTGAACCCCCTTCTCCTCCGGATCTTAGCGAGTTCCGTCGCGTTCCTGCGTGCACAAGTGAACAGACTGGAGAACGGCGATGTGGTGGGTTTCGTTCCGGGAACCCCCCGATGCGCTACAGGCAGGCATCGTGTCGCGGCAGTCCTGATCCAAAACCCCCCACCTCCAAGATCTGATCATGGCACCCCTAGTTCCCGATGGCACAGGCCGGCCGGCCGACGTCCTGATTGTCGAAGACGACCCCATCATCGCGATCGATTTCGAGGATCGCCTGCTTGGATTTGGCGTCGCCGTTGTGCGGACCGTCGGGTCGGTGGCTCAGGCGCTGGGCGCCATTGTCGAGCGTGCGCCCGACTTCGCGCTGCTCGATGTCGAGCTGATCCGCGAGACCAGCTTTGCGGTCGCCGAACGGCTTCTCGCCCTGAAGATCCCGTTCGTGTTCGTCACCGGCTATGGCGCCGAGGCGCGCATTCCGCCCGAATTCTCCGGTCAGCCACGGTTGCAGAAACCGTGTTCGAGCGATGCGCTGGAGGCGGCGTTGCGCACGCGCGACGCCGATTAGACCCGTTTTGAGGGCTCTAGCCGTCAGCTCTGCTTCGGATCGAGCGTCGTCGACCACAGCGCGACATCGGCGCGGTCGCGCAACGTCACAATCATCTGGCCAGAGGTCCCGTCGATCTTGACGTGACCGAAGAACTGCATGCCCGCCGAGGGCGGCAGGTTCTGGCTGTCCTTGCCCGGCGCCTTGACGAAGCGCACCTCGGGTCCAAAGGTGTTGTCGAGCGCGTTCGGACCGAATGTGCCGGCATGCAGCGGCCCCGACACGAATTCCCAGAATGGCTCGAAATCCTGGAACTGCGCCTTGTTCGGATGGTAATAATGCGCGGCGGCGTAGTGCACGTCGGCGGTCAGCCACACCGTGTTGCTGATCGGCGCCATCTTGATGAAGCGCAGGATGTCGGCGATCTCGAGCTCGCGGCCACGCACCGGACCGTCGCCTTGCGCGACGGCTTCCGAGCCGCCCTTCGAGGTGTCCGATACGATCAGGCCCAGCGGCATGTCGGAGGCGATCACCTTCCAGGTCGCGCGCGAATTGAGCAGGCCGCGCTTGAGCCAGGCGATCTGGTCCGGGCCAAGGAAATAGCTGGCGGGGCCGTAAGCGGTTTCGAGATTGGGGCCGTTCGCGCCGCGATAGCTGCGCTCGTCGAGCATGAACACGTCGAGATGCGGGCCATAGGAAATCTGGCGATAGACCCGGCCGGGCTCATGGATGCTTTCGCGCAGCGGATACATCTCGTGGAAGGCGCGCGCCCCGCGCGCGGCGAGCAGCGCGATGTCGCGCTCCTTGTAGGCCGCCGGCAGCTCTTTCGAGGGCGACCAATTGTTGGTCACTTCGTGATCGTCCCACTGCACGAAGATCGGCACCTCGGCATTGAAGGCGCGCAGATTGTCGTCGGTGAGATTGTATTTGTGCGCGGCGCGGTACTCGTCGAGCGTCTCGGCGACCTTGGCCTTCTCGGGGATGGTGACGTTCTTCCAGATCTTGCCGTCGGCGAGCTTCACCTCGGATGCAATCGGGCCGTCGGCGTAGATTGTGTCGCCGGAATGCAGGAAGAAGTCCGGCCGGTGCTTGCGCATCGTCGCGAAGGTAACCATGCCACCGTCGTCGGGATTGATGCCCCAGCCCTGGCCGGCGACGTCTCCGCCCCAGACGAAGCTGACGTCGCGGCGGTCGGCCGGCGCGGTGCGGAAACGGCCGACGACCGCCTCGCCCTCGACCGCGCTGTGCGCGAGATCGCGGAAGCGGACGCGGTAAAAGATGTCCTGGCCGCCCGGCAGGTTCTCGATCAGCATCTTTGCGGTGAAGTCGCTCTCGGGGAGCGCCGCGATCGGCGGCAGCGCGCGGGCATCCCTGAACGTGTCAGTCGTCGCCACCTCGACCAGCATCTGCGCCGGCCGGTCGGTGCGCGCCCACACCACGCCGCCATCGACCGTGACGTCGCCTGACTGTACGCCGTGAGTGACCCTTGGCCGATCGGCCGCGCGCGACAGGTAAGGCATCGCGATGGTGCCGAGCGCACCCGCGCCGGTGGCGAGGAAGCGGCGACGGGAGAATTTGATGTTCATGGCTGGCTCGCGGATCTCTCGCTGTCATTCCGGAGCGCGCGAAGCGGGAATCCGGAATCTCGAGATTCCGGGTCTGGTGCTTCGGACCATCCCGGAATGACGGCAAACCAATATCGAGGCAATGTGACGCCGCGACTACGCGCGCCGGAGCTCAGGCGTTGCCGGCGGCCCGGAACTGCGTGCCCGCGCGCTGCAGGTTCGGCGGCAGGCTGAACAGCACCGCCTTGCGGTCGGCAACGGCGGAGTGGAACTGATCCAGCGCGATGTTGAAGGCGGTGAGCGCGCCTTCCTCGATCGCGCCGTGATCGTAGCAGCGCAGCGTGTCGCGCAGGATGTCGTCGGCTTCGGCCTGCATCTGGTCGAGCTCTTCGGTCGTCTCGCACTTGCGCGCGGCCGCGATCATGTCGAGCAGGCGCTCGCGCTGATGATTGTTGCTGTCGCGCTCATCCTTTTTCAGGTAGCCCGCGAACCAGGCGCCGACCGAGCCCATGGCCGACAGCGCCATCAGGCTCCACCAGATGTAGTCGCTGTATTTGTCGAGGAAGGTCTTTTCCTCGCCGTCGACGAAGGCGGCCGCACCCGGATGCACCGGGATCACCGCATCCTTGTCGGTATCGGGCGTTTCGATCTTCGCCGCGAGCGGGAATTCGGTCACCAATTGCTGACGCACGGCGAACAGCTGGCGCGTGAACGCCGCGATGGTGGTTTCGGACACGCCTTTGCGCGCCACGACGTGGTGCGAGAAGCCGATGGTCTTGATCTCGTCCTCCGGGCGGGCGGGCGAGCCGCCATAGGTGCCGGCGGGAATCTCGGACGCCTCGTAGATCGGGTGGTTCTGCGCGATGGCATCCGCCGAATCGATGGCGATGAAGCTGGGCGCGCCGAAATCCTTGCTGGAGGCGGCGATCGCATCCGCCGTGATCTTGCTGTTGACGGGGCCCGCGGCGAGATAGACATCGGCCTTCTGGCCCTTGATCGCCTCGGCAACTTCGTTGGCCGGAAATTGCACGATCTCGACCTTGGCTGGATCGACGCCGTATTGCTGCAGGATCACCTTGAGCAGATTGACGTTGGCCTGGGTGCGGCCGACCACGCCGACGCGATGGCCGGCGAGCTGCGAGATCCTGGTGATCTTCGCGCCGCGCTTCTTGCCTTTGCCCGGGACGGACCACAGCACCACGACGTTCTTGCGCAGGGTCGCGACCGCCTGCGCGTTCTTGGGCACATCGACGTCGCCGCGCACGATGGCGAGATCGACCTTGCCTTCCGCGAGCGCATTGGCGCTGGCCGTGGCGCCGTCGGTCTGAATCGGCCGCAGTCGCACCTGGCCCTTGCTCTGGCTGAAGGCCTGCGTCAGCGCCTGCACGACCTTGACGTCGTCGCTGTTGGCGGGGCCGACCGCGATCTTCAGCGTCACCGGACGCATCGCGAAGTAATAGCCGCCGGCGAGCGTGCCGACGATCGCAAGCACGAATGCGAGAGACACCAGGGCCGTCTTCCGCGCCGCAGATCGCGGCGAAGGCGGAGGGGGCGCTTCGGCCAGGTCCAATCCCCCGGTCATCGATCTCCCAAACAGGCGCTTGAGGCTCAGTTTCATCTTGGCCGGCGATTTACGCCCGCAATTGTAGCAAATTTCTTGTCCGGCGGGGTTACATCTCCGTCATGGTTAGCGGATGGCCGAAATCCCCGTATGAACCCGGGCCGTACGCAAGGTGTTAGGGTAAAGTTCCCCTGAAGGACGGAGATGACCATGGCAGAACGGCTCTCGGCGGAGGCGCGCAAGCAGGCGCTCGGCGGACTTCCGGGCTGGACCGAGGTTCAGGGCCGGGATGCCATCGGGAAGACCTTTATCTTCAAGGATTTCAACGAGGCGTTCGGCTTCATGACCCGCGCCGCGCTGGTCGCCGAGAAGATGGATCACCACCCCGAATGGCGCAACGTCTACAAGACGGTGGAGGTGGTGCTGGCGACCCACGACGCCGGCGGCGTCACGGCGCTCGACGTCGCGTTGGCCAAGGCGATGAACGCGATCGCGGGCTGAGACCTTGCCGACGTCTTGCAGGGACAGCCGACATCCCCATCTTGTGATCAGCCAGGATGCGGCGGTCCGCCGCCTTGGGCTGAACGGGGAGTTTGTCGAACATGGCTGCCGAACACAGCGTCGGTTTCGAGCCGGCCGATCGGCTCGCGGAAGATCGCGAAGGCGTGCGCCGCCGCTTCTGGCGCAAGCTGAAGCGTGTCGCCGCGCATCTGCCCTTCGCCGAAGACCTGCTTGCGGCTTATTACTGCGCGTTCGACCGGCAGACGCCGCGCCACGTCCAGGCCTCGCTGCTTGGTGCGATCGCCTATTTCGTCCTGCCGTTCGACTTCGTCGCCGACGTGATGCCGATGCTCGGCTTCGCCGATGACGCCGCCGTGCTCGCCACCGCCATCCGCATGGTCGCCGGCCACATCACGAGCGAGCATCGCGAAGCCGCCCGTGCCGCGCTGAAGCGTGGGGTGGATGAGGCGGGGGAAGTCGCGTAATAGCTTGCGCTACAAGCACACTGTCATGCCCCGGCTTGACCGGGGCATCCAGTACGCTGTGGCCTGTCAATTCAATCGCAACTGTCTGTGGAATACTGGGTCGCCCGGTCAAGCCGGGCGACGACAGTGAGCGTATGGCGAGTGCGTTCCTCGCATCCTCACGGATGCAAGATCACCTTGCCCATGGCCTGGCGTCCCGCCAGCACCTTCAGCGCGTCTGCGGTCTGGGCCAGCGGGAAGGTGCGATCGACATGCGATGAGATCTTGCCTTCCGCCGTCCACTTCACGAGCTTCTCGAGGTTGGCGCGGTTCTTTTCCGGATTCTGCCGCGTCCATGCGCCCCAGAACACGCCGCGGATATCGCAGCCCTTCAAGAGCGCGAGATTCAGCGGCATCTTCGGGATGTCGCCGGCGGCAAAGCCGATGACGAGGAAGCGGCCCTCCCAGGCAATCGAGCGCAGCGCCTGCTCGGCGTAAGCGCCACCAACCGGATCGAAGATGATGTCGACGCCCTTGCCGCCGGTGAGCTTGCGCAGGCCTTCCTTCAGATCCTCCTTGGCGTAGTTCAGCGTCAGCTCGGCGCCATGCGCCTTGGCGAATTCGAGCTTCTCGTCCGACGAGGCGCAGGCGATCACCTTCAATCCCATCAGCTTGCCGAGCTCGCAGGCGGCAAGGCCGGTGCCGCCGGCCGCACCCAGCACGGCGAGCGTCTCGCCCGGCTTCGGGCTGGCGCGATCCTCCAGCGCATGCAGCGCGGTGCCGTAGATGATGATGATGCCGGCCGCGCGGTCGTAGTCGAGATTGTCCGGGATCTTCACGATGGAGGCCGCCGGCAGCGCGATCTTCTCGCGCGCGCCGTTGTGGCCGCAGGAGGCGACGACGCGATCGCCGACTTTCAGATCGGTGACGCCAGGACCAATGCTCTCGATCACGCCCGCGACCTCCGCGGCCGGCGAGAACGGGAACGGCGGCTTGATCTGATACTTGCCCTGAATCATCAGGATGTCGAAGAAGTTCAGCGCCGCGGCCTTGACCGCGATCACCGCTTCGCCGGGGCCCGCCACCGGATCCGGCACCTCGGCGAGCACGAGATCGTCGGGCTGGCAATATTGCGAGCAGAGGATGGCTTTCATGGCGGCACCTGGGGGCGTTTCGAGTGGAATTATAGTTGGGCCGTTTCTGCCGGATTTAGACACGGGCGACAATCCGGATTCTTTGTCTGAGGCCACGCCTCGGCCTATCCTCATGATTGCGAGCAAAGCGAAGCAATCCAGGCAATTTCCGCGGCACGGACTCTGGATTGCTCGCTGCGTTCGCAATGACGGCGTATGTGGACACAGCGAGGATTCAAACGATGTTTGAAACAGGCCTGCTCAGGGACAAGCGCATCCTCGTCACCGGCGGCGGCTCGGGTCTTGGCGCCGCGATGGGACACCGATTTCTGACGCTCGGCGCCGAGCTCGTCATTTGCGGCCGCAAGCTCGACCGGCTGGAAGCGACGGCCGCGGAGATGCGCGCGCAGAGCGGTGGCAAGGTAACGACGATCGCCTGCGATATCCGCGACGGTGTCGCGGTCGACGCCATGATGGACCGGATCTGGCGCGAGGCGCCGCTCGATATCCTCGTCAACAACGCTGCCGCCACGTTCATCGCACAGAGCGAGCATCTCTCGTTCCGGGCAGCCGATGCGATCCTGGCGCCGACGCTGCATGGCGCGATGTACTGCACGCTCGCGGCCGGCAGGCGCTGGATCGAGGGCAGGCATCGCGGCGTCGTGCTCTCGATTCTCTCGACCTCGACCATCACCGGCCGCGCCTTCACCGTGCCGTCGGCGATGGCGAAGTCGGCGCTGCTGGCGATGACCAGGAGCCTTGCGGTGGAATGGGGGCCGAAAGGCATCCGCACCGTCGCCATTGCGCCGGGTCCGTTCCCGACCGCGGGTGCCTCGGGGCAGCTTCGCCCCGAAGGCCGAGACGAAGGCTGGACCGCGCGCAATCCGCTGGGCCGGACCGGAGAGCATGGCGAGCTTTCCGATCTCGCCAGTTTCCTGGTCTCGGATCGTGCCGCCTACATCAACGGCGAGATGGTCGTCATCGACGGTGGCGCGCATTTGCGCAGTTCCGGCGCCGAGGATTTGCTTCTCTGGACCGAGGCGCAATGGGCCGCCCAGCGCGCCGCGCGATCCAAAAGCTGATACTGCTAACTGCCTTCCCAAACTGGGCTTTCCCGGCTATCCCTGCCACAGGGACAAAGCGCGGCCGGGCCATCTTCCAGTCACAATATTGAGGGAACCACTCCAGCATGTGGCGGGTGCTGATTTTAGCTTTGATGACTGGCGTGGCGGCCGGGGGAATCGCTGTCTCTGCGCGGGCGCAGACGGCGCAACCGACGCCGAAATCCGCGCCAAACCCAAGAGAAGCACCGAAACCGGCGGCGCCGGCAGCCCCGACGAATGGGAAGTCGACGGCAAAGCCGGAGAGCAAACCGGCGGCCCCGCCCGCTTCGGTTGCAGGGGGCGCGGAGCCGACCCTGATCGGTCAGTTCGGCACCTGGGGGGCCTATTCGGCGACGCCCAACGGCAAGAAGGTGTGCTTCGCGCTGGCCAAGCCGTCGTCGTCGAAGACCAATCCGCCCAATCGGCCGCGCGATCCCGCCTATGCCTTCGTCTCGACCCGGCCGGCCGAGAAGGTGAACAACGAGGTCTCGGTGATGATCGGCTACGCGCTGAAGCCGGGCTCGGAATCGACGGTGGAGGTCGGCGGCGCTGCTTACGCGATGTACACGCAGGGCGACGGCCTCTGGATCAAGAATGCGGCCGAGGAGGAGCGGATGGTCGAGGCCATGCGCAAATCCGCCGAGCTCGTGGTCAAGGGTGTCTCGGCCAAGGGCACCGAGACGACCGACACGTTTTCGCTGAAGGGGCTCGCCCAGGCACTCGACAAGATCGCGCAGGATTGCAAGCGGTAAGAGCGCAGGCGTTAAGGCTGCGGGCGAGAAGGTCGCAATCGGACGGTCCGGTTGCTATATAGAGCCGGTTCCACAATTTCAGTCGTCATGGCCGGGCTTGTCCCGGGCATCCACGTGCTAACTCAGGCGACAAGAACGTGGATGCCCGGGACAAGCCCGGGCATGACGAGACAGCAACTACTTTGGGCAACCGATGCAACCGACGACCGAGCCGCGCAACGCAATCCCAGTGGAGAAGACGCCACTCGAAACCTATGTGCCGCCGGCAAAGCCGTCGCTGATCGGCCTGTCGCGCACCGAGCTTGCCGATCGGCTCGGCGAGATCGGGGTCGCGCCGGCGCAGCGCAAGATGCGGGTGCAGCAGCTGTGGCACTGGCTCTATTTCCGCGGCGCCCAGAGCTTCGACGACATGACCTCGATCTCGAAGGGCATCCGCGCCGAGCTCGCCCAGCATTTCACGGTCGACCGTCCCGAGGTCGTGGCCGAGCAGATCTCCAACGACGGCACCCGCAAATGGCTGCTGCGGTTGCCGAGCGGCGACAACATCCAGAAGGCGCATGAAGTCGAGTGCGTCTACATCCCCGAAACCGATCGCGGCACGCTTTGCATCTCCTCGCAGGTCGGCTGCACGTTGAATTGCTCGTTCTGCCACACCGGCACGCAGCGCCTGGTGCGAAATCTCACCGCCGGCGAGATCGTCGGACAGGTCATGGTCGCGCGCGACCGCCTCAACGATTGGGCCGATCGCGAGGACGGCACGCGCCGCGTCACCAACATCGTGATGATGGGCATGGGCGAGCCGCTCTACAATTTCGACGCGGTGCGCGATGCGCTTCTGATCGTCGGCGACAATGAAGGCATCGGCATCTCGCGCCGCCGCATCACGCTGTCGACCTCGGGCGTGGTGCCCAACATCGTGCGCGCCGGCGAGGAGATCGGCGTCATGCTCGCGATCTCGCTGCATGCGGTGCGCGACGAGCTGCGCAACGAGCTGGTGCCGCTCAACCGCAAATACCCGATCAAGGAGCTCTTGCAGGCCTGCCGCGACTATCCCGGTGCCTCCAACGCCCGCCGCATCACCTTCGAATATGTGATGCTCAAGGGCGTCAACGATTCGCTCGACGACGCGAAATTGCTGGTGAAGCTGCTCAAGGGCATTCCCGCCAAGATCAACCTGATCCCGTTCAACCCATGGCCCGGTACCGCCTATGAATGCTCGGACTGGGACCAGATCGAAAAGTTCTCCGAATACATCTTCAACGCCGGCTATTCCTCGCCGGTACGCACCCCGCGCGGCCGCGACATCCTTGCCGCCTGCGGCCAGCTCAAGTCGGAGACCGAAAAGCTCAGCGCACGCGAACGCCAGGCGCTCCGCGCCATGGCGATGACGGACTAGCGGATGCGTGCCCGCGCTCTCGCATCCCCGTCATTGCGAGCGAAGCGAAGCAATCCAGAGCTTTTCCGCCGCGGCAGTCTGGATTGCTTCGTCGCTACGCTCCTCGCAATGACGGTGAGGGTGGCGCAATGTCCCTGATCGGCCGCCTCATCGTCATCTTCATCGGCTTTCTCGCCGCCTGCTTCGTCGGCGGCATGATCGTCGTCGTCGCGCTGCTGTTTCCGGAATTCGCCGATCTCGGCGCCGGTCCCGTCGACCAGGGCACGATCGACATCCTGCTCGGCTTCGGCTTCGTCTTCGTCTCGGGCTTTGCGCTGGTGCCGGCGGCGGTGATCGTCGCCATCACCGAGGCGCTCTACATCCGCAGCGCGCTTGCCTACGCCGTCGGCGGGGGCCTCGTCGGGCTCGCCTGCTATCTCGGCCTCGTCCCGTTCCACCCCGACACGTTCCAATTCGAGGGCATCGTGCGGCGGCACCTGGAGATCATGACCGGTGCGGGCATCGTCGCCGGCATGGTCTACTGGCTGATCGCCGGCCGCAACGCCGGTGCCTGGCGCGAGCCGCCGCCCACCCGCATGCCGCCACCACCGCTACCATCGCAATCGCGGCCGGATGCGCGGTGAGTTCTTACCCTCCCCTGGAGGGGGAGGGTCGATTGCGCATAGCGCGAGCGGGGTGGGGTGACAGACTATCCGCGATAGCGGTGCGCGTGGCTTCACCCCACCTCGGCTCGCATTGCGCTCCGCTACATGCGAACCGATCCTCCCCCTCCAGGGGAGGATGGGCACTTTCTCCGGGGTTTTCATCTCCTCCCCACTCCGCTAAACCGCGCGCCATGAACCGTACCGGACTCTTCATCGGCCTCGCGCTGTGGCTCGTGATCGGCGTCGTTTTCGGGCTCTATCCCGAGCTCGATCTCAAGCTCGCGTCGCTGTTCTTCGATCCCGCGACCAAGACGTTTCCGCTCAAGCTGAACGGCTGGGCCAGCTTCGCGCGTGACGCTGCGATGTGGGTCGCGTGGGCCTTCGTGCTGCCGTCCATCGTGGCGCTCGTGGTCAAGATGATCCGGCCGGACCGGCCGCTGATGGTGCGGGGGCGCACGATCATCTTCCTGCTGGTGACGATGACGATGTCCGCCGGCATTCTCACCAACCTCACCTTCAAGACATATTGGGGCCGGCCGCGCCCGGTGGTGGTGACGGAGTTCGCCGGCGACCAGCAATTCGTGCCGTGGTGGGATCCGCGCGGCGGCTGCGCCCGCAATTGCTCGTTCTTCTCGGGCGAAGGCGCGACCGCGTTCTGGACGCTGGCGCCGGCCGCGCTGGCGCCGCCGGCGTGGCGGCCGCTCGCCTATGCCGCCGCCGTAACGTTCGGCGCCTTGACGAGCGGGCTGCGCATGGCCTTCGGTGGCCACTTCTTCACCGACGTGGCCATCGCCGGCCTCGTCACCTTCGTCGTGATCTGGTTCGCCTACGCGCTGATTTACCGCTGGCCGCGGACGCGGTTTTCCGACGAAGCGGTCGATGCCGCCCTGACCCGGCTCAACATGCCGGCCTACCGGCTCCGCCAGCGCCTGTTCGGCCGCAAGACCGGCCCCGAGCCGTCGGCTTGAGCCATTAAATGCGTGCCGATCCCTGCGAAATTTGATATTCGCGCGGTCAAGTTCGAACCCTCCATCAGCCCCTTGAGATCCGATTGGAAGCCCCATGACCACGATCCTGAAAAGCCTGCCCAAGGGTGAGAAAGTCGGCATCGCTTTTTCGGGTGGCCTCGACACCTCCGCGGCGCTGCTCTGGATGAAGCAGAAGGGCGCGCGCTGCTACGCCTACACCGCCAATCTCGGCCAGCCTGATGAGGCCGATTACAACGAGATCCCGCGCAAGGCGATGGAGTTCGGCGCCGAGAAGGCGCGCCTGGTCGACTGCCGCACGCAGCTGGTGCACGAAGGCATCGCCGCGATCCAGTCCGGCGCCTTCCACATCTCGACCGGCGGCATCACCTATTTCAACACCACGCCGCTGGGGCGCGCGGTGACCGGCACGATGCTGGTTGCGGCGATGAAGGAGGACGGCGTCAACATCTGGGGCGACGGCTCGACCTTCAAGGGCAACGACATCGAGCGCTTCTACCGCTACGGCCTGCTCACCAATCCCGGCCTGAAGATCTACAAGCCCTGGCTCGACCAGCAGTTCATTGACGAGCTCGGCGGCCGCGCCGAGATGTCGGCCTTCATGACCGCGCAGGGCTTCGCCTACAAGATGAGCGCCGAGAAGGCGTATTCCACCGACAGCAACCTGCTCGGCGCCACCCACGAGGCCAAGGATCTCGAAAGCCTCGACAGCGGCATCAAGATCGTCAACCCGATCATGGGCGTGCCGTTCTGGCGCGACGATTGCGCCGTGAAGGCCGAGAAGGTCGTGGTGCGTTTCGAGGAAGGCCAGCCCACGGCGCTGAACGGCCAGACCTTCGCCGATCCCGTCGCGCTGTTCCTGGAAGCCAACGCCATCGGCGGCCGGCACGGCCTCGGCATGAGCGACCAGATCGAGAACCGCATCATCGAAGCGAAGAGCCGGGGCATCTACGAGGCGCCGGGCATGGCGCTGCTGCACATCGCCTATGAGCGCCTCGTCACCGGCATCCACAACGAGGACACCATCGAGCAATACCGTATCAGCGGCATGCGTCTGGGCCGCCTGCTCTATCAGGGCCGCTGGTTCGACTCCCAGGCATTGATGCTGCGCGAGACCGCGCAGCGCTGGGTCGCGCGCGCGGTCACCGGCGAGGTCACGCTCGAATTGCGCCGCGGCAACGACTATTCGATCCTCAACACCGAAAGCCCGAACCTCACCTATGCGCCTGAAAGGCTCAGCATGGAGAAGGTCGAGGACGCCGCGTTCACGCCCGCCGACCGCATCGGCCAGCTCACCATGCGCAACCTCGACATCGCCGACACCCGCACCAAGCTCGGCCTCTATTCGAAGACCGGCCTGCTCTCCGGCAGCGAAGGCTCGCAGATCTTCCGGCTCGAGAGCGACAAGGGTTGAGGTTCTCACTGTCGTAGGTAGGCAAAGTCGTAGGGTGGGCAAAGGCGCCCCAGCGCCGTGCCCACCATCTCTCTCGGTCGCAAAAATACGTGGGCACGCTCCGCTTTGCTCACCCTACGATTGCTCGTAGCTCGGATGGAGCCAACGAGCTTAATGAGGGTGTCATTCTCGATCGTTACGCTTCCTATCGAATCGGGATTGCGGAGCATTGCGCATGGTCAGGATATCGGTACTCGCTTCTCTCATTGTGCTCTGTTGGACATCGTCACTGTCGGCACAGACGGTCTATCCGATCGATCGCGCCGAGGTTCTGGCCGGAGCGCGATTCGACTTCAAGGTCGAATTCCCCGGACTGGTTGATCCGGCCAAGTTGAAGATCACTGTGAACGGCACGGACTATGCGACCGCGTTCGGCCGCGCCGGGACCTTCATCGACCGCGAGAATGGCAAGGATCAGTCGGCCCTGGTCCTGCGCGATGTCACGCTGCCCAAGCCGGGCAGCGTGACCGTTGAGGTGAACGACGGCACGCGCCAGCGCAGCATCACATGGACGGTCTACGATACCGGTCTGCGCAAGGCCAAGAACGTCATCCTGTTCATCGGCGATGGCATGTCGCCGGCGCATCGTGTTGCCGCGCGAATCCTGTCCAAGGGAATTTCGGAGGGCAAGAGCCGCGGCAAGCTCGCCATCGACGACATGCCCCATATGGCGCTGGTGGCGACCGCAGGCTCGGATTCGATCATCACCGATTCCGCGAACTCGGCCAGCGCCTATGCGACCGGGCACAAGAGCGCCGTCAACGCCATGGGCGTCTATGCGGATCGCAGCGCAAGCCCGTTCGACGATCCCCGGGTCGAAACCATCACCAGCCTCGCCAAACGGCGGCTCGGCATGGCGATCGGCGTCGTCACCAACACCGAGGTCGAAGACGCGACGCCGGCGGCAATGGTCGCGCATACACGCCGGCGCGCCGCCTATGACGAGATCGTGGAGCAGTTTTTCGCGGCGAAACCGGATGTGCTGATGGGCGGGGGTAGTGCGAACTTCATGCCGAAGTCGGCCGCAGGCTCGAAACGCAAGGACGAGACCGACTACATCGCCAAGTTCCGCGATGCAGATTATCAGGTGGCGACCACCGCGGGTGAGCTCGGTGCTCTCTCGGCAAAACCGGAGACCGGCAAGCTGCTCGGCCTGTTCGCCACGGGAAACATGGACGGTGCGCTGGACCGCAAATTCCTGAAGGGCGGCGGCGTCAAGAAATTCCCCGAGCAGCCCGACCTGACCGAGCAGGTGCAGGCCGCGCTCAAGCTGCTATCGCGCAACGAGGCCGGTTTCTTCCTGATGGTCGAATCCGGCATGATCGACAAATACGCGCATCTGCTCGACATGGAGCGGGCCGTCTACGACACGATCATGCTCGACAACGCGGTACGCCAGACGCGCGAATGGGCGCAGGCGCGCGGCGACGACACTCTTATCCTGGTGCTCGCTGACCACAATCACCCCAACAGTCTCGTCGGCACGGTGAATGACGACATGGGCACGACGCCCAACGTAGCGCTGCGCGAGCGCGTCGGCGTCTACGATCAAGCCGGATTTCCCAACTATCCGGCTCCTGATGCGGAAGGTTATCCGGCGCGCGTCGACGTGAGCCGGCGGCTCGCCATCTTCTCGGCCAGCCTGCCGGATCACTACGAGACGTTCCGCCCGAAGCTCGACGATCCCAATGAGCCGACCGTCAAGGCCGGCGGTGACGGGACCTTCAAGGCCAACGACAAATATAGGGACGTCCCAGGCGCCGTGCTCCGGCCCGGCAATCTGTCGGCGATGATCGGCGCCAGCGTGCACTCGGGCGAGGACGTTATCCTGACAGCGACCGGTCCAGGCAGTGAGCGCGTGCACGGCTCGATGGACAACACCGAGGTCTTTCGTGTCATGGTCGACGCGCTGGGCTTGGCTGCGGGGCAATGATGCATCGGTTCACGGAGCAGGCGGCGGCGTGAAGATCAGCTTCACAAAGCTGCGGAACAGCAGAATCTGCCGCTCCAGCCGCTTCGGGTCGTTGAGAGTCTTCGACATGATGATCGCACCATCCACCACGCACGAGATCATCTCCGCGAGATCGTCGAGATCGACCGGCTCGCGGGGCGGATAAGCGGCGGCGATGCCGTCGAGGATCGCGCGGAAGTGCGCATTCCAGCCCCGGACCGATTGCGCGGTCAGGTCGCGGACCTCGCGGTCGAACAAGCGCTCCTGATAGCAGATGCTGGCGATCAGGCAGCCGGGATGGCCGTTCGGCAGGTCGGCCATCACTTCGGCAAGCAGTTTCAGCGAAATCAGGAACGATTGCAGCGGGTCGTCCGAGAGCTCGCGCCCGCGCCTGAAGATCTCGTCGAACAAGCGATCGTTCGTCTCCACGTAGCGGCGCAGCATCTCCCGTGCGAGGGCGTTCTTGTCTCTGAAATGATAGAAGAAGCCGCTCTTGGTCAGTCCAGCCTCGGCGATGACCTCGTCGATCGAAGTCGCGCCGAAGCCCTTTGCGAGCACTGCCGCTTCCGCGATCTCGAGAATGCGCTCGCGCGTCGCTTCTCCTTTTCCCATCGATCTCTCCAAAACCGTACCGGCGGTGCAGAATTTGCCGCCGACGGCCGACGGCCACTCCGAATGGACTAGGCAAGTCTTTGATTTGTCTCTGCTTGCGGGTGGCGGTTCAGCCGCACCACGGGGCTTCTAGAGCGACGCGACATTATGCGGCACCAAATGCCTAGACCAAAGACGGGCATGGCGCGACCGAATGAAGAGAGCGGGCCGGTCCAAATGATGGAGCGATCAATGACCAGATATAGACATGGTCTGCCGCAACATGGCGGCGGCATTTTCCTGACCGACGGCGGCATGGAAACCTCCCTGATCTTTCACGAGGGGCTGGAACTGCCCCATTTCGCGGCCTTCGTGCTGCTCGACAGCGCGGATGGCCGCGGGCATTTGAAGCGCTACTACGAATCTTATCTGCGCATCGCCCGGCAGCATGGGCTCGGCTTCGTGCTCGACACTCCGACCTGGCGCGCCAACCCGGATTGGGGTGCCAAGCTCGGTTATGATGCGGCCGCGCTCGATGCCATCAACAAGCGCGCCATCCGCTTCCTCGACGAATTGCGCGGCGCCTGGGAATCCCCCGGCACGCCCTGCGTCATCAACGGTGCAATCGGTCCGCGCGGCGACGGCTACAAGGCCGGCAACATGGACGCGGCGGAGGCGGAAGCCTACCACTCAGGCCAGATCGCGGCCTTCGCCGAGGCAGGCGCCTACATGGTGACCGCGTTCACGCTGAACAGCATCAACGAAACGATTGGCGTGGTGCGCGCAGCCAAGACGCAGGAGATTCCGGTCGCGATCTCCTTCACGGTCGAGACCGATGGCCGCCTCGTCAGGGGAGAGTCATTGCGCGAGGCGATCGAAGCGGTCGACGAGGCAACCGAACGTGCCTGCGAATACTTCCTGATCAATTGTGCGCACCCGAGCCATTTCGAGAGTGCGCTCGCGAGCGGCGAAGCGTGGGTCCAGCGCATCCACGGCATCAGGGCCAATGCGTCGGCCAAGAGCCATGCCGAGCTCGACGAGTCGGAGACGCTCGACAGCGGCGACCCCGTCGATCTCGGCCGCCGCTACCTCTCGCTCAGGCGCGCGTTTCCCGGCATGCGCATTCTCGGCGGCTGTTGCGGCACTGACCACCGGCATGTTGCCGCCGTCTGCGAGGCCTGCCTGCCGTCAGAAGCGATGACGGCGTGATGTGCAAGACGTAATATGAAAGACGTGATGTGAGAGAAACGGCCGGGATCGCTCCCGGCCATTTTGCATTTTTGTGTACCGTTACCGCGGCGGCGCGGTGCCGGGCGGGGGCGGCGGCAGCGAGGCTTGGCCGCCGTTGAGCAGCGGCGTGATGTTGCGGATCGTGACGCGACGGTTGATCGCGCTCGGCCCCTGCGTCTGCTCCTTCAGGTACTGCTCGCCGTAGCCCTGCGACGTCAGGTTCTCGGCGGGCACACCGAACTGCTGCGTCAGCAGTTCGGCCGCGGCTTGCGCACGACGGTCAGACAGCGACAGATTGTCGACCTCGTTGCCGACCGCGTCGGTGTGTCCCTCGATCAGGAAGACCTCGCGCGGATTGCGCTGGATCGCCTGGTTGAGGCCGTCGGCGATCACCTGCAGCCGGGCCGCCTGGTCCGGCGGGATGGTCCACGATCCCGTCTCGAAGATGATCGTGTTGACGTCGATGCTCGGCATCTGCATGCGAACATTCGGACTGTAGCGGATCTCGTCGAGCGAATAACGCCGATCGATCCGCTGCACCGGCGGCGCCACCATGGTCTGGTAGATGACATCAGGTGACGCTTCCTGGGCGTCGACGATGTAGCGATCGTAGGGGATGTTCACGACCGGCGGAGGCACGTCGACATAGAAGCCGCCGACCGCCCGCGGATCGCGGTAGGTGTTGTCGATGATGATGAGCTCGCGCCCGCGGGGATCCCTGCGGATGCGCCGCATCAGCCGGCCGTCGGCACCGACGATGGTGATGATCTCGCTGCCGTCAGGACGAATCACGACCGTGCGGGTTTCCCCGCCGACCGTGTCGGTGCGGATGTCGCGAGCGCCATAGCGGAAGCGATAGAGATCGTTGCCGCGGACATAGGCCTGGCCGCCCGGATCGCGGATGATGATGCGGTCCGGCTCGGTGTAGACGGTGCGGCCGCCTTCGATGGTCTCGCGTCGCTGGTTGTGGAGGTCGGCGATGGTGGCGCCGATGACGGCGCCGGCCACCACGCCTGCACCGATCGCGAGCGGCGTCAGGTCACGCTGCGGCGGACGCGGCGGCGGCGGCAAGGGCGCGGCGACCGTCGGCGCGGCTCGGAAAGCCGGCGCAACCGTCGGCGGTCTGTACTGCGCCCTGTCGGGCGGCGGGGCAGCGGCCGGCGTGCCGGGGACGACCGTCGGTGCCGCGGCGCCGGCGGGAGGTGCAGGCGGTCGCGGCAGGGTGCCAGCTTGCGGTGCTGCGGGCGGAGTTCCGGCAGCCGGCGCACCAGCAGGAGGCGTTGCGCCTTGTTGGCCGGGGGTCGGCGTCGCAGTCGGTGCCGGGGTCGCGCCGGGCGCGGGTGTCGGTGCTGCACCCGGGCGCCCGGGCGGGGGCGTCGGCGTAGCACCTGGAGAAGGCGTCGCTGTCGGCGCGGGCGTGGCACCGGGAGCCGGTGATCCTGCCGGAGGAGGCGCGCCGGGACGACCGGGCGGCGGCGTGCCGGGGCGGCCGGCCGGTGCCGCACCAGGCGTGCTGCCCGGAGCCGGCGTCGCGGTCGGCGCCGGTGTTGTGGTCGGCGCGGGTGTTGTCGTCGGAGCAGGAGTGGCAGCCGGCGCCGGCGCTCCCGGTCGTGCGCCCGGCGCTGCCGGCGCAGGAGAAGGTGTCGCCGTCGGTGCCGGCGCAGGACGGCTCTGAGGAGCTGCTGCGGGAGGCGGAGCCGGGGGAGTCGGAGCGGGGCGCGCGCCGGACGGTGCCGGAGGCGGCGGCGTGGGTGCTGCAGCCGCCGCCACAGTCTGATGCGCGTTAGCTCCCCGCAAAGCCTTCGATTGAAGGCGAACGGCAGGCGAAGCGGGAAGCGGCATGTTCAGGAATTGGCGGATCGGCTCGGTCAACGGCGCGCTGCTGGCGGTCCCTTCGGCGGCTGCTTCGGTTTTCCGTCAGGGCCCGTGTCTTGCGGCTGGGCCTGCGCGAGCACGAGCGGCGGCGCACTTTGCGCCTGCGATGCAGAGCTTGCGAATTGCATCGCGGTCAGAGCCGTCGTCGCAAGCAGCACGAAACGAAGATTGGTCATGGTGGCGAACTTCCCCGGAAGGTTCTTTGACGAAGTGTGTTCGATGAACGGCTACGCGTTAGGCCGGATTGTGGCGGGCGAAGCGGTCGCGGCCCGATTTATTTCTGCACGAAAATCGACTCATTATGATGACGTTCATTGCGCATTCAGACGCAGGTTGCAATCGCCACACATGCGATGCCGCCTCATGCGCGATCCTGCGGCGAACTTGCATCCGTCGCAGGATTGGGCGTGAGCGGGCCGTTCGGCCCGCGCGATGGAATCTCTTCAGGCATGCGGCCGGGCAATTCGTCGGGCCGCGGGGATTCGCCGGGCTCGCGCACCGGCGGCGCGATTTCGGGCTCCGGATTGCCGGGCGGAATTCCCGGCGGCGGCTCGGTTGGCGTGCCCGGTGTCGAGGGTGGAATCTCGGGCGGCTCGATCGGCATCACATCGTGACCTTGCGGTTCTCTCCGATGTCGGGCCGCGTGTTCGTCACCGCCGCCGCAGCCATCTTCACGTAAGAGATCACAGTGCCTGGCGAATCCCAGAACTCGGCGTCGTCGGGCGTCACCTTGAGCACGCGGATGTTGGGGTCCTCGGCACTGTCCCACCATGCTTTCGCCGGCGTCGAGAACAGCTCCTTGATCTTCGCACGATCGTTGGAGACGACGGCCGTACCGGTCAGCGAGACATATTTCTGACTGCCGGCATCCGCGAACGACAGGTTGATCGAGGGATTGCGTGCGATCTCCTCGTCCTTGTGGCGACGTGCGTCGGTGAGGAAGAAAATCGTGTTCGCCTCGCGGTCGAGATGAGCGCTCATCGGTCGCGCGCGCAGCTTGTCGCCGTCGCGCGTCACCAGCATCGCAAACCCGATCTTCTTCATCAGATCCCAGGCGCGATCGATGTCGCGGTCATTGTCGTTGGCCATGTCGTGCTCCTTGTTGCAAGCAACGATAACGGCCCGCGAGATACGAGGTTCCGGCAGGAACCTGGCTATTCCGGCGCGTGGCAGACCGCCTCGATATTGTGGCCGTCAGGGTCGAGCACGAAGGCGCCATAATAGCTCGGGTGGTAATGCGGGCGGATGCCGGGTGGGCCATTGTCGCGTCCGCCGGCCGCGATCGCCGCCTTGTAGAACGCGTCGACCGTGGCGCGGTCGTCAGCACGAATGGCGATATGCACGGGCTTGTTCATGGCGCCTTCCGCGCCGAACCAGAAGTCGGGCTTGCCGTCGGCGCCGAAGCCCGCGGCCGCAGCGTGCCCGGTCTGCTCGGCCGTCACTTCCATGATCAGGCCGTAGCCGAGCGGCGCCAGCGCCTTGGTGTAGAACGCCTTCGCGCGTTCGTAATCGGAGACGGAAAAACCCAAATGGTCGATCATCGCTAGCTCCGTTGTTCGTTTCTCGTCAGCGTGACAGGAACGTATTGCTTCGTGTCTTGCGCACGATCGCAAAGCCGCGCGCGACCATGTCGGCGATACAATCCTGCTGCCATTCGTCTTGCGACAGGTGCTCGATCACCACCGCTCGCGGCCACAGCGACGGCGGCGCGTCGCGGAAGAAGCCGATCAGCACGCGGTCTTCAAAGCCCTCGACGTCGATCTTGAGCGAATCGATCTGGGTGACGCCGGCCTCGTCGAGGATGCGCGTCAGCCGCAGCGACGGCACCTTGATCGCGTCGGCGCCGGCGGTGCCGGTGACGACATGGGTGGCGCCGAGATTGCCGCCGCCGCTCTCGATCATCAACTCGCCGTCGCTGTCGCCGGCCGCGGCCTGCACCAGGCGCACCTGCGCAGCCTTCGATGCGGCTTGGTTGAAGGAGAGCCGTCCAAACGTCAGCGGATGCGGCTCGATCGCGATCACCTTGCCCGTGCTGCCGACCTGTCGCGCCATCACCAGGGCAAATGTGCCGACATTGGCGCCGACGTCGACGAAGGTGCCGCCCGAAGGGGTGTGCTGGCGCAGGAAATCGAGCTCGTCGAGATTGTAATCGGGATTGAACAATGCGCCGCGCTCGGTCGCGCTGCCCTGATGATAGAGCCGGAACGAGGCGCCCTGATATTGCACATCGACGGGGCCGCTGCGCAGCAGGTTGACCAGCCGCGACATCCACGGGCGGAATGCGCCGCGCTTCAGCCCCGATTGCGTCGCGAGGCGGATAATCGCGGCCTGCGCCGCGTTCGGCGCAAACGCGCCGAACGGCGCGGACGAAGGAATGTTGTCGGTCGTCAAGCAGCAGATCCTCATTGCAGGCGGCGCATGCATAGCCGGTTTTGAGGAGGACTCCAACGCTCGATGCAAGCCACAACCGCGGTGCCGTCCCGAGGCGCACAGCGCGCTACAAACTCGGTGTCGTCCCCGCGAAGGCGGGGACCCATAACCACAGGGCGGAGTTTGACGCGAGATGCCACTCCGAGTCTTCGCCAGATTTCTCGCTATGGGTATGGCTCCCGGATCCGCGTGCTTATAGCGCGCTTGTCCCGGATGACGGAGAAATTGTGCTACGCCGCCTTCTTCGGCGCTTTCCGCTGCCGCAGGAATCGGCCGAGCAGCCGGCGCTTGCCCTTGCGCGGGATCAGGGCAATGTCGCTGACGAGCTTGGCGCCGCCCTTGCGCCGCTCCAGCACGATCTTGCGGCTGTGGAAGGCTTCCAGCTCGGCGCGATGCGCGACGCTGACGATGGTCGCCTTCGGCAGCTCGTCGGTGACCATCTTCATCATCTTGTCCTGGCTCTTTTCGTCGAGCGCCGAGGTCGCCTCGTCGAGCACGACGATGTCGGGGTTGTGCAGCAGGAGCCGCGCGAAGGCGAGGCGCTGCTTCTCGCCGCCCGACAGCGTTTGGTCCCAAGGACCTTCCTCCTCGATCTTCTCCTTGAGATGATCGAGCCCGACCTTGTGCAGGGCGTCGCCGATCTCGTCCACGGTCCAGTGGTCGGCGGCGCCGGGATAGGCGACCGCGCGGCGCAGCGATCCCGAGGGCACGTAAGGCCGCTGCGGCAGCATGAACAGCCGCCGGTCGGGATGAAAATTCACGCTGCCGCCGCCCCAGGGCCAGAGGCCGGCGATGGCACGCACCAGCGTGCTCTTGCCGGTGCCGGATTCGCCGGCCACCAGCAGCCGCTCGCCGGGCTCGATCACCACTTCGGTCTCGCCAACCACCGCAGTGCCGTCATCGAGCGTGACCGAGAGATCCTTCATCTCGAGCATGGCGTCGTTGCGCGTCTCGCCGCGCTTGATGCGGCCGAGACCATCGCCCTGCTCGGCGCGCTCGAGGCCGTCGAGCGACATCATAAGCGAGGCGATGCGGCGCGCGCAGGCGTTCCAGTCGGCGAGGCGCGGATAATTGTCGACCAGCCAGCCGAACGCGCTCTGCACGATGGTGAAGGCGGAGGCCGCCTGCATCACCTGCCCCAGTGTCATGCTGCCGTCGAGGAATTTCGGCGCGCAGAGCAGGAGAGGGACCACGGGCGCAACGAGGCTCGAGCCCTGCGACACCAGCGTGGTGCGCATATGCTGGCCCGCGAGCCGCGCCCATTGCCGGATCACGCTGGTGAAGTTGCGGTCGATGCCGTCGCGCTCCTCCTCCTCGCCGCCGAGCAGCGCGATGCTCTCCCCATTCTCGCGCACGCGCGTTAGCGTGTAGCGGAAATCGGCTTCGGCCTGGTTCTTGTCCTCGGACACCTGCACGAAGCGGCGGCCGATCACCAGGATGGAGCTCGAGGCGATTGCGGCATAGAGCATCGCGGCGATCACGAGGAAGCCCGGAATGGTGATGCTCGTGCCGCCGAGCGTGACGGTGAGCGCGCCGCCGATGGTCCAGAGCACGACGATGAAGGTCGCCGCCGACAGCAGCGCCGAGGTGACGCCGGCGAGGAAATCGACCGGGGAGTCGGTGGCGATGCGCAGATCTTCCGCGATCCGGTATTCGGGGTTTTGGTGATCGCCGCTGACCAGGTTGAGCTGGTAATAGCGTCCGTTGGCGAGCCACCGCGTCAGCACACTCGCCGTCAGCCAGGCCCGCCAGCGCCGCTGGATGCCCATCCGCGCGAACACCTGCGCGACGCCGAGCACGATGCTGCCGATCGCGAGCGGAAAGAACACCGCGGTGAGATGGAAGACGGATCCCGCATCGCGCTTCTCGATCGCATCGAAGATCGCGCGGTTCCAGACATTGATGCCGTACTGGAAGCCGACGGTGAGAACGATCAAGAGGCCGAGGCCGATCGAGAACGGCCAAGCGAGGCGATCGCCGCTGCGTCCCCAGAAGCCGCGCGCACTGATCCAGAACCGCGTCAGCAGATAATCCTTGCGGGCCTGCTCGGCCTCCTCGGGGGAGAGCTCCGGATCGGGCTCAAGCAGCTCCGGCGGCGGCGGTTCGACCTCGTCGCCGTTCTCGCCCTTGATCCCGACGATCGGCGGCTTGTGCTGTTCGCGCTTGGCGGCCGGCTTGTTCATGCGCGGACAACGCGAGACAAATCAATCGGTTCCCTCGGGTTCCCCAGGGGCGATCTATTCGGCGGCGCCGTCCCGCACGCGCCGGATTCGGGCCGCGCGATGCAGAACGCGCGACAATTCCTCGATCGAATAGGGCTTTTGCACCAGATCGAAGCCGGCCGCGCCCTCTTGCGACAGAGCCTGGCTGTAGCCCGTGGTCAGCACGACCGGCACGTCGATGCCGCGGTCGCAGATGGCCTGCGCCAGATCGAGCCCGGTCATCCCCGGCATCACCACGTCCGAGAACACGACGTCGAAGCGGTCCGCATCAAGGACGAGCTCCGCGAGCGCATCGGTTGCATTGTCGACCAGCGTGATGCTGTAGCCGAGCTCGGTGAGGCCATCGGCGGCGAAATTGGCCAGCTCGATATTGTCCTCGACCACCAGCACCGACATGCCGCTGCCAGCCACCGCCGGCGCCGTGTTGGGCGCCTGCCGCTGCGGCAGCAGCTCGGGTGGCACGCGCGGCAGATAGAGCGAGAAGGTGCTGCCGTGTCCCACCTCGCTCGTGACCGTCACCTCGCCGCCGGATTGCCGGGCGAAGCCGAACACCTGGGACAGGCCAAGGCCGGTGCCGTGACCGACCTGCTTGGTGGTGAAGAACGGCTCGAAGATGCGCCCCAATCGGGCGGCGGGAATGCCGATGCCGGTGTCGCTGACGGTCACGCTGACGAAGCCATGGTTGGCCGAGCTCTGGCCGCCCAAGTTCTGGCCGGTCAGCGTGTCCGGAATGGCGGTCGTGGGCTCGACCTTGAAGGTGATCCTGCCCTTGCCCTGCATGGCGTCGCGCGCGTTGGTTGCCATGTTGATCAGCGCCGTCTCGAACTGGCCGGCATCGGCACGGACGAGGCAGGGCTCGGTGGGCAGGCGCATGGCGACCTCGATGGCCGGTCCCAGCAGGGGCGCCAGCATGTCGCGCAGCGACTGCATCCGTTCGCCGACGTCGAACACCTCCGGCTTCAGGGTCTGACGCCGCGCAAAGGCGAGCAGCTGCGAGGTCAGCTTGGCCGCGCGGGCCACCGCATCCGCAATGGCCGTGATGTAGCGCTGGCGGCGCTCCTCCGTCAGCTGCGGCCGGTTCAGCAAGTCGACGGAGGCGCGGATCACCGTCAGCAGATTGTTGAAATCGTGCGCGACGCCGCCGGTGAGCTGTCCAAGCGCCTCCAGGCGCTGGCTGTGCTTGAGCGCCTCCTCGGCCTCGCGCCGCTTGGCGGCTTCGGCCTGAATCTGCTGGGTGCGCCGCAACGCCAGCGCCAGCAGCAGAAACAGCAGCGCGGTAGCGGGAAGGCCGAACACCAGATGCTGGCCGATCGTGGCCAGCCAGCGCGCGCGGATCGCCGAGGTCTCGAGCCCGGCGCTGACATAGATCGGGTATTCCGCGACGCGCCGGTAGCCGATCCGACGCTCGATCCCGTCGGACGGCCAGGCGATGGTGATGAGGCCGTGCTCGGGGCGCGCCGCGATCTCCCGGCCGACCGGTCCGCTCGGATCGAGCCTGAGGTCGCGGTCGAGCCGCGGGACATGCGTGAGCATCGCGCCATCGGTGCGGCCCATCGCGAAGAAGCTGCCGGGATCCGATCCGATGCGGGCGTAGAAGCTCTCGAAATATTCGGGGAGGACCGAGGCCTGGATCACCCCGATGAAACGGCCGTCGTCGGAATCGCGCCGGCGGCTCACCCCGAAGAAGCGCGCGCCTTGATAGGGCGGACGCGGCGTCAGCGCCGCGCCGATGAACGTGCCGATGGCCTGGTCGACATGGGCGTAGAAATAGTCGCGGTCGGCGAAGCTCAGCTCCGGCGGCGGCGAGACGAGGCTGTTGACCAGCGCCTTTCCGTCCGCGTCGAAGATCCAGGCCGATTTCAGCTGCGGCAGCGCGTCGGTCAGCCGCTTCAGGCGGCGGTGCAGCGCCGGCTCGCGCGCGCGGATGGTGTCGTCGGACAGGCCGCGGACCACCTCGTTGAGCTCGGCCAGGCTGCGGTCGATGGTCTCGAACACCTTGAGCGCGTGCTCGTGCGCGACGTCGAGCGTGCGCTCGATCTCCCGGTCGGCGATGGCCCTGGTCGAGCTGTAGGAGATGCTGGCCGCGATCACGAACAGCGCAACCGGCAGCGCCAGGGATGCCGCCATCATCCACTGCAACAGCCTCAGCGAGTTGCGTTGCGCCCTCTGCACAGTCGCTCCGTCCCTGACGGAAGCTTAACTGAATCTCGCGCGAGGAAGGAAGCAGCTAATGCGGGAACCGGTGGTTGTGGTCCCAAATATTTGCGCGCGCGGCGGATGGAGAAGATTCTCCTCGAATTGACCGCGATCTCGGAACGTCCCGGCCGGTCCGGCCGGAACGCGAAGCATGAACGTCGTCTTCAGACCTGGCGCTCGACCATCTTGAGCTTGAGCTCGGCGATGGCTTCGGCAGGGTTGAGGCCTTTCGGACAGGCCTTGGCGCAGTTCATGATGGTGTGGCAGCGATAGAGCCGGAACGGATCCTCGAGATTGTCGAGCCGCTCGCCGGTCGCCTCGTCCCGCGAATCGGACACCCAGCGGTTGGCCTGGAGCAGCGCGGCGGGGCCGAGATAGCGTTCGCTGTTCCACCAATAGCTCGGGCACGAGGTCGAGCAGCAGGCGCAGAGGATGCATTCGTAGAGGCCGTCGAGCTTCTCGCGGTCCTCGTGGCTCTGGCGCCATTCCTTCTGCGGCGTCGGCGAGGACGTCTTCAGCCACGGCTCGACCGAGGCGTATTGCGCGTAGAAATTGGTGAGGTCGGGGACGAGGTCCTTCACCACCGGCTGGTGCGGCAGCGGATTGACCTTCACCGCGCCGTCCTTGACGTCGTGCATCGAGCGGGTGCAGGCCAGCGTGTTCTGGCCGTCGATGTTCATGGCGCAGGAGCCGCAGACGCCTTCGCGGCAGGAGCGGCGGAAGGTCAGCGACGGGTCGATGTGGTTCTTGATCCAGATCAGGCCGTCCAGCACCATCGGACCGCAATCGTTGGTGTCGACGTAATAGGTGTCGACGCTCGGATTCTTGCCGTCGTCCGGATTCCAGCGATAGACGCGAAACTCGCGAAGCTCGGTCGCGCCCGGGGGCTTCGGCCAGGTCTTGCCGCCGGTGATCTTGGAGTTCTTCGGAAGTGCGAATTCAACCATTTCGATAAGGCCTTCGCTGTTCGCTCAGTACACACGCGCCTTCGGCGGGATGTACTGCACGTCGTTGGTCATGGTGTAGTCGTGGACCGGGCGGTAGTCGATCTGGACCTTGCCGGCATCGTCGAGCCAGGCCAGCGTGTGCTTCATCCAGTTCTTGTCGTCGCGCTCGGAGAAGTCCTCGCGGGCATGGGCGCCGCGGCTCTCGGTGCGGTTGGCGGCCGAGTTCATCGTCACCACCGCCTGCGCGATCAGGTTGTCGAACTCCAGCGTCTCGACGAGGTCGGAATTCCACACCAGCGAGCGATCGGACACCGCGATGTCGGTGATGCCGCTGTGGACCTTCGCGATCAGGTTCTGGCCTTCGCTCAGCACTTCGCCGGTGCGGAACACCGCGCAATTGTTCTGCATCACGTGCTGCATGCCTTCGCGCAGCTTCGCGGTCGGGGTGCCGCCGGAGGCGTAGCGGTAATGATCGAGACGGCTGAGCGCCTTCTCCGCCGAGTTCGCCGGCAGTTCCGGCTGCTCGGCGTTGGGCGTCAGCTTCGCAGCGCAGCGCAGCGCCGCGGCGCGGCCGAACACGACGAGGTCGATCAGCGAGTTGGAGCCGAGCCGGTTGGCGCCGTGCACGGAGACGCAGGCGGCTTCGCCCAGCGCCATCAGGCCGGGAACCACGGCATTGTCGTCGCCGTCCCGCTTGGTCAGCACTTCGCCGTGGTAGTTGGTGGGAATGCCGCCCATGTTGTAGTGCGTGGTCGGCACGATCGGGATCGGCTCGCGCGTCACGTCGACATTTGCGAAGATCTTTGCGGACTCGGAGATGCCGGGCAGCCGCTCGGCCAGCACAGCGGGATCGAGATGGTCGAGATGCAGGAAGATGTGGTCCTTCTTCTTGCCGACGCCGCGTCCCTCGCGGATCTCGATGGTCATCGCGCGCGAGACGACGTCGCGCGAGGCGAGGTCCTTGGCCGACGGCGCGTAGCGCTCCATGAAGCGCTCGCCCTCGGAATTGACGAGGTAGCCGCCTTCGCCGCGCGCGCCTTCGGTGACGAGGCAGCCGGCGCCGTAGATGCCGGTCGGGTGGAACTGGACGAACTCCATGTCCTGGAGCGGCAGGCCGGCACGCAGCACCATGCCGCCACCGTCGCCGGTGCAGGTATGGGCCGAGGTGCAGGAGGCGTAGACGCGGCCATAGCCGCCGGTGGCCAGGATCGTGGTTTGGGCGCGGAAGCGATGCAGCGTGCCGTCGTCGAGCTTGAGCGCGATCACGCCGCGGCAGGCGCCCTGGTCGTCCATGATCAGGTCGATGGCGAAGAACTCGATGAAGAACTCGGCCGCGTGGCGCAGCGACTGGCCGTACATCGTGTGCAGCATGGCGTGGCCGGTACGGTCGGCAGCGGCGCAGGTGCGCTGCGCCTGGCCCTTGCCGAAGTCCATGGTCATGCCGCCGAACGGACGCTGATAGATCTTGCCGTCCTCGGTGCGCGAAAACGGCACGCCCCAATGCTCGAGCTCGTAGACCGCCGCGGGCGCGTTGCGCACCATGTATTCGATCGCGTCCTGGTCCCCCAGCCAGTCCGACCCCTTCACGGTGTCGTACATGTGCCAGCGCCAGTCGTCCTTGTGCATGTTGCCGAGCGAGGCGGAGATGCCGCCCTGCGCCGCGACGGTGTGCGAGCGGGTCGGAAACACCTTGGTGATGCAGGCCGTGCGCAGGCCGGCCTCGCTGCAGCCGACGACGGCGCGCAGGCCCGCGCCGCCGGCGCCGACCACGACGACGTCGTAGGTGTGGTCTTCGATCGGATAGGCTTTGCCGTTGGTGGCGGGAGCGCCGTTGCCCGAGCCATTCGTTGTATTGGCCATGGGTTTACACTCCGGAGGAAAGTTTCAGGATCGCGTAGGTCGAGGCGAGCGCCACGGCGACCGAGAAGAAGTTGTTGAGCATGATCGAGATGAGCTTCAGCTTCTCGTTATGAACGTAGTCCTCGATCACCACCTGCATGCCGATCTTCATGTGCCAGGTGCTGGCGAAGATGAACAGCAGCAGGATCACCGCGACGGGAATCGAGCTGAGGATCTGCGCCGCGCCGACCTGGTTGCGGCCGAGCAGCATCATGATGATCACCAGCACCGGGATCATCAGCAGCGTCATGGCGACGCCGGTGATGCGCTGGCGCCAGAAATCGGAGGTGCCGGAATGCGCTGCGCCGAGATTGCGGACGCGGCCGAGCGGGGTCCGCATCGAGGGACGCTTCGGAGAGCCGTGGGATTCGTCGAAGCTCATCGTCCGCCTCCGATCGCATAGGCGATGATCCAGACCAGCACGGTCAGCGCGATGCCGCCGATCAGCGCGCCCCAGGTCAGCGCCTCCCGCTCATTGGCCTTGAAGCCGTAGCCGAGGTCCCAGACGAAATGCCTGATACCGCTGAGCATGTGGTGCATCAGCGCCCAAGTGTAGCCGAACACGATCAGCCGGCCGATGATGCTGCCGGCGAAGGCCTGGACATGGGCATAGGCGGCCGGGCCGGAAGCCGCCGCGACCAGCCACCAGACCAGCAGCAGCGTTCCGACGTAAAGGGCGATGCCGGTGGCGCGATGGACGATGGACAGCGCCATCGTCAGCGTCCAGCGGTAGACTTGCATGTGTGGCGAAAGCGGTCGTTCGATCCGTGCGGTCATGGGCTTTGATGTTGTGTTGCGGCCCAACAGGGGGCGCGCGGGGATCGGAAAGGTCGGCTCTATTTACGGAGTCGATCTGGCCCGCGCAATCACCAAATCGCCATAAATCGAACCTTCGTTCAGCTCTAGAGCCTTGATGATGCAAGGCCAATCAGGGCCTTGGTATACCAGCACATGCGTCCGCCAGCGAAGCAATGAATAAAAATCCACTTTTTGTGGGCGAAGCGAGGTTCGTTGAAATTACTATTGGAACGCATCTAAGCGGGACATGCCGTTCAAACTTGGACGGCCCGGGTGCCGCCCGCAGCCGCATGCCATTCTGCGTCCTCCGCGCGATCGGTTCTGGATATGCGCCCCCTGCATTCCACCCCAGCCGGCAAGCCCGGCGTGTCGACCGCGGGAATCAGATCGCCTAATGCTCCCGGATGCAGCCTCTGAGCCGAGCCGCTGCGACCAGGTCGCCGGGGCAGGTCAGGGGTGATTGCAGGACTCGATATCAAGGAGCTTGTCGAGCTCGCGGTGTTGCTGATCGCAACCGGCGCGCTTTCGGGATTCCTGGCCGGCGTGTTCGGCATCGGCGGCGGTGCGATCCTGGTGCCGGTGTTCTACGAATGCTTCCGCATCGCCGGCGTGCCGCTCGAGGTGCGCATGCCGCTCTGCGTCGGCACCTCGCTCGCGGTGATCATCCCGACCTCGATCCGTTCGTTCCAGGCGCATTACAGGCGCGGCGCCGTCGACATGACGATCCTGCGCAGGTGGTGGCTGCCGATCGTGATCGGCGTCGCCGCCGGCGCCGTGATCGCGCGCTACGCGCCGGAGCGCCTGTTCAAGATCGTTTTCGTTGCCGTCGCCTATTCCGCGGCGGCGCGCCTGATCTTCGCGCGCGAAGGCTGGAGGTTCGGCGAGGATCTGCCGGAGGGGCCGTTGATGCGTGCCTATGGCTTCTGCGTCGGCATTCTCTCGACGCTGATGGGCATCGGCGGCGGGCTGTTCTCGAACCTGCTGATGACCTTTTACGGCCGCCCGATCCATCAGGCGGTTGCCACCTCATCGGCGCTCGCGGTGCTGATCTCGATTCCCGGCGCGATCGGCTACATCTATGCCGGCTGGCCGGCGGCCGCGGCCTATCCGGCCATCGCAGCCCTGCAAGTTCCGTTCGCGCTCGGTTACGTCTCGCTGATCGGCGCCGTCTTGGTGATGCCGATGAGCCTCGTCACCGCGCCGCTGGGCGTGAGGGCGGCGCATGCGATGTCGAAGCGCAGGCTGGAAGTGGCGTTCGGGTGCTATCTGCTCATCGTCGGCAGCCGGTTCGTGCTGAGCTTGTTGGGCGGGCTGTGATAGTTCGGGGCGCTACGCCCTACGCACTCAGTGTCATTCCCCGCGAAGGCGGGGAATCCAGTATTCCAGAGATCACAGTGATTGAAACGAGAAGCCGCGGCGTACTGGATGCCCCGCCTTCGTGCGCAATTGCGCACTAGGCGGGGCATGACGGAGACGGTGTGGCGCAGTTTTGCCTGACGTCCGCGCCGCCTCACTTCTTCGCGTAAATATCCTTGTAGGTCTCGCGCAAGATGTTCTTCTGCACCTTGCCCATGGTGTTGCGCGGCAGCTCGTCGACGACGAAGACGCGCTTGGGCATCTTGAACTTGGCGAGGCGTCCGTCCAGGCCCTTCAGGACCGCGGCTTCGTCGATGCTGGCGCCGGGCTGGCGCACCAGGACCGCGGTGACGCCCTCGCCGAAATCGGCATGCGGCACGCCGATCACGGCGGACTCGATCACGCCGGGCATGGCGTCGATCTCGCTCTCGATCTCCTTGGGATAGACGTTGAAGCCGCCGGAGATGACGAGATCCTTGCCGCGACCGAGAATGTGGACGTAGCCCTTGGCGTCGATCTTGCCGAGATCGCCGGTGATGAAGAAGCCGTCGGGGCGGAATTCGGCCTTGGTCTTGTCCGGCATGCGCCAGTAACCCTTGAAGACGTTCGGCCCCTTCACCTCGATCATGCCGATCTCTTCATGCGGCAATTCCTTCCCCGTTTCGGGGTCGGTGACGCGCACCGAGACGCCCGGCAAAGGAAAGCCGACCGCGCCGGGCACCCGCTCGCCGTCATAGGGGTTCGACGTGTTCATGTTGGTCTCGGTCATGCCGTAGCGCTCGAGCACCGCGTGCCCGGTGCGGGCCGACCATTCGCGATGGGTCTCGGCCAGCAGCGGCGCAGAGCCCGAGATGAACAGTCGCATGTGCTTGGTGGTCTCGTGCGACAGCGCCGCATTCTGCAGCAGCCGCGTGTAGAAGGTCGGTACACCCATCAGCACCGTGGCGCGTGCCATCAGCTTGATGATGAGGTCTGGATCGAGCTTCGGCAGGAAGATCATCGACGCCCGCGCGAACAGCGTCACGTTGGTCGCCACGAACAGCCCATGGGTGTGATAGATCGGCAGCGCGTGGATCAAGACGTCCTTGTCGGTGAAGCGCCAATAGTCGACGAGCGAGAGCGAGTTCGAGGCGAGATTGTCGTGGCTCAGCATCGCGCCCTTGGAGCGGCCGGTCGTGCCCGAGGTGTAGAGGATCGCGGCGAGATCGTCGTTCGCCCGCGGCACCGTGGTGAAGTCGCTGCCGGCCTTGTCGGCAGCCTCGGTCAGCGAGCCCTTGCCGTCGGGCCCGAGCGTCTCGACCCCAGCGTTCACCTTGGCGGCGATCGGGGCGAGGCCTTCGGCCTTGGCGGGATCGCACACCACCAGCGACGGTTCGGCGTCGCCGATGAAATAGTCGAGCTCGTTCAGCGTATAGGCGGTGTTGAGCGGCAGATAGACCGCGCCGGCCCGCACCGTGCCGAGATACAGCACGATGTTGGCGACGGATTTTTCGACCTGCACCGCGACGCGGTCCCCCGGCTTCACCCCGCGCGCGACCAGCACGTTCGCCATCTGCCCCGCCCGCGCGATCAGATCGCCATAGCTGATGCGGCCCCCGTCATGCGTCTCGATCGCGAGGCGCTTGGGATCGTCGAGGCCGTCGAACAGGCGGGAAAACAGGTTGGCGTTCGCTGCTGGGTTCATGCAAGATTTCCTCGACCGCAGGGACTTGTACGACAAGGCTTGTTGGACAAGGCCGGTCAAAACCGAGGGCTGGATTAGCAAAAACCGCCCCGCAGAAGCAACGGAGACAGTTTGCATGACCAGAGTTGGGAAACGCGTGGCCTGGGTCACGGGCGGTGGCAGCGGGATCGGAGAGGCCGGCGCCGAGGCGCTAGCAGCCGACGGCTGGATAGTGGTGGTCTCGGGCCGCCGGCAGTCGGCCCTGGATGCCGTGGTGGCCAAGATCATCGAGGCGGGCGGAGCCGCGGAGGCCATTGCACTCGACGTCTCCGATGCGGCCGAAGCCCAGAAGGCGGCCGACCGGATCGTCGCCAGGCACGGCCGCATCGACCTGCTCGTCAACAATGCCGGCATCAATGTTCCCAAGCGAAGCTGGAAGGACATGGAGCTGGAGGGCTGGGACAAGCTGGTCCAGGTCAACCTCAACGGCGTGCTCTATTGCATGCGCGCCGTGCTGCCGACGATGCGCAAGCAGCAAGACGGCGCGATCATCAACGTCTCGTCCTGGGCCGGTCGCCACGTCTCGAAGATGCCGGGCCCGGCCTACACCACCACCAAGCATGCGGTGCTGGCGCTGACCCATTCCTTCAACATGGACGAATGCGTCAACGGCCTGCGCGCCTGCTGTTTGATGCCGGGCGAGGTCGCGACCCCGATCCTCGAGCTGCGCCCGGTGGTGCCGAGCAAGGAGGAGCAGGCGAAGATGCTGCAACCGGAAGACCTCGGCCGCACCATCGCGTTCATCGCGAGCATGCCGGCGCGCGTTTGCATCAACGAAGTGCTGATCAGCCCGACGCATAATCGCGGCTTCATCCAGACGCCGAACAACAGGGATTGAGGCGGGCGCGCGAGCCACATTCGGTGTCATCCCCGCGAACGCGGGGATCCATAATCACAGGCAGAAATTGTGGGCGCGACTGGTCACTCCGGGTCTTCGCCAAACATCTTCCTGTGGTTATGGGTCCCGGATCTGCGCTTCGCTTGTCCGGGACGACATTTGAGCGCGTCGCAGCTGCCGTAGGGTGGGCAAAGCGAAGCGTGCCCACCACTCGTAATTACGGAGAGAGATGGTGGGCACGGCGCTCTGCGCCTTTGCCCACCCTACGGCATCGTCTGCTTGCGGAATGTCGCGCCCCGCACGAACATTCCTGCCGATAGTTTCACGCATCACAAAGAATTTTTCCCCGAAACCGCAACCCAAACCCTCCCGTAGTTCGTGCAACGACGGCGCTGCTGCATCACCCCTCGATTGTCGCAGCTGCCGTTGTTGCCCCAACTCAACGCCGGCCATCGCCGGCAACAATTCAATCGGGAGACTCTCCATGTCGAAGCGCATTGCCTATCTCGCTGCCGCCGCCTTCAGCACCTTGGCCATCACCGCGACAATCGTCGCGCCCGTGAGCGCCGAGGAGAAGACCGTCATGGTCGGCGGCGCCGCGATGTTCCCGTCGAAGAACATCGTGCAGAACGCGGTCAACTCGAAGGATCACACCACGCTGGTGGCGGCGGTGAAGGCCGCGGGCCTGGTGCCGACGCTGGAAGGCAAGGGCCCGTTCACGGTGTTCGCACCGACCAACGCCGCCTTCAGCAAGCTGCCGGCCGGCACTGTCGACAACCTCGTCAAGCCCGAGAACAAGGCGACGCTGACCAAGATCCTCACCTATCACGTCGTGCCGGGCAAGCTCGCGGCCGCCGACCTCTCTGACGGCAAGAAGCTTAAGACCGCAGAGGGCGAGGAGCTGACGGTCAAGAAGATGGACGGCAAGGTCTGGATCGTCGATGCCAAGGGCGGCACCTCGATGGTGACGATCTCCAACGTCAACCAGTCGAACGGCGTCATCCATGTGGTCGACACCGTGCTGATGCCGGCGACGTAACACCAGACGATCCTGTTTCATCCCCGAATAGGATGGTTTCAGACCGCGAGCCGGGGATACCCGGCTCGCTTTTTTGTGACCACAATAGCCCGGCGGCATCGATTCGATGGCCGGCTGGGCGTAACGAAAAGCGAAATACCGGCGTATAATTGCTGTCGCACGGACGTTCAGGACGGAACCATCATGGCGAGCCTCACAGTCACCGACGAGCAGGTCGGAGCCACCCCGGCCAAAGTGATCCAGCCGGCCTGGGTCCGGGTCATGCATTGGATCAACGCCCTTGCCATGATCCTGATGATCCTGTCGGGCTGGCAGATCTATAACGCCTCGCCGCTGTTCGACTTCCGCTTCCCGCGCGAATACACGCTCGGCGGCTGGCTCGGCGGCGGCCTGCTCTGGCATTTCGCGGCGATGTGGCTGCTGATGATCAACGGCCTCGCTTACCTCGTCACCGGCTTCGTTACCGGCCGCTTCCGCAAGAAACTGTTCCCGATCACGGCGTCGGGGGTGCTCCGCGACGTCAGGGCCGCCCTGACCTTCAAGCTCGGCCATGACGATCTCACCGTCTACAATTATGTGCAGCGGCTGCTCTATGCCGGCATCATCGTGGTCGGCGTGCTGATCGTGCTGTCGGGCCTTGCGATATGGAAGCCGGTGCAGCTCTATTATCTCGTGATGCTGTTCGGCGACTATCCTGCCGCGCGCTATGTCCACTTCTTCTGCATGGCCGCAATCTGCGCGTTCCTGGTCGTTCACGTCTTGCTCGCGCTGCTCGTGCCGAAGAGCCTGCGCGCGATGATCATCGGCCGCTGAGGAGGAGACTATGGCGAAGCGCCCGTTCCTGATTCCAGGCGTCGACAGGCGGCTCCTCATCAAGGATTCCCTCAAGACCATGCCTGACGTCACCCGCCGCCGCTTCATCGCGGGCGGCGCCAGCCTGGGCGCGCTGACGCTGCTCACCGGCTGCGACGTGATCGACTCGTCCTCGGCCGAGACCATGCTGGCGAAGGTCTCGAAGTTCAACGACGCCGTGCAGGCCTGGATGTTCAATCCCGACGCGCTGGCGCCGACCTTCCCCGAGAGCGCGATCACCAAGCCGTTCCCGTTCAACGCCTATTACGATCTCGACGACGCGCCCGATATCGATGCCGCCGACTGGAAGCTCGAGGTGCGCGGCCTCGTCGACAACAAGAAGTCATGGACGCTGGACGAGCTCCACAAGCTGCCGCAGGTCACGCAAATCACCCGTCACATCTGTGTCGAAGGCTGGAGCGCGATCGGCAGCTGGACCGGCACGCCCATGCGCGACTTCCTGAAATTGATCGGCGCCGACACGCGCGCGAAATACGTCTGGTTCCAGTGCGCCGACAAGGACGGCTACAATTCGCCGCTGGACATGCGCAGCGCCCTGCATCCGCAGACCCAGATGACGTTCAAATACGCGAACGAGATATTGCCGCGCGCCTACGGCTTTCCCATGAAGATCCGCGTGCCGACCAAGCTCGGCTTCAAGAACCCGAAATACGTGGTCTCGATGGAAGTCACCAACGATTACAAAGGCGGCTATTGGGAAGATCAGGGCTACAATTCGTTCAGCGGGAGCTAGCCTCGAACTCCGTGGCCGTAGGGTGGATTAGCCGAGCGGCTGTGCGAAGCGCAGTCGCTTGGCGTAATCCACCATGCTTCAGCGTTCGCTGAACGAAGTTGGTGGATTACGCTTCGCTAATCCACCCTACGGCACCGGCTGTTTGGCCACCTTCCGCTGGCACAGCGCCGCGACGGCGCCCAGCGCCAGCAGCGCCGCCGATACATTGAGCGCGTAGCTCAGGCTTCCCAGCGCATCCGTGATCGCGCCGACAACGATCGGGCCCAGCGTCTGGCCGACGCCGAACGAGATCGTCATCGCCGCTATAGCGGTCGGCCACACCTCTGGCGGATAGTTGAAGCGCACGAAGGCGGTGGTCGAGCCGACCACGGCGAAGAAGGCGACGCCGAATACGATCGCCGAGACCGCGAGCCATGCCGGCGAATGCCCGAGCATTGGCAGGGCGGCACCCAATGCGTTGGTGCCGAGGATGATCGCGGTGGCAAGCCCGCCGCGATCGAGCGCCAGCACGCCGCGCCAGGCCCAGGGCGTGACGAAGGCGCTGAGGCCAATGAGGCCCCAGAATCCCGCCTGCGCCGCGGCCCCGCCGCCGCCGTCGCGCACATAGGCGATCATGAAGGTCATGTAGGCGATGTAGCCGGCGCCGAACAGGAAATAGCTGGCGAGGTAGATCAGCACGGGCAGGATCGCGAACGAGGCCTGACCGCCGTCCGAGAAGCGGACATCGCTCTCGATCCGGATCAGGAACAGCGGGATCGTCATCGCGACCGACAATATCGTCAGCGCCCACCACACGATCCACCACGAGCCCGGCCCGAAATATTGCAGCGTGAACGGGGCGATCAGCCCTGAGGACAGAATGCCGATGCCGGGTCCGGCATAGAACAGGCTGAGCAGAAAATTGGCCCGCGCGGGCTGCGTCTGGGCAATGGTGGCGGCGAGCGCGCCGCCGGCGACGAAGCCGGCCGCGGCGCCGAGGCCCAGCACGAGCCGCGCCAGGCTCAGCGCGAGGAAATTCTCCGTCAGCGCGCAGGTCGCGAGCGCGGCGACGCAGGCGAGGGTTCCGCCGCGGATGGCCGCCGCCCAACCGACGCGCTGGATCAGGCGGGACGCTGCAAGCGCGCCCACGAGATAGCCGACGGCGTTGATGGTGTTCATGAATCCGGCCGCCGAGTAGGACCAGCCGAGGTCCTCACGCATGTCGGGCAGCACCAGCGCATAGGCGAAGCGGCCGATGCCGAGCCCGACGGTGGCGGCCAGCGAAAGCGTCAGGATCAGCCGCGCGGGATGCGCGTAGGGCGGGGCGCGGTCGGGTGCGTGCAAGGGGGTACTCCGGCGTATCGCAGTGTGGCAGGCCCCGCCCGCCTTGCACAGCCGCACCCCGGCAATGGTGTCTTGCCAAGCGCGCAACGCCGCTCTAGCACTCCGGCCATCCGTCATTCCGGGGCGCGCGCAGCGCGAGCCCGGAATCCATTTCCCCGCCTGCGCTGTGGCCTGATGGATTCCGGGCTCGCTCGCTTTGCTCGCGCCCCGGAATGACGAGAGAGGATCGAAAAGGACACGACCATGGCGACCCACAAATTGCTGCTGCTCCCCGGCGACGGTATCGGCCCCGAGGTGATGGGCGAGGTGAAGCGGCTGATCGACTGGCTCAATTCGGCCGGGATCGCCAGCTTCGAGACCGACACCGGCCTCGTCGGCGGCTCCGCCTATGATGCGCACAAGGTGTCGATCTCCGAGGGCGACATGGCCAAGGCCAAGGACGCCGACGCCGTGATCTTCGGCGCGGTCGGCGGTCCCAAGTGGGATGCCGTGCCGTACGAGGTGCGCCCCGAAGCCGGCCTGCTTCGCCTGCGCAAGGATCTGGCGCTGTTCGCCAACCTCCGTCCCGCGGTGTGCTATCCGGCGCTGGCCGATGCCTCCAGCCTGAAGCGCGAGGCGGTCGAGGGCCTCGACATCATGATCGTGCGCGAGCTCACCGGCGGCGTCTATTTCGGCGAGCCCAAGACCATCACCGATCTCGGCAACGGCCAGAAGCGCGCCATCGATACCCAGGTCTACGACACCTATGAGATCGAGCGCATCGGCCGCGTCGCCTTCGAGCTTGCCAGGAAGCGCAAGAACAAGGTGACGTCGATGGAGAAGCGCAACGTCATGAAGTCGGGCGTGCTCTGGAACGAGGTCATGACCGCCGTTCACAAGCGCGAATACCCCGACGTCACGCTCGAGCACCAGCTCGCCGATTCCGGCGGCATGATGCTGGTGAAATGGCCGAAGCAGTTCGACGTCATCGTCACCGACAATCTGTTCGGCGACATGCTGTCCGACATCGCGGCGATGCTGACGGGCTCGCTCGGCATGCTGCCCTCGGCTTCGCTCGGCGAAGTGGATGTGAAGACCAGGAAGCGCAAGGCGCTGTACGAGCCCGTGCACGGCTCGGCGCCTGACATCGCAGGCCAAGGCCTCGCCAATCCCATTGCGATGATCTCGTCCTTCGGCATGGCGCTGCGCTATTCCTTCGACATGGGCGCGCTCGCCGACAAGGTCGATCAGGCAATCGCCGCCGTGCTGGCGAGCGGCCTGCGCACCGCCGACATCAAGTCGGAGGGCACCACGGCCGCGTCCACCACGCAGATGGGCGAAGCGATCCTGAAGGAATTGCAGAAGCTGCACGCGTAGCCACAAGCAGCGCCATTGTAGGGTGGGCAAAGCGAAGCGTGCCCACGTATCTTTTGCGACCGAGAGAGGTGGTGGGCACGGCGCAAGGGCGCCTTTGCCCACCCTACGCACCTAAGCACCTTCCCAAACAAAAATGGCCGGGCGTGAGCCCGGCCATTTTGCTTCGATACGTATCCGCTCAGTACAGCGGGAAATTCTGCGGATAGCCGCCGACATCCTGCGGCGGCGAGAGCGGCTGGCGGTCGATCGGACGGTTGAGATTCTCGCGGGCGAAGGACGGATAGCCCACCGCCGGCGGGAAGGCGTAATCGCTGTACTTGCGGTCGCCCGGATTGACCTCGGTGCCGCCATCGAGCCAGGAGCGCTTGCTGACATAGATGCGGGTGCGGCCCTGCTGGTAGACCGCGTTGGGACCGCTCGGGCCGTAATAGGGCCGGCCGCGCTCGTCATAGCGCTTGGTCTTGTTGTCGGCCGAGGCCGGCGTCGCCAGGAACAAGGCAGAGGACATGGCAATCACGGCGCCCGCAGCAAACAAGGTCGCCAATTTGGCAGAGAATTTCGAGCTCATCACGTCCCCTTCAAGCGGCGCACCGCCAGTCGATTTCACCCCATACTAGCCCGGCCGGGGTCAGCGCAACTAGGTCTATTGGGTCACACCGGCGCGGAATAATCGTGGGCGTCGGTAAAAGTTGCATCAATACCAGCCACTTGGACTTGATGCCGCTCAAAGTGCCCCGCGCAATTGCGCATTCGCGGCGCCCAGCAGCCAGTCCGGCGAGCCCTGGAGGTCGCAAGCACGGCGCTTCAGCTCGGCCTGGGCGAACTGGCCCGCCAGCTTCGGCTCGTTGCCGGAGGTCAACAGCGTCAGCCGGTTCAGCGTGCAGGCGATGGCGGCGCGCTGGGCGGGCAGGGTGTCGCCCTGGCAGGAGAAGCCGGAGATCTGCAAGGCCGGCTCCTCACTGCGTTTGAGGTAGCCGAGGCATGATGGCGTCGTGCCGGTCGGCCGGAACAGCGCCACCGGGCCGAATTTCGTCTCGATCAGGCCGGCCTGCTCGAGCGGGGTCGCCGCGTTCAGGCCCATCTGGACGGCAAGGTCCATTGCGACGGGACGGGTCACGTCGAATTCACCGCCCTCCCGGTAAATCTCGAGCTCGGCCAGCACCTTGTCTGCCGCGCCGGTCCAGCGCATGACGTCGCGGCGGCCCCCTTCGGGATGTCGAAGGATGGTGTAAGAGGCTGTTTTCTCTGATGAATCAAGTCGGCTGAGGGCGAAGGCCGGCTGCGAGCGGTCGGCCACGCTCCAGCCGGGTTTCGGCGCCAGCTCGTCGTCGCGCAGATCGGGCAGCTGGCCGAGCGCCGCAAGGCCAAAGATGGCAAAGAGCGCGAGCGCCCCCACATAGGCGATCAGCCGCGCCAGCGTGCCGACCACCTCGTCGGCGAAGGCCGCCAGCGCCAGATGGAGGCTGGTCCGGGTCGAGATTGCGGCCATGCTGGCCTCGGGCGACTGCATCCACGTCCCTAAGGCATGGTCCCACGTTGTCTTGAGGCCGGTTCTCGCATAGAAGCGCTGCTCTTCCTGTTTAAGCGTCAGCTTCGGGAACGGGCTTTTTCACCGGAGAGTGAACGATGGGTTACAAAGTCGCAATCGTCGGCGCGACCGGCAATGTCGGACGGGAAATGCTCAACATCCTGGATGAGCGCAAATTCCCCGCGGACGAGGTCGTGGCCCTGGCCTCACGCCGCAGCATGGGCGTCGAGGTCTCCTATGGCGACCGCACCCTGAAGGTCAAAGCGCTCGAGCATTACGACTTCTCCGACGTCGACATCTGCCTGATGTCGGCAGGCGGCGCGGTCTCGAAGGAATGGTCGCCGAAGATCGGCGCCGCCGGCGCTGTGGTGATCGACAATTCCTCGGCCTGGCGCATGGATCCGGACGTGCCGCTGATCGTGCCCGAGGTCAACGCGGCTGCGACCGAAGGCTTCAAGAAGAAGAACATCATCGCCAACCCGAACTGCTCGACCGCCCAGCTCGTGGTGGCGCTCAAGCCGCTGCACGACAAGGCGACCATCAAGCGCGTCGTGGTCTCGACCTATCAATCGGTCTCGGGCGCCGGCAAGGACGCGATGGACGAATTGTTCTCGCAGACCAAGGCCGTCTACACCAACGACGAGCTGGTCGCGAAGAAATTCCCCAAGCGCATCGCCTTCAACGTCATCCCGCACATCGACGTCTTCATGGAGGACGGCTACACCAAGGAAGAGTGGAAGATGATGGCGGAGACCAAGAAGATCCTTGATCCCAAGATCAAGCTCACCGCCACCTGCGTGCGCGTGCCGGTGTTCGTCGGCCATTCCGAGGCCGTCAACATCGAGTTCGAGAATCCGATCAGCGCCGACGAAGCCCGCGAGATCCTGCGCAAGGCGCCCGGCTGCCTCGTCATCGACAAGCAGGAGCCCGGCGGCTACGCCACGCCGTATGAGGCGGCCGGCGAGGACGCCACCTACATCAGCCGCATCCGCGAGGACGCCACGGTGGAGAACGGCCTCGTGCTGTGGTGCGTGTCCGACAATCTACGCAAGGGCGCGGCCCTCAACGCGATCCAGATCGCGGAAGTGCTGATCAACCGCAAGCTGATCAGCGCGAAGAAGCAGGCGGCCTGACGCTGCCGGTAGGGTGGGCAAAGGCGCGCTCTTCGCGCGCCGTGCCTACCATCTCTTGCTATGGGAAAGAATTGGTGGGCACGCTTCGCTTTGCCCACCCTACGGCGTCACTCGCCATTCGCGTTCTTGAATTCCTTCGCGACCTTGTCGAGCACGAACAGCGATCCCTCGGCGACGCCGAAATAGGCGCCATGGGTCTGCATCTGGCCTGACTCCACGGCCTTGCGCACGAACGGGAAGGTCATCAGGTTTTCCAGGCTGCGGAACACTGCGGCCTTCTCGATCCGCTCGACGAATTGCGCCATGGTTTCGTGGTCGCGCTGCTCCACCACCTCGCCGGGCTTGATGAACATCTGCATCCATTTGCCGATGAAGTCGCCCGGCGTCAGCGGCTCGATCTTGTCGACGAAGGCGCGGATGCCGCCGCATTGCGCGTGGCCGAGGATGACGATGTGCTTCACCTTCAGCACCGTCACGGCATATTCCAGCGCCGCCGAGACGCCGTGCGCGGCGCCGTCGGGCTGATACACCGGCACCAGGTTGGCGATGTTGCGGACGACGAACAATTCGCCCGGGCCGACGTCGAAGATCACCTCGGGCGAGACGCGGCTGTCGCAGCAGCCGATCACCATCACTTCCGGAAACTGCCCCTTTACCGACAGCTCGCGATAGCGGCTCTGCTCGGTCGGCAGCCGCTGGGTGGCGAAGGCCTTGTAGCCTTCCAGCAAATGCTTCGGGAATGTCATCATGGCCTATGCCTAATCATATACCGCTGGGGCGAACAAGCCTTTCGAATGAGCAGGCCAGATGCTATCGGCTCCGGCCAGAATAAGTTCGAGGAAACCGGAAGGAACGCACGCATGACCCGCCCGCGCCGCAGCCATCTGTTCATGCCCGGCTCCAATCCCCGTGCGCTGGAAAAGGCGCGCCACCTCGCCGCCGACGGCCTGATCCTGGACCTGGAAGATTCCGTTGCACCTGACGCCAAGGCGGTGGCGCGCGACGGCATCGCCGCCGCGATCGCAGCCAAGGGCTTTGGCAAGCGCGAGATCCTGATCCGGACCAACGGCCTCGATACGCCCTGGTGGGCCGACGACGTCGCCATGGCCGCCAAGGCCTCGCCCGACGGCATCCTGGTTCCAAAAGTTTCAAGCATCGAGGATCTCGACACCATCGGCCTCCGCCTCACCGAGCTTGGCGCCGCGCCGACGGTGAAGGTCTGGGCCATGATCGAAACCGCGCGCGCCGTGCTGCATGCGGAGGAGCTGGCCGAGGCCGGGCGCGATCCGTCGCGGCGTCTCTCCGGCTTCGTGTTCGGCCCCAACGACATCTCGCGCGAGACGCGGATCAGGATGCTGCCCGGCCGCGCTGCGATGCTTCCGATGATCACCCATTGCATCCTGGCGACGCGCGCTCACGGCCTCGAGATCCTCGACGGCCCCTACAGCGACATCGCCAACCCCGACGGCTTCGCCACCGAATGCGCGCAAGCCCGCGATCTCGGCTTCGACGGCAAGACCCTGATCCATCCTTCGCAGATCGACGCCTGCAACGCGATCTTCACCCCGCCCGAGGAGGAGGTTGCGCGCGCGCGAAAAATCATCGCGGCGTTCGAGCTGCCGGAGAATGCCTCGCGCGGCGCGATCCGACTCGATGGCGCGATGGTGGAGCGCCTGCACGCCGACATGGCCAGGCGCACGATCGCCATCGCGGACGCGATCGCTGCGATGGGGAAGGGTTGAGGCGGCTTTGCTGCGAACTCAGCGGCAGCGTCGCCGCATCACTGCCGTCTTCTCGCGTTCCTCAGAGTTTCGGATGGCAGCTCACCGACGGCTTGCCGATATTCCGAGGCGAAGCGGCCGAGATTCTGGAAACCGCATCTGAACGCCACGGCAACGACGCTGGTCTGCTCGTCGGGACGCCGCAACAACTCCGCGGCCCGCTGAATCCTGAAACGCCTCGCGCACTGGCCGGGTGATCCCCGTCCGGCATCGGAGAACTCGCGGAAAATCGTCCGCACGCTGACATTGGCAATCCTCGCGAGCCTCTCCAGGTCGAGAGGCTCGTCCCAATGCGCCTCGATATAGGATTCCACGATGTCGACGACAGACCGGTTGGCGCCTGGTACGGGGCGCAGCAGCCGGTCGGTAAAATTGTGCTGGTGCGCCAGAAGGACTCGGACCATCAGCGCCCGCTCGAGCTCGGCGATGGCGATGGGAGAGTAATCCCGTCCGAATTTTTCCAGCTCCTCGGCAAACCTGAAGACGTCCTGACGCACCTGCGTCATTGCCGCCGGATCCGCTTCGTCTTCGGTGAAACGCAGCGTCACGTCGCTGCTGTCGCCGAGCATTCCCTTCAGCAAACGCTCAAGTGCGCCGGCCTCCAGTCTCAGCACCAGCTGGCGGTAGCCCGGCGCAAAGTCGAGATCCAGCCTGGCTTCGCCGGAGACGATCGGACTCCAAGCCGAGATCGGCCGGCCCTGTCCTTTGGTCCTGAAAGTCGCGGCACCCTGAATGGAGAAGAACTGGCGGAGGATCGAGGATTCGGGAAAGGACAGCGACGCTGCACCTTCATAGGCACAGAAGGCGATGCCGATCGATTGCAAGCGGGCAAAGTTGGCCTGGATGCCGAACTCACCGCCATGCTTTTCGAAGCGGTCGGCGCCATACGTGGCGAACAGGCGGTCGCGTGCGAACTCGCTGTCGCGGGACTGAAGCAATGGATACCGGTCGAGAAAAGAAACGGAGCCCAAATCAGAAACCTCTGACGAGAGAAATTAGTGCATCGCCATTCGGGCGCTACCAATTGGAAATTGCATCGATGTCGCCAGGCGCAGCTTGAGTCTTCCTGGAGCGCGCACTTGCATCGGATGCGACAAATTGTCTGGACCTGTGCACATGCCCGGTCGCGCAGGGAAGGATGATTGATCGATGCAGATCGTTGCCAAATACCGATAGCGATCTTAGGCCGGCGTTCGCAATTCAAGGCCTCGGCGTGTCAGCAAGGCTCCGGATGTCTCCGGCCGGTTAATCGCACTGGCAGAATCCGGCCATTGTGTCTTCGATCGGACAAATACTCTGATAATTCGATTCGTATACCTCCTGCATGGTGCGGGGTCGCGGAGCGGACGAACGATTGTCCGCACGGGATTCCGAGTCAGATCATGAATATTGCAACGGTCTGCACGCGCACGCGCTGCAGACGAGCATCAATTTCGGAGCTATCAAAATGTTCGGCCGTAAAACCCGCCCCGATGCCCAAGCCCGGATTGATGCGATCGGCCGCTCGCAGGCCATGATCGAGTTCAACCTTGATGGCACGATCATCACGGCCAACAAGAACTTCCTCGACGCCCTCGGCTATCGGCTCGACGAGATCCAGGGCAAGCATCATTCCATGCTCGTGCCGGCCGACCAGCGCGACAGCGCCGAGTACAAGGCGTTCTGGGCCGCATTGAACCGTGGCGAGTATCAGGCGCGGGAATTCAAGCGGATCGCGAAGGATGGCCGCGAGGTCTGGATCGAGGCATCCTACAATCCGGTGCTCGACGGCAACGGCAAGACGGTGATGGTCGCCAAGATCGCGACCGACATCACCGCGAAGAAGATCCGCAGCATGACGGATGCTTCGAAGATCGCCGCCATCGGCCGCGCCCAGGCCGTGATCGAGTTCAGGCTCGACGGTACCATCGTCAGTGCCAACGAGAATTGCGACCGACATCACCGCGAAGAAGATCCGCAGCATGACGGATGCTTCGAAGATCGCCGCCATCGGCCGCGCCCAGGCCGTGATCGAGTTCAGGCTCGACGGCACTGTCGTCAGTGCCAACGAGAATTTCTGCAAGGCGCTCGGCTATTCGCTGGCCGAGATCGAGGGCAAGCACCACAGCCTGTTCGTCGCCGAGGCCGAGCGCAACGGCGCCGCCTATCGCGAGTTCTGGGCCAAGCTCAACCGCGGCGACTACCAGGCCGGGGAGTTCAAGCGCATCGGCAAGGGCGGCCGCGAGGTCTGGATCCTCGCCTCCTACAACCCGCTGCTCGACGAGAACGGCAAGCCCTACGGCGTCGTCAAGTTCGCGACCGACGTGACCGCGGAGAAGCTGAAGAACGCCGATCTCGCCGGCCAGATCGCGGCGATCGACAAGGCCCAGGCCGTGATCGAGTTCAACATGGACGGCACGATCATCACCGCGAACGCCAACTTCCTCGGCGCGCTCGGCTATTCGCTGGCCGAGATCAAGGGCCACCATCACAGCATGTTCGTCGAGCCCGGCGAGCGCGACAGCAGCGCCTATCGCGAGTTCTGGGCGGCGCTCAATCGCGGCGAATACCAGGCGGCCGAATACAAGCGCATCGGCAAGGGCGGCAAGGAGGTCTACATCCAGGCCTCCTACAATCCGATCATGGATCTCAACGGCAAGCCGTTCAAGGTCGTCAAATACGCCACCGACGTCACCAGGCAGGTGCTGGTCCGCATGGGCAACGAGCGCGTGCGCGGCATGATGGAATCGGTTGCCGCGGGTTCGGAGGAGCTGAACGCCTCGGTGCGGGAGATCTCCGAGGCGATGACCAAATCGCGCGAGACCGCGATGAGCGCGGTGGATCAGGTCGCCACCGCGGACGCGCAGGCGCAGCGCCTCACGGAAGCCGCGCAGGCGATGAGCGGCATCGTCGAGCTGATCAACAACATCACCGGCCAGATCAACCTGCTCGCGCTCAACGCCACGATCGAATCGGCGCGCGCGGGCGAAGCCGGCCGCGGCTTCGCGGTGGTCGCCTCGGAGGTCAAGAGCCTCGCCAACCAGGCCAAGCAGGCCACCGACAAGATCGGCGCGGAGATCGGCAGCCTCAACGGCATCTCCGGCGACGTCGTCAGCGCGCTCGGCCGGCTTCGCGGTGGTCGCCTCGGAGGTCAAGAGCCTCGCCAACCAGGCCAAGCAGGCCACCGACAAGATCGGCGCGGAGATCGGCAGCCTCAACGGCATCTCCGGCGACGTCGTCAGCGCGCTCGGCTCGATCAAGCAGGCCATCAACAATGTCAGCGAATACGTGACGTCGACGGCCGCGGCGATCGAGGAGCAGAGCACCGTGACGAACGAGATGTCGACCAGCATGCAGCGCGCTGCGGCGGAAGCCGCGGCGATGGCCAACCGGGCGTAGGATAGACAGTATCGCAGCAAAGACAGTAGCGTGGGCAAAGGCGCGCTCTCGCGCGCCGTGCCCACCATCTCTTCGCGATCCAGCAGATGCGCGTGGGCACGCTTCGCTTTGCCCACCCTGCGGCACCGTCACTGCTTCGGCAGCTTGGCCTTCAATGCATAGAGCGCTTCGAGCGCCTCGCGTGGCGACATCTCGTCGGGGTGCAGCGCCTTCACCGCGTCCATCAGCAGCTCGGCCTCGCTCGGCGGCGCGGCTTCCGCTGCGGCGCGCGAGGGCACGGCGAACAGCGGCAGGTCGTCCACCAGCGCGCGCGCGGTCTGGCCGCGGTCCTGTGCCTCCAGCTTGGAGAGAACCGACTTCGCGCGCGTGATCACCGCCGGCGGCAGCCCGGCGAGTTTGGCCACCTGGATGCCGTAGGAGCGGTCGGCCGAGCCCGGCAGCACCTCATGCAGGAACACGACATTGCCCTGCCATTCCTTCACCCGCACGGTGGCATTGAACATCCGCGGCAGCTTGGCCGAGAGCGCGGTCAGCTCGTGATAATGCGTGGCGAACAGGGTGCGGCAGCGGTTGCTCTCGTGCAGATGCTCGATCGCGGCCCAGGCGATCGAGAGGCCGTCGAACGTCGCGGTGCCGCGGCCGATCTCGTCGAGGATAACCAGCGAGCGCTCGCCGGCTTGATTGAGGATCGCCGCAGTCTCGACCATCTCCACCATGAAGGTGGAACGGCCGCGGGCGAGATCGTCGGCGGCGCCAACGCGCGAGAACAGGCGGTCGACGATGCCGATCCGCGCACGGGTGGCCGGCACGAAGCTGCCGATCTGGGCGAGCAGCGCGATCAGCGCGTTCTGGCGCAGGAAAGTCGATTTGCCGGCCATGTTCGGGCCGGTCAGCAGCCAGAGCTGACCGGACTTTTGGCCAGGCGCCGGCGAAAGATCGCAGGCATTGGCGATGAACGGCTCGCCATTGCGCTTCAGGGCCTGCTCGACCACGGGATGGCGGCCGGCCTCGATCGCAAAGCCGAGGGAATCGTCCACGTCCGGCCGCACGTAATGATCGTCGACCGCGAGCTTTGCGAGCGATGTCGCAACGTCGAGCAGGGCGAAGGCGTGCGCCGCGGCGCGCAGATCGTCGCTGATCGCCATCGCCTTCGCTGACAGCCGCTCGAAGATCTCGAGCTCCAGCCCGAGCGCACGGTCGCCGGCATTGGCGATCTTGGCCTCGATCTCGCCGAGCTCGGAGGTCGTGAAGCGCACCTGGCCCGCCAGCGTCTGGCGATGGATGAAGGTCGCGTTCAGCGGCGCCGACATCAGCTTGTCGCCGTGCTGCGCCGTGACCTCGACGAAATAGCCGAGCACGTTGTTGTGGCGAATCTTGAGGCCTTTGACGGCGGTCGCGTCGGCGTAGCGGGCCTGCATCGAGGCCACCACCAGCCGCGAGGCGTCGCGCAGGTTTCGCGCTTCGTCGAGGGCGGGCTCATAGCCCTGTCGGACGAAGCCGCCGTCGCGCTTGATCAGCGGCAGCTGCTCGTCGAGTGCGCCTGTGAATTCCGCCGCCAGCTCGCGCGAGGGCCTCTGCAGCGCTGTCATCACCGCCGCGATCTCCTGCGGCGGCTCATCCAGTTCGGAGAGCCGCGTCAGCACCTGGTCCGCGGCGATGATGCCGTCGCGGATGCCGGCGAGATCGCGCGGCCCGCCGCGGCCGACCGAGAGACGGGCCAGCGCCCGCGACATGTCGGGCGCGCCGCGCAGGATGCTGCGGATGTCCTCGCGCGCGGCCGAATCCGTGACGAAGGTGCTGACCGCATCGAGCCGGCGCGCAATGGCGGGTGCATCCGTCAGCGGCGCCGCCAGCCGCTGCGCCAGCAGGCGCGAGCCCGCCGAGGTCACGGTGCAGTCGATCGCATCGAGCAGCGATCCCCGGCGTTCGCCGGCGAGCGTCCGCGTCAGCTCGAGATTGGCGCGTGTGGCCGGATCGATCGCCATGGTCGCGCCGGAGGCCTCGCGCGCGGGCGGCGACAGCGGCGGATGCTTGCCGACCTGGGTGCGGTCGACATAGGTGATCGCGGCGGCCGCGGCGGTTGCCTCGAGCCGCGTGAGCTGCGCCAGCCCGTCCATGGTCGCGACCGCGAAATACTCGCACAGCCGCTTCTCGGCGGTGGCGCCGTCGAAGACGTCGCGGGTCAGCGGCGTCACCGCCGGCAGCTCGCGCAGGGTCTGTCCGAGCTCGCTGTCGTTATAGAGCGCGTCGGTGACGATCGCCTCGTTCGGGTTGATGCGCGCCAGCGTCGCGGCGAGCTCGCCGCTCGCGCATTCGGTGACCATGAACTCGGCGGTCGAGATGTCGATCCAGGCAAGGCCGAAGCGATCGCCGCCGCCGGAGGCGCGGGCGCGCGCGATCGCCAGCAGGTAATTGTTGGCGCGGGCGTCGAGCAGCGTGTCCTCGGTCAGCGTACCCGGCGTGACCAGCCGCACCACGCCGCGGCGCACCACGCTCTTGTTGCCGCGCGCCTTCGCGGCGGCAGGATCCTCGGTCTGCTCGCAGACCGCGACGCGGTGACCGGCCGAGATCAGGCGGTGCAGATAATCCTCGGAGCGCTCGACCGGCACGCCGCACATCGGGATGTCGGCGCCCTGATGCTTGCCGCGCTTGGTCAAGACGATGCCGAGCGTCTTGGAGGCGATCTCGGCATCCTCGAAGAACAATTCGTAGAAATCGCCCATCCGGTAGAACAGCAGCAGGCCCTGATGCGCCGCCTTGATCTCCAAGTACTGTTCCATCATCGGCGTGACGCGCGCGGCGGCTTCCGCCGGCGGTGCGGGCGCTTCGTCGGGGGGCGGAGCTTGTATCGGCTGCTGCATCGTCATAGGCGGCGCAACCTACAAAATTTCGGCACCTGCTCCTATCGCTTTGGCCGGAGAGAGCAGGTTTTCCACGTTGTCCGTGTATTGCACGCGGTTGCCACATTCTCGGTCGTCATTCCGGGATGCGCCGCCAGGCGCAGGCCCGGAATCCATCGGGCCGCAGGTCGCGCGGACAAATGGATTCCGGGTTCGCGCCAAATGGCGCGCCCCGGAATGACAGGGAGTTCCGAATACGCCACCTGCGAATCCGTCAATTGACCTGCCGCGGGCGCCCTCCTAAAACTCCGCCGTCATTGAAGAATTTGGGCCGAACCGCGGCATTCAGGGAGAACAACGATGCGTGACGTCTTTATCTGCGATGCCGTGCGGACTCCGATCGGCCGCTTCGGCGGCTCGCTCGCCAAGGTGCGCGCCGACGATCTCGCCGCCGCCCCGATCAAGGCGCTGATGGCCAAGCACCCCAATCTCGACTGGGCGCAGGTGGACGAGGTCTTCTTCGGCTGCGCCAATCAGGCCGGCGAGGACAACCGCAACGTCGCGCGCATGGCGCTCCTGCTCGCAGGTCTGCCGGATTCGGTTCCCGGCCAGACCCTGAACCGGCTCTGCGCCTCCGGCCTCGATGCGGTCGGCGCCGCGGGCCGCGCCATCCGCTCCGGCGAGATCGAGCTCGCCATTGCCGGCGGCGTCGAGTCGATGACCCGCGCGCCGTTCGTGATGGGCAAGGCGCAGGAGGCCTTCTCGCGTTCGGCCGAGATCTTCGACACCACGATCGGCTGGCGCTTCATCAATCCGCTGCTGAAGGCGCAGTACGGCGTCGACGCCATGCCCGAGACCGGCGAGAACGTCGCCGAGGAATTCCAGGTCTCGCGCGCCGACCAGGACGCCTTCGCGATCCGCTCGCAGCAGCGCGCCGGCAAGGCGATCGCCTCCGGCTATTTTGCGGAAGAGATCACGCCGATCACCATTCCCGGCGGCAAGGCCGGCCCCATCACCGTCGACAAGGACGAGCATCCGCGTCCCGAGACCACGCTGGAGGGCCTCGCCAAGCTGAAGCCGATCGTGCGCAATCCGGGCACCGTCACCGCCGGCAACGCCTCCGGCGTCAATGACGGCGCTGCCGCGATGATCCTGGCCTCGGAGGCCGCTGTGAAGAAGCATGGCCTGACGCCCCGCGCCCGCATCCTGGGCCTGGCCTCGGCCGGCGTGCCGCCGCGCATCATGGGCATTGGCCCGGTGCCCGCGACCCGCAAGCTGATGGAGCGCCTCGGCAAGAAGATCAGCGATTTCGACCTGATCGAGCTCAACGAGGCCTTCGCCTCCCAGGGCATCGCCTGCATGCGCCAGCTCGGCGTCGCCGATGATGCCGATTTCGTCAATCCGCATGGTGGGGCCATCGCGCTCGGTCATCCCCTCGGCATGAGCGGCGCGCGCCTCGCGCTCACCGCCGTCCACGGCATGGAAAAGCGTGGCGGCAAGCTCGCACTCGCCACCATGTGCGTCGGCGTCGGCCAGGGCGTCGCGGTCGCGATTGAGAAGCTGAACTGACCGGACGCGCAACTTCCGGTCATCCCCGGGCGGTGCATTTGCGCCGACCCGGGATCTCGAGATTCCGGGTTCAGCCCCTGCGGGCTGCCCCGGAATGACAGCTTCGGAAAGCCCGCGAAACCGGCTTCCCCAAATTAGTTATATCCTATAATGATCGGCGGTATTCATTGACCGACCGGAGTAACATGGCCGGGGAGGAGTTCGCCGATGACGTTGATCTATCCCACCGACAGCAACAAGGCGCATCCGCTGCCGCTGTCGCCCGACTACAAGAGCTCGATCAAGCGTGCGCCGAACAAGCCCCTGATCCCGATGCGTCATACCTTGTCGGAGCTCACCGGTCCGGTCTACGGCCATGAGACCGTGCGCGAGGGCGACAACGATCTCACCCGCCAGCACAGCGGCGAGCCACTCGGTGAGCGCATCATCGTCCACGGCCACGTGCGCGACGAGGACGGCCGCGGCGTGCCGAACTCGCTGGTCGAGATCTGGCAGGCCAATTCCTGCGGCCGCTACGTTCACGTCCGCGACCAGCATCCGGCGCCGCTCGATCCGAACTTCACCGGCGCAGGCCGCACCGTGAGCGATGCCGGCGGCTACTACCGCTTCGTCAGCATCAAGCCCGGCGCCTATCCCTGGGGCAATCACCACAACGCCTGGCGGCCGGCCCACATTCATCTCTCGGTGTTCGGCCATTCCTTCGTCACGCGCCTCGTGACGCAGATGTACTTTCCGAACGATCCGCTGTTTCCGTTCGACCCGATCTTCAACTCGGTGCCGGACGAGAAGGCGCGGGCGCGCATGGTCTCCTCGTTCGATCTCGAGAACACCCAGCCCGAATGGGCGCTGTGCTACCGCTTCGACATCGTGCTGCGCGGCAAGAACGCCACCCCCATGGAGAACCATTAAGTGCAAGACTCTGTGAAGCCCGACGGGATCACGCCATCGCAAACGATCGGTCCGTTCTTCAAATACGGCCTGACGCCGAACGGCGAATACGCCTGGAACGACGCGTTCACCAACTCGACGCTGACCCCCGACGTCACGGGCGATCGCGTCCGGATCGAAGGCCGCGTGTTCGACGGCGACGGCGTCGCCGTGCCGGATTGCATGCTGGAGATCTGGCAGGCGGACGCGCAAGGCCGCTTCGCCGACCCGCAGGACAAGCGTGCGCTGCCGAATGCGAGCTTCCGTGGCTTCGCCCGTTGCGGCACCGACAAGGACGGCAATTACGCTTTCGAGACCATCAAGCCGGGCGCGGTGCCGGATCCCGACGGCAAGCCGCAGGCGCCGCACATCCTGCTCGCGGTGTTCGGCCGCGGCATGCTGCGGCATCTCTACACCCGCATCTATTTCAGCGACGAGTCCGGCAACGCCGCCGATCCCGTGCTGACGCTGGTGCCCGCCGATCGCCGCGCCACGCTGATTGCCGTGCGGGAGGTTGGCAAGCCGGTCTACCGGCTCGACCTCCGGCTTCAGGGCGACAACGAGACGGTGTTCTTCGACGTGTGAGGCCAACGGTGCCGCTGACGCCAGATCGCCGGCACCGCATGTCTCGTCCAGCGCGAGCGGCCTTGGTCCCCGGCCGCATGCGTCTCTCTGGTTGCCGGTGCGTCAGTCCCGTTGACCTAAAACCGACTGACCGGCGACCAATTTCCGTAGTCTTGCGGAGCCTTTCTTTCAGCACCGCCCCGGGGTGCAAGTCCGTATTTACCACATTGATCTAGGCTGCACGCGGTTTCGGCGCGCGCCCTGGATTATTTCATGAAAATTCGTTTGTCGCTGTCCTCCGCGATCCTCGCATTCGGAATCGTTCTCGCGATTGGCTTTGCGGCGGTGGTCTCCACCAGCCTCTATACGCTCCGTGAGCTCAAGGTCGGGGGGCCGCTCTATTCCGACATCAAGCTGGGCAACGACCTCATCGCCGACATCCTGCCGCCGCCGGAATATATCATCGAGGCCTATCTCGAGGCGACCTTGGCCATGCGCGAGCCGGATCAGCTGGCGGCCCACGGCGAGCGCCTGGTTCAGCTCCGCAAGGACTACGACGAGCGCAAGGCCTTCTGGGTCTCCTCCAGCCTCGCGGCCGACCTGAAGACGGCGCTGGTGTCGAAATCCGACGCCGAAGTGCAGAAGTTCTGGAAGGCGTCCGAGCAACTCCTGCCGGCCCTCAAGGCCAAGGACACGGCTGCCTCCGAGCGCGCCTATGCCCAGGTCAAGGAGGCCTATACCGCGCATCGCGCCGTGATCGACAGCATCGTCGAGAGCGCCAACAAGCAGAATGCCGCCATGGAGAAGCTGGCCGCGGACCGCGACAGCTCGATGCTTTGGATCCTCCTCGGCGTCGCCGCTGCCGTCCTGGCCTTTGTTGCCGCCGGCCTGCTCGGCGTTGCCGTCGGCGTGGTGCGCCCGATCGTGCGCATGACGGACACGATGCAGAAGCTTTCGACCGGCGATCTCGCCGCCGACATTCCGTTCGCCCACCGCCAGGACGAGGTCGGCTCGATGGCGGGTGCGCTCGTGGTGTTCAAGCAGGCGGCGGTCGAGAATTCCCGCCTGCGCGAGGAACAGTTGCGGCAGGAGCAGGAGGCGGCGCTGGCCAAACGTGGTGCGTTGCAACAGATGGCGGAGACCGTCGAGCGTGAGACCGGCCGCTCGGTCGACACCGCCAGCGCGGCGAGCCAAGGCGTGGAGCGGGCTGCCACCAGCCTGTCCGAGATTGCAAGTTCGCTCTCGGCGCAGTCGCAGGCCGTCGCCGCAGCCTCCACCCAGGCCCTCGGAAGTTCGCAGACCGTCTCGGCCGCGGCCGAGGAACTGAGCGCCTCGATCCGCGAGATCGCAAGCCAGGTCGCGCGGACCAGCACGGTCACGAAATCGGCGGTTGTCGGCCGCGAGCAGGCGCGTTCGACCATCCAGGCGCTGGCCGGATCGGTGAAGAAGATCGCCGAGGTCTCCGACCTCATCGGCGGCATCGCCGGCCAGACCAATCTGCTGGCGCTCAACGCCACGATCGAGGCGGCGCGCGCCGGCGAGGCCGGCCGCGGCTTCGCCGTGGTCGCCGCCGAGGTGAAATCCCTGTCGGACCAGACCGCCAAATCCACCGAGGAGATCGCGCGGCTGATTGCCGAGATCCAGGCCTCGACGCAGGCCGCGGTCGATGCCGTCGAGACGATGGGAGGTCACATCGTCGAGATCGACGGCGTGGCCACCTCGGTTGCCGCTGCGATGGAAGAGCAGGATGCCGCGACGCGGGAGATCACGCGGTCGATTTCCGAATCGGCGTCTGCGGCGAAGGAGGTCTCGGCCAAGATCGGCAATGTCAGCCGCGACGCCGCCTCCGTGAACGAGCGCGCCGCCGAGGTCAGGCAGGCGATCGCCGGCATGGCGGCCAATCTCGAACAGCTGCGCTCGGTCGTGGTGCGGACCGTGCGCGACTCGACCGCGGCAGCCTGAGCCCGGCGGCATTTCGGCTGCTGGTGCCCGGGAGTGCGAATCGTGCAGGATGGCGCGGGACAGGGGCATCGTGGTTCATGACATCTCCACAATTGCCGGCGGTCGTTGAGCCCGCCCGACTGACAGCCGCGCTGCGCCGCGGCGGCGTGCTGGACGCCGGCGCGGTGCGCGAGGTCAAGGTGCTGCACCAGCGCGACACCCTGGTGTCGCACATCATCCGGCTTGGCCTGCGCTATGTCGGCGAATCCGCCGGCGCCCCGCAATCGCTGATCCTGAAGACCGCGAATTCCGCCTTCGCCGAGAAACTTGCCAATGGCGGCCGGCGCGAGGTGGAATACTACACGCAGCTGACGCCGAGCATGCCGCCGGGACTCGTGCCCCGCTGCTTCGACGGACATTTCGACGAGGACAGCCTCGCCTGGCATCTTCTGCTCGAGGACCTCACCGACAGCCACGCCATCGCGGCGGCCTGGCCGCTGCCGCCATCGCGCGAGCAGGCGATCGCGATCGTGACGACGCTCGCACGCTGGCACGCGGCGTGGTGGGACCATCCGGGCCTCGGCGATGCCATCGGCACCTTCGCCAGCCCCGAGGACAGCGCGGAGCGCATGGAGACGTTCGCCGGACATTACGACCGCTTTGCCGATTATCTCGGTGATCGCCTCAGCGAGGAGCGGCGCACGCTCTATCGGCGCCTGATCGATCAATCGGATCGGCTGTCCCAGCGCTACCATTCACGCCGCCACCTCAGCATCACCCATGGCGATGCCCATGTCTGGAATTTCCTGCTGCCGCGCGCGGGCGTCGCCGACACCGTGCGGATCTTCGATTTCGATCTGTGGAGCATCAACGTTCCAACCCACGACCTCGCCTATATGATGGCGATGCATTGGTATCCGGAGCGTCGGCAGGCGCTCGAACGCGCGCTGCTCAATCTCTACCATGACACGCTGATCGAGGGCGGCATCACCGGCTACACGCGCGGCGCGCTCGATCGCGACTATCGCTGGGCGGTGCTCTGGCAGATCACGCGGCCGGTCTGGCAGTGGAGCATCGACATCCCGCCGGTGATCTGGTGGAACAACCTGGAGCGGGTGATGGCGGCGGTGGACGATTTGGGCTGCGAGGAATTGTTGTAAGGCTCTCGTGTCCCGGGCGCGGTGCAGCGCGTAGCGGTGCGCCGCAGAACCGGGACCCAGCATGCCGCGTGGCATGGGCCCCGGCTCAGCAGCGCATCACTTGTGTGCTGCCATAGCGCGGCGAAGACGCGCGTAAACGCACTGATGGCGTCCGGGGCAGGAGATCTGCCAATTACTCCATCACCGCATGTTCCGGCCCGGCCGCCTGCTTGCGCAGCGTGGCCTTGGTCGAGCCGATCAGGAGCGCGAGCGGGATGGTGCAGAGCACGAACATCATCACCAGCTGGTAATCATGGGAAAAGGCGATGATCTGTGCCTGCACGCTGACCATTCGGTCAGCCATGGCGCGGCCGGCGTCGGTCGACAGATTGATCAGGCCGCTGACTCCAGGCATCTGCAGCGCGTGGTTGAAGGGATTGATGTGCTCGGAGAGGATCGCGTAGGTCCATCGCGTGCCCTGCGTCAATTGCGCGATGACGATGGAAATGCCGACCGAACTGGCGACGTTTCGCATCAGGGTCAGCATCGCGGTGCCGTCGGTGCGCAGCTCGTTCGACAGTGTCAGGAACGCCACGGTCGAGAGCGGAACGAAGACGAGGCCGAAGCCAAATCCCTGGATGACGCTGACGGTCACGATTTCCGGCACCTGGGTCAGTTCGGTCCAGCCGGTCATCTGGAACAGCGAGGCGGCCGTCAGTGCCAGCCCGGCGATGATCAGCGTGCGCGCCTCGAAATAACGCATCATGCGGCCGACCAGCATCATGGCGAAGAAGGTGCCGATACCGCGGGTCGCCAACAGCAGGCCGGCGGTGATGATGGGATAACCGATCACGTTCTGCATGTAGGGCGAGGCCAGCGCCATGGTCGAGAACAGCACGAGCCCCATCACGATCATGAACATGCAGCCGGTGACGAAGTTGCGGTCCCGGAACAGTGCGAAGCGAATGAACGGGGTCGAAGTCGTGAAGGAGTGCGCAAGGAAGAAGTAGAACGCGACGGCCGACACGATGAACTCGGCGAGGATCTCGTTCGATTCCAGCCAGCCCAATTGCTCGCCGCGGTCGAGGGCGAGCTGCAGCGCGCCGATCGCGACCGCCAAGGCGGCGAAACCGAACCAGTCGAATTTGAGGCTGATGTTCGTCTCGGTCTCGTCCATGAAGACGATCAGCCCGAGCACCGTGATGACGCCGAACGGCAGGTTCACGAAGAACACCCAGTGCCAGGAATAGGTCTCGGTCAGCCAGGCGCCGAGGGAGGGGCCCATGATCGGCCCCATCATCACGCCCATGCCCCAGATCGACATCGCCTTGGCGCGTTCCTGCAGCGTGTAATAGTCGAGCATGACCGATTGCGACAGCGGCACCAGGGCGGCGCCGAACACACCCTGGAGCAGCCGGAATAGCACCATCTGGTTGATGTCCTGCGCGAGGCCGCACAGCACCGACGCCATGGTGAAGCCGGCCGAGCAGATGATGAAGATGCGCTTGCGGCCGAACCGGTTGGCGATCCAGCCGACGGGCGCCGTCATGATCGCGGCGGCGACGATGTAGGAGGTCAGCACCCAGTTGATCTGGTCCTGCGAGGCCGACAGCGTGCCCTGCATGTAGGGCAGGGCGACGTTGGCGATGGTGGTGTCCAGCGCCTGCATGATGGTCGCGGTCATGGCGCAGATCGTCACCATGTTCCGGCGCAGGCCGGGGACCATCAGATTGGCGTTGGGACCGGACATCGGATCAGTCTTTGTCCTGTTGGTTTAGTCTTTGTCCTGGCTCGCGGTCGCCGGCAGGCCGAAGAGGCCGGCGAGCGAGCGCCGATGGCCGGTGTCGATGGTGGCATAGACGCTCATGCCGGCCTTCAGCTTCCGCACGTATTTGTCGGTCTCGTCGAAATAGATGCGGATCGGCACGCGCTGCACAACCTTGACGAAATTACCGGTGGCGTTCTGCGGCGGCAGGATCGCAAATTGCGCGCCGGTGCCGGGTGAGAGCGAGCCGATCTTGCCCTTGAAGACATGGTTCGGGAACGCGTCGACCTCGAGCGTGACGGGCTGCCCTTCGGTGACATGGGTGAGGTCGCTCTCCTTCGGATTGGCATCGACCCAGGGGTGGGCGACGTCGATGATGGAGAACACCGGCGTGCCGGCCGCGACGTAGCGTCCGAGCTGGATCTGCTCGACCTGCGTCGCCACGCCTTCCATCGGAGCGCGCAGCACGGTGTGGTCGAGGTTGCGCTGGGCGTCGTCCAGCTTGGCCTTCGCCTGCGCGTAGGGCGGGAATTGCTCCAGCGGCAATTCGGAGTTGCCGAGCAATTGCGTCTTGGCGTTGGAGAGTTGCTGCTTGATGTATTGCGCCTGCCCGCCGGCGGTGACCAGCGCCGTCGAGGCGTTGTCGAGGTCGAGCTGCGAGCCAAAATTGTTCTTCACCAGCGCCTGCTTGCGCTCGACATCGCGCTTCTTCAGATCGATGCCCTGCTGGGCCAGATCGAGCATGTCGCCGTAGATCTTGATATTGGCGACGAGGTTGTCATAGGTCGTGCGGGCCTGCGCGAGCTGCGCCTTGGCCTCGTCCACCGCGAGGCGGAACGGAACGGGGTCGATCTCGAACAGCTCGTCGCCGCGCTTGACCGACTGGCCCTCCTTCACGATCACCTTCAAAATCTTGCCGGAGATGTCGGGCGTCACCAGCACCTTCTGGGCGCCGACATAGGCGTCGTCGGTCCCGACATAGCGGCCGCCATGCAGGTAGAAGGTGAGGCCGCCGATGGCGGCGGCAACAGGCAGTACGACCAGGAGCAGGAAGCGGCGATAGCGGCGCAGGCCTGCCACCAGGCGGCGGCGCGGGTCGGTGCCGGCTTTCTTGGTGGGCTTGCCGCCGTCAGTCTTCTGCTCAGGCTGGAACTTGAGGACCTGGTCAGCCATAGCGCTGCTCCTTGCGCGCTTGCTCAGCGCCGGATGCCTGGATCGCGGTGCGCACGTTTTCCTTGATGGTCTCGAGCTGGGTCAGGAGGCGGTGGGCGTCCGCCGGTGTGATGCCGTCGACCGCATTGGCGGTCAGCTCGGACCTCAACCCGCTCAGCCGACCCAGCAATTGCCGGCCGGCCTTCTTGAGATAGAGGCGCTTGACGCGGCGGTCCGAAGCGTCGCTGCGGCGCTCGATCCAGTCATTGTCGCAGAGCTTGTCAATCATGCGGGTCAGCGTGATCGGCTGCATCTCGAGCAGCTCGGCGAGTTCCGACTGCTTCATGCCCTCGCTGCGCTCGACCTTGGCCAGCACCGCCCATTGCGCGCGGGTAATGCCGAACCGCCTTGCCTCCTTGTCGGCATAGACTCGCAACAGGCGGTAGAGCTCGCCCAGCGTGAACAGGAAGTTCTGGTCGACGGACCCGCGGCTCATGAGCTTGGTCTCCAATAAGCTCGGAATATAATAAGCAAGCTTATGATTATTCCCATGGCGCGTTCGGTGGGGCTGCCCCGCAGCGACAGCATGGCTGGCAGCCGTTCGCATGGTCGCGCTTTGGGTTCCCGAGCCTGGATGCTAAGATTATCGATGCATGACCCTCGCCAAGCCGGCATTTCCCGCGCCCGATCACGATCATGGCCGCTGCACCGCGGATGCGCTGGCGCATGCCGAGGAAGTTTGCGAGCAGCGCGCGCAGAAATTCACGCCGATCCGCCGCCAGGTGCTGGGAGCGCTGCTCTCCAGCCACCGCCCCCTCGGCGCCTATGAGGTGATCGACGAGCTCGCCAAGTCGATGTCGCGGCCGGCGCCGATCACGGTCTATCGCGCGCTCGATTTCCTGATGGCCAACGGTCTCGTGCACCGTATCGAAAGCCGCAACGCCTACCTCGCCTGTGCCGCCCACGACCACGACGCGACCTCGGCGGTCGCGTTCCTGATTTGCGAGCGCTGCGGCCTGGTCGGCGAGATCCCGTCGGCCTCATTCGCCGGGGATCTCAATGCGGCGGCACGCAGCTCGGGCTTTGCTCCGAAGCTGTCCGTGGTGGAGATCACGGGCGTCTGCACCCATTGCCAGAAAGCTGCATAGAGCAACAACGGCGCAAAGCCGGTTTTTCGGGAAGACATGTCCTCACCACAAGCCAATCACTCCGCCGCACGTCCCCTCAGTGCCGGCGCCATCGCCCTGATGCTCATGCTGTGCCTGACCTGGGGGTTCAACCAGATCGCGGTGAAGCTGGTGCTGCCGGACATCCCGCCGATGCTCCAGGCCACGATCCGCTCGGCGGGCGCGCTGCCGGTTCTGTTCATCATCGGCACGTTTCGCGGCGTCAAATTCTTCGAGAACGATCACACCTGGAAGCCGGGCCTGATCGCCGGCCTGATGTTCGGCATCGAATTCGTGCTGATCTTCCAGGGGCTGCGCCTCACCTCGGCCTCGCGCGCCGTGGTGTTCCTCTACACCGCGCCGTTCTTCGTTGCGCTCGGCTCCTACCAGGTGCTCGGCGAGCGGCTCGGTGCCCCGCAATGGCTGGGCCTCGCCATCAGCTTTGCCGGCGTCGCGCTTGCGATCGGCGTGCCGCAGGCCAATGTCGATGCGCATGTCCTGCTCGGCGACCTCATGATCGTCGGCGGCGCGGCGCTGTGGGCGGCAACCACGCTGGTGGCCAAGGGCACGCGGCTGCGGTTTGCCGCGCCTGAGAAGGCGCTGGGCTATCAGGTCGCCATCTCGATCCCGATCCTGGGGCTCGCGGCCTGGCTGTTCGGCGAGAGCATCACGCACACGCCGTCGCCGCTGTCGCTCGGCCTGATGGCGTTTCAGGCGATCTGGGTGGTTGGAACCACGTTCACGCTTTGGTTCGCGCTGGTGAAGGCCTATTCGGCCAGCAAATTGTCGGCTTTTACCTTCATCACCCCTTTGTTTGGCGTGGTGGGTAGCTATTTCATCATGCACGACACCCTAAGCCTGGCATTCGGGGCGGCTGCCCTCCTTGTAATTGCTGGGCTTTTTCTGGTTAACCGTCCGAGCTCAACGGCTGCGGCGCCAGCTGATGCATTGCTGAACGTCACCAAAACCTGATATTTGGACCCCATGAACAAGCCCGAAACCAGCATCGATTCCGACATCGCGGGGCCTGCGCCGCGCCATCGTACCACCCAGGTCAAGGTCGGCGACGTCGCCGTCGGCGGCGGTGCGCCGATCGTCGTGCAGTCGATGACCAACACCGATACCGCCGACATCGACGGTACCATCGCCCAGGTCGCAGCGCTCGCGCGCGCCGGCTCCGAGATGGTCCGCATCACCGTGGACCGCGAGGAAGCCGCGGCCGCCGTCCCGCACATTCGCGACGGCCTCGCCAAGCGCGGTATCAATACGCCGCTGATCGGCGACTTCCACTATATCGGCCACAAGCTGCTCGCGGCCTATCCGGCCTGCGCTGAGGCGCTGGCCAAATACCGCATCAATCCCGGCAATGTCGGCTTCAAGGACAAGCGCGACACCCAGTTCGCCGACATCATCGAGATCGCCAACAAGAACAACAAGCCGGTCCGCATCGGCGCCAATTGGGGCTCGCTCGACCAGGAGCTCTTGACCAGGCTGATGGACGAGAACGCAGCCTCCGCCAATCCGCGCGACGTCCGCGCCGTGACGCGCGAGGCGATGGTGCAGTCCGCGCTGCTCTCGGCGGCGCGGGCCGAAGAGCTCGGCATGCCCAAGAACCGCATCATCCTCTCCGCAAAAGTTTCGGCGGTGCAGGATCTGATCGCGGTCTATCAGGACCTCGCCAGCCGTTCCGATTACGCCATCCATCTCGGCCTGACCGAAGCCGGCATGGGCTCGAAGGGCATCGTGGCGTCCTCGGCCGCGCTTGGCATCCTGTTGCAGCAGGGCATCGGCGACACCATCCGCATCTCGCTGACGCCTGAGCCCGGCGGCGACCGCACTCGCGAGGTGCAGGTCGGCCAGGAGCTGCTGCAGACCATGGGCTTCCGCACCTTCGTGCCGCTGGTTGCGGCCTGCCCCGGCTGCGGCCGCACCACCTCGACCACGTTCCAGGAGCTGGCCCGCTCGATCCAGGATTTCATCCGCGACGAGATGCCGAATTGGAAGACGAAATATCCGGGCGTCGAGGAGCTCAACGTCGCGGTGATGGGCTGCATCGTCAACGGCCCCGGCGAATCCAAGCACGCCAATATCGGCATCTCGCTGCCCGGCACCGGCGAAGCGCCGGCCGCGCCCGTCTTCGTCGACGGCAAGAAGTTCCGCACGCTGCGCGGCCCCACCATCTCCGCCGACTTCAAGGCGCTGGTGATCGACTATATCGAGCAGCGTTACGGCCAGGGCGCCAAGCTGCCAGTGACCGCGGCGGAGTAATTTTACTCCGCTGTCGCCCGCGCTCTGCTCGTCGCCCCCGCGAAGGCGGGGGCCCATAACCACAGGGCGTCGTGGTTATGGTGAGCTGTCACTCCGATCTTCGTCAAACGCAATCCTGTGGTTATGGGTCCCCGGGCTCGCGCTTTGCGCGCCCCGGGACGACGGCTGTGTTTGCGGTGCAGATTGCACATCGGCACGCGCACGCTACGATGGCTCCCAATCAATAATGATCGGGAGACACGCCATGAGCTCACTCGCCGGCAAGCAGGGTCCGCGCTATCGCCACACGGCCGAGGATGGCGCGCCTTACGAGACCATCGCGGTCGAAAAGCTCACGCCCATCATCGGCGCGGAAGTCTCGGGCGTGGACATTGGCAAGCTCGTCTCGGACGAAGCGCCGTCCAACCGGCAGATGGACGAGATCCACCGCGCGCTGGCCGAAAATCTCGTCATCTTCTTCCGCGACCAGCACATTACCCCGCAGCAGCATCTCGCCTTCGGCCGCAAGTTCGGCGAGCTGCATTTTCATCCCGCCGCGCCGCATGAGGACGAAGACCCGGCCCTGATGAAGATCTACGCCGACAAGAACTCGCCGCGGGCCAACGGCGAGGGCTGGCACTCCGACGTGTCCTGCGATCTCGAGCCGCCGATGGGCTCGATCCTCTACATCAAGCAATGCCCGCCCCGCGGCGGCGACACGCTGTTCGCCAACATGTACGCCGCCTATGAGGCTTTGTCGGACCGTATGAAGGCCTATCTCGACGGCCTCACCGCGCTCCACGACGGCGAGCCGATCTATCGCGGGCTCTATGCCAATTACGGCGTTGCCGACCGGCCCTCCTATCCACATGCCGAGCATCCCGTGGTGCGCACGCATCCGGTCACCGGCAAGAAGGCGCTTTACGTCAACCGCGGCTTCACCCGCCACATCAACGGCATCCCCCGCGACGAGAGCGATGCGATGCTGGCTTATCTGTACCAGCATGCCGAGAACCCGCTGTTCCAGTGCCGCTTCCGCTGGACCGAGAACGCGATCGCGTTCTGGGACAACCGCTGCACCCAGCACCGCGCGATGTGGGACTACTGGCCGCACACCCGCTCCGGCACGCGCGTCACAGTGAAGGGCGAGCGGCCGGTTTGATCGCTCTTCGTGGCACGAGCGCTATCTTGCGTTGACCCACCCCGATTCCCGCGCCAATCTTCCCGAAGCCAAATCGCGGGCTTCGTTGGCCGCCCGCGGATCGCAGCGGCGGAGCAGGGCTTGGGGCAATCGCGCAGGATCATCGCTGGGCTGGTCGCGTCGATCCTGCTGTCGCCGCTCGCCCTTGTCGACGCCAGCGAGGCTGCTGCCGCGCGAAAGATAGCCAGACCCAAGCCCAAGCAACCGCAATCACCGGCCAGATGCGAGATGCCGAGATTCAGGATCGTCGTGGATGTCGGGCACACGCCGGACTCTTACGGCGCGCTCAGCGCGCGCAACGATCCGGAGTTCGGCTTCAACTTCCGTCTCGCCAGGTTGATCACAGCGAAGCTCCAGTCTGAAGGCTTCGCGGCAACCCGCCTGCTCGTCACGGACGGCAAGGCGCGGCCGAGCCTGTTCAAGCGGGTCAGTGCCGCGAATGACGGCCGGGCCGATCTGTTCCTGTCGGTCCATCACGACTCGGTGCCGGACAAGCTGCTCGAGACCTGGGAGTTCGACGGCGCAAAGAGCTACTTCAGCGACCGCTTTTCGGGCCACTCGCTGTTCGTGTCGCGGCAGAATCCGCACTTCGCGACCAGCCTGATGCTGGCCCGGATGATCGGCGGGCAGCTGAAGGAGCAGGGCCTGGACTATGCCAGCCAGTACACATTGCCGGTGATGGGCCGCTACCGCCGCCAGTTGCTCGACAAGGATGTCGGTGTCTACCGCTATGACGGGCTCGTCGTGCTGTCGCGGACGCGAAGCGCCGCGGTGCTGCTGGAGGCCGGCTCGATCATCAACCGCGACGAGGAAATGGAGCTGAATTCGCCGGAGCGGCACGAGGCCGTCGCGGGAGCCGTGGCGGCCGCGATGAGGCAGTTCTGCGAGAGGCGGCAGATTGCTTCGCCGCGCTCGGAATGACGAAAAGTTACAGCGGCCCGCCCCGATATTCCCGGTTCGCCAGGCTTGCCTCCTCCAGATCCAGGTCGCGCTCGATCCGCCGCCGCGTTTCGTCGGTGATCTGGCCGTCGCGCAGCAGGTTGTGAATGAATTTGCGTTCGGCGGCGATCAAGTCGCGGGTCAGTGCGGTGCCGGCGGCGGACACGTCGTGGTGGCCGGGATCGAGTGAATCCGGCAGCTGGTTGACGCGGATCTCGTGACGTGCACGCAGCAGCCGCATCACCTCTTCGGAGACTTCCTGTCCCGCTGTCATGGCCTCGAGCGATTTCAATGCGGCATCGAGGGCCTGGCGGCGGGCGGCGATCTCGGCCTCGTGCTCGGCGACATGCTCGTTGCGGCCGGCCTGCGCGACACCGAGCCAGCGCACCATCGGCGGCAGCGTGAGGCCGATGCCGATCAGCGTGACGAAGATGACGCCGAAGGCGACGAACAGGATCAGGTCGCGATACGGAAAGGCCTCGCCGTTCGGCAACGTGAACGGCAGCGCCAGCGCGGCCGCGAGCGAGACCGCGCCGCGCACGCCGGTGAAGGCGAGCACGAACGGCCATTGCCATGGTGGCGATGGATCGCGCTGGCGCAGCGACTTGCTGAGCATCCGCGGCAGATAGGTTGCCGGATAGAGCCAGGCGAAGCGCGCGATCACGACGATCATCAGGACCAATGCGGTTGCGATCAGGATGTCGTCGAGCGGAAATGACTTCGATTTCTCGTAGAGCGCTCGCATCTGGAAGCCGGTGAGCAGGAACAGCACGCCTTCGATCAGGTAGATCACGAGGTCCCAGAAGAAGATGCCTTGCAGCCGCGTCGCGGACGAGATCAGCAGCGGGCCGTTCCAGCTTACATAGAGCCCGCAGGCGACGGTTGCGATCACGCCGGAGCCGCCGATATGCTCGGGCAGCCAGTAGGAGACGTAGGGCGTGATCAAGGAAAGCGTCAGCTCGACCTGCGGATCGCCCGACCATTTGCGGAAGCGAAGGGAGAGCCAGCCGACGCCGATGCCGAAGGCGATCTCGCTGGCGACGATGAGGAGGAATTCGCCGGCGGCAAGCGGCAGCGAGAAATGCCCGACCATGATTGCTGCCAGCGCAAAGCGGTAGAGGATCAGCGCGGTGGCGTCGTTGGCGAGCCCTTCACCCTCGAGGATGACCAGGAGCCGCCGCGGCATGTTGAGCCGGCGCGCGATCGCGAGCGGCGCCACCACGTCGGGCGGTGCGACGATGGCGCCGAGCAGGAAGCCGATGGTCCAGGGCAGGCCGATCAAGTAGTGCGTCGCGGCGGCCACCATCGCCGCGGTGAAGACCACGGCGCCGACCGCGAGCAGCACGATGGGGCGCAGATTCTTCCTGAACTCGCGCCAGCTCATGGCGACGCTCGCCGAGTAGATCAGCGGCGGCAGCACCATCAGCAGCACCAGTTCCGGCGGCAATTCCACCTGGGGCATGCCAGGCACGAAGGCGAGGCCGACGCCTGCCAGCATCAGCAGGATGGCGGGCGCGATGTTGAAGCGGCGTGCGGCCAACGCCACGCCTGCCAATACGGCAAGCAGGATGAGGAAAATCTGAAACTTCGCTTCCATGACAATCTGTCTTGACCCGGAAGCGATCGCTGCGTCAATGCGCGGCTTACGCCAGCCGCTCAGCCACCATCCGACCGATCCGCGCGAACACGGCCTCGATCTGCGCCGCATTCGGCGCGCCGCCCTGGACGTAGGCCGTGATGAGGATCGGCGTGTCGGGTTTGGGCCAGACGACCGCGATGTCGCCCGCAGCGTCCTTGCCGTTGTTGCCGGTCTTGTCGCCAATGGTCCAGCTTGCGGGCAGGCCGCCGCGCAGCCGGTTCGCGCCGGTCTTGCAGTTCACCATCCACTCCGTGAGCAGGGCACGCGAGGCCGGCGACAAGGCGTCGCCGACCACCAGGCGGCGCAAATTGCCCGCCATCGCCGCTGGCGTCGTGGTATCCTGGGAATTGCCGGGAAGCGAGCGGTTGAGCTCTGGCTCGTTATGATCGAGCCGCGAGGTGCTATCGCCAATCGACCGCCAGAATGCGGTGAGGGCAGCCGGCCCGCCGATCCGTGCCAGCAGCAGATTGGCGCAGGTATTGTCGCTGAGCTCGACGATCGCCTTGCACATGTCGGCGACCGACATCGTGCCGGCCGCGAGATTCTGCTTGGCGACCGGCGCATATTCCAGCAGGTCGGCCTTGCCGTAAGGGATCATGGCCGCGAGTTGCTCCTCGCCGCGATCGACCCGCGCCAGCACGCACGCGGCGAGCGAGGCCTTGAAGGTCGAGCACATGACGAAGCGCTCATCGGCGCGCCAGCTGAGCTTTGCGCCGGTCGCAAGGTTCTCCGCATGGAGCCCGACCCGCCCGCCGCTCTCGCGCTCGTAGGCTCCGAACTCGGGCGGCGCCTCCGCGGCAAGCGCGGGAGAGGCTGCCATCCAGCAGAGCGAGGCGAGCAGAGAACGGCGATCGAGCGGCATGGGAGACTCTCGGGTCAGCGGAGAGGGAAGAGATTGCGCACGCTTCATCCGCGTCGTCATTGCGAGCGCAGCGAAGCAAAGCAATCCAGAATCTATCCGCGGAGGATTCTGGATTGCTTCGTCGCATCTGCGCAAAATTGCCACGCAATTTTGTCGCCGAGCTCCTCGCAATGACGTGTGGCGAGAGTTGGGCTCGTACGGATGAACAGTGGAGGCGGGTGCCTCGCAAGTTAGGCGGGGGAAGACTCCCTCACTCCCTCAGGTCATAGCGATACGATTTCGACACGATCTGCCAGCCGTCGGCGAGCTTCATCGCCACCAAATAATCGGTGAAGTAGCGCGGCGGCAATTGGCACCGGACCTTGATGAAGGCAGTCTTCTCGTCCGAACGGTCGATGGTGACGATGAAATCCTCGCGCGGCTTGCCCTCGGCCTTGGCGGAGGGGCGCTTGCGCACGCGATCGAGCCAGTCGGGCACAGTCAGCACCTGCAGCTCGCCCTTCTCGACCCAGCGCAAATCAGCCGAGGGATGGAAGATGGCGCCGAGCTTTTCGGCGTCGCCCTCGTAAAGGCCGTCAAAATAGGATTGCACGACGGCTTCGACGCTCGAACGGTTCTGGCTCATGGATCACCCTTTTGCATGATGGCTTGCGGCGAACTTAGTCGTAGACATCAAAATGCGCTATGGGTGTGTCAGCCATTTGCGCCAAGGCTTGCCATGACCGGATCAAAAAATTCGAACGCGCGTATCTTGATCGGCGAATGCTACTGCCGCACCGTCCGCTTCGAGGTGGCCGACGCGTTCTCCTATGCGATGAACTGCCACTGTTCCAATTGCCGCCGCACCACCGGCTCGGCCTTTAAGCCGTTCGCCGGCATCCCGCAGGACGAGCTCCGCATCGTCAGGGGTGACGACCAGCGCCTCATTTTCGGCGACGCCACCGCCCATGACGCCCATTGTCAGCGATGCGGCTCGCTGCTTTACTCCCGGGTGCGCGACGGACAATGGGTTCACGTCGCCATGGGAGCCCTGGTCGATGCCCCTTCGATCCAGCCTAGCGCCCATATTTTCGTAGGCTCGAAGGCGCCCTGGCACGAAATTACGGACAATCTGCCGCAATATCGGGGGCATATCGGCGACGGCTGAGGGAACTCGGCCGGAACGCCGGCCTGGCAGCGAACCCCGGCCGGTCTGGCGCGACAAACATTGGGGGGCTTTCGGGCAGTTGGTCGGTGCGGTCTTCGTGACCTCCATCACAAGCATCGCCACCACATCCTGCTAAAGCGGTCCCAAAGGGGGCTCGAGACGCCCCGAACTTCGGAAGTCGTGTCATGCGCAATCTGCTCAGACTCTGCCCGCTTCTCCTCGCCGCCGCGCTGCTATTCGGCGCGGATCCCGCGTTCGCCGGAAAGCGCGTCGCGCTGGTGCTCGCCAATTCGGCGTATCAGCACGCGCCGTCGCTCACCAACCCCGTCAATGACGGTGCGGTGATAGCCAAGACGTTGAAGGAGGCCGGTTTCGATATCGTCGATTCCCGGCACGATTTGTCCGCACAGGAGACCCGGCGCGTGCTGCGCGATTTTGCCGACGCGACCCGCACGGCCGACATCGCCGTGGTCTACTATGCCGGCCACGGCATCGAGGTCGAGGGCTCGAATTATCTGATCCCGGTCGACGCCAAGCTCGAGCGCGACACCGACGTCTATGACGAGGCGCTCTCGCTCGACCGCGTTCTCGTCGCCGTCGAGCCCGCCAAGCAGCTCCGCCTGGTGATCCTGGACGCCTGCCGCGACAATCCGTTCGCCAAGAGGATGAAGCGCACGATTGCCTCGCGCGCCATGGGTCGAGGCCTCGCACAAGTCGAGCCGACCAGCCCCAACACGCTGATCGCCTATTCGGCGAAGGCCGGCTTCACCGCCCAGGACGGCGACGGCGCCAATAGCCCCTTTACGGTGGCGCTGTCGAAATATCTGACGACGCCGGGTCTCGATGTCCGCCGCGCGTTCGGTTTCGTGCGCGACGAGGTGCTCAAGTCGACCGCCAACAAGCAGGAGCCGTTCGTCTACGGCTCGCTCGGCGGCGAGGACGTGCCGCTGGTTCCGGTCAAGGTGGTGGCCGCCGCGCCCGTCGCGCCGGTGGCGAACCCGCAGGCCGATATCCGCCGCGACTATGAGCTCGCGCTGCAGGTTGGCAACAAGGCGGCATGGGACGCCTTCCTCGCCCAGCACCCCGATGGCTTCTATGCAAATCTCGCCAAGCTCCAGGTCGAAAAGCTCGGTGCCGAGCAGGCCCACGCAGCGGCCCTCGCGAAGGCGAAGCAGGCCGAGGCCGAGCGCGATCGCCTCGCGGCCCTCGGCGCCCAGAAGGACGCGCAGGCCAGAGCCGCGGCCGACGCCAAAGCCGCCGAGCAGGCCCAGCTTGCCGCGCAGAAGGCGAAGGAGCAGGCGCAGCAGCAGGCGGCCGCCGCCGAGCAGCAGCGCGTCAACCTCGCCGCCGCGGCCCCGAGCGCCGCGCCGGCCAGCACGGCGAGCCCGGCCGGCACCAATGTCGCCTCGCTGACGCCGCCGACCGCGCCGGCCGATCTCAACCGGTCGGTGCAGACCGAGCTCGGCCGCGTCGGCTGCTTCTCGGGCTCGGCCGACGGCAACTGGAATACGTCCTCGCAGCGCTCGCTGTCGCAGTTCAATCGCTATGCCGGCACCAAGCTCGACGTGAAGGTCGCGAGCACCGACGCGCTCGATGCGGTCAAGGCCAAGCCGGCGCGGGTCTGTCCGCTGGTTTGCGAGCACGGCTTCAAGGCCGACGGCGACAAATGCACGAAGATCGTCTGCCGCGAGGGCTATGCGGTCAACGACGACAATGAGTGCGAGAAGCAGCGCGCCGCAAAGCCGGCCAAGCCGGCGACGGCGAAGCGCGACGTCGGTGACGAGCGTCCCGCCCGGCAGCGTCGTCAGGCCGGCGGTGCTGCCGCTGGCACGGCGGGCGGCTATGGTGCCGCGGCCGGCATGACTGCGGCGGCTGGTGCCAGCCGTCCGTCCGGCGGCGGGCAGATATTCTGCAACAGCCTCGGTTGCCGTCCCGTCAACCGCGGCTGCCATCTCGAATATCGCGGCGGCGGCGGCCCCCACGTCGACGCCAATGTCGAGGTGTGTCGCTGAGGGGCACGCGTGGTCAAGAGCGTCGTCCGGCAAGGCTCGGACGATGTCAGGTCGAGATCGCGCTCGCTGCGATGTTCACCGTCAGGGCCAGCAAGGCCGTGTTGTAGATGAACGACACGATCCCGTGCGCGGTGGCCGTGCGGCGGATCGTCTTGTCGGTGATGCCGACGTCGGAGACCTGCGCGGTCATGCCGATCACAAACGAGAAATAGACGAAGTCCCAATAGTCGGCGTGGTCTTCCTTGTCGCCGCTTGGGAATTGCAGGCCGCCCGGCGTGGTGCTGCGGTAATAATCATGCGCGTAATGCAGCGCGAAGGTCGTGTGCACGGCGGCCCACGACAAAGCGATGGTGGTGATGGCGATACTCAACTCCAGCACGCCGCGATGGGGCGTGCCGAGTTCGGAGACGATTGCCGCGATGCTGGCGAAGGCGCCGATCGCCGTCACCAGCAGGATCACGAAGCGGCCGTCGTCCTGCATCGCGGCGGCGCGGCGGATGTGGTGGTGGTCGTTGCACAGCATCATCGCATAGACCAGCACGAGATAGACCGCGATCAGCGCGTCCCAGCCGAACAGGAGCCGCGTCACCAGCCGGTACGAGCCCGGCAGCAGCAGGCCGACCAGGATGCCGGCCCCGACCGCGATGAAGGTCCGCGGCCGCGCATAGATCAGCCGCACCGGCCGCGACATCTTGCGGAAGCGGGCGAGGGCGGGGTCTTCCTTGCCGTTGGCCATGATGGCTTCTGCCCTCTCGCTCAACTCTCGTTGTCGCCACAGTGGCGGTGCGCTCCCTCCCTCGCTTGCGGGGGAGGGCGGGGGAGAGGGTGTCTCCACAACCGAGAACCCCCAAGAAGAGGGAGCCCTCACCCGGCGCTTCGCGCCGACCTCTCCCGCAAGCGGGAGAGGTGAAGGAGCCCGGCGTTGCTAGTTCTTCCGCTCGGCGACGAAGCGTGCCGCCGCCTGCAGCACGGCGGCGCGGTCGCCGAAGATCGAGACGGCACTGTCGGCCCGCGCGAGCAGTTCGCGCACGCGCTGCTTGGCGCCTTCGATGCCGAGCTGGGTGACGAACGTGGTCTTGCCGAGCGCGGCGTCGGCGCCCGCCGGCTTGCCGAGCGCTGCCGCATCGCCCTCGACGTCGAGCAGATCGTCCGCGATCTGGAAGGCTTCGCCGAGCGCGCGGCCGTAATCGTCGAGCGCCTGATATTCCTTCTGCGAGGCCTGGCCGAGGATCGCGCCCGCGATGCAGCCGTAGCGCAGCAGGGCGCCGGTCTTCATTTGCTGGATACGTGCGACATCGATCGGCTCGTTGCCGCCGAAGCGGCCCTCGCCGGCGAGATCGAGGATCTGGCCGCCGACCATGCCGCCGATGCCGGCGCAGCGCGCCAGCGCGCGCGTCAGCAGCAGGCGCACGTTGGCGTCGCGATGGATCTCGTCGCGGGTGACGATGTCGAAGGCGAGCGTCAGGAGACCGTCGCCGGCGAGGATCGCGGTGGCGTCATCGGTCTTCTTGTGCAGCGTGGGGCGGCCGCGGCGCAGGTCCGAATTGTCCATGGCCGGCAGGTCGTCATGGATCAGCGAATAGCAGTGGATGCATTCGAGCGCCGCGCCCACGAGCAGGGCCGCTTCGCGTGGTACGCCGAATATTGCTGCGCTCTCGACCACCAGGAACGGCCGCAAACGCTTGCCGCCGTTCAGGCTCGAATAGCGCATTGCGTCCATCAGTCGCTTGGGCCGGGCGATCTCATCGTGCAGGATATCGTCCGACAGCAGGCGCCCGAGCAGGGCCTCGGTATCATCAGCGGTCTTGTCCAGACGTTTGGCGAAATCGGACGGGGACGTGCCGGTCATCAAGGAGGGCTCCAGAACTAAAATTCGGCGGGACAATCCTTTATGCGCCCGCCTCAGTCAATCGTTTGGAAGGCCTAAAAAGTGCTGGAAAAGGCCCGAATTATCACAGACTTAATGCTCCAGCCCGTGGCCGTGGTTCAGCTTGCGCCGGAAAGGTCGATTTGCGCGTCGTCAAAATCCTTCTTCTGGTGCTCGCGGTTGCGCTGCTCGCGCCCTATGTGATCGCGCCATTCTACCGCACCGGCCATCCCGTCTCGACGCTGATGGCCTGGCGCTCGCTTCGCGGCGCGCCGATGCAGCGGGAATGGATCGATCTGGCCGCGATGTCGCCCTATCTGCCGCGCGCAGTGGTGGCAGCCGAGGACGCGCATTTCTGCAAGCATCACGGGATCGATTGGGGCGCGTTGCGCGAGGCGATCGATGATGCGCAGGAGGACGGTACGCCGTTCCGGGGCGCCTCCACCATCACCCAGCAGGTCGCAAAAAACCTGTTCCTCTGGCAGGGGCGGGATTTCGTCCGCAAGGCACTGGAATTCCCGCTGGCCCTTTGGATCGACCTCGTCCTGCCCAAGCCGCGGATCCTGGAAATTTACCTCAACATCGCCGAGCTCGGTCCGCAGGGCCAGTTTGGCGTCGAGGCTGGCAGCGCCCATGCCTTCGGCAAGTCGTCGGAGGACCTTTCACCCCGGGAGGCGGCGCTTCTGGCCTCGATCCTGCCGAATCCAGTGAAACGCAGCGCCAAAACCCCGGGCCCTGGCGTCCGGCGGCTGGCTGCCACCTATATGGCGCGGGGGCAGGCGAGTTCGCTCGCGACCTGCTGGCGCGAAAATCGCTGATTTTGAGCTCGTTCCGGGCGTATTTTCCGGCCCAAGAGCCTAGCTTTACGGCCAGCCTTCCTCTATAAGCCCGGCCTTGATCGGCATTCAGCTCGCCTCGTATTGCGGGTGCTGAGCCGTCCCCTCCGGACGATGCCCTGATGACACCAATCCCTAGAGGATATTGAAATGGCCGTTCCGAGAAGAAAAACCTCGCCGTCGCGCCGTGGCATGCGCCGCTCGGCAGACGCCATCAAGAAGCCGACCTATGTGGAAGACAAGGACTCCGGCGAGCTCCGTCGTCCGCACCACCTCGACCTCAAGACCGGTATGTACAAGGGCCGGCAGGTCCTGAAGAAGAAAGAGTCCTGAGGTCAGGATCCTTCTTCGGGCAGGATGATCTGGCTTGCCTGGTTTCGGCCCATTCACGAGATAGACGGTGACGGCGGCGGAGCGAATGCTTCGCCGCTGCATTGTTCTGTCCGGATATCATGATCGAGAGGCATTTTGCCGATGGTCGGTTTCCCGCTGCTTCTGATTCCGCTCGCGGTCTACAACATCATCGCCTTCCTGATGCCGACCGTGTCCTTCACGGACGTGCTGTTCAGGGTGCCGATGGTCACGGGCGAGACCTGGCCGGTCACGCTTGCCGATCTCCTGCTCGCGCTCGGCGTGGTTCTGCTGCTGCTGGAGGTGGTCAAGGGTGCGCGGCCCGGATCGAAATTCCTGATGGACCATCTGCTGTCGCTGATCGTCTTCGGCGCGGCGGCAGCCGAATTCGTGATGTGGCCCAAATTCGGCAACTCCACCTTTTTCCTGCTGGTGCTGCTGGCGATGGCGGACTTCTTCGCTGGCATTGCCCAGCGCACGCGCCGCCGTGTCACCTATGTCGCCGAGACCACGGTGCCGGCGCCGCGCAAGGCCAAGCGCCAGGCCGACGCGCCGGCGGAGGATGTGGCGTCCGAGCGCAAGTTCGAGCCGGTGATTGCATCGCAGCCGGCACCGGTCGAGCCTCCCGCAGCGTCGGCGCAATCCGTCGCCGAATCCGTGCTGATGGATCATCCTGCGCCCAAGCCCGTGCAGGGCGCGTCTTCGCCGGAAATTGCCTCGCCGCAGCTTCAGCCGGGCAACGGCACGCCGCCGTCCTCCGACACGCCGCCGCGCTGACCAGCCTTTAGGCCACCTGACGTGTCCGTGCGCTGACGCTTTGCAGCGGGCGTTTGCTGCTATAGGCCATCTGCGCGTCTTCAGAAGAAGCACGGCGGAACCGGCTCGTTTGGGGCAGCTGCTCGGCATTGGCGATGAGCTGGGCGACGAAGCTCGGATCGGGACGTGGCAGCGGCGCCTTGCGGACCCAGCGCAAGGTCGGCATCAGCGGCACGAGGGCCGTGCCGGCTTGCCGCTCCGTCTCTTCCAATCCGTCCGCGTTCACCATCGCAACACCGTTCATCTGCTCGAACTGGCGCGTTTTGGGACATTGGCGCCGGGGCATGTGATGGTCTCGCAAGGCCTATGCCGGTCGAGCTTAATTGGTTCCTGGGTGCTTTGGGAACGTGGTTTCCAAATTGTTTATGAACTTTGCCTAGGGTCAGAGGCGAATCTGGCTCTATCCTGTGCCGGCTCAGGACTCCCCGCTGTCCCGAAACGAGGCGATTTTGACCCCTGCATTGCCGCAAGCCTCCGACATTCTGGCCGCGCTCGGTCAGGCCGTGTTCGCCTGGGACATCGCCAGCGATGCCATGGTCTGGGGTGACCAGGTCGCCAGCGTTTTTCCCGGCATTCCTGCCGAGCGGCTGGCGACCGGCGCCGAATTCGCCAAGCTGATCGAGCCCGGGCCGGCGCTGCGGACCGCCGCGCTGGCGCAGACGTCCGCCGTGCATGGCGCGGACGGCACGCCCTACCGCATCGAGTACGGCGTCCGCATGAGCGCCGCCGATCCCGTGATCTGGATCGAGGAGACCGGTCGCTGGTTCGCCGGCCCCGACGGCCGCCCCACGCGCGCGATCGGCTCGGTCCGCATCAACAACGAGCGTCATGCCCGCGACGAGGAGCTGACGAAGCTGGCTCGGCTCGATCCGCTGACCGGCGAGCTCAACCGAGTGCATCTGATCGCGGCACTGGCCGAGGCGATCGAGGAGACGACTCGCTTCCGCTCCACCGCCGCCTTCATGCTGGTCGGCATCGATCACCTCGCCCGCGTCAACGACGCTTTCGGGTTCGACGTTGCCGACGCCGTGATCCTCGACGTCGCCAGGCGCATCCGCGCACGGCTGCGTGGCGGCGACGTGCTCGGCCGTTTTTCCGGCAACAAGTTCGGCCTGATCCTGAAAAACTGCACTGTCGACGACATGAATGTCGCCGCCGAGCGATTCCTCGCCGGCATCCGCGACGAGGTGGTGCCGACCAAATCCGGTCCGGTCTCGGTCACCGCCTCGATCGGCGCGGTTAGCCTGCCGCGCTATGCCCGCAACACCGACGAGGCCGTCAACCGCGCCCACGAGACGCTGGACGCCGCCAAGCGCCGCCGCGCCGGCTCGTTCGCCGCGTGGCGTCCGGACGCCGCGCGCGACGCGCAGCGCCGCGTCAATATCCGCGTGACCGACGAGATCGTCACCGCGCTGAACGAGCGCCGCATCAGGCTCGCCTATGAGCCGGTGGTGTCCGCCGCTTCGCGCGAGCGCGCGTTCCACGAATGCCTGGTGCGCATGGACCAGGGCGACGGCCATGTGCTGCTCGCGCCCGACATCGTGCCGGTCGCCGAACGGCTCGGCCTGATCCGCCTGGTCGATCATCGCGTGCTCGAGCTCGTGGTCGCCGAGCTCGCCGCCGCGCCCGATGTCAGCCTCAGCCTCAACATCTCGCCGGATACGACGATGGACCCGGACTGGTGGGCGGGGATCGAGTCGCTGATGCTGTCCCATCCCGGCGTCGCCGAGCGGCTGATCGTCGAGATCACGGAGACGGTCGCGATCCAGGACATCGACGACGTCCGCGGCTTCGTCACGCGGCTGAAGAATTTCGGCAGCCGCATCGCCATCGACGATTTCGGCGCCGGCTACACCTCGTTTCGAAACCTGCGCAAGCTCGGCGTCGATATCGTAAAGATCGACGGCGCCTTCGTGCAGAACATCACCCATTCCGCCGACGACCGCGCCTTCGTGCAGACCCTGATCGACCTCGCCCGCCGCCTCGACATCAAGACCGTCGCCGAATGGGTGCAGGACGAGGAAGCCGCAGGCATGCTGCGCGACTGGGGCTGCGACTACATCCAGGGCCGCCTGATCGGGCTGGCCTCGGCTGAGCGGCCGTGGGGCGTTTCAACGGAGAGCGCGCTGCCTGCGGCGAGCTGAGATGTCGTAGGATGGGCAAAGGCGCATTTGCGCCGTGCCGACGCTCTTTTCAATACGGCAACAGACGCGTGGGCACGCTTCGCTTTGCCCTCTCTACGAAATCACGCCCCCTCGTCCAGGGCCACCAGTTCGCGCTTCTTGCGCAGCGACGGCAACAGCGGCGCGATCAGCAGCACCATTGCGAACGCAAGGCAGACGCCCGAGATCGGCCGCTGCACGAAGGTCCACAGGTCGCCCTGCGACAGGATCAGCGACTTGCGAAGATTGTTCTCCATCATCGGTCCGAGCACGAAGGCCAGCACCAGCGGTGCCGGCTCGTAGCCGAGCTTGCGCATGAAATAGCCGATGATCCCGAACGCGATCATCACATAGACGTCGAACACGTTGTTGCTGGAGCAGTAGACGCCGAGGATCGTGAACAGGATGATCAGCGGAAACAGGATGTTGTAGGGCAGCTTGAGCAGCTGCACCCACATGCCGATCATCGGCAGGTTCAGGATCAGCAGCATGACGTTGCCGATATACATGCTGGCGACGATGCCCCAGAACAGGCCGGGGTTTTGCGTGATCAGCAGCGGTCCCGGCTGCAGGCCGTGAATGACGAAGGCCCCGAGCAGCAGCGCCATCACCACGTTCGGCGGGATGCCGAGCGTCATCAGCGGAATGAAGGCGCCGCCCGCCGCGGCGTTGTTCGCCGCTTCCGGCCCCGCGACGCCTTCGATCGCTCCTTGGCCGAAACGCCCGGGCGTCTTCGACAGTCGCTTCTCCAGCGCGTAGGAGGCGAATGACGACACCACCGCGCCGCCGCCCGGCAGGATGCCGAGGAAAAAGCCGAGGATCGTGCCGCGGCCGATCGGACCCGCGCTCGCCTTCCAGTCCTCTTTGTTGGGCAGGAGATGAGTGATCTTGGTGCTGATGATGTCACGCTTGATGGCCTGCTCGGTGTTGAGGAGCACCTCCGCAACGCCGAACAGGCCCATCACGACGGGGACGAGGCCGATGCCGTCGATCAGCTCCATGCGGCCGAAGGTTAGCCGCGGCTGCGCGGTGATGCTGTCGAGCCCGACCAGCCCGAGCACGACGCCGGTGCACGCCATCAGCAGCGCCTTCGGCATCGATCCCTGCGTCAGGAAGGTGAGCACAACGAGGCCGAGCACCATCAGGCTGAAATACTCGGCCGGGCCGAAGGCGATGGCAATGCTGGCAAGCTTCGGTGCCACCAGCATCAAGGCGACCAGCGCAAACGTGCCGGCGGCGAAGGAGCCGAACGCGGCGATGCCGAGCGCCGGGCCCGCGCGGCCCTGTTTCGCCATCTGGTGGCCGTCGATGCAGGTGACGACGGAGGCTGCTTCGCCGGGGATGTTGACCAGGATCGAGGTGGTCGAGCCGCCATACATCGAGCCGTAATAGATGCCGGCCATCATGATGATGCCGGATTCGGGCGTGCCCGACAGCGTCACGGGCAGCAACAGCGACATCGCCGAGATCGGCCCGATGCCCGGCAGCACGCCGACCAGCGTGCCGATGAAGACGCCAATGAAACAATAGAGCAAATTGATCGGCAGCAGCGCGACGCCGAATCCGTGGGCGACGTTGAGAAGCGTATCCATGAGGTCAGCCGATCCCGAAAATGCCAGAGGGCAACTGGATCAGCAGCAGCCGCTTGAGCACCCACCACATGCCCATGGGCGCCAGCACGGCGACCGGAATCGCCAGTATCCAGCGCACGGGATCGATCAGCCGCAACAACAGCAGCATCAAGGGGATCGACGACAGCAGGAAGCCGAGCGGCTCCAGTGCAACGGAGAATGCCACCAAGCAGCCGATCAGCAGGAGCGGCTTGCTCCAGCGCGCGTTCTCCCAGCGCGAGGCCAGCGTCGGGCCGCCGTCGGTGACCGCGGAGACGATGATGGCGCCTGCGAACACGCACATCAGGATGCCGGTGTAGAACAGCACGTAGCCGGAGCCGGGATCGTTGATGGTGCCGAGCTTGAGCTTCATGCCCGACCAGATCACGAAGCCGCCGAGCGCGAGCCCGATCAGCCCGCCCCAGAGCTCGGAATTGTTAAGGCGGAGCTTGACGTTGGTTGGATTGTTCATCGATTCTCTCACGTGCCCCGGACGCAGCGCAGCGCGAAGCGGTGCGCTGCAGAGCCGGGGCCCATCGGTGCCGCCGAAGAAGATGGGTCCCGGCTCTGCGCAGCAGCGTTGCACGCTGCAGCGCGTCCGGGACACAAGCAGTCCGGCCCTACTTCTTCGCAAGCCCGAGCTTGTCGATCACCTTGCGCTCGGACTCGGTGACCTCGACCACGAACTTCTTGTAATCCTCGGTGTTCTTGTAGTTCGGCACCATGTCGTATTTGGCGAGCGTCGCGATCACCGCGGGGTCCTCGAGCGCCTTCTTGAAGGCATCGTGCAACTTGGCGACGATCTTGAGATCCATCCCCTTCGGCCCGGCGATGCCGAACGGGGAATCATAGACCATGGGGTAGCCGAGTTCCTTCAGTGTCGGCACATCAGGGTAATTCGGCGAGCGGGCGCCGGTCCACACCATCAGGAGTCGGAGCTTGCCGGCATCGACCAGCGGTCGCCATCCCGTGGAATCAGCCTGAAGCATGGTATGCTGACCGAGCACGGCGGCATTGGTCTCTGCACCTCCCTTGAACGGCACCTGCGTCAGCTTGATGCCGGCCATTCCCGCGATCTGCTCCATGCCGATATGCAGCGAGGTGCCGGCGCCCGGTGTGGCATAGGTGACCTTGCCCGGATTCGCCTTCGCGAACTCCACCACGTCCTTCCAGCTCTTGAACTGCGACTCTGCGCTGGTGGTCACACCGAAGGTGTAGCCGGTGAGATGGACGATGTAGCTGAAGTCCTTGGCCGGATCCCACGACACCTCCTGCATCAAGGGCAGGCGGAAGACCGTGATCGGGATCTGCGAGATGGTGTAGCCGTCCGGCTTCGCAGCCGCTGCCATGGTCGCGGGACCGACCGTGCCGCCGCCGCCGGCCTTGTTGTCGATCACGATCGGCTGCCCCAGCACCTTCGAGGCGCTGTCGGCGATTGCGCGCATCGAGATATCGGTCGATCCGCCGGCCGGCCACGGCACGATCAGCGTGATCGGTTTGGTCGGATAATCCTGCGCGCTAGCGCTGGTTGCGGCCAACGCACCCATGACGACATGCATAGCGGCAAATGCAGCCGCCCTCAGCCCATACCCCGACATCGGAACACCTCCCTCGCAGCGGCCCGTTCGGGCCGCAGTTTCTCATTGTTGCGACGGGATTGTCCTCGAATTCACGGGAGAAGAAAAGCGCATTGCGCGGTCGGCGGTGCACAGTCGGGGAGCCAATCATGCCGGAAACGGGGCGTGCGACAATCCGTCGTTCTGGCGCTTGCCGAGACACGGAATTTGCGCCGTCGGCGGACGGCGCGCGGCTCAGGCGACCTTTCGGACCGTGTTCAGCGTCTCGATGGTGCGGCCGACCTCCGATGCGAGGCACGGCTTGCCGAAATAATAGCCCTGCACCGCGGTGCAGCCGCATTCGCGGACGAAATCGAGCTGCTCCTCGGTCTCCACACCCTCGGCCGTCGTCTCGACGCCGAGCACGGAGCCGAGGCTTGCGATGGTGCGGACGATGGCAACACTCTCCGGGCTCTCGCCGAGCGTGCCGACGAAGGAGCGGTCGATCTTGATGCGGTCGAACGGAAACTTGCGTAAGTAGCTCAGCGAGGAATAGCCGACGCCGAAATCGTCGAGGCTGACGCGCACTCCCAGCGCCCGAAGCTGGTGCAGGATCTCGATCGTCGCTTCGCTATCGTCGAGCAGGGCCGTTTCGGTGACTTCGAGCTCGAGCCGCTGCGGCGGCAGGCCGGCTTCAGCGAGCGCGCTCGTGACCATTGCCACCAATCCGCGCGAGCGAAACTGCACCGGCGACAGGTTCACCGCGACGCTGACGTCGGGCCAGGACGCGGCAGTCGCACAGGCGCTGCGCAGCACCCATTCGCCGATCGGAACGATCAGCCCGTTCTCTTCCGCGATCGGAATGAATTCGGCCGGCGAGACCAGACCGCGCGAGGGATGTTTCCAGCGCAGCAGTGCCTCGAAGCCGGTGAGCTCCGACGAATCGAGCCGCATCTGCGGCTGGAACACCAGGTGGAATTCGCGGGCCTCCAGCGCACCGCGCAGATCCTGCTCCAGCGCGTGACGGCTGCGTGCCTCCTCTTCCATCTCGGGCTCGAACAGCTGATAGGCGCCGCGCCCCTTGGCCTTGGCCTGGTAGAGCGCGAGGTCGGCGCACTTCATCAGCTCGTCCGCATCGAGCCCGTGGTCGGGCGCGATCGCGATGCCGACGGAGGCGCCGACATGGATCGACTGGTTCTCCAGCGGCGGCGGGCGGCCGATGACCTCGACCAGGCGTCTGGCGAGCTTCTCCGCCGATTGCGGCTGCGGTCCGCGCTGCAGGACGGCGAATTCGTCGCCGCCGAGACGTGCGACGGTGTCGTGCTCGCCGACATTCTCCTTGAGGCGCGCCGCGACCCAGCGCAGCAGGCGGTCGCCCGCGGCGTGGCCGAGGCGGTCGTTAACGGTCTTGAAATTGTCGAGGTCGAAGCACAGCACCGCCATCGCGCCGCCGGCGATCGCGACCTGGTTCAGCCCCTCGCTCATCTTCTCGCGGAACAGCAGGCGATTGGGCAGGTCGGTGAGGGAATCGTGCCGCGCCATGTGCGCCACGCGGGCCTGGGCCTTGTGACGCTCGGTGACGTCCTCATAGGTGACGACCCAGCCGCCTTGCTCCATGCGCTTGTGGTTGAGCTTGATGATGCGGCCGTCGTTCAAATGCCGGTGCAGCGTGTGCTCGCCTTCGCGCAGCCGTTCGACGTAATCGGCATAAAGCCTGGCTCCCGTCATGTCAGGATGGAGGCCCAGCTCGCAGCTGTGTTCCATGATCTCGCGCATCGAGACGCCCGGCTTCACGACGTCAGGCGACAGGCCGAACATCTCGATATAGCGGCGATTGCAGACGATCACGCGCAGGTTCGCATCGAGCATGCACAGGCCCTGGCTCATGTTGTTGAGCGCCGCGTCGAAGCGGCGGTACTGCTCGCTCAGCTCCCCGATCGCATGTTCCCGCTCGGTGATATCCTCATAGGTGGCGACGAACCCGCCCTCGGCCAGGGCGCAATAGCGTACCGAGACCACGGTGTCGTTCGACATGCGCCGACGCATCGGCGAGGAATCGCGGCTCGCGATCCGCGTGCGGGCGTCTTCCAGGATCTGCTGGGGGCTGTACTCGGACGAGAACGCGCCGTTCGCCATCGAACGCTCGATCAGCTCGGCCAGATGCGTGCCGGGCCTGGTTTGCTCCGGCGATAATCGGTAGAGCTTGCGGTAGGTGGTGTTGCAGATCCGAAGCCGCATGTCGCTGTCGTAGAAAGCGAGCCCGTGCGCCATGTTCTCCAGCGCCGCATCGAGCATGACGTTCTGTTGCCGCAGTGTTTCCTCGTATTGCAGCCGCTCCGTGACGTCCTCGTGCACGGTCACCCAGCCACCGTCGGGCAGGAAGCGGGAGATCGTCTGCACCATGCGGCCGTCGTAACGCATCACGAGCAGCGATTTCGTCCGTCTGAGACGCACGTCCTCCAATCTGGAATCGTGGAAATCGTCGGCCGGCATGCCCGACAAATTGCCGCGCGACACCCAATGGTCGAGCACCGTACGATGGGAGACCCCCGGCTTCACGACCCCGGGATCGAGGTTGTAGAGGTTCAGGAAACGCTCGTTGCAGACGACGACGCGGCTGTCGGCGTCGTACATGATCAGGCCGTGCGACATGTTGGCGAGGGCGTGCTGGCTGCGCTCGGTCTGCACGCGCAATTCTGCTTCGAGCCGGGCGAGGCGGGTGACATCGTCGCAGATCGTCATCCAGCCGCCGCCGGGAAGCGGCTTCAACTCGAGCGACATGACGAAGCCGGTCGCGAGCCGCTGTTCGGTCCGGAACGGCTTTCCCGCCGCGATCCGTGCGATCCGCGCCGAGTAGAGCGTGTCGAGCTCGCTTGGCGGGAAGTTGCCGCGCTCGGCGCTGTGCGCGAGCACCTCGCGGTAGCTCGTACCCACCCGCACGACGTCGGCCGACATATCGAACAGGGAGAGGTAACGCTGGTTGACCAGCACGACGCGGTTGTCCGCGTCGTAGACGCAGACGCCCTGCTCCATGTGGTCGAGCGCAAGCTGGCTCAGCGCGACCAGGGCCTCCGGGCCCTGCTCGCGGCGTGCACCAAGCTCGTTGTCGCAGGTCGACGTCATGGGATTGGCGGGATCTCGGCGAGCAATTAACGCAACCTAATTCAACCACTGAGCGTAGCGAAGAGGCCGGAAAATTCCCTTAAGCGCGGTAGTTTACGGAGGATGACCGGCGATGGAGAGAGTGTCGGAAATGAACAGGCGCAAGCGAGACTTGCCGCCGAGATTTGGCCGCCATCGCGTCGCAAATTCCGCTGTCGTCGCTGCGCAGAGACGACAGCGGTGGCTTGGTCCGAAGCGCCTTCCCTAGGGCCCGTACAACACGAGCTCCGTGTCCGTGAGATCGCCGAGCTGCGGCCGGTGCGGGCCCTTGAAGTACTTGCGACCGCGCCGTTCGGTATAAATACCGACAAGACCGGGAATCGGCCCGTTGGCATCGACCGCCACCGCGATCTTGCCGAGCCGAAGCAGCAGCCGGCCGATTCGGCCGGCGCAGGCGGCGTATTCCGCGGCGTTACGGCAATAGATCAGCTTCATCGCAGGGGGCGCGATGAAGCCGCGGCGGATGCGCACGGGTTGCAGAATGAAGGGAAACGTTCCCTGTGGCGTGCGGCAGACCAAGCTGAGGCAATTGTACCGCGCATGCTGGATCAGCAGCTCGGTTTCAGCCTCGGAAAGCCCCTCGATCGTCTTGGCGTGAGGCGAGATGACCTCGATCTCGCTCCAGCGCGGGACACGCGCCAGAGCCGGCACCGAGAAGAATATGCCGCGGCAATAGGCACGAAAGCCCTGGGTCTCGATGATCGGCCAGGTCCACGGCGCCGGGCTGATGTTGAAGTAAGTCACGTCCTTGTGCCGCTGGGCGATCTTGGTCAGCAGCGGAGCATAGTTGCGATAGGCCGGATCGACATACCAGCTGGACAGGTTGCACTGAATGGCGGTCTCTTCGCCATTCCTGCGTGCCGTATAGATTAGCAGCAGCACGCCGACCGGCGTGCCGTCATTGTCGAGCATGTAGCCAAAGCGCGGATAGCCCTCCGGTACGGGCCGGAAGGCCTGTCGGCGCAGGCCCTGGATCCAGTAGTTGCGCGAGCGGCCCACGAAGCCGCGCGTCAGCAAGTCCGCGATCGCGTCTGCGTCGGACTCGGTGATCTCGCGGCATCGGACCTTGGTGTGGATCACGCTCGTCTTACCCGTGGAAATGACAGGCCTCGTTCGGTTAGCGCCAGCCTTCGACATGGGCAGCGACATGGGCATCGGCCGGTGCCGGCGGCTGCAGGCCCAGCACGTCCCGCACCTTGGCGGGCCAGGCCGCAAGGTCGGTGCCGTGAGTGTGGAACATGGCGACCGCGAGCCGGTCCATGCCGAAGGCAACGCAGCCGGTGTGGGCTGGCTCGCCGTTGGCATCCTGGATTCCCCAGGTCGTGCCGAAATGCTCGCGGTGATAATTGAAGCTCATGCAGGCCGTCGGCTGCTCTTCCGAGCGCAGCGGAATGAGGAGCTCGAACTTGAGCTGCTGCTGCTTCTGACTCACCGCCTTCATCTGGCCGACGCGGCCGAAGAAGGGGTCGCTGGCATAGTCGACGCGGAAGGTGAGGCCGAGGTCGCGGGCGATCGCCTGCGCGCGCACCATCCAGCGCTCGCGGAAATCGGCGACGTCGTCGGGGCTGCCGATGCAGACATATTCGCGCATCCGGAACGATTGCAGCCGGTCGAGATGCTTCGACGGCTCGCGGCGGAAGCAATCCGCGGCGACGTCGAAGCGCAGGCCGCCCTTCGGCAGGGGCCCGCGGCTCGCCGCGATCGGATAGACCGGATAGCAGGCTGCTGGCGATAGCACGAGGTCGGCGGGCGACAGCGAGGTGGTCCAGTCGCCGCCGGCATCGAAGCGGCTCACCGCGGCGTTGATCTCGCGCTCGGTCCCGTGCAGGCCGCAGACGCAGCCGAGCAGGTTCGGAAAGCTCTTGAGGTAGCCGGACTTCTCCAGCTGAGCCCGGCTCATCACCGGCGGGAAGCGCATCACTTCGGTGCCGGATTCGCGATGGCCCGTGATCAGCGCGGCCAGCTTCTCGACGACGCCTTCATAGAGCGCGGTGCGGGCGTAGACGCCGTCGGCACCCATGCGATGGAACAGCTTGTCGGCGAGATGATCGAGCGGATCGATCGCCTGCGGCGCGGTCGTCGGCGAATCGGGGAGGATGGCAATGTTCATGGTCCGGTATCCTGCTATCTCAAAATTGTTCTTGTTGGTTCGGTCGCCGAGGACTTAGTCACGAAGGCTTGTCGGCACGCCGCTCATCAGCGTCGATGTCGCGGCATTCGCGAGAATGCGGTCGTTGTTGATCATGATCGGAGCCGACAGCACGTCGCGCAGGTGCCGGCCCATGGTGAATTCGCCGTCGTTGCGGTAGCCGGAGAGGCCCGCCGTGCGCATCGCATGCATCACGGTCTCGACCGCCAGCTCGGAGGCCTGCACCTTCAGAAGCGTGATCGAGGACTGGAAGTCGAGCGAGCCGAGGGCGCGCTCGTCATGCTCGGCGCGGTCAAACGCGTCGATATTGGCCGACAGCAGCGCGCGCAGTCTTGCCAGCGACATCTTGGCGGCGGTGAAATGTGCCGCGGCGGGCGGCATCTGGCCGCCGGAGCTGCGGGCTGCCTTGCGGATGAAGGCCTGCGCGCGGGTTACCGCTGCGGCGGCGATCCCGGTCCAGGCCGACGACCAGCACAGATGTGCGAACGGCGTCATGGTCTGGGCGTGGATCTTGTCATAGGATTCCGGAAAGACGCGGTCGGCGGGGCAGTCGACCTTCAGCTCGAATCCGGTCGAGCAGGTGCCGCGCATGCCCAGCGTTTCCCAGCCAAGGGTCCGCTTCAGCGAATAATCGTCCTTGGCGAGTGCCAGCAGCACCTGGTCGGAGGCCGCGGCATCGGTGGCGCGACGGGCGATGGTGACGAGGCCGTCGGCCTCGGCGCCGTAGGAGATCACGGTGGCATCGCGCACCAGCGAGATGGTGTCGCCGGCATGGTCGACCGCGGCGGCGCTGGCGCGGATGTTGCCGCCGTTCTGGCCCTCGGTGGTCGAGGAGGCGAGCAGCCACTGGTCGCGGGCGACCCGGCGCATCATGGTCTCCATCCAGGGAATGCCGTGGCCGTGCCTGATGACGCAGGCGACCTTGGTCTGGTGCATCGCGTAGATCATCGCGGTCGAGGCGCAGGCGCGGCCAAGCGTGTAGCAGATGTCGGTGACGTCGTAGATGGAAGCGCCGAAGCCGCCGAACTCGACCGGGATCATGACGCCGAGCAGCTTCTGCTCGCGGGCGGCCTCGAAAGCCTTGTGCGGGAAACGGGCGTCGCGATCGACCTCGTCGGCGTCGGCCGCCGCAGCAGCGGCGGTTCGGGCGGCGCGCTCGATCAGGGAGGGACCCTGCTCGAGGAAGCTCGTCTGTGCTTCGTCGACAGTGAGGATTGCTTCACGCACGTTCATACTCGTCCGCCTCCGGTTGCCGTTCGAGATCGCCGGCATCATTGCGACGCCGCTGAAAGCGATCCTCCGGTCATCTTTGCTTGTGAGACGAGGCTACGGATTTAATTCAAATTCGTCGATCAAATACAGGGTAAACAAAGCCGAATTCCGAACGAACAGTTAAGGTCGGGTTGTTTGCAACTCCCGCTTTTCGAGCATCGCGTTAGGAATCTGGAAGAAGCTCGAATTCCAGACAATCTGAGTCATCGTTTACTAACAAACGCGAAGTATTGGTGCCTCCCATTGCAGGACCGGCGGGCCGCGCCCATCGTAGCCGGAGCTGGTCCACCTCCGACGACAGACGGGAATTTGCCGATGCAGGCCTTTGATACCGAATTGCGCAACCGCATCATCAAGCTCGTGAAGGGCATCCTCGAGCAGAATTCGCTCAGCGCCGACCTCACGCCATCCGCCAAGCTGGTCGACGCCGGCCTGACCTCGATGGACATGGTCAATCTGATGCTCGGGGTCGAAGCCGAGTTCGACTTCACGATCCCGCAGTCGGAGATCACGCCGGAGAATTTCCAGTCCGTCGAGACCCTGGAGCGGATGGTGGCGGCGCAGCTGCAGCTGGCGAACGCGGCTTAGGCCGGGCGCACTGCGTGGGAAGCGGCACCCGCGCTCCTCACGACGCCGGGATCACTGCACCGGCCCGTTCCAAAGCCGCCGCAAAACTGGCATAGCTTAACCATGTCGCACGTGGCGAACGGGGTGGAGCAGGCATGGCGCAGGCGGTATTGGGCATCATCGGCGGTTCCGGCATTTACGATCTGCCGGGCCTCGAGGATGCGCGCGAAGAGGTGATCGGAAGTCCCTGGGGCGAGCCGTCGGCTCCCTTGCGGCGCGGCGCTATCGCCGGCCTGCCGATCGTGTTTCTGCCGCGGCACGACAAGGGCCATCGGCTGTCGCCCTCCGATATCAACTATCGCGCCAATATCGACGTGCTCAAGCGCGCCGGGGTCACCGACCTGATCTCGCTGTCGGCCTGCGGTTCGTTCAAGGAGGAACTTCCACCCGGCACCTTCGTCCTCGTCGACCAGTTCGTGGACCGTACCCACAAGCGCGAGAGCTCATTCTTCGGCAAGGGCTGCGTCGCGCATGTGTCGATGGCCCATCCGGTCTCGCCGCGGTTGCGCATCCACCTTGCGGCAGCGGCCGAAACCGAGAATATCGCGATTGCGCGCGGCGGAACCTATGTCTGCATGGAAGGTCCGCAATTCTCCACCTATGCCGAGAGCATGACCTACAAGACGCTGGGCTATTCCGTGATCGGCATGACCAACATGCCCGAGGCGAAGCTCGCGCGAGAGGCGGAGATCTGCTACGCCACGGTTGCGATGGTGACGGATTTCGATTGCTGGCATCCCGACCATGACGCCGTCACGGTGCAGGACATCATCCGCGTGCTGAGCTCCAACGCCGACAAGGCGAAGGCGCTGGTGGCGCGGCTGGCAAGGGATTTCCCGCGCGAGCACGAGCCGTGCCCGATCGGCTCGGACCGCGCGCTCGACACCGCACTGATCACCGCGCCCGAGGCGCGCGATCCGGAGCTGCTCAAGAAGCTCGACGCGGTGGCGGGACGCGTGCTGCGGGCGTGATACGAAAGGCAGAATGCCATGAAGGTCGACGGCAAGCACTTCCGCAGCATCTGGCGTGAGCGTGACGGCTGGTCGGTCGGCGCGATCGATCAGCGCCGGCTGCCGCATGAGTTCGTCGTCGCGAAGCTGACCTCGTGCGAAGACGCGGCCGTCGCGATCCGCGACATGCTGGTGCGCGGCGCGCCGTTGATCGGCGCCACCGCGGCTTATGGCATGGCGCTCGCGATGCGCGAGGATGCCTCCGACGCCGGGCTGAAACGGGCCTACGACACGCTCGTCGTGGCGCGGCCGACGGCGATCAATCTGAAATGGGCGCTGGACGAGATGCGTGCGACGCTGACGCCGATCGATCCTGATGAACGGGCGGAGGCCGCCTATGCGCGCGCCGACGAGATCGTCGAGCAGGATGTCGAGATCAATCGCGGCATCGCCGGCAACGGTCTGAAGCTGATCGAGGCGATTGCGGCAAAGAAGCCGGGCGAGGCGGTCAACGTGCTGACCCATTGCAACGCCGGCTGGCTTGCCACCGTCGACTGGGGCACCGCGACGGCGCCGATCTATCTTGCGCATGAGCGCGGCATCAAGATCCATGTCTGGGTCGACGAGACGCGTCCGCGCAACCAGGGCGCCTCGCTCACCGCATGGGAACTCGGCCATCACGGCGTGCCGCACACCGTGATCCCCGACAATACCGGCGGCCATCTGATGCAGCACGGCATGGTCGATCTCGCCATCGTCGGCACCGACCGCGTCGCCGCAAATGGCGACGTCTGCAACAAGATCGGCACCTATCTGAAGGCGCTCGCCGCCCACGACAACAACGTGCCGTTCTACGTCGCGCTGCCGTCGCCCACGATCGATTTCGCCGTCCATGACGGCATCCGCGACATCCCGATCGAGCAGCGCAGCGGCGTCGAGGTCACCGACATGACCGGCCGCACCGCCGATGGAAGGCTGGAGACGGTGCGGATCGTGCCGGAGGGCTCGCCGGTCGCGAACTACGCCTTCGACGTGACGCCGGCGCGCCTTGTGACAGGCCTCATCACCGAGCGTGGCGTGTTGAAGCCGGATCGCGCCTCGCTGGCGGCAGCATTTCCCGAGCGGATCGCCGCCGCGGCGGAATAGCTCTCGTAGGGTGGGCAAAGGCGCTCTTGCGCCGTGCCCACGATTTGCCAGTGGTGGGCACGCTGCGCTTTGCCCACCCCTGCAGTATTTGTGCCCTACCCCAGCGTCAGCCCCGTCGCCTTCTCCAGCTCCGCAATCGCCTGTGCGCCGCTCGTCACCTTGATCGTGGTCATGCCCATCTCGCGCGCGGGCTTGAGGTTGACGCCGAGATCGTCGAGATAGACGCAGTTCTTTGGATCGACCTTCAGTGTGTCTACCATCTGCGCGTAGATGCGCGGGTCGGGCTTGCGCAGGCCGATCTTGGCGGATTCGATCACGTGGTCGAACAGCACCATCACCTCGGCAATGTAGAGCGAGCGCCCGGTCAGGCTGCCGATCGCATTGGCCGGGAGGTTGTTGGTGATGCAGCCGGTCTTGAACTGCGCCTTGATGCGCTTCAAGGCCTCGACCATCTCCGGGCGCAGCTCGCCCTGCAGCAGCGGCAGCACCTCGCGGCCGCGCACCTCGGCGCCAAGCGCGCGAGATTCCTCGGCGAACAATCGATCGAACGTCTCGATATCGACCTCGGCCCGCTCGAACCTGGCCCAGGCGTTTTCCAGGTGGTTGGCGGCGTTGGTGCGCCGGATGATGTCGACGGGCAGGCCGCGCGCCGTCTCGAACCGCGCGAACGCCTCGAAGGGCGAGCTCGTCAGCACGCCGCCAAAATCAAAGATCACCGCCTCGATCGCCAATGTCCTGCCCTCGTCAATTCCTTTCCAAGACGGCTAGCATGCGCTATCGGCAAGGGCCAGTCCGAAGCCATCTGCTGCCGTCAACGACGCCGAAGCGTGTTCCCATGAAGAAGCTTGCAACTCTCGTCATCGTTGCGCTGCTGACCGTCGGGTCAGCTCATGCCATCGTCGGCGGCGGCACGCCGCAGGCCGACGGTGTCGCGCGCGCCATCGTCACCATCGTCGGCTCGCGCGGCAATTTCTGCACCGGCAGCCTGATTGCACCGCGCGTGGTTCTGACCGTCGCGCATTGCGTACAGCCTGGCGCGGACTACAAGGTGGTCGATCGCGGCGCCGACGGCGCGCCGCAATTGCTGAACGTGCGCACGGTCGCGATCCATCCGAACTTCAACATGCAGGCGATGCAATCGCACCGCGCCACCGCCGACGTGGCGTTGCTGCAACTGGAAATTCCACTCAAGGGAAAATCCACAGTGACGGTCGGCACGCCGACGATCCCAATCCGGGTCGGCAGCCGTTTCGTCATCGCCGGCATTGGCGTCACGGTCCACGGTGACGGCAAGAGTGGCGGCATCACGCGTGTGGCCGGGCTCGTTGCCACGGGCCAGCCCGGCACGCTCCAGATCAGGCTGGTCGATCCCGTAACCAACGGTGTTCGCGGGGGAATCGGCGCTTGCACCGGCGATTCCGGCGGTCCTGTGTTCGAGGACAAGCCGAGTGGCGCCTTCCTCGTCGGGCTCGTCAGCTGGTCGACGGGGCCGAACGGCGCGGCCGGTTGCGGCGGAATGACCGGCGTCACGCCGCTCACGCTGTACCGCGACTGGATCTTGCAGACCGCGCGGGGCTGGGGCGCGGCGCTGTGATTTGACCGCGACTTGATCTATGTCATTTTGAAGCGGAAGCGCGCCGGATGATCATGCCGGTCGCGGAGGAAACGCGTCGCCCGTCAAGGGTGGTCACAAAAACAAGCAAGGCATAGAAGCAACAATGAATGTCGCTGTTCGCAGTCACGCCACAACCAAGCAAGCCTCGGAGCATTTCGACGTGCTGATCGTCGGTGCCGGCATATCCGGCATCGGCAGCGCCTATCACATCCAGAAGCAGCTTCCGGGCACGAGCTACGTCATCCTGGAGACGCAGGAGACGTTCGGCGGCACCTGGAGCACACATCGCTATCCCGGCATTCGCTCCGACAGCGATCTCCATACCTTCGGCTACAGCTTTAAGCCGTGGGTCGGCCCGCCGATTGCGACCGCCGATGAGATACTTTCCTATATGAAAGAGGTGATCGACGAGAACGATATCGCCAAGCACATCCGCTACAAGCACAAGATCAATACCGCGAGCTGGTCGAGCGAGCAGAATCTCTGGACCATCGAGGCGGTGAGGACCGACACCGGCGAAGCAAGGACGTTCACCGCGAACTTCCTCTGGATGTGCCAGGGCTATTACCGCCATTCGGAAGGCTATACACCGGAATGGAAGGGCATGGACCGCTTCAAGGGTCGCATCGTCCATCCCCAGACCTGGCCTGACGACATCGATCTCGCGGGCAAGAAAGTGGTCGTGATCGGCTCGGGCGCCACTGCGGCGACGCTGGTGCCGAACATCGCCGACAAATGCGCGCATGTCACCATGCTGCAGCGCTCGCCGACCTATTTCCGGCTCGGCCGCAACGCCATCGAGATCGCGGAGGAGCTGCGCCGGCTTCAGGTCGACGAAGCGTGGATCCACGAGATCGTGCGGCGCAAGATCCTGTTCGAGCAGGACGCCTTCACCAAGCTCTGCGTATCCAAGCCCGAACAGGTGAAGAAGGAGCTGATCGGCCAGATCAGCGCCGTGCTCGGTCCCGACTACGATGTCGAGACGCACTTCACGCCGACCTACCGGCCCTGGCGCCAGCGCATCGCCTTCGTGCCGGATGCCGACCTGTTCAAGGGCATCGCCAGCGGCAAGGCCTCTGTCGTCACCGACGAGATCGAGTGCTTCGTCGAGAACGGCATCCAGCTGAAATCGGGCAAGCTGCTCGAAGCCGACGTCATCGTCACCGCGACGGGCTTCAATCTCGCGGCGCTCGGCGATATTGCGTTCGAGATCGACGGCAAGCCGCTCGCCTTCGGCGACACCGTCACCTATCGCGGCATGATGTTCACGGGCGTTCCCAACATGGTCTGGGTGTTCGGCTATTTCCGCGCCAGCTGGACGCTGCGCGTCGACCTCGTCGCCGATTTCGTCTGCCGGCTGCTCGGGCACATGAAGGCCAAGGGCGTCAGGAAGGTCGAGGTCAAGCTGCGTCCCGAAGACCACAACATGCCGATCCTGCCCTGGATCGATCCGGAAAACTTCAATCCGGGCTACATGATGCGCAACATGGACCTGTTGCCCAAGCGCGGCGACAAGCCGGAATGGCAGCACAGCCAGGATTACTGGACCGAGAAGGACGAGATTCCGAAGACGGATCTGGACGACAAGGCGTTTGTTTATGGGTGAGGACGTTCGTAGGCGAGAGGTCGCGTCGCGGGCGGCGCGACGCTCGTCCCACACTCCGCTGTCGTCCCGGGGCGCGAAGCGAGCCCGGGACCCATAACCACAGGGAGTGGTTACTGGGCACGCTGACCACTCCGAGTCCTCGCCAAACGTCTCCCTGTGGCTATGGATCCCGGATCGGCGCTCCGCTTCGCTGCGCTTGTCCGGGACGACACCGTGGATCGGATGCGCGGCGCCTCAACTCATTCACGCCACGCCTAAGAATTCCGCCTCGTCGCATTCGCCGCGATCGCTGCCGCCGCCGTCCGGTTCTCCACGCCGAGCTTGGCGTAGATCTGCTCGAGATGCTTGTCGACCGTGCGCGGGCTGAGGCCCAGGATCTGCGCGATATCCCGGTTGGTCTTGCCCTTGCTGAGCCAGGCGAGCACCTCGCCCTCGCGGGTGGTGAGGCCGAGCTCGCTGGTGAATTCGGGAGGCAGCGCGGTGCCGGACTCCCGGGAGAGCCGCAGCAGGAACTCGTTCGGCGCCGTTTCGCCCATGTAGTAGAGTCGGAGTTGCGGATTGTCGGGTAACGAGGTCGCCTGCGACTTCGAGCTGCCCTTGGCCTTGGCCTGCTCGAGCCATTGCAGCAGCGATGGCGGCAGCACGAAGTCGTCGGCCTGTGTGCCCTGATGGTCGGACATCAGCTTCTGCGCCTGCGGCGTCGCCCACAGCACGTTGCCCTGGCGGTCGACCGCGAACAGGAAGCGGCCGGAGACGTCGAGCGCGGCGCGCGCGCTCTGCGTCAGCCGGGCATTGCCGAGATGAACGCGGATCCGCGCCAGCATCTCCTCGATCACGATCGGCTTGGTCACGTAGTCGACGCCTCCGGCCTCGAGCCCGCGCACGATGTGCTCGGTTTCCGCGAGGCCCGTCATGAAGATGACAGGGACATTGGCAAGGTCCGCATCGCGCTTGAGCCGGCGGCAGGTCTCGAAGCCGTCGATCCCGGGCATCACCGCATCGAGCAGCACGATGTCGGGCGTGATCTGGTCGACGATGCGCATCGCGGCTGCGCCGTCGAGCGCCACCATCACCGTCATGCCGGCGCCGTCGAGCGCGTCGGTCAGCAGCCGCAGCGTCTCCGGAGAGTCATCGACAACGAGCGCGACGTCACGCTTCTTCGGTTCAATGCTCATGCGCATGCAATGTCTTCAATGTGTCCATGTACTGATCGAGATCGAAGCGGTCGACCAAAGACCGCATCTGCGCGATGAAGTCGGCATGCTCCGGATGTTCGCTGCCGATCTCGTCCAGCTTCAACTGGATGCCCTTGACGTAGCCGATCTGGCCGAGCCCGATCAGCGCCTCGATGTGCCGCGCCGGCGGCCTTGAACCAGTCTCGGGACGCCAGAACGGCACTGCGATCTCGTTCGAACCGTACTGCCACTCGATCTTGAGGAGTTGGCGGATCGTCTCCAAGAGCCGGGGGATGTCGATCGGCTTCATCAGATAGCCGTCGTGGAAGGGCTGCGCCAGCGGCGCGCCATGGGCCTCGAGTGCGCTTGCCGACACCATCAGGATCCGCGCCTGGTGATGGCCGCTCGCGCGCAAGGCCTCCGCCACGGCCCAGCCGTCCATGGCCGGCATCGAGATGTCGAGCAGGAACAGATCGGGCCGGCAATGTTGCGCCAGTGCGAGGCAGCCGGGCCCATCGGGGGCGCTGAGCAGGATGAAACCGAGCGGCGTCAGCACCTCGCGTAGCAGGTCGCGATGCACGGGATCGTCGTCGGTGACGAGGATGGTCTTGCGCGCGCCGTGATAGCCGGAGACCGGCGCCTCCACCGGCGCGATGCGCTGCGGATTGGTGACCTCCGAGAGCAGAAGCTTGACCTTGAAGGTCGAGCCGGTGCCGACCGTGCTCGTCACCTTGATGTCGCCGCCCATCACCCCGGCCAGCAGGCGGCTGATGGTCAGGCCGAGCCCGGTGCCGGTCTGCGGCTGCGAGACGCCGAGCGCGCCGCGTTCGAAGGGCGCGAAGATGCGTTCGAGGTCGTCGGCCCGGATGCCCGGGCCGGTGTCGATCACTTCGAACTCGGCCACGGGGCTGCGATAGTGCACGACGAACTGCACGCTGCCGCTCTGGGTGAACTTGATGGCGTTGGAGAGCAAATTGATCAACACCTGGCGCAGCCGCTTCTCGTCGGCATAGACCACCAGCGGCAGGTGTGGAGGCCGCCGGAACACGAAGTCGATGCCCTTGGCCGCGGCCTGCAAACGGAACATGCCGACGAGCTGGTCGAGGAATTCGCCGAGGCGCACCTCGTCGCGCGACAGGTACAGCCGCCCTGCCTCGATCTTGGAGATGTCCAGAATGCCGTCGATCAGGCCGGAGAGGTGGTCGGCGCTGCGGCGGACGACGCGGACCTGGTCGCGCGGCTTGGCGCTCAGCGTCGCATCCTGCTCCAGCAGCTGGGCATAGCCGCTGATCGCGTTCAGCGGCGAGCGCAGCTCATGGCTCAGGCCCACCACGTAGCGGCTCTTGGCGAGGTTGGCGGATTCGGCGACTTCCTTGGCGCGCTGGAGCTCGGCGTCGGTGCGCTTGTGGGCGTCGATCTCCTGGATCAGCAGCGTGGTCTGCCGCCGCGTCTCGGCTTCGGCCGCGCGGCGGCTCTGCTGCGCCAACACGAACAGCCAGGCGACCACACCGATGATGATGCTGAGCGAGAAGAACACCTTCCACAGCACGTCGGAGACGAGTGCATTTTCGCCATGTACGCTCGCCGATGTCTGCAGATAGATCAGCCCGAGCACCAGCGCGACGAGACCCGCCGAGACCACGAACACGCCGATATAGTGGCCGAGCTGCGAGTTGATCCGGGCGTAGATCGGCTGCGGCATCAGCTTGCCCAGCGTCTCCGACACCTGCGCCTGGATCCGCGCATGCGGCTTGCAGAGATCGTGGCAGCGAGCGTCCAGCGAACAGCACAGGGAACAGATCGGCCCGGCGTAAGCGGGGCAGGAGGCCATGTCCTCCGGCTCGAACGCGTGCTCGCAGATACAGCACTGGATCGACTCGATGTTCTGCCAGCTCCGTTTGGGCTTGCGTGCGATGTAGTACTTGCCGCCCGTGGCCCAGGCAATCAACGGTGCGGCGATGAAGGCGACCGCCAGCGCGATGAAGGCCGACAGCGCCTTCGCGGTGGGGCCGAACAGGCCGTAAAAGGCGCTGATGGAGACGATGGTCGCGATCGTCATCGCGCCCACGCCGACCGGATTGACGTCATAGAGATGCGCGCGCTTGAATTCGATCTGCTGCGGCCGCAAGCCCAGCGGCTTGTTGACGATGAGGTCGGCGACCAGCGCGCCGACCCAGGCGATCGCGACGTTCGAATACAGGGCCAGCGTCTGCTCCAGCGCCTTGTAGACCCCGATCTCCATCAGCAGCAGCGCCACGATGACGTTGAAGACCAGCCACACCACGCGGCCGGGATGGCTGTGGGTCAGACGCGAGAAGAAGTTCGACCAGGCAATCGAGCCGGCATAGGCGTTGGTGACGTTGATCTTGACCTGCGACAGGATCACGAACGTACCGGTCAGCGCCATCGCGAGATCGGGCTGCGACAGCACGTAGCGGAACGCTTCGAGATACATGTGCGCCGGCTCGGCGGCCTCCTCGGGCGGCACTCCGTGGCTCAGCGCGAAGAAGGCGAGGAACGAGCCCGCCAGCAGCTTCAGCGCGCCCAGCACGATCCAGCCGGGGCCTGCGCTCATCAGCGCCATCCACCAGGAGGCCTTGGACGCGCGGCGGTCGCGCGGCAGGAAGCGCAGGAAATCGACCTGCTCGCCGATCTGCGCCACCAGCGAGAACACGACCGAGGCCGCGACACCGAACAGCAATAGATCGAAATGCCCGTTGAGATCGCCGTGCTCGCCGGAAAACTTGCGCCATTCCGTGAAGGAACGCGGGTTGTGCCAGGCGATCGCCGCGAACGGGATGATGTGCAGCACGATCCACAACGGCTGCGTCCACAATTGAAAGCGGCTGATCAGCGTGATGCCGTAAGCCACCAGCGGAATGATGACGACGGCGCTGATGAGATAGCCGATCGGCCGCGGAATGCCGAAGCACATCTCGAGCGCGGAGGCGAGGATCACCGCTTCAATCGCGAAGAAGATGAAGGTGAAGGACGCGTAGATCAGCGAGGTGACGGTCGAGCCGATGTAGCCGAAGCCGGCGCCGCGTGTGAGCAGATCGATGTCGATGCCGCATCTGGCGGCATAATAGGCGATCGGAACGCCGCAGCAGAAAATGATCAGGGAAACGACGAGAATGGCGGCAGTGGCGTTGGTGACGCCGTAGTTCAGCGTGATGGTACCGCCGATCGCCTCCATCGCCAGAAACGAGATCGCGCCCAGCGCGGTGTTGGCGACCCGCGCGGCGGACCAGCGCCGTGCGCTCTTGGCGGTGAAGCGCAGCGCGTAGTCTTCCAGCGTCTGGTTGGCGACCCATTGGTTGTACTGGCGCCTGACGCGGTCTATTCGCTGCCGCCCTGCCACGCTCTACCCCACTGCCGATACGGACCCGGAACCCCTCGCAAATTCCGTACCAAGAGCCTACGTCGGCATTTTGCGGTGCAGTATACGCGATCTTGCGTATGCGCCCGCTGCCCCAATCCGCGCCATCCTCACCGCACCAATCGCGTGGTCTCGAACAAAAAGTGGGGTGCTCATGTCGGACGAAGGAAACAAGGGCCTGTTATCGCCGTTTCGGCGCAAATTATTGATGGGGATGGCCGCCGTGCCGGCCATGACGATGCTGCCGCGGGGGGCATTTGCCCAGGCGCCGGCGACCTCGGCGGTCAACACCACGGGTCTCGCCGTCACCGACACCGAGGTGACGGTCGGCATCCTGCACTCGGCGACCGGCACCATGGCCATCTCCGAGACCGGCTCGATCCAGGCCGAAAAGCTCGCGATCGAGCAGATCAACGCGGCGGGCGGCGTGCTCGGCCGCAAGATCAAGTTCATCCAGGAGGACGGCGCATCGGATTGGCCGACCTTCGCCGAGAAGGCGAAGAAGCTCCTCGTCAACGACAAGGTTGCGGCGATCATGGGTTGCTGGACCTCGGCCTCCCGCAAGGCCGTGCTGCCGGTCGTCGAACAATATAACGGCATGCTCTACTACCCGACCTTCTACGAAGGCCTCGAGCAGTCCAAGAACGTGATCTACACCGGCCAGGAAGCGACGCAGCAGATTCTGGCGGGCCTCAACTGGATCGCCAAGGAGAAGGGCGCCAAATCCTTCTTCTTCATCGGCTCGGACTACATCTGGCCGCGCACCTCGAATAAGATCGCGCGCAAGCACGTCGAGAACGTGCTGAAGGGCAAGGTCGTCGGCGAGGAATATTACGCGCTGGGCTCGACCCAGTTCAACTCGGTCATCAACAAGATCAAGCTGACCAAGCCGGACGTGATCTTCACCGACGTCGTCGGCGGCTCGAACGTCGCGTTCTACAAGCAGCTCAAGGCGGCCGGCATCGATCTCTCCAAGCAGGCGCTGCTGACGATCTCGGTGACCGAAGACGAGATCGACGGCATCGGCGGCGAGAACATCGCGGGCGCCTACGCCTGCATGAAGTACTTCCAGTCGCTCGACAATGCGAACAACAAGGCTTTCGTCTCGGCGTTCAAGAAGATGTGGGGCGAGAAGACCGTGATCGGCGACGTCACCCAGGCTGCCTATCTCGGCCCGTGGCTGTGGAAGTTGACGGTCGAGAAGGCCGGCTCCTTCGACGTCGACAAGATCGCGGCGGCCTCCCCGGGCGTCGAGTTCAAGGGCGCGCCGGAAGGCTATGTGCGCATCCACGAGAACCATCATTTGTGGTCGAAGACCCGGGTGGGGCGCGCCAAGCTCGATGGCCAGTTCGAGTTGATCTACGAGACCGCCGATCTCGTCGAGCCGGATCCGTTCCCGAAGGGCTATCAATAAGCGACGACATCCGTCGCGCTTCTCCCACAGGCTAAGCCGCTCCCTGGCGTGGATCGCAAGTCCATGCCGCAAGACCCCGCGTCGCGACTCTGCATCGCGACGCGGGACCCTTATCCCCGACGGAGGACATCGATGTTCGGCGACTATTCGCTTGGTGATCTCGGCTCCATCTTCGTCATGCAGGGCTTTGCCGGGCTGATCCTGTTCTCGGTCTACGTCCTGATGGCGCTCGGGCTTGCCATCATCTTCGGCCAGATGGGCGTCATCAACATGGCCCATGGCGAGTTCATGATCCTCGGGGCCTACGTCACCTGGATGACCTCCAATCTCTTCCAGGCCTATCTGCCGGGCCTGTTCGCCGGCTACTTCTTCCTTGCGATGATCCTGGCCTTCGTCGCATCCGGCGCGCTGGGCATGCTGGTGGAATGGGCGCTGATACGGCACCTCTACAAGCGTCCGCTCGATACGCTGCTCGCCACCTGGGGCCTCAGCCTGATGCTGCAGCAGGCCTATCGCTCCGTGTTTGGCGCGCGCGAGGTCGGCGTCGAGCTGCCGCAATGGATGCTCGGTTCGCTCCAGGTCACCGACAGCATCGAGGTGCCGATCAACGGCATCTTCGTGATGTGCCTCACCGTGCTGATCACTGTCTGTGTCGCCTACGTGCTCTACATGTCGCGCTGGGGGCGCCAGGTGCGCGCCGTGGTGCAGAACCGCATCATGGCGGGCGCGGTCGGCATCAATACCGAAAAGGTCGACCGCTACACCTTCGGCCTCGGCTGCGGCATCGCCGGAATTGCCGGTAGCGCCTTCACCATGATCGGCTCGACCGGGCCGACGTCGGGGCAGCTCTACATCGTCGATACGTTCCTGGTCGTCGTGTTCGGCGGCGCCGCCAGCCTGCTCGGCACCATCGCCTCCGCCTTCTCGATCTCGCAGACGCAATCGACGCTCGAATTCTTCATGTCGGGCTCGATGGCCAAGGTGCTCACGCTGCTCGCGGTCGTCGGCATCCTGATGCTGCGGCCCCAGGGCCTCTTCGCCCTCAAAGTCCGCAAATAACGAGAAGCAGGCAAGTCATGATCATCAACTCACGCTTCTTCAACCGATCCGAACTGATGGGCTTCATTGCGCTGGCCGCCGTGCTGTTCGTGATCCTGCCGCTGACGCTGGATGTATTCCGCCTCAATCTGGTCGCGAAATACCTCACCTACGCCTTTGTCGCGCTCGGCCTCGTGCTGTGCTGGGGCTATGGCGGCATCCTGAGCCTGGGGCAGGGCGTGTTCTTCGGCCTCGGCGGCTATTGCATGGCGATGTTCCTCAAGCTCGAAGCCTCGAGCGTCGAGAACACCAAGATCCAGTCGACGCCCGGCATCCCCGATTTCATGGACTGGAATCAGATCACGTCACTGCCGCTGTTCTGGCAGCCGTTCCACAGCCTCACCTTCACCATCCTCGCCATCATCCTGGTGCCCGGCCTGTTCGCCCTGATCATCGGCACCGCGATGTTCAAGCGGCGTGTCGGCGGCACCTACTTCGCCATCATCACCCAGGCCGTCGCCGCCATCCTCACCATCCTGATCGTGGGACAGCAGGGCTATACCGGCGGCATCAACGGCATGACCGACCTGCGCACGCTCAAGGGCTGGGACATCCGGCCCGACCACGCCAAGGTCATCCTGTACTTCGTCGAAGTGGTGCTGCTGTTCGCCTGCATCGGCATCGCTCAGTTCATCCGCCTGACCAAGCTCGGCCGCATCCTGGTGGCGATGCGCGAGCAGGAGGACCGCGTCCGCTTCTCCGGCTACAGCGTCGCCAATTTCAAGATCTTCGCCTTCTGCATGGCGGCGGTGTTCGCCGCGATCGGCGGCGCCATGTTCGCGCTCAATGTCGGTTTCATGTCGCCGTCCTTCGTCGGCATCGTGCCGTCCATCGAGATGGTGATCTACACGGCGGTCGGCGGGCGGATGTCGATCTTCGGCGCGATCTGGGGCGCCATCCTGGTGAATTTCGCCAAGACCAGCCTGTCGGAATCCTTCCCGCAACTCTGGCTGTTCGGTCTCGGCGCGCTGTTCATCGCGGTCGTGCTCGCCTTCCCGAATGGCCTGTCCGGACTCTGGGCCGACTACGTGCAGCCGCGCATCGACCGGCTGTTTGGCCCACGCAAGCCGAAATCGGATTGGAACGGCAATTCGGTCGCTGACGGCGCGCCGGCAGAGTGAGGGGATCAATCATGCTCGTCGGACACCAGCCCAAGGACTTCCTGCTTGCCGTCTCCGGACTGACCGTCTCGTTTGACGGGTTCAAGGCGGTCAACGATCTCTCCTTCTATGTCGAGGAGAACGAGATCCGGGTCATCATCGGTCCCAACGGCGCCGGCAAGACCACGGTGCTTGACCTGATCTGCGGCAAGACCAAGGCGACCTCGGGCTCGATCCAGTTTCGTGGCAAGGAGCTCACGAAGATGAGGGAGAACGAGATCGTGCAGACCGGCGTCGGGCGCAAGTTCCAGACGCCGTCGGTGTTCGAGGACCTCACCGTGTTCGAGAACCTCGAGATCTCGTTCCCGCGCGGCCGCACCGTGTTCGGCTCGCTGACCTTCCAGCGCGACCAGCTTGTGAAGGACCGGGTCGAGGAGGTCGCCGAGATGATCTTCCTCAAGGACAAGCTCAACACCTACGCCGACGAGCTCAGCCATGGCCAAAAGCAGTGGCTCGAGATCGGCATGCTGCTGATCCAGGACCCGGACCTGCTGATGCTCGATGAGCCCGTCGCCGGCATGAGCGTGTCCGAGCGGGCCAAGACCGCCGAGCTGCTCAACCGCATCATCAAGAACCGTTCGGTGCTGGTGATCGAGCACGACATGAAGTTCGTCGAGGACATCGCGCACAAGGTCACCGTGCTGCACCAGGGCCAGATCCTCTCGGAAGGGACGATGGATAAGGTGAAGAACGACCCCAAGGTCGTCGAAGTCTATCTGGGGCACTGAGCGATGGCGAAAGAGTCCATAGCGGCATCGGCGGTGCACCTCTCCCCTTGTGGGAGAGGTCGGATCGCATCGTCAGATGCGATCCGGGTGAGGGGTATCTCTCCGCGCATCAAACTGCCATTCGCATTCGCAGATGCAGACCCCTCATCCGTCGCGGACTTCGTCCGCGCCACCTTCTCCCACAAGGGGAGAAGGAAGGCATGCCGAGCTTAGGAGCAATCGATGCTGGCAATTTCAGATCTCCACGTCGCCTACGGCCAGAGCGAGGTGCTGCACGGGCTCAACGTCAAGGTCGCGCCCAACGAGATCGTTGCGATCATGGGCCGCAACGGCATGGGCAAGACCACGCTGATGAAATCGCTGATGGGGATCCTGCCCGCCAAAAGCGGCTCGGTGACCATGGATGGCGCCGAGCTCGGCAGCCTCAAGAGCTTTGAGCGCGTCGCCAAGGGCCTCGCCTATGTGCCGCAGGGCCGCATGATCTTTTCCACCATGACGGTGAAGGAGAACATCGAAACCGGGCTCGTCGTCTCCGGCGGCTCCGAAGTGCCCGGCGACATCTACGAATTGTTCCCGGTGCTGCTGGAGATGAAAGGCCGGCGCGGCGGCAATCTCTCGGGCGGCCAGCAGCAGCAGCTCGCGATCGCGCGTGCGCTCGCGACCAAGCCGAAGGTTCTGCTGCTGGACGAGCCGACCGAAGGCATCCAGCCCTCGATCATCAAGGAGATGGCGCGCACGTTGAAGCGCATCCGCGACGAGAAGGGGCTCTCCATCGTCGTGTCCGAGCAGGTCCTGAGCTTTGCGCTCGATATCGCCGACCGCGTCCTGGTGATCGAGAACGGCGAGATCGTGCGGGACGATCCGCGCGATGCCGTCGATGCCGCGCAGGTCTCGAAATATCTGTCCGTCTAACCAACCGTAGTCAAAAGGGGAGCCTCTCGATGCCAGAGACACTGATCAAGGTCGATCTCACCAAATCGGCTTATGACAACGACATGGTGCACAACCGCTGGCACCCCGACATCCCGATCGTGGCCTGGGTCAATCCCGGCGACGATTTCATCATCGAGACCTATGACTGGACCGGCGGCTTCATCAAGAACAACGATTCCGCCGACGACGTGCGCGACATCGACCTGTCGATCGTGCACTTCCTGTCCGGACCGATCGGCGTCAAGGGCGCCGAGCCCGGCGACCTCCTCGTCGTCGACCTGCTCGACGTCGGTCCGCTCAAGGAAAGCCTGTGGGGCTTCAACGGCTTCTTCTCCAAGCAGAACGGCGGCGGCTTCCTCACCGACCATTTCCCGCTGGCGCAGAAGTCGATCTGGGACATCAAGGGCCTCTACACCTCGTCCCGCCACGTGCCCGGCGTGAACTTCGCAGGCCTCATCCATCCCGGCCTGATCGGCTGTCTGCCCGATCCCAAGATGCTGGACACCTGGAACAAGCGCGAGGCCGAGCTGATCTCGACCAATCCGACCCGCGTGCCTGGCCTTGCCAATCCGCCGTTCGCGCCGACCGCCCATGGCGGCCGCGCCAAGGGCGACGTCAAGGCCAAGATCGGCGCCGCAGGCGCGCGCACGGTGCCGCCGCGCGAGCATGGCGGCAATTGCGACATCAAGGATCTCTCGCGCGGCTCGAAGATCTACTTCCCGGTCTATGTGCCGGGCGCGGGTCTCTCCATGGGCGATCTGCACTTCAGCCAGGGCGACGGCGAGATCACCTTCTGCGGCGCCATCGAGATGGCCGGCTGGCTGCACCTGAAGGTCGAGGTGATCAAGGACGGCATGTCGAAGTACGGGATCAAGAACCCGATCTTCAAGCCGTCGCCGATCACGCCGAACTACAAGGACTATCTGATCTTCGAAGGCATCTCGGTCGACGAAGCCGGCAAGCAGCATTATCTCGACGTCCACATCGCCTATCGCCAGGCCTGCCTCAACGCGATCGAATACCTCAAGAAGTTCGGCTATTCCGGCGCCCAGGCCTATTCGATCCTCGGCACCGCGCCGTGCCAGGGCCATATCTCCGGCGTCGTCGACGTTCCCAACGCCTGCGCCACGCTGTGGCTGCCGACCGAGATCTTCGACTTCGACGTGATGCCGTCGGCGGCAGGGCCCATCAAGCACATCACCGGCGACATCCAGATGCCGATCTCGCCAGACAAGTGACGCTTGCGCTCCCTCTCCCCGCTCTTGCGGGGAGAGGGTTGGGGTGAGGGGCTGTCTCCACACGCGCGGCGGCAGCGAGTTGTGTGAACAGGCAACAGCGTAGGTGATGCTATGCCGGTCTACGAATATCTCTGTGACGATTGCGGTCCCTTCAAGGACCTGCGCCCGATGGCGGAATGCGACGATCCGCAAAGCTGTCCGCACTGCGAGAGCCCAGCGCCGCGGGTGATTCTGACCGCCCCGAATTTCTTCTGCATGCCGGCCGACAAGCGCAAGGCGCATGCCGTCAACGAGCGCAGTTCGCACGCGCCGCAGACGCTGGCGCAGTACAAGGCCTCGCACGGCCCCGGCTGCGGCTGCTGCTCGTCGGGCAAGACGGTGAAGGACAAGGGCTCGTCGGACAAGAAGAAACCGGCGCGGCTGATGACCAAGTCCAGAAGCGGCGCCAAGGGCTTTCCGACGGCGCGCCCCTGGATGATCAGCCACTAACGCGACACGCCAGCATCAGACAGACAAGGTACAGGAGCGCTCAACATGCTTCACGGTGACATCTCCAGCAGCAACGACACGGTCGGCGTCGCAGTCGTCAATTACAAGATGCCCCGCCTGCACACCAAGGCCGAGGTGCTCGACAACGCCCGCAAGATCGCCGACATGATCGTCGGCATGAAGCTCGGCCTGCCCGGCATGGACCTCGTGATCTTCCCGGAATATTCCACGCAAGGCATCATGTACGATTCCAAGGAGATGTACGAGACGGCGTCCATGGTACCCGGCGAGGAGACCGCGATCTTCGCCGAGGCCTGTCGCAAGGCCAAGGTCTGGGGCGTGTTCTCGCTGACCGGCGAGCGCCACGAGGAGCATCCGCACAAGGCGCCCTACAACACCTTGATCCTGATGAACGACAAGGGCGAGATCGTGCAGAAGTACCGCAAGATCATGCCCTGGGTGCCGATCGAGGGCTGGTATCCCGGCAATTGCACCTATGTCTCCGAGGGGCCGAAGGGTCTCAAGGTCAGCCTGATCATCTGCGACGACGGCAATTATCCCGAAATCTGGCGCGACTGCGCCATGAAGGGTGCCGAGCTGATCGTGCGCTGCCAGGGCTACATGTATCCGGCCAAGGAGCAGCAGGTCATGATCTCCAAGGCGATGGCATGGGCCAACAACGTCTATGTGGCGGTTGCCAATGCCGCCGGCTTCGACGGCGTCTATTCCTATTTCGGCCACTCCGCCATCATCGGCTTCGACGGCCGCACGCTCGGCGAATGCGGCGAGGAGGATTACGGCATCCAATACGCCCAGCTGTCGAAACATTTGATCCGCGACGCGCGCCGCAACGGCCAGTCGCAGAACCATCTCTACAAGCTGGTCCACCGCGGCTACACCGGCATGATCAATTCCGGCGACAGCCCGCGCGGCGTCGCGGCGTGTCCGTACGATTTCTACAAGAACTGGATCAAAGATCCCGAGGGCACGCGCGACATGGTCGAGGCGATGACCCGCGCGACGCCAGGCACCGACGAATGCCCGATCGACGGCATTCCGAACGGCGCGGCGGCCAGCAACTACTGAGCTGTTGCCAGGTCGCGCCTTACCCTCCCCTGGAGGCCGCATTTGAGAGCTTTCCCTGCGGCCATCCTTCGAGACGCCCGCCTTGGCGGGCTCCTCAGGATGAGGGCCGAAGTGCGCGGCGGCAAATTCAAAGAGCGCTGACGCTGATTAGCCTCATCCTGAGGAGGCGCGTAAGCGCCGTCTCGAAGGACGAGGCGTGCGCGCTGGCCGCTGGCACGAGTCATATGCGATAGCCCTGTCCTCCAGGGGAGGGTAAGCTAGCGCTTCTGCTCCGTGGGCCTGCGCGGGGGGCGCGGCGGCGCTGGTGTCCCGCTCATCTTGTTGGCGGCTTCGCTGACATCGAGCAGCGAGCGGCGGATGTCCTCGAGATAACCCGCCGACTTCTTCTTCATGGTGTCGGCAAGCTCGTGCAGCCCCTTGATCTTCTCGAACAGCTCGTCGGCCTTGCCGTCGACGAAGCCGGGCACCACGCCCTCGATCTTCGTGACCGCCTTGTCGAAGCCCGCGAAGGCGCTGTCGACCTTGGCCATGACGGAATCGATCTCGGCGCCCTTGCTGCGCAGGTCGGCGGTGTAATTTTCGAACGTGCTCAGGCCTTCCTTGATTGCGGGGGCATTGCTGACGATCGCGCGGTCGACGCTGTGCAGGGTTTCGACGATGGTTTCGGCGTCGCTGAGATCGGCGGTCAGGACGGGGACGCCGTCCGAGTCCAGCGGCACCGGTGGCGCGGAAGGCGCGCCCCCGATCAGTGAGATCGCAGCGACGCCGGTCAGGCCCTGGAACTCGATGCCCGCCACAGTGTCCTTGCGAATCGGCGCAGTGTTGTCGAGCATCACCAGCGCCACGATCCGGCGCGGACTCTCCAGCTTGATCGAGCGGATCTGGCCGGCCGGCACGCCGTCGAAATTGACCGGCCCGCCGCGGCGCAGGCCGCTGGCGGAGCCGCCCTCGAACACCACACGCAACTGGCTGCGGCTCTGGATGGTGCGCCATTTCTGCACGCCGAGAACGCCGCCGAGCGCCACGGCGATCACCGCCAGCGTCGCCGTTCCGATCACCAGATTGCTCGCACGTGCCATACGGGAGAGGTTTTACGGCCAAAGCAGGGAAGTTGGAAGGAGGCTATAATGGTACGTAGGGCGGGTTAGCGAAGCGTAACCCGCCATGTTCGCCTCATTAGCCCTGCAATTTGGCGGATTACGCTGGCGCTAATCCGCCCTACAGCCTCAATGCCCGGCCGCGCGCCTTGCCGCGGCGTTGTTGAGCACGATCAGGGCATCGACGGCCACGCCGGTCCTGGTGTTGATCAGGAACGGGTTGACGTCGATCGAGGCGATCCGGTCGCCGGCATCCGCGATCAAATTGGACAGGCCGACCAGCGCCTTCACCGCGGAGGCCTCGTGCAAGGCCGGCTTGCCGCGATAGCCGCGCATCTTGATGCCGGCCTTGGTACGGCCGATCAGGAACCGCGCCTCGGCCTCGTCCAGCGGCGCGCCGGCGAGCGCGACGTCCTTCATCAGCTCGATGTCGATGCCCCCGGTGCCGAACAGCACGACAGGCCCCATCTCGGCATCGAGCGAGGCGCCGACCACGAGCTCGAGCTCGGCCTTCACCTGCTGCGCGATCAGGACGCCGTCGAGCCTCGGCTTGCCTTTCAACTTGCTCACCCGGGCCGTGATATCGGCGAACGCCTTCTTCACCTCGGCCGCGCTGTTCAGGTTCAACACCACGCCGCCGATGTCGGACTTGTGCAGGATCTCCGCGCTGACGACCTTGGCCACGACCGGAAATCCGATCTGCTTGGCGATCTCTGCGGCTTCCGTCGCCGTCTGTGCGATCGCCTCCTTCGAGACCGGAATGCCATACGCCTTCAAGAGCTTCTTCGAGGCGACCTCGTCGAGCGCGGCGCCGCTTGCCGATTTCAGCGCCTTCTCCAGCACGGTGCGGGCGGCAGGCTTCGAGCTCGAGACAATGTCTGGCACCTCCTTGCGCAGCTTGCCGTAGGCGAGCAGCGACTTGATCGCGGTCACCGCCCGGTCCATGCCCTGCATGACCGCAAGATGCGGCAGCGACTTGCGCAGGGATTTGGTGAATTCGGTGAAGCCGATCGACATCGCGCTGATATAGATCACGGGCTTGCCGCCCTTGCTCGCCATTTCGTCGACGATGCGCAAATTGCGCTCGCGCAGCTCGTGCGGCGCCTTCGGCAGCTCGGCATCGATGATGACGATGTCGATATCGGGATCGTCGATCATCAGCTTGATCGACTTCATGTAGACGGAGGGATCGACGACCGCGGCAAAGCCGGCATCGAGCGGATTGCCGACGATCGAGCCCGGCCCGAGCATCTTCGCCAGCTCCGAGCTGACATGCGGGCTCAGCGGTGCGAACTTCAGGCCTTCTGCGTCGAAGGCGTCGATCAGCATGCCGCGCTTGCCGCCCGACAGCGTGACGGCGGCGAGCCGGTCGCCTTTGGGCACGGCCGCGTGGACGAAGCATTCGGTGGTCTCGATCAGCTCGTCGAGCCCGCCGACCCGGATCACGCCTTCGCGCGTTGCAACCGCGTCGAACGTCTCGATCGAGCCCGCGAGCGCGCCGGTGTGCGCCATCGCGGCGGCACGGCCGCCTTCGGAGGTGCCGAGCTTGAGCGCGATCACGGGCTTGCTTGCGGCGCGCGCCGCCTTGCAGGCATCGCGGAACGCCCTGGTGTTGCGCACGCCTTCGAGGTAGACGACGATCACCTTGATGCTCGGATCCTCGGCGAAATAGCGCATCAGGTCCGGCGTCTCGAGCCCTGCCTCGTTGCCGGTCGTCACCATGTAGCCGACGCCGACGCCGCGATCCTCCAGCGCCTGGCGGATCGCCATGACGATCGCGCCCGATTGCCCGGCGATCGCCACCGTGCCCTGTTCCATGGTGACGATTCGATCGTCGATGTTGGTGAAGAGCTTTTCGCCGGCACTCAGATTGCCGAGGCAGTTCGGGCCCGTGACCGCAAGTCCCGTCTCGCGCACGGCCGCCTGCAATTCGGCGGCGAGCTTTTGGCTTTCCTCGTCCTGCAGCTCGCTGAAGCCGGAGGTGACGATCGTGGCCGAGCGCGCGCCGGCCGCCGCGGCGTCGCGGATCACCTGGACCGCAAAACGCGCCGGCACCAGCACCAGAACGTGATCGGGCTTCTCCGGGAGGCTCGCAAAGTCCTTGTAGCAGGGAACGCCCCAGATGGTGTCGCGCTTGGCGTTGACCGGATAGAGGCCGCCCTCGTAGCCGTACTTGACCAGATTGTTCCAGATGCGTTCGGCATAATTGCCAGGCTTGTCGGTCGCGCCCACCAGCACGATGTTGCGCGGGTGCAGCATCGCGTGGATGCCCTTGACGATGTCGCTGGCATCGGACGACGGAGACCATGGATGGAACGCGGACGCAGCGGACACCTGGGCTTCCATGCCGTGACCTCACCTGTTGTTCTTCTTGGTCGAGCGCCACTCCGTTCTATGGCGAGTCCGTTGGACTGGCAACCACGGGGCATGCCGTGTGGTGGAATGAGCGATGCTGCCGCGTGTCGTCGGCGCGGTGGGCGATATGCCGGCTCCGATCAATGTCGCATGCAGGACGTAACGCTCGGGACCGGGGGCGACCGCGTCGAATGGCCAGCAGGTCGCGAGAACAAGCTCGAAGCCCTGTGTCCTGGCGTCGATGCCCGATGCATCGAAGCGGACCACGGCCGAGGAATCCGCGCGATAGCGGAAATGTCCACCGTCGCGACGCGTGACATCGATGATGTCGCCAATGACGACGTTGCGCAGGAAGCGGAAATGAGTGTCGCGATGGGCGGCATAGACGGCAGTCCCGCGCTCGCCCGCATCGGCTGTGTGCTGGACATGGCCGGGTCCGAAAGCGAGCGCCTGTCCGCTCGCACCTTGCAGCACGATGGCGCTGGCGCCGATTCGCTTGACCTCGATCCGCGCCACCGGCCAGGTGTCGGCCCAGAACCACGGCTTCACCGCCTGTCCGGTCGCGATGCTTCGGTCGAACGCCCGCGCCAGCAGCACCTGCGCGAGCCACGCCTTGGCGTGGATGTAGGCGCCGTCGCCGAACAGGATGAGGCCGATCAGGGCCAGAACCAGAGGAGAGATGAGTCGGGGCATTGTTTCTACACTCGTCATTGCGAGCGAAGCGAAGCAATCCAGAGACTTTCCGCGGAGGCAGCCTGGATTGCTTCGCTGCGCTGGCAATGACCTTGAGAAAAAGGCGCGCGCGGCCGTTGGTGACGGGACAGGCAGCCGCGCGCGCTAACAGAGGAGTCGGGGGGCTCCTCTCTCAAGCGGCGTTGGTGAGCAAGGGCCGACGCCGGTTGAACACGAACAGGACAAGGGCGAGCACGATCAGGATCAGGCCTGCGATCATTTTCAGCCCGGCCGAGGTCGCCGTCTTGGGCAGGCGGATCGCATCGGGCGCTGCGGGCGTCGGGCGCCGCGCGGCCGGTGAGGCGGCTGCATCGGCATGGCGCTCGCGCAACTGCGCCGGGATCTGCGGCCGTTCGCCAAACACCTTCTCGAAATCCCAGCCGGCCGGCAGGTTGATCGGCAATTCGCTGAGCTTGAGCGGCGCGCCTTCGGGGCGGCTCGGCGTCTTGTCGACGGCGACCAGGCTAGTCAGGCGCGTGACGATCTGATGGTCGAGCGCCAGCGCCAGGATCGCCTTGTCCGCCTCCTCGGGGGCGAGCTCCCGCATGGCGCGCGCCACTTCGGCGTCGCCGATCTTGCGCCTGGCCCAGAGTTTCGACAGGCCCTTGCCTTCGGCAGCTTGTTGCAGCGGCAGCGTCACCGACCATGGACGGTCGCCGACCCGTCCCCTGATCTCGAGCGCGCCTGCGAGCTTGTCGAGCTTTGCCGCCAGCACCAGCGGCTCGTCGCGATAGACGTCCGGGATGATCGCCGGTGTGACGTCGGCGTTGGCCCCGGAGAATTTCGCGGTGAGGCCGGTCACGGCCGGGTTTTCGAGCTTGGCGAACAGGCCGCGCATGCGCTCCTCCACCTGCTCGACCGAGCCGATATGGGTGAAAGCGCCGCGGCCGAGCTCGGCGGCGCGGGTCATCAGATAGGTGTTGGGTGCCGACCCGATGCCGACCATGAAGACACGCGAGCGACCGCGCATCGCCGTGATCGCTTCGAACAATTGCTGCTCGTTGCCGATTGTGCCGTCGGTCAGGAAAACGACCTGGCGAACCATGCCGGTGTCGCCGAGCTTGTCGGATAGCGCTGCGCGCATCGCCGGCACCATCTCGGTGCCGCCGCGCGCCTGCAAAGCGCTCACGAACGAGGTGGCCTCGCCGACATGCGCGGCATCTGCCGGCACGGAAGCGGGAAACAGCACGTCCATGGTGTCGTCGAAGCGAATGACGTTGAAGCGGTCGGTTGGCTGGAGCCGGGAGAGCGCGTAAGTGAGGCTCGCCTTGGCCTGGACGATCGACGTGCCGCCCATCGACCCCGAATTGTCGATCACGAACACGACCTCGCGTGGCAGCGGCTTTTTTGTCGCCTGCTCGGTGCCGGGCGGGGTGACGAAGGCGAGCAGATAATCGGCGTCGCCGACGCGTTCGCGGAACAGGCCGACCGATGGCGCTTTCTCGGCGGCGGGCTTCCAGGTCAGCTCGAAGTCGCGGTCGGCGGGGACGACGCCGTCGGCGAGCGTGACGGTCCGTGTGGTGCTGTCCGGGCTGTCGATCTTGACGTTATGGTGGTGGCTCTTGACCTCGCCAAGCGCGAAGCCGGCGTTTAGGCGCACCGTGATGCTGGTCGGATTGACCGGCGCAGCCTTGGCGGGATCCAGCACGGGCGGCGAGATGCGGTCACGATCCGTTACAGGGTCCGACGTCGTCGCGCCCCAGCCCGATCCGTCCTTGCGGAAGTCGACGCTCTGGACGATCGGCGCCGGATTGTAGCGCGGTCCGACCACTAGCGGCAGGCGGAGCGAATATTCGTTGCCGGATTGATGCACCGGCTCCTGATATTCGATCTGCACCAGCACGGTTTCGCCGGGGCCGATATTGGCAACCGAATTGGTGAAGATGTTCGGCCGTTCCTGCTCGGTGAGCGCGGCCCTCTGGCCGGCGCGGCGCGCCTCTTCGTAGATGACGCGCGCCTGCTGCCGCTCCTTGACGTCTCCCACGATGATGCGATCGCCGACCACCATCTTCAGCGTATCGACGGCCCCGCCGGTCGCGAGCGGATAGACATAGGTCGCCTCGACCCAATCCTGGGTCGGGTTGCGGAACACCTGAGTGATCCGGGCACGCAAGGTCGGGCCGGAAACCGTGATGTCGACGTCGATGCCGAGGCGTATCGCTTCCGTGATGGCGTCGCCGTCCTTCAGAAGCAGGCTTCCGGACCTGGCATCGCCGGGCTGGAGCAGGCTGGCCTGCTCGGTCGTTGCCGACCAACCCGTCCCGAAGCTGACGAGCAGGGCCACGAAGGCCATCAGCATCACCGCGATGCCCTGCGCGAGGAGCAACAATCCGAACTTGATCAGTCCTTTCAACAGGGGGTGCTCGTCGTTGGCGGCTGTGTCGTAGGTGTCCATTTGGCCTGCTCCCGAAAAAGCGTTTGCTGGCTCCGAGCATTCGCCGGGAGCGGCCGCTTTCGCGAGCAGAATGATCGGCAATGTTCCGCCACGGCCGGCCGGGTGCGCCGTGGCCGGGGCGGCCATGTGCGGTTTTGTGCTGGTTTGTCCGGCCTGCTAGAGTGGCCGTGCTGGAGCAGGGCTAACGATGCAGATGCAGGACAAGGTTTCCGACAAGCAGCTTTCGGACGAACAGAGCCGCGAGATCGCGGAGACCATCCGCGAGGAGCTCGCGCGGCGCCGGATGTCCCGGCAGGCGCTGGCCGAGCAGGCCAAGCTCAGCCTCTCGACGCTGGAGAAGGTGCTCGGCGGACGACGCCCATTCACGCTGGCGACCACGGTCCGGCTGGAGCAGGCACTGGGGGTTTCCTTACGCAAAGGTCCCGTCGTGCCGGCGCCTCAGGCCGCCAACGATGTCGCTCCCGACAGCCTCGGCTCCTATGCGCATCGCGCCGTGACCTGGCTCGAAGACGTCTACATCACGTTGCGGCCGTCCTTTGGCGACAAGGACGCGATTTTTGCCTACCGCACCGAGATCGTGTGGGAGCCGAAAGTCTCTTCGCTGGTCTTCCGCGAGGGCGATCGAACCGATGCCGCCTACGAGCATACCGGCGAGGTCGCCGTCCCCCATCAGTCCGGCTTCATCTACCTCGTCATCATCAAGCACGGCCAGCACCGCGTGATCACGGTGTCGCGGCCGACGGTGTCCGGCGAGATGTACGGCATCATCTCGACGCTCCGTGCAGGGCCTGGTTCGCAGCTCACGCCGATCGCGGCACCGATCGCCTACGTGCCGCTCAGAAACGTCCCGCAGCCATCCCTGGGGCGGGTTGCGTCTGGCGATGCCAATCACGCCCTGTATCGAAAGCATCTGCGCCGCACGGTGGAAGAGCCTTTTGCGCTGTTCTTGACGCAATAATCCGCGATCGACGGGCCGGCACGCCGAAAAACAAAAGGACGCTGTGGTCAGGCGTTGGCGACCTTCTTGTCGACCTCCGAAGCCACCGAGAATTCCTTGCGCAAGGTCGGCTTGTGGATCTTGCCGGTGGCGTTGCGCGGCAGCGCGTCGACGAAGCGGATCTGGCGCGGGCACTTGAAGCGCGCGAGATTGGCCGCGCAATGTGCGAAGACGTCGGCCTCGGTGAGCTTCTGGCCGGGCTTGACCGCGACGATGGCAAGGCCGACCTCGCCCCATTGCGGATCGGGAATGCCGATCACGGCGGCTTCGGCGATGGCACTGAGCTGATGCAGGACGTTCTCGACCTCGGCCGGATAGACGTTCTCGCCGCCGGAGATGTACATGTCCTTCCAGCGGTCGACGATGTAGTAGAAGCCTTCCTCGTCGATGCGCGTCGCATCGCCGGTGTGCAGCCAGCCGTCGGTGAAGGAGGTCTTGTTCGCCTCCGGCCTGTTCCAATAGCCCGGCGTGATGTTGGGACCCCTAACCCAGAGCTCGCCAAGCTCGCCGACATCGGCATCGCTGCCGTCGGGGCGCACGATGCGCACCTCCGTATGCAGCACCGGCTTGCCGGCGGAGCCGGCCTTGCGCGCCGCATCCTCGCGATCGAGCACCAGGACGGCCGGCGAGGTCTCGGTCATGCCGTAACCCTGTTGCAGGGCGACGCCGCGCGCCTCCCACACTTTCAGCAGCGGTACCGGCATCGGCGCACCGCCGACACCACCGACGATCAGCCGGCTGAGGTCGGTCGTCGCAAACGCGGGATGCTGCGCCATGAACTGGTAGATCGCCGGCACGCCGAAGAACACGTTGATACCCTGCGCGGGATCGTTGATCAGGCCGAGTGCGGTGCCGGGATCGAAGGCGCGCATGATCATCACGGTGCCGCCGGCATGCAGCACCGGATTGGTGTAGCAGTTGAGACCGCCGGTGTGGAATAACGGCAGCACGGTGAGAAGCACCGAGGATGGCCCGATGCAGGCGGGGCCGCCGAGATTGACGCAATTCCAGAAGGTCATGCCATGGGTGATGGTCGCGCCCTTCGGATGGCCCGTCGTGCCCGATGTGTACATGATGGTCGAGACGTCATCGAGCGTGACTTCCTCGGCGCGGTCGAGCGGCTTTGCGGCGGCGATGCCGGCCTCGTAGGACCCGCCCGGGCCGAGCAGCAGGCTGGTCGCGACGCCGCAGAGCTTGGCGACGGCAAGCGCCGTCTCGGCGAGATCGAGGTCGTGGATCATCACCTTCGGCGCACAATCGGCCGTGATGAATTGAAGCTCGGGAACGGTGAGGCGGGTGTTCAGCGGCACGAAGATGGCGCCGAGGCGACCGCAGGCAAACTGTACCTCCAGCGTATCGGTCGTATTCAGCGCCAGCACTGCGACACGGTCGCCGCGCGAGACGTTCAGCGTATGACGCAGCAACGAAGCGAGGCGGGAGACGCGGGCGTCCAACTGCGAATAGGTAAAGCGGCGCTCGCTCGCGAGGTCGATCACCGCGACCTTGTTCGGAGTGCGGCGGCCATGATGAACGATCCAGTCGTAGTAACGAACGGCCAAAAATACCTCCCCTGCGCACTATGCCGGCGTGGCCCTGGGGCCAGCCGGAGTCTGTGCAGCAACGTTTTTTTGCGCCAGAGTTGGCCTGTGCGCGACGAAAATCGTCTTGCGTTGAGTTGCTAGGCCGTAGGCCGCGGCGGAGCGGCACCTTTCGGACAGCCACTCTGCGCAAGTGAATGGCAAATGTTCCAGCCATGGTGGACCAGCGAATCCGCCAACAGGGCGAGACCAATGAAAAGCCCGTTCTATACCGCCGAGCACGACGCCTTCCGCGACGTGATGCGCCGCTTCGTCGAGAAGGAGATCACCCCGTTCGCTCATGAATGGGACGAGGCCGGCGAATTTCCCCGTGAGCTCTATCGCAAGGCGGCGGAGATCGGCCTGTTGGGACTCGGATTTCCCGAGGAATATGGCGGGATCGCCGCCGATCAGTTCATGAAGATCGTGGCCAGCCAGGAGCTGGCGCGCGCCGGTGCGGGCGGCGTCAGTGCCAGCCTGATGAGCCACACCATCGGCTCGCCGCCGATCGCGCGCGCGGCGCGGCCCGAGGTGAAGGCGCGCGTGCTGCCGCAGGTGCTGTCGGGCGAGAAGATCTCCGCGCTCGCGATCACCGAGCCGGGCGGTGGCTCCGATGTCGCGGGCCTCCGCACCAGGGCACGGCGCGACGGCGATCACTATGTGGTGAGCGGAGAAAAGACATTCATCACCTCGGGGATGCGTGCCGATTATCTGACCGTTGCGGTGCGCACCGGCGGCGAGGGCGCGGGCGGCGTCAGCCTGCTCCTGATCGAAGGAGATACGCCAAGCCTGTCGCGCACCAAGCTCAAGAAGATGGGATGGTGGGCCTCCGACACTGCGACGCTGCATTTCGACGAATGTCGCGTGCCGGCCGGTAACCTGATCGGCGAGGAGGGCCAGGGCTTCAAGATCATCATGCAGAACTTCAACAGCGAGCGCATGGGCATGGCGGCAGGCTGCACCGCCTTCGCCCGCGTCTGCCTCGATGAGGCCATTGCCTACGCCAAGGAGCGCAAGACCTTCGGCAAGCCGCTCGCCCAGCACCAGGTCATCAGGCACAAGATCGTCGACATGGCGCAGAAGGTGGCAGCCTCGCAGGCAATGCTGGAGATGCTGGCCTGGCGGCTCGAGCAGGGCGAGAGCCCGGTCGCGGAAATCTGCATGATGAAGAACCAGGCGACGCAGACCATGGCGTTCTGTGCCTCGGAAGCCGTACAGATTTTTGGCGGCGCCGGCTTCATGCGCGGCATCAAGGCCGAGCGCATCTATCGCGAGGTCAAGGTTAACGCCATCGGCGGCGGCACCGAGGAGATCATGAAGGATCTGGCGTCGCGGCAGATGGGTCTATGAGTGGTCTCTCCTCGCGTCATTCCGGGGCGCGAGCGAAGCGGAGCGAGCTCGGAATCCATAGCCACAGGTTGGGGTTATGGATTCCGGGCCCGCGCCAAATGGCGCGTCCCGGAATGACGAGGCTGAGACAAGATGCTATTCACCGCCGACCACGACGACATCCGCCGTTCCTTACAAAAATTCATCGCGAACGAGATCAATCCCCATGTCGATGAATGGGAGAAGGCCGACATCTTCCCGGCCCACGAGCTGTTCAAGAAGATGGGCAGCCTCGGCTTCCTCGGGCTGAACAAGCCGGTCGAGTTCGGCGGCTCCGGTCTCGATTATTCCTATGCGCTGATGATGGCGGAGGAGCTCGGCGCCATCACCTGCGGCGGCGTGCCGATGGCGATCGGAGTGCAGACCGACATGGCGACGCCGGCGCTGGCGCGGTTCGGCTCGGATGAGGTGCGGCGCGAGTTTCTGGCGCCTTCGATTTCCGGAGATTACGTCGCCTGCATCGGCGTCTCCGAGCCCGGCGCAGGGTCAGACGTCGCCTCGATCAAGACGCAGGCGCGCTCCGACGGCGACGATTACGTCATCAATGGCGGCAAAATGTGGATCACCAACGGCACGCAGGCCGACTGGATCTGCCTGCTCGCCAATACCGGCGACGGCCCCGTCCACCGCAACAAGTCGCTGATCTGCGTGCCCATGAAGAGCAAGGGCGTCACGGTCGCGCGCAAGCTCGACAAGATGGGGATGCGCTCCTCCGACACGGCGCAGATCTTCTTCGACAATGTCCGCGTGCCCAAGCGCAACCGGATCGGCGAGGAGGGCAAGGGTTTTACCTACCAGATGATCCAGTTCCAGGAGGAGCGGCTGTGGGGCGCGGCGGCCTGCCTCAAGTCGCACGAATACATCATCGACCAGACCATCGAATACACGCGCAACCGCAAGGCTTTTGGCCAGAGCATCCTCGACAACCAGGTCGTGCACTTCAAGCTCGCGGAGATGCAGACCGAGGTCGAGCTGCTGCGCGCGCTGATCTATCGTGCCGCCGAGCAGCTGGTCGCTGGCGAAGACGTGACGCGGCTCGCGACCATGGCCAAGCTGAAGGCCGGCCGCCTCGGCCGCGAGCTCACCGACGCCTGCTTGCAATATTGGGGCGGAATGGGCTTTACCAACGAGACGCCGGTCAGCCGCGCCTATCGCGACAGCCGCCTGACCTCGATCGGCGGCGGTGCCGACGAGGTCATGCTGATGGTCCTGTGCAAGATGATGGGCACGTTGCCTGGGAGCAAGGGAAACGCCTGATGATCACGCTCTATCACTGCGACGCCGCGCGCTCTTTTCGCCCGCTCTGGATGCTGGAGGAGATGGGGCTGGCCTATGAGCTGAAGATGTTGCCGTTCCCGCCGCGAGTCTTCGCCAAGGAATATCTTGCGCTCAATCCGCTCGGCACCATTCCCTTCATGGTCGACGGCGAGACCAAGATGACCGAGTCCTCCGGCATCTGCCATTATCTCGGCATCAAACACGGCCCGACGCCGCTGATGGTCGGACCGGAGGATCCCGCCTATGGCGCCTTCCTGAACTGGATGTATTTCAGCGATGCCACGTTAACCTTTCCGCAGACGCTGGTGCTCCGATACACCCAGCTCGAGCCGGAGGAGCGTCGCAACCCGCAGGTGGCCGGCGACTATGCCAAATGGTTCTTGGGCCGACTGCGCGCTGTCGAGGCAGCCACCGCGAATGCCGAAACATTGTGCGCGGGCCGCTTCACCGCCGCTGACATTGTCATCGGCTACGCGCTTCGACTGGCGAGCAACATCGGGCTCGCCAAGGATTTTGGGCCAAATGTCGCAGCCTATTGGGCACGCCTGCAGCAGCGCGACGGCTTCAAGCGTGCTGTTGCCGCGGAGCAGAAGGCTGGCGTCGAGCAAAATGTTGCGCCGAGGGCGAGGCCGTAGAGCAGACGGTCATTCCGGGGCGATGCGAAGCATCGAGCCCGGAATCTCGAGGTTCCGGGCTAGGTCCTGCGGATCGTCCCGGAACGACGATGCTGTTTTCATGACAGCGCTATCCCATCGTGACAGCGGCCAAATTTCCGCTAAGGTGACCTCCGTCCGCAGCGGCCAGAGAGCCGCGCGAGGAGGAACCCAATGGAAGATAAAGGTCGCGAATCCGACCATCTGATGCTGATCACGCCGGAGCGGGTCTTCTATGCCGGCCTGCTCGGGCGCCCGCGCAAGCGGACCCCCGGCTGCTGCCATGTCTATGTCGCGGTGAAGGGCAGCCTGCATCTGACGATCGACGACGTCCACACCTCGGATGAATTGCTCGTGACCCTGCCGAACCAGCGCCACACCATCGCCAGCGATTATCGCACCGTCATCAGCGTGACGCTGGAGCCCGAAAGCATGCCGGACGGCGTGATCGAGGCCCTCGCCACACGGCTGCGCGGGCCGGACAAAGCCGCCTATGCCCGCAAGATTCTCGCCGCCTACGCGTTGCTGCGCCAGCGCCGCTATGGCGACATCACCACCGCCGAGTTCGACGAGATGTGCTTTGGCGAGGCGCTGCCGCGCCGCGTGCTCGATCCGCGCATCACCCGGGCCGTAGCCCGCATCGAGCGCTTCTCCGGAGAGCCGGTGACAGCCGATACTTGCGCCGCCGAAGCCGGACTGTCCGCCTCGCGTTTCCTGCATCTGTTCAAGGAAGAGACCGGCATCTCCTTCCGCTCCTTCCGCGCCTGGAAGCGCGCGCGGCATCTGCTGCACTTCGCCAACCAGGATCTCAACCTCGCCCATCTCGCGCAGGACATCGGCTATCCCGATTCTACGCATTTCAGCCACTCGATCCGCCGCTTCTACGGGTTGAAGCCGCGCGCGATCTTCGTCGGCTCGCGCGACCTTGCGATCTACCGCAGCACCGAGACGGTGCGGCTGGCGGAGGCGAGCTAGCGCTGACGTAGGGTGGGTTAGCGCAGCGTAACCCACCTCATCTGCTTCCGCGTAGAGAGACAGTGGCGGGTTACGCCTTCGGCTAACCCACCCTACGATTCCCCGTTTTTTCCAGCTTCTCCGCGCAAGAAGCCGCATGCCGCCCATCACATGATCGCAAACGTTGAATTCTCAACGTGCGAGATATTGTTGGCATGAGCGACAAGGCCGTCATCACCTGCGCGCTGAACGGCGTGCTCACCGACCCCAAGCAGCACAACGTACCCGTGACGCCCGAGCAGATGGCGCGCGAAGCCAAGGCCGCGTTCGAGGCCGGCGCGTCGGTCATGCACATCCATCTGCGCCAGCAGGCGCCGGGCAAGGGACACCTGCCGTCCTGGGAGGTGAGCGTCAGCAGGGAGATCCAGCAGGCGATCCGCGAAGCCTGCCCCGGCGTGATCATCAACCACACCTCGGGCGTATCGGGGCCGAACTACTCCGGCGCGCTCGACTGCATTCGCGAGACCAAGCCCGAGATCGCTGCCTGCAACGCCGGCTCGCTCAATTACTTGAAGGTGAAGGCGGACAACACCTGGGCCTGGCCGCCGATGATGTTCGACAACGCGGTCGAGAAGGTGAAGGACTATCTCGACGTCATGAACGCGGTCGGCACCATCCCCGAGTTCGAATGCTTCGACGTCGGCATCGTCCGCTGCGTCGGCATGTACCATCAGGTCGGCATGTACAGGGGACCGCTCGAATATAACTTCGTGATGGGCGTTGCCTCCGGCATGCCCGCCGATCCCGAGCTGCTGCCGATCCTGATCAAGCTGAAGCGTCCCGAGGCGCATTTCCAGGTTACCGCCATCGGCCGCGAGGAGATCTGGCCGCTGCACCAGCGCTGCGCCGAGCTCGGGGGACACTTGCGCACGGGGCTCGAGGATACGTTCTATCTCGCCGACGGCAAGAAGGTGACGTCGAACGGCCAGTTGATCGAGGCCATCGCCGCCTGCGCACGGCGGGCGGGCCGCGACATCGCGAGCCCGGCCGAAGCGCGGAAGATCTTTGGGACGAATCGGTAAAGTATCGCCTCACCCGTCATTGCGAGCGAAGCGAAGCAATCCAGAATCTCTCCGCTGAGGCAGTCTGGATTGCTTCGTCGCTTCGCTCCTCGCAATGACGAGCAGGATCAAGTCATGTCCATTCTCGAAAACACCATCTCCCCCGGCAGCGCCGCCTACCAGGCCAACCGCGACGGCATGCTTGGTCTCATCGACCGCATGCGCGCGCTGGAAGAGCGCACGCGTGCCGCATCTGCCGCGGCGAAGGACCGTTTCCACAAGCGCGGCCAGTTGCTGCCGCGCGAGCGCGTCGCGCTGGTGCTCGATCCCGGCGCGCTCTTCATCGAGCTGTCCACGCTCGCGGGCTACATGTTCGACGTGCCGGACGCGAGCAAGAGCGTGCCCGGCGGCGGCGTCATTGCCGGCATCGGCTTCGTCTCGGGCGTCCGCTGCATGGTCAGCGCCAGCGATTCCGGCATCGACGCCGGCGCGCTGCAGCCTTTCGGCCTCGACAAGACGCTGCGGGTGCAGGAGCTCGCGCTGGAGAACAAGCTGCCTTACGTGCAGCTGGTCGAAAGCGCCGGCGCAAACCTGCTGCGCTATCGCGTCGAGGATTTTGTCCGCGGCGGCAACATCTTTCGCAATCTGGCGCGGCTCTCGGCGGCAGGCCTGCCTGTCGTCACCGTCACGCACGGCTCGTCGACCGCCGGCGGCGCCTATCAGACCGGCTTGTCCGATTACATCGTGATGGTGCGCGGCCGCACCCGCGCCTTTCTCGCGGGGCCGCCGCTGCTGAAGGCCGCGACCGGCGAGATCGCGACCGAGGAAGAGCTCGGTGGCGCCGAGATGCACACGCAGGTCTCAGGCCTCGGTGACTATCTCGCCGAGGACGACCGCGACGCGCTGCGTATCGCGCGCGAGATCATGGCAGCGCTGCAATGGGAGCGGCCGGGCCGGCCGGCTCCGGAGTTCAAGCCGCCGCGCTACGACCAGGACGAACTGCTCGGCATCATGCCGATGGACCACAAACGTCCGGTCGACATGCGCCAAGTGATCGCGCGCATCGTCGATGATTCCGATTTCACCGAGATGGCGCCGAATTACGGCCCGGCCACCGTCTGCGGTCATGCCCGGATCGAGGGACAGGCGATCGGCATCATCACCAACAACGGTCCGCTCGACCCTGCCGGCGCCAACAAGGCGACGCATTTCATCCAGGCCTGCTGCCAGACGCGTACGCCGCTGCTCTATCTCAACAACACCACCGGCTACATGGTCGGCAAGGCGTACGAGGAAGCCGGCATGATCAAGCACGGCTCGAAGATGATCCAGGCGGTCACTTCGGCCACGGTGCCGCAAATCACCATCTATTGCGGCGCTTCCTTCGGCGCCGGCAATTACGGCATGTGCGGCCGCGGCTTCCATCCGCGCTTCTGCTTCTCCTGGCCCAACGCCAAGACCGCCGTGATGGGCGGCGAGCAGGCCGCCGAGACCATGGCCATCGTCACCGAGGCCGCTGCTGCCCGACGCGGCAAGCCGATCGAGAAGGACAAGCTGGACGCGATGAAGGCGCAGATCATCGGCGTGTTCGACGGCCAGATGGATGTGTTCTCGACCAGCGCGCGCGTGCTCGACGACGGCGTGATCGATCCGCGCGACACCCGCGCCGTGTTGTCAGAAGTGCTCGCGATCTGCCGCGAGGGCGATGCGCGCACACCTCAGCGCATGCAGTTTTCGGTGGCCCGCCCATGAGGAACGGATCAGTGCAGCACCGGCCGTTCTTCAAGGTCCTTGTGGCCAATCGCGGCGAGATCGCACTGCGCGTGATGCGCAGCGCGCGGCGGCTCGGCCTCGGCGTCGTTGCGATCTATTCGGATGCGGATCGCGATGCGCTCCATGTGCGGCAAGCCGACCAGGCCGTGCGCGTCGGCGAAGCCTTGCCGGCGCAGTCCTATCTCAACATCCCCGCGATCATCGTCGCGGCCAAGGCGAGCGGCGCCGATGCCGTCCATCCCGGCTACGGCTTCCTCGCCGAGAACGAGGAGTTTGCGCAAGCCTGCAAGGATGCCGGCCTGGTCTTCATCGGCCCGTCGCCGCAGGCGATCGAGGCGATGGGCAACAAGGCCGGCGCCAAGGATCTCATGAAGAAGGCCGGCGTTCCCGTCGTGCCCGGCTATCAGGGCGCGGAGCAGGGCGACGAAATCATGCTCGCGGAGGCCAGGAAGATCGGCTTCCCCGTCATGATCAAGGCCGTCGCCGGCGGCGGCGGCCGCGGCATGCGGCTCGTCACTGAAGCAGCCTTGTTCCCGGATGCGCTGCGCAGCGCGCGGTCGGAAGCCAAGTCCGCGTTCGGCGATCCCACAATCATCCTCGAACGTGCGATCCAGAATCCACGGCACATCGAGATCCAGGTGTTCGGCGACAGCCACGGCAACGCCATCCATCTCGGCGAGCGCGACTGCTCGGTGCAGCGGCGGCACCAGAAGCTGATCGAGGAGGCGCCATCGCCCGCGGTCACGCCGGAGCTGCGCGCCAGGATGGGTGAGGTTGCGGTCGCTGCGGTGAAGGCGCTGCGCTATGAGGGTGCGGGCACGCTGGAGTTCCTGCTCGATGCCAGCGGCGAATTCTACTTCATGGAGATGAACACGCGTCTTCAGGTCGAGCATCCCGTCACCGAGGCGATCACGGGGCTCGACCTCGTCGAGCTGCAGCTGCGCGTCGCGCGCGGCGAGCAATTGCCGGTGAAGCAGCAGGACATCAAGTTCTCCGGCCATGCCATCGAGGTGCGGTTGTGCTCGGAAGATGCCGCGCATGACTTCATGCCGCAGTCGGGCCGCATGGCGCGCTGGCAGGTGCCTGACAGCATCCGTGTCGAGCATGCACTGCAATCGGGCTCGGAGATTCCCCCGTTCTACGATTCCATGATCGCCAAGGTGATCAGCCATGGCACCACGCGCGAGGAGGCGAGGGGACGGCTGATCGTCGGCCTGGAGCAGCTCACCGCGTTCGGCGTGACGACCAACCAGGCGTTCCTGCTGTCCTGCCTGCGCCATCCCGGCTTTGCCAAGGGCGAGGCCACCACGGCCTTCATCGGAGCGCACCGCGACGAATTGCTGGCGCCGCGGCGAGAGGCGGCATTCGATACGGCGCTCGCGGGACTGCTGCTCTACGTCACCAATCCGCGCGCGCCGTCCTGGCAAAGTGGCCGGAGCCTGTCGGCCACGTTCCCGCTTCCTGCGAAGATCGAGATCGCAGGCCACGCGCACGAGCTTGACATCACGCGCGAGCGTGACGGCAGTTATATCGTGGCGACCGATGGCCGGCAGGACCGGTTCGAGATCGAGCAGCTTGATTCCGACGTGATCCGCTTCCGCCATGACGGCGTGATGGACAGCGCCAAATTCCTGCGCGACGGCGAGCGGCTCCACTTCCAGCATCGCGGTATCCCGCTCACAGTGAGTGACCTGACCCTCGCTGCGCCGAAGGCGGCCGCCAGCAATGGCGGCGACGGCAAGGTCCGCGCGGCCCTGAACGGCCGCGTCGTCGCCGTCCTGGTCAAGCCGGGCGACCGCGTCGCAGCCGGCCAGCCGGTGATGACGCTGGAGGCGATGAAGATGGAGCACGTCCACAAGGCCGGCATCGACGGCGTGGTCGCCGCGATCGACGTCGCCGAGGGCGATCAGGTGACCACGGGCAGGATCGTGGCGGAGATCGGCGCCTAACCTCGTGTCCCGGACGCGCGAAGCGCGAGCCGGGTCCCAGGTCATTCACGGCGCGGCCCTGCTAGGGCCGCCCGCACGAGACATTAGACCCGACCATATTTGTGAAAAACATCATGATGCCAACAGAATAGATAAAATTTCGCGGCCGTGGACGATCTGCGTTGAACATTGTTCATTCTATTGCTACTAATAATGAACAACGTTCAATTCAGGAGTACCGCATGTCGCGCGCAAACGATCCCATCCAGGCGGCTGCCATCCTCCCCTCAGTGTCCCGCCGCCTCGCGTTCGGCGCGACACAATCCCGCGAAAAATATCTGGCCGCGGTGCTGCTCGTGCTGGCGCTGGCGGCGCTGTTCGCGCCCGCGCTGCCTGCCGCCGCCTGGCACATCCCGCATTTCGTCGACGGCCGAACCTGGCTCGGCGTGCCCAACGCCGCCGACGTGCTGAGCAATCTCGCCTTTCTCGCCATGGGTGTCTGGGGCACTGAGCGGCTGCGCGGCCGTCTCGATGTGCCGGTCGGTGCAAGCTGGCTTTTTGTGGGACTGATCCTCACCTGCCTGGGCTCAGGCTTTTATCATCTCGACCCCGACGTGCCGCAACGGCTGGTCGCCGACCGCCTCGGCATGGCCGTGGCGTTTGCGGGATTTCTGGGAATCGCAGCCAGCGAGCGCATCAGCGTGCGCGCGGGCGAGGCGGTGCTGGTGCTGATGATGATCGCGGGCCTGCTGGCGGCCTGGGTCGCGCACGAGAACCTCATGCCATGGGTCGTCGTGCAGTACGGCGGCATCGCGCTCGCCGTGGCACTGGCGTTGACGCGGCCCCGGCCCGGCGCGCTTGGCGTGCCGCTCGGCGGCGTGATCTTCTTCTATGCATTGGCCAAGCTGTTCGAGCTTGGCGATGCGATCGTGTTCGACGCGACGGGCCATGTCGTCTCCGGCCACACGCTCAAGCATCTGGCCGCCGCGCTGGCGGCCTGGCCGGTGATCAGCTCATTGCGGCATGAACCACAATCGTAGACTGGGCAAAAGCGCGCAGCGCCGTGCTCACCCTACACAGTCGCGTTGCTCCGTCCCGTTCCCTCATTGAGCAGACACGCCACCTGGTGGCCGTCGCCCGCGTCCAGCAAGGCCGGCCGCTCGATCTTGCACCGCTCCATCGCAAACCGGCAGCGGGTGTGAAATGCGCAGCCCGACGGTGGATTGACCGGGCTCGGCACGTCGCCGTCGACCAGCGGCGCGAGCTTCTTCGCCAGCGGGTTGGCGATCGGCACCGAGGCGAGCAGCGCCTGCGTGTAGGGATGCCTGGGATTGCGGAACAGCTCGTCCTTGCCTGCGATCTCGACGATGCGGCCGAGATACATGACGGCGACGCGGTGGCTGATATGCGCCACCACGGCGAGGTCGTGGGCGATGAAGAGATAGGAGAAGCCGTGCTGCCGCTGCAGGTCGATCAGAAGGTTGATCACCTGCGCCTGGATCGAGACGTCGAGCGCGGAGACCGGCTCGTCGCAGACGATCAGGCGGGGCCCCAGCGCCAGTGCCCGCGCGATGCAGATGCGCTGGCGCTGGCCGCCGGAGAATTGATGCGGGAAGTTGCGCATCTGGTCGGGGCGCAAGCCCACCTGCTCGAACAGCTCTGCAACCCGCGCCTCCAGCGCCTTGCCGGTCGCGAGACCATGCACGATGAGCGGCTCGCCGACGATGTCGCCGGCGGTCATGCGCGGATTGAGCGAGGCGAACGGATCCTGGAACACGATCTGCATCGAGCGCCGGTGCGGGCGCAGCGCCGACTTGGAGAGGTACGTGATGTCCTCGCCGTCGAGGCGGATCTGGCCAGAGGTCGGCTCGACCAGGCGCAGCACGCTGCGCGCCACCGTCGACTTGCCGCAGCCGGACTCGCCGACGAGCCCGAGCGTCTCGCCGGCCTGAAGGGAAAACGAGACGCCGTCGACCGAATGCACGGTGCCGACCTGTCGCCGCAGCACGCCGGCGCGCACCGGATAATATTTCTTGAGGTCGGTGACCTCGAGCAGCGCCTCGGTCATGCCACCTCCGAGACTTCTTCCGCGCGCCAGCAGGCGGCGAGATGGCCGCCGCCCCAATCCGCCAGCGGCGGATATTCGGCCTCGCAACGTTTGATGGCGAGCTTGCAGCGCGGCGCGAAGGCGCACCCCTTCGGCAACCGCACCAGCGACGGCACCGTGCCGGGGATCTCGTTGAGCCGCGCCGGCGCGACGATGCCGGGGGCGGGGACGGCCGGGATCGAGGCCATCAGCCCGCGCGTATAAGGATGCTTTGGCGAGGCGAACAGCGCCTCGACGTTGGCCTCCTCGACCTTCCGTCCCGCATACATCACGATCACGCGCTGCGCGGTCTGGGCGACGACGCCGAGATCGTGCGTGATCAGGACGAGCCCGGTGCCCAACTCTCTCTGAAGGTCGAGGATTAGCGCCAGGATTTGCGCCTGAATGGTGACGTCGAGCGCCGTGGTCGGCTCGTCCGCAATCAGCAGCGCCGGCCGGCAGGCCAGCGCCATCGCGATCATCGCGCGCTGGCGCATGCCGCCTGACAGCTGATGCGGGTATTCCCTCGCGCGTCGCGCCGGTTCGGGAATGCGCACCAGGCGGAGCATCTCGACGGCGATGTCCTGGGCCTCCCTGGCCGGGATGCTCCGGTGCAGCCGCACGGCTTCGACGATCTGGTCGCCGATCCGCATCACCGGATTGAGCGACGTCATCGGCTCCTGGAAGATCATGGAGACGCGGTTGCCTCTGACGGCGCGCATCTCGGCCTCGTCCAGCGCCAGCAGATCGGTGCCTTCGAGCGAGACGGAGCCGCCGACGATGCGGCCGGGCGGGTCGGGCACGAGCCGCATCAGCGACAGCGCGGTGACGCTCTTGCCGCAGCCGGATTCGCCGACGATCGCCAGGGTCTCGCCGCGCCTCACGCTGAAGGAGAGGTCGTCCACGGCCCTGAACAGGCCGGAATTGGTGAAGAACACCGTCTTCAGGTTCTTCACCTCGAGCACGAGATCGGATTGATTCGTCATCAGCCGCGCTGCCGGGGATCGAGAATGTCGCGCAGGGCGTCGCCGAACAGATTGGCGCCGAACACGGCGAGGCTGATGGCGATGCCCGGAAAGATCACGAGCCAGGGCGCCGTGCGGACATATTCGGCGGCGGACTCCGACAGCATGCGGCCCCAGGACGGATAGGGCTCAGGAATGCCGAGGCCGAGGAAGGAGAGGGAAGCCTCGGTCAGGATGGTCGAACCGAGCTGGGCGGTCGCGAGCACGATCAGCGGCGCCAGCGTGTTCGGCAGCACGTGACGCAGCGCGATCCGCACCTCGCTCATTCCGATCGACTTGGCGGCCTCGACGAAGGGCTGCTCGCGCAGCGCCAGCGTGTTGGCGCGGGTGACGCGCGACACGGTCGGGATCAGCGGGATCGCGATGGCGATAATGACGTTCGGCAGGGACGGGCCGAGCGCCGCCGTCATGATCAGGGCGAGGACCAGCAGCGGCAGCGCCTGAAGCACGTCGGAAACGCGCTGGAAGACGAGATCGACCCAGCCGGACAGATAGCCGGAGGTGAGCCCGACGATGACGCCGATCGTGCCGCCGAGCGCGGTCGAGCCGATGCCGACGGCGAGCGAGATGCGCGCGCCGTGGATGATGCGGCTGAACACGTCGCGGCCGAAGGAATCGGTCCCCATCCAGTGCGCCCAGCTCGGGCGCGCCAGCGCGCGCGCGGAATCGACCGTCAGCGGGTCATAGCGCGCGATGAAGTCGGCAAAGACCGCGGTGAGCACGAACACCGTCATGATGATGAGCCCGGCCGCGCCGAGCACGTGCCGCTGCGCCAGGAACAGCACGCGCCGCCAGCCACCGGTGGCATATGCGCCGGCGCGCCTCAGTTCAACGTCGAAGTCGATCGCGGCCATGTCAGCTTTATCCTCCCCCTCTCCCCGCTTGCGGGGAGAGGGTCGGGGTGAGGGGCGCTTTGGGTGAGGGGGGCTTTCCACGGGGGAGGTGAGAGTTGGACTCGCGGACAGTCCCCCTCACCCGTATTGCTGCGCAATCCGACCTCTCCCCGCAAGCGGGGAGAGGTGAAGGAAAGCGCAGGCGCTGCGTGAGTAATAAACATTCGCCTAATCCGTGTACCTGATCCGCGGGTCGAACACCGCGTAGAGCATGTCGACGGTGAAATTCGCGACCACGACGACCACGGCGATGAACATCACGAGGTTCTGCACGATCGGATAGTCGCGCCAGCGGATCGCCTCGACCAGGAAGCGGGCGACACCGGGGATGTTGAACACGGTCTCGGTGACGATCAGGCCGCCGATCAGGAAGGCCGCTTCGATGCCGATCACGGTGATCACGGGCAGAATCGCGTTCTTCAGCGCGTGGCGATAGTTCACGGCGGCATCGGAGGCACCCTTGGCGCGCGCGGTGCGGATGTAGTCCTGCCGCAGCACTTCCAGCATCGAGGACCGCGTGATGCGCATGGTCAGCGCCGCGCTGCGGAAGCCGACCGCGGCGGCCGGCACCGCGTAGGTCGCGAACGCCTCGAGCCAGGTCTGCGGATTCGGGTTGAAGATCGGCATCTGGCCGAACATCGCCACCGATGCGGTGAGGATCAAAAGGCCGAGCCAGAACGAGGGCAGCGACAGGCCGCTGAGGCTGACCACGCGCAAGGCGTAATCAAGCCGCGTGCCTTGCCTCACGGCGCTGATGACGCCCAAGGGAATCCCGATCGAGGCCGAGAACAGCAGGGCGAGACCGGCGAGCTTTGCCGTGATCGGAATTCGCGGCAATATCTCCTGTAGCGCCGGCTTCTCGGAAACGTAGGAAAAACCAAAGTCGCCGCGCACAAAGCCGCTGATCCAGTGCCAATATTGCACGATCAGCGGCTGGTCGATGCCGAGCTCCTTCTCCAGATTGGCCTTGTCGGCGGGATCGACATAGCCGGCGGCGGCGAACAGGATGTCGACGATATTGCCGGGCACGACGCGCAGCAGGACGAAGATGACGACCGAGATCCCGAGCAGGGTCACGAGCATCAGGAACAGGCGTCGCACCAGATAGGCAAACATCCTTCGCCCTCCGCGAGCCGCTAGCCTTCAGCCTGCCGTGCTACTTGTCGAGCCACACATCCTCGTAGCGAAAGCCGTTATAGGAGCTGTTCGACATGATCGTGACGCCCTTCACGTAAGGCTGCCAGCAGGTGCCGGCGCGTGCATGGAAGATGATCGGACGGGCGACGTCCTCCTGCAGCTTCCTGTCGATGTCCCACACCAGCGGCTTGCGCTTGTTGACGTCGGTCTCCTGCGATTGCACGTCGAACAGCTTCTCGATCTCCTTGTTGCAGTAATTGGTGTAGTTCCGCTCCGAGCCGCAGGAATAGTTCTCGTAGAAGGACTGGTCGGGATCGTCGACGGCGCTGCCGGTCAGGTTGAGGCCGAGCATGTAGTCCTTGCGCGCGACCTTCGGAAACCAGTTGGCGGTTTCGACGACGTCGAGCTCGCCGTCGATATAGATGCTCTTGAGCTGGTCGATCAGGATCACCGCGGGGTCGCGATATTCCGCGATGTTGCGTGTCGAGACCTTCACCGCAAGATGCTTGTCGGGACCGTAGCCCGCCTTCTGCATCAGCTTTTTCGCCTCCTCGCGGTTCGCGTTGACGTTCGGGCCGTAGCCCGGAATGGTCTCGAGCTTGTCCTTGGGCATGCCCCAGATGCCCTGAGGCGGCGGCAGCATGGTGCCGCCGATATCGGCCTGGCCCTCGAACAGGATGTCGACGAAGGCCTTGCGGTCGAGCGCAAGCGACATGGCTTTGCGAACATCGATGTTGTCGAACGGCGCCGACGTCGAATTGACGATGATGTTGGTCGAAACGTTGGTCGGCTCGACGACGCAGGTCGCGTTCGGCGCCTGCGACTTGATGTCCTTCAGCAGCGGGATCGTGATGTGCGTCGGGAAGGTCATGTCGAACTTGCCGGCGACGAAAGCGAGGATCGCGGTCGAGCGGTTCGTGATGATCGTGTACTCGATGCCGTCGAGACGGGGCAGGCCCTTCTTCCAATAGTCCGGATTTCGCGTCAGCTTGATCGATTCATTGGCCTTGAACTCGACGAACTTGAACGGTCCGGTCCCGATCGGATGGGTGCGCATGTCCGCCGGAGAGACGTGGCAGGGATAGACCGGCGTATAGCCGGATGCCAGCATCGCGAGCAGCGAGGGTTGCGGCCGCTTCAGGGCGAATGAGACCTCGAAATCGCCATTCGTCGTGATCTCGTTGACTTCGTTGTACCAGGCCTTGCGTGGATTCTGCCGCAGCTTCTGCTGCGATTTGCCCATCAGGAGATCGAAGCTGCATTTGACGTCGGCCGACGTGAATGGCTTGCCGTCGTGCCATTTGACGCCCTGACGCAGCTTGAACGTCAGCTTCTTGTTGTCGCTGCTCCAGGACCAGCTTTCGGCGAGCTCGGGCCTGAGCGTATCGGGAGTGTTCTGCGCGATGTGCTGATCGTAGATGACGAGATTGTTGAAGACCCCCATGAACGGCACGTTGACCGAATAAGTCGCGCCTTCGAGGATCGAGGCGTTGGCCGGACTGTCGCGGTGATACATCCGCAGGACGCCGCCCTGCTTGGGCTCGCCGGCAAGCGTGGCACTTGAGGCCGTCAGCACAGATAGCATCGCCGTCACGGCGAGCGCCCACACGCTCCGCATGCTCATCCTCCCTGGACATCGGCCTTTTGCGGCCTGTTTGTCGCGACGATAGCACGCAAGCCGCGCGTGGCAACCCCGATAGCGCCGCCGCGGCATTTCGGATGACGGAAGGGCCGCGGGGCCTCACATCTCACAGCGTGAGAGTGCAGGTGCGAAGAGAGCGGGAACTGAAGTGTCTTGCTGCTTTTCAAGCATCCATCGTCGTCCCGGACGAGCGAAGCGCAGATCCGGGCCCCATAATCCCAGGGAGGAGTTTTGCGATGACTCGGAGTTGTCTGCTCGCGCGACAACCACGCCCTGTGGTTATGGATCCCGGGTTCGCGTGACAGTCACCTCACACGATCCTTGACGCCTTGTTTCCCCAATAGCGGTCCCGCAGCAGGCGTTTGTACAGCTTCCCGGTCGGCAACCGCGGCAATTCCTTCTCGAAATCGACCGAGCGCGGTACCTTCTGCCGCGACAACGATTTCGCGCAGAACGCGATCAGCTCCTCGGCCAGCGCCGCGTCCGGCACCACGCCCGGCATCGGCTGCACCACCGCCTTCACCTCCTCGCCGAGATCGGCATTGGGCACGCCGAACACCGCGGCATCGGCGACCTTCGGATGGGTGATCAGGAGGTTTTCGCATTCCTGCGGATAGATGTTCACTCCGCCGGAGATGATCATGAAGGTCGCGCGGTCGGTCAGGTACAGGAAGCGGTCCTGGTCGACATAGCCGACATCGCCGACCGTGCTCATGCTGCCGTCGGCCGAGCGCGCCTCCTTGGTCTTCTCCGGATCGTTGAAATATTCGAACGGCGTCGCCGTCTTGAACCAGACCTGGCCGGGCGTGCCGGCCGGACATTCCCGCATGTTCTCGTCGAGGATGTGGAGGTCGCCGAGCAGCACCTTGCCCACGGTGCCGCGATGGCTAAGCCATTCCTCGCTGTTGCAGGCGGTGAAGCCGAGGCCCTCGGTCGCGCCGTAATATTCGTGGATGATGGGTCCCCACCATTTGATCATGTCGTCCTTGACCAGCGCCGGGCAGGGCGCGGCGGCATGGATCGCGATCTCGAGCGACGACAGGTCGTAGCGCTTGCGGAGATCCTCCGGCAGCTTCAGCATGCGCGAGAACATCGTCGGCACCAGCTGGGTGTGGGTGATGCCCCAGCGCTGGACCAGCTCGAGGTAGCGCTCGGGATCGAAGCTCTCCATGATGATCACGGTGCCGCCCATGCGGATCGTGAGGTTCACGGCGGCTTGCGGTGCGGAATGATAGAGCGGGGCCGGCGAGAGATAGACCATGCCCTCACGGTAGTGCCAGAGCTTGGTCAGGAAATCGAACAGCGGCAGATTGTGCTTCGGCGGCTCCTCCGGCAGCGGCCGCAGGATGCCTTTCGGCCGTCCCGTCGTGCCGGACGAGTACAGCATGGCCGTGCCCAGCCATTCGTCCGCGATCGGTGTCGCCGGCATGTCCGCGGTCACGTCCGCAAGCCCGACGATGCGCTCGCTTTCGCCCGGGCCATCGGCGACGATGCAGAGCTTGATATCGGGGCAGGACTTGATCGCCTCGCGCGCGATGTCGAGCTTCGCCACCGACGTGATCAGGATCCTGGACTGGCTGTTGACGAGCAGATAAGCGAGCTCGCCCGGTGTCAGGAAGGAGTTGATGCAGGTGTAGTACAGCCCGGAGCGTTCGCCCGCGCCGCAGGCTTCCAGGTACCGCGAATTGTTCTCCATGAAGATCGAGTAATGGTCGAGCCGCCTCAAGCCTTGCTTGCGGAACAGATGCGCCAGCCGGTTGCTGCGCGCCTCGAGCTCGCGATAGGTGACGGCCTCGCCGGTCGACGCCATGATGAAGGCGGGTTGCAGCGGGCGCAGGCGGGCGTGGTGACCAGTGTACATCTATCCTCCGGCTTGAATCATGCGGCGAGAAGCAGGATTTCGCGCACCTCTGCCGGGCCTTCGATCTTGCGCGGGTTGCGCGGCACCCAGGGCGTGCGCATCGCCTGTTCGGCGATCGACTCGAAGTGCTCGGGCGACACATGTACCTCGGCGAGGCTGCGCGGCATGCCGAGCGAGCGGATGAAGGCATCGAGCACGTCGGCGGCGTCGTGGCCGGGATAGCCCATGGCGGCGGCGACGATCATCTGCCGCTCGGCATTGTCGCGCCCGTTCCAGCGCATCACCGCCGGCAGCATGACGCAGGAGGTGTAGCCGTGCGGCACATCGAAGGCCGCGCCCAGCACGTAGCCGATGCCGTGGCTCGCGCCCATCGGCACGCCGGCAGCGAGCGCGCCCATCGATAGCCAGGTGCCGATCTGCGCGTCCATTCGCGCGTCGAGATCGGCGGGATTGGCCTTCACCCGCGGCAGCGCGTCGGCGAGCATGGCGAGGCCCTTCACCGCCTGCGCGTCGGCATAGGGATGCGTCTCGCGCGAGCAGATCGCCTCGACGCAATGGTCGATGGCACGGATGCCGGTCGACAGGAACAGCCATTCCGGCGTGTGCACGGTGATGGCCGGATCGAGGATGGTCGCGCGCGGCACGGTCAGCGGATGCCGCAGCATCTGCTTCACGTTCGTGCTGCGGTCGGTGACGCCGGCGATCGCGCTGAACTCGCCCCCGGCGATCGTCGTCGGCACGCTGACCTGCCGCACCGTCGGCGCATTCATCTCGGGTGCGATGCCCTTGCGGACGCGGATGCGCTCGATGCCGTCTATATCGGTGATGCCATTGGCGAGGCAAAGCTGCACCGCCTTGGCACCGTCGGTGATCGAGCCGCCACCCACGGTGACGATCAGATCAGCCTCCGCCGCGCGCGCCGCATGTGTGGCCGCGATCACCGCCTCGCGCGGCGTATGCGCCGGCATGGCGTCGAACAGGCCGGCGCAGCGCGGGCCCAGCGCCTGCTTGATCGTCTCGATTTCGTCGGTTTGCCGGTTGAGCGTGCCAGAGACCATCAGGAAGGCGCGGCGCGTTCCCAGCCGGTCCATCTGCGCGACGATGGCGCCCGCCGCGGGATGGCCGAATACGACCTCCTCGATCGCGCCGAAAACGACACGTCCCTGGTGCACGCCTGTCCTCCCGGACAATTCGCCTTGTTTTTGTGCAGGTTAATCTAGCCGAGCCGCTAGGTCCCGTCATGTGTGAAGGCGCTGAGGGCGCCGAAGCCGGCTCTCGAACTGTCAACCCGTCTTCCGGCCAGGGCGCTCGTCCGAGCATTGCGCGCATCGCAGTCTTGAAGAGTTCATCTTGGCCACCCATCTTGTGGCGCCCGCAGGTAGAAGCGTACCATGTGGCTTTCTGCGGCTTTTGTGCGAGGACCTGGGATGAGCGGACCGGATGGAAGCGAGCGGTTTGTCAAAAAGCACGATTTCGTTCTGGCCCGACCGATTGCAATCACCGCGCTGCTCGTCGCGGCTGTCGCGCTCACCGGTTGTGACAAGCCGGCTTCGCAGGCCGCCGCTCCGCCGCCGGCGGCGGTGACGGTGGCCCAGCCGGTCAAGCGCACCGTCACCGATTGGGACGAGTTCACCGGACGCTTCGAGGCGGTCGAGGAGGTGCAGGTGCGCCCGCGCGTCGGCGGCTTCGTCAACTCGGTGGACTTCCAGGACGGCGCGATCGTGCGACAGGGCGATCTGCTCTACGTGATCGACCCGCGCCCGTTCGAGGCGGTGGCGATACAGGCGGAAGGCCAGCTGTCCGATGCACGGGCCAAGGTGGAGCTTGCCAAGCGCGAGCTCGACCGCGGCCTCAGTCTGGTGCAGACCAGCGCGGTCTCCGAGCAAGTCGTCGATCAGCGCCGCCAAGCCCTGCAGGCCGCGCATGCCGCCGAGATGCAGGCCGAAGGCGCGCTGAAGGCCGCCAAGCTCAACATCGAGTTCACGCATGTGACGGCGCCGCTGACGGGACGCGTCAGCCGCCATCTCGTCAGTCCCGGAAATCTCGTGCAGGGCAGCGACAGCGGCACGTCGACATTGCTGACGTCCATCGTCACGCTTGATCCGATCTACATCTATTTCGACATGGATGAGGCGACCTTCATCAAATATAGCAAGCTGTGGTTCGAAGGCCGGCGCCCGAGCTCGCGCGACACGGCGAACCCGGTGCAGGTGACGCTCGCCGGCGAGACCAAACCGTCGCATGAAGGCACCATCAACTTTCTCGACAACCGCCTCGACGTCTCGACCGGCACGCTGCGGAGCCGCGCGGTCGTCAAGAACACCGACCTTTCGATCCTGCCCGGCCAGTTCGGCCGTGTCAGGCTGATCGGCAGCGCGCCCTATGAGGCTCTGCTGATCCCCGATGCCGCCGTCGCGACCGACCAGTCCCGCAAGATCGTTTTCGTGGTCAAGCCCGATGACACCGTCGAGGCGCGTCCCGTCGTGCTCGGTCCGCTGGACGACGGCCTGCGCGTGATCCGCGAGGGCTTGAAGGCGGAGGACCGCGTCATCGTCAACGGCATCCAGCGCGCCCGGGTCGGCGCCAAGGTCGCACCGCAGACCGCGCCAGCCCCAGCCGGTAACAAGTCATGAATCTCGGCCGTCTCTCCATCAACCAGCCCATCCTGGCGATGGTGCTGTCGATCGTGCTCCTGATCGTCGGCGCGCTCGCCTACACCACGCTGCCGGTCTCGGAATATCCGCAAGTGGTGCCGCCGACCGTGGTGGTCACGACGCAATATCCCGGCGCCTCCGCGCAGACCGTGTCCGATACGGTCGCAGCTCCGATCGAGCAGGAGATCAACGGCGTCGAGGACATGCTGTATCTCTACAGCCAGGCCACCTCGAACGGCCAGCTCACCATCACCGTCACCTTCAAGCTCGGCACCGACCTCGACAAGGCCCAGGTGCTGGTGCAGAACCGCGTCGCCATCGCGCAGCCGCGGCTGCCCGAGGAAGTCCAGCGCAACGGCGTCACCACGCGCAAGAACTCGCCCGACATCCTGATGGTCGTGTTCATGTTGTCGCCTGACGACACCTTCGATCAGCTCTACATCTCCAATTACGCACTGCTCCAGGTCCGCGACCAGCTGCTGCGCCTCGACGGCGTCGGCGACATCCAGATCTTCGGCGCGCGCGACTATTCGATGCGGCTGTGGCTCGACCCCGACCGGATCGCCAATCTCGGCCTGACCTCGGCCGAGGTGCTGGCTGCGATCCGGGCCCAGAACGTGCAGATCGCCGGCGGCCAGATCGCCGAGCCGCCGATCGCCGACCGCGCCTTCCAGCCGAATCTCACCTTCACCGGCCGGCTGAAGGACCAGAAGCAGTTCGAGGACATCCTGATCAAGGCCGGGTCCGACGGCCGCGTCGTGCGGTTGCGCGACGTCGCCCGCGTCGAGCTCGGGGCGCTGGCTTATTCCACCAACAGCTTCCTGCTGCGCAAATCCGCGGTCGCCATGCTGGTGACGCAGCGGCCGGGGTCGAACGCTCTCGCCACGGCAAAGAACATCAACGACACCATGACGAGGCTGAAGGAGAGTTTCCCGAAGGGCCTCGATTACAATATCGGCTACAATCCCACCGAGTTCATCGCCCAGTCGGTGCACGAGCTGATCAAGACCATCTACGAGGCCATGCTGCTCGTGGTGATCGTGGTGCTGGTGTTCCTGCAGGGATGGCGTCCCGCGATCATTCCGATCATCGCCATCCCGGTGTCGCTGGTCGGCACCTTCGCGGTGATGGCGGCGCTGGGCTTCTCCATCAACAATCTCACGCTGTTCGGCCTCGTCCTCGCCGTCGGCATCGTGGTCGACGACGCGATCGTGGTGGTCGAGAATGTCGAGCGACATCTCGAGCACGGCATGAGCCGGCGCGACGCCGCGCTGAAAACCATGGAGGAAGTCGGCAGCGCGCTGGTCTCGATCGCCTTGGTGCTGTGTGCGGTGTTCGTGCCGACGGCGTTTCTCGGCGGCATTTCCGGGCAGTTCTTCCAGCAGTTTGCGGTCACCATCGCGGTTGCGACCGCGATCTCCTGCTTCTGCTCGCTGACGCTGTCGCCGGCATTGGCATCGCTGATCCTCACCCCGCACGAGGCGAAGCGCCCGCCGGCGAGCTGGAACGTCGTCGCGCGGGCCTGGGGTGCCTTCACCGGCGTGTTCAACCGCGTGTTCGACCGCCTCGCGCACGGTTATGCCGGCCTCGCCAACTTTGTGATCCGGCATTCGGTGCTGATGCTCCTGATCTACGTCGTGCTGATCGGCAGCGCCGGCTGGCTGATCGTGACCACGCCGCAGGGCTTCATTCCGGCGCAGGATCGCGGCTACGTCATCGTGTCCGTGCAATTGCCCGGTGCGGCCTCGCTGGCGCGCACCACCGAGGTGGTGCGCGAGATCGAGCGGATCGCGCTCGATACGCCGGGCATAGTCCGCGTCGCCGCCTTTGCCGGCTTCTCAGGCGCCACCCGCACGCAGGCCGGCAATGCGGCGGCGCTGTTCCCGGTGTTCGACGAGCCCGAGGCGCGGATCAAGAAGGGGCTGTCCGCAACCGCCATTACGGTCGAACTGCGCAAGCGCCTGTCCGCGATCCAGGGCGCCTTCATCATCGTGATTCCGCCGCCGGCCGTGCCCGGCATCGGCACCGGCGGCGGCTTCACCATCCGCATCCAGGACCGCCAGGGCCGCGGGCCTGAAATGCTCGCCGCGGCCACCGATGAACTCGTCGCCGCAGCGCGCAAATCGCCCCTCCTGCTCGGCCCCTCCGTGTTTTCGCCGTTCACGGCCAACACGCCGCAGCTTTTCGTCGATATCGACCGCACCAAGGCGCAGAAGCTCGGCGTTCCCATCTCGAACATCAACGACACGATCCAGAGCTATTTCGGATCGACCTATGTCAACGACTTCAACCTGTTCGGCCGCACCTATCACGTCACCGCGCAGGCCGACTTCCCGTTCCGCAAGGAGCCGAGCGATCTCGCACGCCTGCGCACGCGCAATGCCTCCGGCGACATGGTGATGCTCGGCAGCGTGGTCGAGTTCAAGGACGTCTCGGGCCCCGATCGCGTCGCGCGCTACAATCTCTATGCCGCGTCCGAGCTCCAGGGCGAGCCCGCACCAGGCACCAGCTCGACCACCGCGCTCAACGCCATCAAGCAGCTGGCGAACGACACCTTGCCGAGCGGCTTCACCTTTGAATGGACGGATCTGTCCTATCAGCAGGTCACCGGCGGCAATGCCGGCCTCTACGTGTTCCCGATCTGCGTGCTGTTCGTCTATCTCGTGCTGGCCGCGCAATATGGCAGCTGGACCCTGCCGTTCGCGGTGATCCTGATCGTGCCGATGTGCCTGCTGGCTGCCACCATCGGCGTGCGCCTCATGGGCCAGGACGTCAACATCCTCACCCAGATCGGCTTCGTCGTGCTGGTGGGGCTAGCCGCAAAGAACGCGATCCTGATCGTCGAGTTCGCCCGCGACATCGAGAATGAAGGCAGGCCGCGGCTGGAAGCCGTGATCGAGGCCTGCCGTCTGCGCCTGCGGCCGATCCTGATGACCTCCTTCGCCTTCATCCTCGGCGTGCTGCCGTTGGTGATCTCGACCGGCTCCGGTTCCGAGATGCGGCAGGCGGTGGGCGTTGCCGTGTTCTTCGGCATGATCGGCGTCACCCTGTTCGGCCTGCTGTTCACGCCGATCTTCTATGTGGTGGTGCGGAACCTGGCGGAGGGGCGGAACGAAGGCAAGAAGCCGGAGCTGGCGGCCTCGTAAGTGTCGGTAGCGGCCACTCGCGTCCCCTCATTCACGGTGTCATCCCCGCCTAGTGCGCAATTGCGCACGGGGCGCGGGGATCCATAACCACAGGGAGGAGTTTGGTGCGACACGGTCACTCCGAGTCTTCGTCAAACTACTTCCTGTGGCTATGGATCCCGGATCTGCGCTTCGCTCGTCCGGACGACACCAGTTGTTGTGCGGCGAGCCCTTCATACTAACGACCAACTTGAAACGGATGGGCAGGCGCGGGGTTCTTCCCTAATATCCGCGCGATTTCAAAACAGAAACTGCTGGGAGATAATGGATGAAATCAGCACTTTTGGCCGCCGTCGTAACCTCCGCTCTGGTGCTGGCGGCGCCGGCCTCCGCCCAAGGCGTCAAGATCGGCATCCTCAACGACCAGTCCGGCGTCTATGCCGATTACGGCGGCAAATGGTCGGTCGAGGCGGCCAGGATGGCGATCGAGGATTTCGGCGGCGAGGTGCTCGGCCAGAAGATCGAGCTCGTCACCGCGGACCACCAGAACAAGCCGGACCTTGCAGCCTCGATCGCGCGGCGCTGGTACGACGTCGAGAACGTCGACATGATCACCGAGCTGACGACCTCCTCGGTCGCGCTCGCGATCCACGAGCTCTCCAAGGAAAAGAAGAAGATCGACATCGTCGTCGGCGCCGCGACCTCGCGGCTGACAGGCGATGCCTGCCAGCCCTATGGCTTCCACTGGGCCTATGACACCCGTGCGCTCGGCGTCGGCACCGGCGGCGCGTTGACCAAGGCCGGCGGCGACACCTGGTTCTTCCTCACCGCGGATTACGCCTTCGGCTATGCGTTGGAGAAGGACACCAGCGAGATCGTCGCCGCCAACGGCGGCAAGGTGGTCGGCTCGGTGCGCGTGCCGCTCAACTCCTCGGACTTCTCCTCCTTCCTGCTCCAGGCGCAGAGCTCGAAGGCGAAGATCGTGGGCCTCGCCAATGCCGGCCTCGACACCACCAACTCGATCAAGCAGGCGTCCGAGTTCGGCATCGTCGCAAGTGGTCAGAAGCTCGCCGGCCTCCTGATGACGCTTGCCGAAGTGCACGGCCTCGGCCTGCAGGCCGCGCAGGGCCTGGTGCTGACGGAAGGCTTTTACTGGGACGTCAACGACAAGAGCCGCAATCTCGGCGAGCGCTTCCTCAAGCGCACCGGGCGGATGCCGAACATGATCCAGGCCGGCACCTACTCGGCGACGCTGAGCTATCTGAAGGCGGTCAAGGCCGCGGGCACCAAGGATCCGGATGCCGTCGCCAGGAAGCTGAAGGAGCTTCCGGTCGACGACGACTTCGCGCAAGGCGGCAAGGTGCTCGAGAACGGCCGCATGGTCCACGACATGTATCTGTTCGAGGTCAAGAAGCCCGCGGAGTCGAAGAAGCCCTGGGACTATTACAAGCTGCTCGCCACCGTCCCCGGCGACAAGGCCTTCTTCACCGCCAAGGAAAGCGGCTGCCCGCTGACGAAGTGAGAGAATAGGCACAGCGCGCCCCACACACTCGGTGTCGTCCCGGACAAGCGCGCCTCAAGCGCGCGCCGATCCGGGACCCATAACCACAGGCAGACGTGGTTACGGGGACTCGGAGTTGCCGACTCGCGTCACGACATCTCCCTGTGGATATGGGTCCCGGATCTTCGCTGCGCTCGTCCGGGACGACAGCGGAATGTGCAGTCCCGGATGGCCTCACACCAGCCGCAACACCACCGCCCCCAGCGCTCCCACCCACAGCGCAAACGCCGCGAGTATCTGGATCGCGAAACCCGGGCCGCGCTTGACCGCCGCCTTCGAATAGCCGATGAAATAGACGACGCGGCCGATGATCCAGACCGCGCCGAGCCCCGCGGCGATGGCGTCGCTGATGTAGACTGCGAACAGCCACAGCGCCGGCAGGACGATCGGCATCCATTCCAGCGTGTTCATCTGGATGCGGAAGGCACGGTCGAAATCCGGATGGCCTGACGTCGCGGGCACCTTGACGCCGGTCTTGGTGCGCGCGCGCGAGACGTTGATGATGGTGAAGAAGTAAAATGCGATCGCCAGCAGGGTGACGAGGGCGGTGAGGTGATACATCGCGAGGTCCCTTTAGAGGTCGCGGCTTCAATAGCCGGTCATCTCGAGATAACCAACACCGTCATGGCTTCCGGCAAAGCCGATCGGCCCTTCCCAATAGGGAAAGCCGGTCCCCATCCAGGCTTTCGGATTGAGCGGCTTGCACAGGATCGAGAACGATCGCGACGGGATCGCGATGTGCCATTCCACCGGCACCTTGCGTCCTGCGACCTCCACCGTCGCTTTCGGAATCATCTGGATGTCGTCCCCCGCGATCATCTGCGTGTTGCCGGAGGCGTCGATCCAATTGCCGAACGGATGATTCTTGCCGTCCTTCTGCCGCAGCCGGTACAGCATCAGCTTGTCGCCCGACGACAGATGCAGCGACAGCCAGTCCCAGCCGGTCTGATCCTTGTCGAGCGGCTGGCTGCTCCATTCCCTGTCCATCCAGGCCTGGCCCGAGACACTGGCCGCCTTGTCGTCGATGGTGATCGTGCCGCGGGCGCGGTAGAACGGCTGGCTGTAATAATAGGACGCCTGACCGCGCTCCGATTTACGGCTGTAGCCGCGATCGCCCTGCAGCACGACCGGACGGTCGGCCTCGAGCGTCAGCGCGTAGCTGAAGTCGGTGCTGGACGCCTTCAGCGTCAGCGGCGCCAGATTGCGATCGTCGGCGGGCTCGATGCCCTTCATTTGCCAATCGTCGATCCAGGCATCGAACGGCTTTTCCATGACTCCGGCCTGCCCGACGCCGCCGCGCGAAAATGTTTCGTTGAAGCGATGAGTGTCGGCGCGCGTCACCGCGGCATGGGCCATCCAGACCTGCTGATTGGCCCAGCCTTCGCCTTGCGGGCCCGGCTGCGCCGCCTGGCGGAACAGCGTCCATTGCAGGCCGCAAGCCGCACCGCTGACATCGACGAGGTTGGCTGTGAGATACCACCACTCGATGCGAAACTCCGGATGCGGCCCGTGATCGGCCGGAAAGGCAAATGGTCGTCCCGGCGTCACCTTCGCAAAGCCGTCCGCGGTCTCGCCGAGCCCGGCATAGCCTTGCGCAGCGGCGCGGCGCGCGAGCGCCAGCGCGGCAATGCCGCCGCCGAAGGCGCGGCGCGAGATGCGATCAGCGCTCATTGGCAAACACCTTGACGAGGCTCGCCGGCTGCATCCGCGCCAGCCGCACCACCGGCAGGAGGGCCGCCAGCAGCGAGGCCAGCAGCGCCACCGCGACCAGCACGATCAATTGCTCCGGAAACACGTGGAACGGCAGCCGCCAGCCGAACGCCTTCACGTTCACGATCGCGATCAGGCACCATGCCACCAGAAGGCCGAGCGGCACCGCCAGCAGCGCCGTGAACAGCGCCACCGACAGCGTCTTGGCCAGCTCGATTGCGGCAAGGCGCGGCCGCGTGATGCCGATCGCCCACAGCGGCGCGAGCTGCGGCAGGCGGGAATTCGCCAGCGTGAGCAGGCTCGTGAACAGCGCGATCCCGGCGACACCGAGCGTGAAGGCATTCAGCGCGGAGGTCACCGCAAAGGTACGGTTGAAGATGCGGATCGATTCCGCCTTCACCGTCGCCTGGTCGGCGACGCTGCGGTCGTCGAGCGCGAACTGCTTCTGCAACGCCGCGATCAGGCCCGGGATGCTTTCCTTCGCGACGATGAGGCCGATCCGCGTCTGCGGCGTCTGCGGAAATTGCCGGATCAGCGCCGCGACGTTCACGGTCAGCTGTCCCCTTGGATTGCCGTAATCGGCATAGATGCCGACGATGTCGAGCTCCCAGGTCCCGCCAGGCGCCGGCACCGCGACGACGTCGCCGATGCGGACATTCAGGCGGCGGCTGAGCTGCTCGCTGATGAAAGCGGCGTTGCCGGGGACCAGCCGGGTCCAGGCCCGCGGCGCGGCGTCCAGCAGCGGCCAGCGCTCGCGATAGAGCGCGTGATCGGGCAGGCCGAGCAGCTCCACCGGCTGGCCCTGAAGCTGCGCTTCGGCGCGGCCGCCCGACAGGATCGCCTGCACGTCGCTGCGTTCCTTCAGCCAGTTGCGGATCGCGACACCTTGCGCATTGTCGGAGGCGCTGATGTAGACGTCGGCGGCGAGCCGTCCGTTCAGCCAGCCGAGGAAGGTGCGGCTGAACGTCTCCACCATGGTGGACACCCCGACATTGACGGCAAGCGCCAGCAGCAGCGCCATCAGCGCCAGCGACAGGCCGGAGAGCTGCTGCCGGCTGTCCGCCCAGAACCACAGCGCCAGCGGTCTTCGCGCGGCACGTTGGCCTGTGAGCAGGAGGAGCTCGAGCAACGCCGGCAGGATCAGGGCCGCGCCGAGCATCAAGGCCGCCAGCAAGCCAAAGCCCGCGATCAGCGATTCGCCGTAGCGCAGCAGCAGCAGCGCGACCGCGAACACGGCGCCGGCCGCACAGCTTTGCAGAACCAGCCAGCGGCGCTGCCGCTGCTGCCAGGCGCGCGGCTGCGCCGTCGCCAGCACCGGCATCGTGACCGCCTTGACCAAGCTGGTGGCCGCCGCGACCAGCGCGCCCGCAATGCTGATGCCGATGCCGGCGAGCCACCATTCGGGCCGCAAGCTGAGCTGCCCCGGGATCTGCGCGCCATAGAGCCCGCGCAGCGACGCCGCGACGTCAGGCAGCAGCACCGCGGCAATGAAATAGCCGCACACGAGCCCGATCAATCCTGCGACCAGCGCCAACGCGACGAGCTCGACCACCAGCACGGAATTGACGAGCCGCGCCGAGGCGCCGCAGGCGCGCAGCGTCCGCAGCATCGGCAGCCGCTGCTCGAAGGCGAGGCCGACGGCTGAATTGACGATGAAGAGCCCGACGAAGAACGACAGCAGGCCGAACGCCGTGAGGTTGAGATGGAAGCTGTCGGTGAGGCGCTCCAGCTCGGTCTCCGCATTCGGCTCGACCAGCTGCAATTGATCGCCGACGACGCTGGCCAGCGGGGCGGGCTTGCTCTTCGGCTTGCCGATCAGCAGCCGCGACAGCTGATCCGGCTTGTTCAGCAGGCGCTGCGCCACGCCGATATCGACCACCAGCACGCCGGGCGCGAGCTGCGGCAGCACGCGCAGCGGCGGCAATGTTGCGCCGTTGCTGATCGCAGGTGCCGCGCCTTCAGCTTCCTGCAAGTCGCTCAGCGTCTCGCGTGCCGCCAATGTCTGGCCCGGCGGCGCCACGAAGCTGCTCAAATCGGCGGCACCGAGGCGCGGCGCATCGCCGATTTCGGCCGGCAGCGTCACCGGCTCGATCCCGAGCAGCCGCACCGAGCGGCCGTTGATCTGGACCCGGCCTTCCAGTGTCGGTGACACCGGCCAGCCGGCGCGGCGCAGCTTGATGAACAGCTCCTGCGGAAACGTCGCCGCGTTGCGCGCGACCAGCATTGCGGTGCGGGTGCCGCCGAACGTCGCCGCGGCGCGGTCATAGGCGGTGCGGGCCTGCTGGTTGATGGCCTGCACGCCGCTCCACAGCGCGGTCGCCGCAATCAGCCCGACCAGAAGCGTCGCGAACTGCATCTTGTGACGACGCCAATGGCTGAGCAGCACCGCGAGGATCCAGAGCGCGCGTCTCATGCGATCCGCCCCGCATGCAGGGTGAGGTGGCGGTCGAGTGTTGCGGCCAGATGCAGGCTGTGCGTCACCATCAGGAAGCCGCAGCCAGTGCGCGCGACGAGGTCGCGCGCCAGCGCCAGCACGTCCTCGGCGGTGTCTTCATCCAGATTGCCGGTCGGCTCGTCCGCCAGTAGCAGCGAGGGCTTTGTCGCCAAGGCCCGGCCAATCGCGACCCGTTGCTGCTGACCGCCGGACAATTGCTCGGGATAGCGCTTCAGGAGTGATCCAAGCCCGAGCCGTTCGGTCAGCTCGTTGGTCCAGGCTGCATCGTGACGGCCGGCGATCCGCGCCTGAAACACCAGATTGTCCGCGACCGAAAGACTCGGGATCAGGTTGAACTGCTGAAAAACCAGGCCGATCCGGTCGCGCCGCAAGCTGGCGCGACCGGCATCGGAGAGCTTGGTGACCTCGACGTCCTCCAGTTGGATCGAGCCGCCGTCGGCGGCGTCCAATCCCGCGATCAGATGCAGCAGCGTGCTCTTGCCGCTGCCGGACTCGCCGGTCAGTGCGACGCGTTCGCCGGCCTTGAGGTCGAGATCGACACCGCGCAGCACATGGACCGGTTCGCCGGCCGAGGAGAAGGTCTTGGAAAGATTTCGGATGCTCAGCACGATGAATGGCGCCGGACGGAATGAGGACTTGTTGCGTAGCACACTTGCTGTGGAAATGCCGGGTTGCGTTGGTCTCGAACCCGTTGTTAGCTTCCAAGACGGCCAAATCAAAAAGGTGCCAAAAACACATGCGGGGAGAACGATGAGCGCTCAGGGAACGCCCGATGCGGCGGGCAGGACGGCAGGGCAGTCCAGGGATTCGGCGAAGCCAACGCCGAAGGGCGCCTGGACCATCACCTTTCTCCTCTTTCTCTTCATGGTCGTGAATTTTGCGGACAAGATCGTCGTCGGCCTCGCCGGCGTGCCGATCATGACCGATCTGAAGCTCTCGCCGGAGCAGTTCGGCCTGCTCGGCTCCTCGTTCTTCTTCCTGTTCTCGATCGCCGCCATCGTGGTCGGCTTCATCGTCAACAAGGTGCCGACGCGCTGGGTGCTGCTGACGCTCGCGGTGATCTGGGCGCTGGCGCAGTTTCCGATGGTCGGCACCGTCTCCTTCACCACGCTCCTGATCTGCCGCATCGTGCTAGGCGCCGGCGAAGGCCCGGCCTTCTCGGTCGCCGCGCACGCGATCTACAAATGGTTCCCCGACGAGAAGCGCACGCTGCCGACCGCGATCCTGTCGCAGGGCTCGGCCTTCGGCGTCATCCTGGCCGTGCCGGCGCTGAACTGGGTCATCGTCAATCATTCCTGGCACTACGCCTTCGGCGCGCTCGGAATCGTCGGCCTGATCTGGGTTGCGGCCTGGCTCGTGCTCGGCAAGGAAGGGCCGCTGGAGGACACGCAGGTCCTTGCCGAGACAGAGCAGAAAATTCCCTACTTGCAGCTTCTCACCTCGCGCACCTTCATCGGCTGCGTTGCCGCGACCTTCGGTGCCTATTGGGCGCTGTCGCTCGGCCTGACCTGGTTCACGCCGTTCATCGTCAAGGGGCTGGGCTTCTCGCAGAGCCAGGCCGGCTTCGTCTCGATCCTGCCCTGGGTGTTCGGCGCCACCATCGTCATTCTCACCGGCTGGATCTCGCAGGTGATGGTGGCGCGCGGCTACAACACCCGCGTCGCGCGCGGCGTGCTCGGCTCGGTGCCTTTGGTGATCGGTGGACTGATCCTGGCGATGATGCCGCATGTTCAGGATGCGGGCCTGCAGATCGCGCTGCTGGTGGTCGGCTCGGGCCTGTGCGGCGCGATCTATGTCGTCTGCCCACCGATGCTCGGCGAGTTCACGCCGACCTCGCAGCGCGGCGCCATCCTCGCGATCTACGGTGCGCTGTACACGCTGGCCGGCATCATCGCGCCGGCCGTGATGGGCGCGACGATCCAGCGTGCCGGCAGCACGCTCGACGGCTACATGACCGGCTTCACCATCAACGCCGTGATCATGGTCGGCTCCGGTCTGCTCGGCCTGCTGCTGCTGTGGCCGAACACGGAGAGGGCGAGGTTGACCCGTGGTGCCGCGGCACGGGCCAGCGCGCTGAAGGGCGCGGTGTCGCCGACGTAAGGGAGGCCGCTTTCTTACCCTCCCCTGGAGGGGGAGGGTCGCTACGCATGAAGCATAGCGCAATGCGTAGCGGGGTGGGGTGACGGTCTCTCCGCGACGAACAGTGCCCGAGTGGAGAGATCACCCCACCCCGCTCGCGCTGCGCGCGATCGACCCTCCCCCTCCAGGGGAGGGTAAGCGGCCGCCGCGCCACTCAATTCGGTTTCGCCGGCCGGCGTTCCGTGAACGGCGACAGCACCACCGTCGCCACCATGAAGATCACGGACGCGCCGAACACCCAGTGCGGCGCGCCCTGGTCCATGATCCATCCGAACAGCAGCGGTGAGACGATGCCGCCGAGATTGAAGCCGGTGGAGACGATGCCGAAGGCCCGCCCCGCTGCGCCAGGGGGCGCGGCGTTACGCACCAGCATGTCGCGCGAGGGGGCGATCACGCCGGAGAGGAAGCCCGCGACCGTCATCGCCGCGGTCAAGGCCCAGCCGGGCAGCGTCACCAGCGCGATCAGCAGCACGATGGCCGCGTTCACGGCAAAGCAGGCCGCTGCGACAAAGCCGTGGCGTTCGGTGTGGTCGGCGAGGAAGCCGCCGGCGAGCACGCCGGCGGCGCTGGCGCCGAGGAACGCCGTCAGCATGACGTTGGCTGCCGAATAGGACGTGCCGTAGCCGCTCATCAGCGCGACGACGCCGAAATTGTTGATGCCGGCGACCGACAGGCTGAGCAGCATGAACAGCGCCGTCAGCGTGATCAGCGCCGGGGTGATGACCGCCTGCTTCGGCGCGTTTTCCGCGCCCGGCTTTGCCTTGCTGGCACCGGCGTCGGGAATGTTCATGACGAGCAGCAGCAGCGCCACCAGAATGCCGATCGCGCCCGATGCGATCAGCGCGCCGACCCCGCCGGACAGGGCGACGAGCGCCGCCACGATCGCAGGCGCCACCGCGCCGCCGAGAAAGCCGGCAAAGGTGTGGATCGAGAAGGCGCGGCCCATCCGCGCCTCGTCCATGTGCGCGGCCAGGATCGCGTAGTCCGCGGGATGATAGACGCTGTTGGCGAGGCCCAGCAGCACGGCGCAGGCAATCAGCGAGACATAGCTGAGATGCAGGCCGAGCAGGATCAGCGCGAAGCCGCCCAGCGTGAGGCCGATCAGCAGGATCCTGCGTGCGCCAAAATGATCGACGAGATAGCCGGTCGGCGCCTGCGTCAGTCCGGACACCACCGCGAACACGGTGAGCGCGAAGCCGAGCTCGATATAGCCGACGCCGAGCTGCGCCTTGAGAAACGGGAACAGCATCGGCAGGACCAGCAGATGAAAATGGCTGACCCAATGCGCGATCGAGATTCCCGTCAGCGTGCGCAGCGCGCTGTCCGCCTTGCCTTGCTGCGGTGCGGCGAGAACGTCGACCATTGCAGTTCCGTTTTGCTCCTTCGGGATGCGGAAACTATCGAAGGGCGGTTATTTGTCCATGAACGCAAGCGCATGGCAGGTAGGGCGGGCGCGGCTGCTGCAATCTTGATGATGCTGTTGGACACACTGCGCTCCCTCCCCCCTTGCGGGGCAGGGCTATCGCTTATGATGTGCGGAATGCAGCGGCATCGGCAGTCGGCTCCCTCCCCCGCTTGCGGGGGAGGGCTGGGGAGAGGGTGTCTCCGTGCGGGGACTATTGAGACTAACCGAGGGCGTCCCAGCGCGGCGAGAACCCTCACCCGCCGCGCTCTGCGAGCGCGTCCCGCAAGCGGGAGAGGCGGAGCAAGCCCAGACAGCCCCCGTGTCATTCATATGCGATAGCCATACCCGCAAGGGGAGGGAACGCACTGTTCGTGGGGAAGCTTCACACCCTCACAACGGGTCGTCATCCGGCCCGTAGCGGTCACGCTTCGGTGTTGCGATGTCGCCGTCTTCGTAATCGTCGTCGTCGATGTCGCGTGGCAGCGGCTTCTTGGCCTTGCTGTCCGCCGGCTTCTCGTCGGCAGGCTTGGGCGGCGCGCTCGGCTTGGCAGTCTTGCTCATGGCTGGTCCCGGATGGTGATGCTGCATCCGATCCTAGTCCGAATATGTGGGGGGTTGCTGACTTATCTCAAGAAGCCCCGTGGGGCCGTCAGTGCACGAGCGGCCCGCCGGCCTTCTTCCAGGCATCCAGGCCGCCGGCGATGTGCGCCGTATTGGCAAGGCCGGCCTCCTTCGCCGCCGCCACCGCCATCGCCGAGCGTTCGCCGAAGGCGCAGAAGAACACGATGCGGCGGCCGGTGGCGGCTGCGACCTCGCGCAGCATGCCGCCGGGCTTGAGGCTCTCCTCCACCGATTGATACGGCGCGTGCAGTGCGCCTTCGAGCATGCCGTGCTTGGCGCGCTCGTTGCCCTCGCGCAGATCGACCAGCAGGATATCCGGCCGGCCGAGACTGCGGATCGCTTCAGTCGCGCTGAGCGCGCGGCCCTCCTTCTCCAGCTCCTCCTGATGCAGGCCGACATGCATGTTGGCCGGCACCGCCACGTCCATCATCTTCGGATTCGGCAGCTTCAGATTGGCCATCAGCTCGATATATTCGTCGACCGAGCGCACCTGGAGCCGGGGATTGTAGCGCTTCTCCTCGCCGATGGTGGAGACGGTGTCGCCCTTGTAGTCGTGCGCCGGGAACACCATCGTCTCGTCCGGCAGCTTCAGCAGCCGGTTGAAGATCGAATCGTACTGCGCGCGCGAGGATCCGTTCTGGAAGTCGGTGCGGCCGGTGCCTCGGATCAGGAGCGTGTCGCCGGTGAAGACGCGATCGCCCATCAGATAGGAATAGGAATCGTCGGTGTGGCCGGGCGTGTACATCACGTCGAGCGACAGGCCCTCGATCGTCACCTTGTCGCCGTCGGCGACCCGCATGGCGACGACGTCGGCCTTGGTCTGGTCGCCCATCACGGTCATGCAATGGGTGCGGTCTCGCAGCTCGCCGAGGCCGGTGACGTGGTCGGCATGCAGATGGGTATCGACCGCCTTGACCAGCTTGAGGTCGAGCTCGCGCAGCAATTGGCAATAGCGGTCGACCTTCTCCAGCACCGGATCCAGGATCAGCGCCTCGCCGCCGGTGCGGCTGGCAAGGAGATAGCTGTAGGTGCCCGAAACACTGTCGAAGAGCTGGCGGAAGATCATGGCAGGAAGCCCGGCAGTGGAACTGGTTTTCGAGGATTCTACTACGTTTCGGCTCGAAAAGAGAAGTAATTCACTGTCCGCGTAGGAAAATTTGGAAGATTTTTGTTGCGGTGCAAGTGTGAGAGTGGTTGGCCATGCCGTCGTCCCGTCCACAGCTGTCATCGCCCGCGAAGGCGGGCGATCCAGTATTCCAGAGGCCGTCGTGGGGGATACGGAGGGGTCGCGGCGTACTGGATTCCCCGCTTTCGCGGGGAATGACATCGCGTCTGAGCGGCGCTGTGCCCAATGAAATCAGGGCCGCACCAGCGTATACCCGTTCTCCGCCAGAAACAGGATCTGCCCGACGCCGACTTGCACGGGCGTGGCCGCGGGGATGAATTCCGGCCGCTTGCCGGTCTCGCGTTCGATCGTGTCCACCGTGTTGAGGCAGATGTCGAACCGCACGCCCTGCGCGATCAGGCTTTCGACCTGCTTGCGGCGCTCGTTGCCCGACAGCAGGAGGTCGATGCCGGGGCCGAACGCCACCACTTCGAGCGCGATCTTGTCGGGGGCGTAGGCCTTCAGCAGGTTGTTGGCGACGCTGAGCACCAGGGTTTGCTTCTTCGCATCGCCATCGGAGAGCTGCAGCACGATTCTGTGCTCGGCGAATGGCTTGTCCTGGAGCGGCACTTGTTGCGCCGAGGCCGGCGGGACGGCGAAGGCGAGCAGCGCCAGCATCAGTGCGGACAGGATCTGCGCGCCCCTCATCCCTGCCCCGCGATGCCTGGATTGTCGTCGACCCCCTTGAGCGTGACCCCGGAGCCGAGCCGCTCCTGAAACATCCGGCCCGAGCGCAGATATTTGCCGACGACGTCCCACACCGGCGCGCCTTGCTGTTCGTTGACCGAAGCCCAGCCTGCGACCTTGTAGCGATGGCCGGCGCTGATCGCCTTGCCATTGTGGATCCTCAAATCCGAGATGCGGCTGCCGATCGCGGCAGTCGGTGTGCAGGTGTAGCTGAGCCCGCCGGCGCGCACCATGTCGCCGCCCTGCTGGTAGTAGGGATCGGCGTTGAAGAGGTTGTCGCAGATGTCCTCCAGCACGTCCTTGATCTGGGCGCCCGTCATCTCCTGCACATAGGTCTCGGGATAGGTGATCGCGGTCTCCGCGAGCAGATCCTCCATGGTCAGCGCCTGGCCGGACAGCGCGGTGACGCCCCAGCGGAAGCCCGGCGACAGCGCAATCTCGGCGTCGAGCTCGGTGCGGAGCGCGGTGCAGATCAGCTCGTCGACCGGTCCGGAGAAATTGCCGCGGCGATAGAGCAGGCGGTCGGGCGTTGCGATCTTCTCCGACCAATCGGTCACACGCGGCGCGCGCAGCCGGCCGATCAGCTCGGCCATGGCCGGATCGGGCTTCAGCAGCTCGGAATAGACCGGCAGCAGATGATAATGAACGTCGCTGACCTTGCCCTTGTCGATGGCGAGATCGAGCACGCCGAGGAATTTTCCGTTGGACCCGGCATTGGTGACGAGCGTGGTGCCGCCGGCGTTCTTCACCGCGATCGGCTGCGGCACGGCATCATGGGTGTGGCCGCCGAGGATGACGTCGATGCCGGTGACGCGGCTTGCCAGCTTGAGGTCGACATCCATGCCGTTGTGCGACAGCAGGATCACGGCATCGACCTTGTCGGTGCCGCGCAAGGAATCGACGTGCTTCTGCAGTTCCTCCTCGCGGATGCCGAAGGTCCAATCCGGCGTGAACCGCTTCGGATGCGCGATCGGCACGTAGGGGAAGGCCTGGCCGACGATCGCGACCCGATGGCCGCCGATCTCCTTGATCATCGACGGCTTGAACACGCGCCCTGTGGCCTTGTCGAAGGCGGGGGCGTCGTTGAACGCGGCTTCCTCGGTCAGGAAGACGTTCTGCGCCAGGAACTCGCCCTTGAAGCGCTCGAGATTGTCGCGGAGCGCCTGCTCGCCATAGGTGAATTCCCAATGGCCGGTCATCGCTTCGATCCCGAGCAGGTTGGCGACCTCGACCATGTCGCGGCCCTGCGTGACATTGGCGAGCCCGGTGCCTTGCCAGAGATCGCCGCCGTCGACGAGCATCGAACGTTGCTCGCCGGCGTCACCGCGCAAGCGGTCGACCAGCGTCTTCAGATGGGCAAAGCCGCCGAGCTTGCCGAAGCGGCCTGCCGACTTCTCGAATTCGACACAGGTGAAGGCATAGGCATCGGCGCTGCCGGAGCGGATGCCGAACCGCTCGAGGAAGGCGCGGCCGACCAGATGCGGCGGCCGTCCGGCCATCTCGCCGATGCCGATATTGACGCTGGGCTCGCGGAAATAAACCGGGTTCAACTGCGCATGCGTGTCGGTGATGTGCAAGATGCGCGCATTGCCGAACCGCTCGAGGTCGTAGATGCTCCCGGTCTCGGCGCCACGCGCGAGCCGCGGCAGACCGAGCGATGCGGCGGCAAGGCCTGCGGACTTCAGGAAATCGCGGCGGCGGATCGCCATCCAAAAATTCTCCGCACCCCTCAATGGTCGCAAGACTGGTCCAGTTGAGGCCAGTCTAGCGGATTTCCATCGCCTTCCAGGCTTCTTTTTCAGACGTCGCCTGGAAGATCGACGCTTTTGCCAGCGCCTCGGCCTCCCTGGCTGCGGCGGTGGCGCGGTCGAAGTCGCCGCCATCGGCCGCTTTCCTGGCCGCGGCCAGCATCGAGACGGTCACGGTCCATTGGTTGCGCAAGCCGGCAGCCTCCTTCGATGCGGCTTCGGCGGCGCTGTACGCCGCCTTGTAGTCCGCTTCGCTCGCCGCGCGCGCCGTGGCGGCGAGGCCGAGCGCGAGCAGCATGGCGAGAGCAAGTGTCCGCTTCATGGCCGCGCTCCCGGGCCCGATATCGGCAGGCCGTTGGCGACGTAGGACAGGAAATATTCGACGTCGCGGTATTCGTCCGCCTGCGGCTCCAGCGGAACCGCGCGGGTCTGGCTGTTGCAGGTGACGAAGCGGCGGCTGGTCGTGCCCATGCCGCTCCATTCGGAGCGGTAGATCGGCATCGCGTTCACGATGCCGAGCGCCGGCGCCAGGATCTCGGCGCGGATGCGCTCGCCCGGGCTCTGCACATGGCAGCTTGCGCAGGAGAAGTTCATCTGGCCGCGGCGGGTGTAGAAATAGCGCTTGCCGTTCTCGAAGGCTGCGAGCGCGCGCGGATCGTCGGGGATCTTGATGTCCATCGGCTTGCCGCGCGAGGTGTAGGCCATGTACGCGGTCAGCGAGGCCATCTCGTCCTTGACGTAGGAATAGGGCGCCTCCCCATTGGCCTCGCGGCAGCGGTTGAGCGCGAGCTCCAGCGTGATGACCTTGCCTTCCTTCGTGTCGAAATAAGGATAGTTCTGGCGGACGCCGATACCGCCGTTCGGGAAGCAGTCGGCATAGGTCTTGCCGTTCTTGAACGGCGTCGCAAACATCTCCTTGCCGGCCTCGAGCGCGAACTCGTAAGGCGGGAATTCCTCCTTCTCCTGCCACTGCCGCTTCAAATCGGCGTTCATGGAGTACGGGCCGTTGACGAAGTCCTCGTGTTTCACGTCGGGAAACTTCTGGAAGAAGAAGTTCCGGAACGCCTTGGCGGCTGCCACGGGATCGACCTTGTCGGCCGCGACGACGCGCGGAGCGGCGAGGGCGAACGCAACGAGCGCGGCGCTGAGCGAGCCAAGCAACAGGGCAGACCGGGTCTTCATCACGCGATCTTCGCGGTGGTCGTATCCGAGCCACCCTTGTTATCGGTCCAGGAGATCTTGAGCTCGTCGCCCTTCTTGGCGCCCTTGAAGCTGAACTTCACATAGGGATCCTTGGAGACCGCGGTGCCCCAATCGGCGACGAAGACGTCCTTGCCGTTCCATTCGAATTTCAGCTGCTGGATGTAGTGCGCCGGGATCAGCTCGCCCTTGGGATCCTTCACCAGGCCGGTATCCATGGGATGCTGGATCAGCGCCTGCACCTCGGTGATGTCGCCGTTGGATGTTGCGCGCACGCGAATGCTTGATGCCATCGGACCGATCCTCCTAGCCGCCGCAGCCGCCGACGGTGACCTTCACTTCCTTGGTCGCGCTGTAGAGCTTGCCGTCGGCCTCGACGATGGCGACCAGTTTGGTGGTCTTGGCCATCTTCAGCCGGTTGGCGACGGCCGGAATCGTGCCCTCGGCGATCTTGTAGGACGCCGCGAGCGCGTAGGGGTTCTCGGCCACCAGGAACGAGATCGAGCTCACCTTGTCGAGCGTCGTCGTCACCGACACCGGCACGACGCCGCCGTTCTCGGCGATCTCGGGCGCATCCAGCTTGACCTTGTCGGAGGGCTCGGCGGTCTTGCCGTAAAGCGCCTTGATCGCGTCGGCCTCGTGCTTCTGCTTGAAGGCCTTTTCCGGATATTTGTCGTTGGCCGCGGCGCGCGCGGCGAACGGCAGATTGCCAAGGCCGAGCAATGCGACGGAGGCCGCGCCCTGAAGGATCAGGCGTCGTGTCGCAAGGGGGCCGGTGGTCATGGTCATCTCTGGTCTCCTGGCAGCCGGCCGTTACAGGGTCTGCAGGAAATCAACGATCGCGCTGATCTCCTGCTCGGTCAAAATCCGGTTGCGGCCGAACGGCGGCATCATGGTCTGCGGATTGCGCTTGGTTTCGTCGAAGATGATCGCGGTCAGCTCGTTGCGGTCGGGATACTTGGCCTTGAGGTCCTTCAGCTCCGGACCGATCGTTCCCGGTAGGTCGCCGCCTTTGATGACGTGGCAGGTCAGGCAATTGCCTTTGCCGCGGTCGAACGCGAGCTTTTGGCCGTCGGCCACACTGGATTGCGCCCGTGCCGCAGCCGTGCCGGCGCAGAGGACCAGCGCCACCAGGATGGCAGGCTTGCAAGGAAAAGCGGTCAAGGCATCGTCCCGAGCGTTATGTCGATGATCTCATTTGTGGAAATATATAGCGTGTTCCAAAGCACAAAGGGCATCGCCTGACAATCAAGACTATGCACGCGGCAAAATGGAGTTAATATCCTCCGCATTGCAACCCATGAGATAGTTCGTTCATCCAATAGGGCGGCACTAGCAAATTATTCTAGGGCGTTTGGCCCTCGGGCCTTTCCTTTTCTGTTCGCATATTTTGGGGATCTCGCTTGGCTGAATATGTCGTCGAGTTTGGCAGGGATGGTGGACGGGTCGAGCCGGATGGGCGGCTCGACGCGCCGGCGTTTCATCGCAATCACGTGCCGATCTGGGCGGCGCTGGAACAGCAACTCGCTGGCCTGACCGGCAACGTGGTCGAGCTCGGCAGCGGAACGGGGCAGCACGTGGTCCATTTCGCCCGCCACACGCCCGGCCTGGTCTGGTGGCCGAGCGACCTCAATCAGCGCCATCTCAGGAGCATCGAGGCCTGGCGCCTCTATGCCGGCCTGCCGAACGTCCGCTCACCGCTGCGGATCGATCTCACCGATCCCGACTGGTGTCCCGAGATGAAGAGCGGGCAGGCGCCGACGAGCCTTGCCGCCGTGTTCTGCGCCAATGTCATCCACATCGCGCCCTGGGCCGTGGCCGAGGGCCTGTTCGCCGGCGCCGGCCGCTATCTGCGCGCCGACGGCAAGCTGTTCCTCTACGGCCCCTTCAAGCGCGACGGCAAGCACACCGCGCTCAGCAACGCGGTGTTCGACACCTCCTTGCGCGAAGGCAATCCCGAATGGGGCGTGCGCGACATCGGCGATGTCGAGACGCTCGCGACCGCCGTGGGCCTTCGCCTCGTCGATTCCATCGACATGCCCGCGAACAATCTCACGCTGGTGTTTGCGCGGTAGCTACGCAGCCAGTGCGCTCCCTCGCCGGTTTGCGGGCCGCGACGAGCTTCGCTCGCGCTGAGAGGGTTGGGGAGAGGGTGTCTCCGCAACGGGACACTCCCTAAGAGGATAAAGCCCTCACCCGCCGCGCTCCGCGAGCGCGTCGGCCTCTCCCGCACGCGGGAGAGGCAAGGGCCGCCCGTGAGCTATCACCTTTCACAAGACACCTCACGCCTCCCCGTCCCGCCACCCGATCTTCTCCTTCAGGAACCGATAGCCGAGCACCTCGAATCCCGCGCGCTCCTTGTTGTCCTTGCCGTAGCCGTGGCCGCCGGCGGCCGGCTCGTAGAACCAGGCTTCATAGCCCATCGCCTGCAGCTTCGCCGCCATCTTGCGCGCGTGGCCGGGATGGACGCGGTCGTCGCGTCGCGTGGTGGCGATCAGGATCGGCGGATAGGACTGACCGGCCCTCACGTTATGGTAGGCCGAGTAGGTCTTCAGCCAGTCCCATTCCTCGGGCTTGTCAGGATCGCCATATTCCGCGATCCAGCTCGCGCCCGCGAGCAGCTTGGTGTAGCGGCGCATGTCGACCAGCGGGATGGTGCAGAACAGCGCGCCGAAGCGCTCGGGATAGCGCACCAGCATGTTGGTGATGAGGATGCCGCCGTTCGAGCCGCCCTGCGCGGCGATGCGCTTCGGCTGCGTCACGCCACGGCGCACGAGATCGGCGGCGACCGCCGCGAAATCGTCGTGCGACAGCTTCTTGCCCGCGAGCCGCCCGGCATCGTGCCAGCGCGTGCCGAACTCGCCGCCGCCGCGCAAGTTTGCCTGCACCGTCGTGCCGCCGCGCTCCAGCCACAGCTTGCCGAGCGAGGAATTGTAGTACGGCTTCACGGCCAGCCCGAAGCCGCCATAGGCGCTCATATAGACCGGTGCATCGCCGGTCTCCTTGGCGGGGCCGGTCTGCACATAGGGAATGCGCTCACCGTCGATCGAGACCGCCTCGTGCTGCGTCACCACGAGCCCGTCGGCGGTGAAGGTCTTCGGCGCCTGCTTGAGCACGATCGGGCTGGCGACGCCGCGTTCGAGCAACAGCAGCGACGGCGGCGTGAGCGGATCCTGCACGTTGGCGAGCAGATCGCCGTTGCTCTCGGAGGGGTGACGATCGAGCGGCCAGACGTCGACGACGCCGATCTCAGGCAGGCCGGCAAGCGTTTCGCGGCTCCAGCCGGTCGCGGACGGCGTGTGGATCTCGAAGCGCGGACGCAACTCGTCGAGGATCGACAGCACGAGCCTGCCCGCCGCCCAGAACAGGCCCTGCAGCGCGCGCCGCGGCGCCGGCTCGAACAGCACCGCAAAATCGCGGCTGCCGGCGAGGAACGCCGAGAGCGAGATGCCGAGCACGGTGTCGGTGGCGTAGGTCCGGCCCCCGGCCGTCCAGTCCTTGCGCAGCTTCATCGCGAACCACTCGCCATGGGCCTGCAGCCAGATGCCGGTCGGCAGATCGAGCTTCGTCAGGCTGCCGGCTGCGTCGCGCAGCCAGATCGCGTGATTGAAGAAATCGATCTGGTCGACGATCCAGGCCCGCGGCTCAGGGCCGGTGTCGTCGACCATGCCATGAATCATCATGTGAGCGGCAACGGTCTCGATGATCACCTCAGCTTGATCGACGGGCTGGCCGCGCCGCCACAACCGGACCGTTCGAGCATAGCCCGAGCTCGTCGCCATGCCCTCGCCATGCGCGCTCGACAGCAGCAGCGTATCGGCATCTAGCCAGTCGAGACCGCCCTTCGCCTCCGGCAGCGTGAAGCCGTCCGCCACGAAGCTCTTCGTCGCCATGTCGAATTCCCGCAGCGTCACGGCGTCGCTGCCGCCGCGCGACAGGCTCAGCACCGCGCGCGAGCTTCCCGGCATGGTGGCGATCCCGCTCAGCAGCCAGTCCTCGCCTTCGCTCGCGGCGAGCTTGTCGATATCCAGCATGGTCTCCCACGCAGGGGTGGTTTTGCGAAACTCCGCAAGCGTCGTCCGCCGCCACAGGCCGCGCGGGTTGGCGGCATCCTTCCAGAGATTGTGCAGGTCGGAGCCGCGCCGGGTGACATAGGGAATGTTGTCGGGCCGGTCGTAGATCGCGGCCAGGACGTCACGGTCGTGCTCGTAGGCCTTGCCGCCGAACGCCTGCAGCGTGAGCTGGTTCTGCCGCTCGACGAAATCGAGCGCCTGCTTGCCTTCGATCTCCTCCAGCCACAGGAAGGGATCGTCGTCGGGAGCTTGAAGCGTTGGCCTGTCGTCGACGGACATGAAGGAAACTCCCGGAAAAATCGCGGCGGATCAGATTTGATCGAGCGCAAGCCGTCAAGGGCGCGAGCCGCTATCATTGCGCCGATTGCGTCAGAGGCATGGCCTGCGCCCGTTTGCGCCGGTTGCCCGCCCTCCTGCGTCCCTCCATAGTGCCGGGAATCAACAGAGCCCTGAGAGCCCATTGGGGCGGAAAAGCCGATGCTTGACGTGACCGCAGCCCACGAGATCGCCGACGACGCCCGCGCGCGCGCCAATGTGGTGCGCCTCGCCGCAGCCCAGGCGCTGACCGGTGCCAACTCGGCCGTGATCTTCGCCACCGGCTCGATCGTCGGCGCCACCCTCGCACCCGACATGTCGCTCGCGACCGTGCCGCTGTCGATGTACGTGCTCGGGCTTGCCGCCGGCACGCTGCCGACCGGCGCGATCTCGCGCCGTTTCGGTCGCCGCGTCGCCTTCGTCATCGGCACGGGCTTGGGCACGCTGACCGGCCTGCTCGGCTCATTCGCGATTCTGCACGGCTCGTTCGCGCTGTTCTGCGTCGCGACCTTCCTCGGCGGCCTCTACGGCTCCGTCGCACAATCCTATCGCTTCGCCGCGGCCGACGGCGCCAGCGCGGCCTACCGGCCCAAGGCGCTGTCCTGGGTGATGGCGGGCGGCGTGTTCGCCGGCGTGCTCGGTCCACAGCTCGTGCAATGGACCATGGACGTCTGGCAGCCCTATCTGTTCGCCTTCAGCTTCCTGGTGCAGGCGGCCGTGGCGCTGATCGCGATGGGCATCGTCGCCGGCGTCGACATTCCGAAGCCCGGGCCGGCCGACCTGCACGGCGGCCGGCCCCTGCTCACGATCGTGACTCAGCCGCGCTTCATCGCGGCGGCGCTGTGCGGCGTCATCTCCTATCCCATGATGAATCTGGTGATGACCTCGGCGCCGCTCGCCATGCAGATGTGCGGCCTGTCCGTGTCAGATTCCAATTTCGGCATTCAATGGCACATTGTCGCCATGTACGGGCCGAGCTTTTTCACGGGCGCGCTGATCGCCCGCTTCGGCGCCCCGAAGATCGTGGCCGTCGGCCTGCTGCTGGAAGCGGGCGCTGCCGGTATCGGCCTTTCGGGCCTCACGGCCATGCATTTCTGGGCCACGCTCGTCGTGCTCGGCGTGGGCTGGAACTTCTCCTTCATCGGCGCCTCGGCACTGGTGCTGGAGACGCACCGTCCGCACGAGCGCAACAAGGTGCAGGCCTTCAACGACTTCCTTGTATTCGGCATGATGGCGCTCGGCTCGTTCGCTTCCGGGCAGCTGCTCGCCAATTACGGCTGGTCTGCGGTGAACCTCGTGGTGTTTCCGCCGGTCGTGCTGGGCCTCATCGTGCTCTCGCTGGTCTCCTGGGCCCGTCGTCGCAAGGCGCGGCTGGACGCGGCGATGGGCGAGTTTCCGGACGCGGTCTAGGTTGGCAGGAGGCTGTCAGCAGCGTTGATGCTTCGATCGCGGTCGAAGTGATTTTCTGAAGAAGGCAATTTAGATGTCGTCATGGCCGGGCTTGTCCCGGCCATCCACGTCTAGCCACGTCGGAAGAAGAACGTGGATGCCCGGAACAAGTCCGGGCATGACGGAGCGAAACGAACGGCAGATGAAATGCTCGACAATTCTCGACATCCCACGCTTGACGAATCTTCGCTCCGTTACGAAGGCTGGCGCATCGTCGCGGTCTGCTTCCTGCTCGCGACCTTCGGCTGGGGGCTCGGCTTCTACGGCCAGAGCGTCTATGTCGCCGAGCTGCAGCGCGCGCGGGGCTGGCCGACCACGCTGATCTCCTCCGGCACGACGTTCTTCTATCTGTTCGGCGCGCTGCTCGTCGTGTTCGTCGGCGAAGCCGTGCGGACATACGGTCCGCGCCTCAGCCTCATCGCCGGCACGCTGGCGATGGCGGCAGCCAGCGTCGCGATCGGCGCGGTGCGCGAGCCCTGGCAACTCTATCTCGCCAATGCCGTGCTCGCCTTCGGCTGGGCCGGCACCAGCTTGGCCATGATCACCAACACGATCAGCCTGTGGTTCGACCACAAGCGCGGCATGGCGATCAGCCTCGCGCTCAACGGCGCCAGCTTCGGCGGCATTGCCGGCGTGCCGCTGCTGGTCATGTTGATCGGCCATGTCGGTTTCGCCAGCGCGATGTACATCGCCGCCGGGGGCATGCTGGTGCTGCTGCTGCCGGTGATCCTGGTTCTCGTCGGCCGCCCGCCCGATCACCACCGCCGGCACGCGGCGGCGAATTCCAGGCCGCAATCATCGACGCAGATCCGCGCCTGGGCGCTGCGTGACGTCGGCTTCCTCACGGTGACGATCGCCTTCGCCCTGGTGCTGTTCGCACAGGTCGGCTTCATCGTGCACCTGATCTCGTTCCTCGATCCCGTGATCGGCCGCGAGCGTGCCGCCGTCGCGGTCGCGGTATTGACCGCGATGGCGGTGGTCGGCCGCGTGCTGTTCTCGCTGGTGATCGATCGTCTCAACCAGCGCCTGGCGTCCGCGCTGTCGTTCCTCAGCCAGGCCGCGGCGCTCCTCGTCGTCATCAACCTGCACGACGACTATGTGCTGATCGCGGCCTGCGCCTTGTTCGGCTTCTCCGTCGGCAACCTCATCACGCTGCCGTCGCTGATCGTGCAGCGAGAGTTCGACAGTGCCGCGTTCGGCGTGCTGATCAGCCTCAATACCGCGATCAACCAGGTCACCTACGCGTTCGGCCCGGGCGTCGTCGGAGCCCTGCGCGATTGGTCCGGCGACTATTCGCTGCCGTTCTATCTCTGCGTCGCGCTGGAGGTTGTTGCCGCGGCGCTGATCATGGTGCGGGGAAAGCCAAAAGCGAAGATTGCGTAGGGTGGGCAAAGGCGCAGAATGCGCCGTGCCCACGATCTTCGGATGAGTCGGCAGAAGTCCGTGGGCACGCTTCGCTTTGCCCACCCTACGGCACCTGTACGAAGGCTCTGGATTGCTTCGCTACGCTCGCAATGACGGGGAGAGATCGAAGTTCACGCGCCCCGCGGTTTCAGCAACGTCGCGACGTCACTCGCTCTAGCTCAGCTCCCTCACCTCGCCCTCGGGCAGCTCGAACTCGAACGTATTCAGCGTCATCGACACCATCGTGTAATAGCCGCACAGGCCGATCACCTCGACGACGCCGCGCTCGCCGAGCAGCTTGACTGCCTCGTCGTAGAGGCCTTTCTCGACGCCGTGGCCCTCGTGCAGCGATTTCGCGAGATCGTAGATCATCTTGGCCTTGGGATCGTCGAAGTCGGGCGTGCGGCGGTCGCGGATGGCATCGATGACGCCAGGATCCATGCCGCCGGCGAGCGCGAGCCGCTTGTGTGCGTACCATTCGTAATGCGCGGTCCAGTGCCGCGCCGTCACCAGGATCGCGATCTCCGAGAGCTTTGCCGGGAAGATCGTGTCGAAGCGCAAGACCTCGCCGAGCCGCGTGGCGTGGCGCGCCATCTCCGGGCTGTTGAGCCAGGCCATCATCGGCGCCGGCGGCTTGCCGCGCTTGCCGGCAATCGACTCGTCGTAGGTCTGCCGCTGGCTCTCGTTCATTTCGCCAGGCGAAAGAAGTCTCAGGCGCATGGTCGTTTCCTCTTTGTTTTCAAGCACCGTCCTCGCCGCGGACTATAGCGGAATGCGGCGCGCGGAAGTGGTTGAATTCCGCGGGAGCTTGGCCCAGAGTCCTCGCCAACAAGTCGATTGCGATTGATGGAAACGACCATGAGCGACACTGAATCCGCCGAGCTCGAAACATTCCGCGCCGAGACGCGCGCCTGGCTGGAAGCCAATTGTCCGCCGGAGATGCGCAAGCCCGCGACCTCGGACGCCGACGTGTTCTGGGGCGGCCGCAACGCAAAGTTCTCCTCCGAGCCGCAGCGCATCTGGTTCGAGCGCATGCGCGACAAGGGCTGGACCGTGCCGGACTGGCCGAAGGAATATGGCGGCGGCGGCCTCAGCGCGGCCGAGCACAAGGTGCTGCGCGCAGAGATGGCGCGGATCGGCGCGCGGCCGCCGCTGTCGAGCTTCGGCATCTGGATGCTCGGGCCGGCGCTCTTGAAGTACGGCAACGAGGCCCAGAAGAAGGAGCATCTGCCGAAGATCGCCGCGGGCGAGATCCGCTGGTGTCAGGGCTATTCCGAGCCGAACGCCGGCTCCGATCTCGCTTCGCTGCAGACCCGCGCCGAGAGCGACGGCGACGATTTCATCATCACCGGCCAGAAAATCTGGACCTCCTACGCCAATTACGCCGACTGGATCTTCTGCCTGGTCCGCACCGATCCCGCGGCCAAGAAGCACGACGGCATCAGCTTCATCCTGTTCGACATGACGTCCAAGGGCGTCTCGACCAAGCCGATCCTCTTGATCTCCGGCTATTCGCCGTTCTGCGAAACCTTCTTCGACGGTGTCCGCGTGCCGAAATCGCACGTGGTCGGACAGATCAACCGCGGCTGGGACGTCGCGAAATACCTGCTGCAGCACGAGCGTGCGATGATCTCAGGCATGGGCGAGCGCGGCGTCGGCCGTCCGCTCGGCCAGATCGCGGCCGATACCGTCGGCACCGATGCGCTGGGGCGGCTCGACGATGCCATGCTGCGCGGCAGGATCGCGACGTTCGACGTCGATGAGGCCGCCCTTGCCGCCTGCGCCGAGCGCGCCGTCGATCTCGCCAAGGCCGGGCAGGCGCATCCGGCGTTCTCATCGGCGATGAAATATTACGGCACCGAGCTCAACAAGCGCCGCCACGAGATCCTGATGTCGGCGGGCGGCGTCGACGCGCTGGAATGGGAGAGCGAGCGCTCCCGGCAGGGCGCCCGTCCACGCGCCTGGCTGCGCACCAAGGCGAATTCGATCGAAGGCGGCACCTCCGAGGTCATGCTCGGCATCGTCGCCAAGCGCATCCTGGATCTGCCGGGGGCGTGAAACACGCTCTCACCACCCGTCATTCCGGGGCGCCGCGATAGCGGCGAGCCCGGAATCCATAACCACCAGTCGGGAGTATGGATTCCGGGCCTGCGCCTGCGGCGCATCCCGGAATGACGAACCAGATAGATTTCGAATCGGAAACACGCACATGGCTCTCGTCCTCACCGAAGAACAATCGATGCTCCGCGACTCCGCGCGCGGGCTGATCAGCGACAAGGCGCCGGTGTCGCACCTGCGGCATCTGCGCGACAGCAAGGACCCCACCGGCTTCTCCAAGGAGCTTTGGCATTCCTTCGCCGAGATGGGTTTTGCCGGCCTCCTGGTGCCGGAGGAATTCGGCGGCAGCGGGCTTGGCTTCATGGAAGCTGGAATCGTGATGGAGGAGATCGGCCGAACCCTGATGCCGTCGCCCTTCCTCGCCACTTCAGTGGTTGCGGCCTCGGCCCTGAACCGCGGCGGCAATGCCGCGCAGAAATCGGACTACCTGCCGAAGATCGCGAACGGCTCGCTGCTCGCGACGCTGGCGATCGACGAGGGCGCCAAGCATCGTCCGCTGCAGACCAGCCTGCAGGCCGTGCGCGCCGGCAACGGCTTCAAGCTTTCCGGTGCCAAGGCGCTGGTGATCGACGGTCACGTCGCCGATCTCTTCATCCTCGCCGCCCGCACCGCGGGCTCCGCCGGCGAGCGTGACGGCCTGACGCTGTTCCTGGTCAACCCCAAGGCCAAGGGCGTTGCGATCGAGCGCACCATCATGGTCGACGCCCACAATGCTGCGCGGATCGAGCTTGCCAATGTCGAAATCAATGCCGACGGCGTGCTCGGCGAGGTCGACCAGGGCGCCGCTCTGCTCGACGGCGTGCTCGACATCGGCCGCGGCGCGGTCGCCGCCGAGATGGTCGGCCTCAGCGACGAAGTCTTTGGTCGCACCGTCGAGTACCTCAAGAACAGGAAGCAGTTCGGCAAGCTGATCGGCGAATTCCAGGCGCTGCAGCACCGCGCCGCCGAGCTCTATGTCGACATCGAGATCACCCGCGCCGCCACCATGAAGGCGCTCCAGGCGCTGGACGCCGACGTCGCCAAGGCCGCATCGAGCGTCGCAGTGGCGAAGGCCCGCGCCGGCACCACCGCCACGCGCGCGGTGCAGGAAGGCGTGCAGATGCACGGCGGCATGGGCATGACCGACCAGTTCGACATCGGCTTCTTCATGAAGCGCGCAAGGGTGTGCGAGGAATTGTTTGGCGACGCCAATTACCAAACGGAGCAGCTGGCACGGGCGCGGGGGTATTGAGGCGTTGGGGGTGAGGCGCGAGCCGCGTGCCTCACCCTCGGTGTCATCGCCCGCGAAGGCGGGCGATCCAGTACGCCGCGGCCCCTCGGCACACGATTGACGTCTCGGAATACTGGATCGCCCGGTCAAGCCGGGCGATGACAGTTGAGCCGGGAGATGATGCCTGCCCCAAATTCGTCATTGCGAGGAGCTCTTGCGACGAAGCAATCCAGAGTCTTTCTGCGGAGGCAGTCTGGATTGCTTCGCTTCGCTCGCAATGACGGTCGATAGACCTCCGCTTACCGCATCGGCGGCGCGTACTGCACGCCGCCCGCATTCCACAGCTGGTTCATGCCACGCGGAATCTTTAGCTTCGATTTCTCGCCGATGTTGCGGTCGTACATCTCGCCGTAATTGCCGACGTGGCGGATGATGCGGGCGGCCCAGTCCTTGGTGAGGCCGAGCTGCTCACCGTAACGGCCTTCGGTGCCGACGAGGCGCATCACTTCCGGCTTCTTCGACTTCAAGGCCTCGTCGATGTTCTCCGAGGTCACGCCCAGTTCCTCGGCGTTGATCATGGCATACAATGTCCACTTCACGATCATCATCCAATCGTCGTCGCGCTGGCGCACGACGGGGGCGAGCGGCTCCTTGGAGATCATGTCCGGCAGGATCATGTGGTCGCCGGGTTTCGAGAGGTTCAGCCGCAGCGCATAAAGCTGGGAAACGTCGGCGGAGAAGGTGTCGCATTTGCCGGTGTCGTAGGCTTTCACGACGTCGTCGAGCTTGTCGAACTTCACCTCTTCATACTTCATGTTGTTGACGCGGAAGTAATCGGCGACGTTGAGCGTCGTCGTGGTTCCGTTCTGCACGCAGATCTTGCTGTCGGCCAGCTCCAGCGAAGTCTCCTTGTTGCGCGCGCGCGGCACCATGAAGCCGACGCCGTCGTAATAGGCCACCGCCGGAAAATACAGGTCGTAGTCGAGCTCGCGCGCCATGCTCCAGGTCGTGTTGCGCGAGAGGATGTCCACCTTGCGGCTCTGCAGCTCCTTGAAGCGCTCGTTGGCGTCGAGCGGAACGAACTTCGCCTTGCCCGGATCGTTGAAGATCGCGGCGGCGACCGCGCGGCAGAAGTCGACGTCGAAGCCGGTCCAGTTGCCCTTGTCGTCGGGGATCGAGAAGCCCGGCAGGCCCTTGTTGACGCCGCACAGCACCTCGCCGCGGCGCACGGTGCGCTTCAGCGTGCGGGTGTCGTAGAATTCATAGATGATGGCCAGGACGGCGACCAGCACGGCGACCGCGAGCCCGATCAGCAGGCCGCCACGAAAAGTGCGCATCATGTTGTTCTCTCGAAAAATCGGGAAAAGGAATCAGGCGAGGGCGGGAGAGCGTGATCCTGATCCGGACAGGCCGCGCCGGCAAGGCGCGACGCGGTCGTCCGAAGAGATCATGCTCGAATCGTGTCTCTCAGAGCTCAGGCTTCTGCCGGATGACCACCTTGGTGCCGACAGGGACGCGGTCGTAGAGATCGGCGACGTCGTTGTTGACGAGGCGGAAGCAGCCCGAGGATACCTTGGTGCCGATCGTGTCGGGGCGGTTGGTGCCGTGGATGCGGTAGACGGTGGTGCCGAGATACATGGCGCGGGCCCCCAAGGGATTGCCGGGGCCGCCGGCCATGAAGCGCGGCAGATAGGGCTGGCGCTGGATCATCTCCGGCGGCGGCGTCCAGTCCGGCCACTCCTTCTTGTTGGTGATGGTCACCAGCCCCTGCCACTGGAAGCCGTCGCGGCCGACGCCGATGCCGTAGCGGATCGCGCGCCCGCCGGGCTGCACCAGATAGAGGTGACGTTCGGCGGTCGAGACGATGATCGTGCCCGGCGGCTCGGTGGTGCGGAAGTAGACCACCTGCTTCTGCCATTCCGGCTCGAGCTGGTAACCATCATCGGCGATCAGGCCCGGCTCGTCGCCGCGGTCGGGCTGCTGGGCGAAGCCTTGCGGTGCGGATAGGATGAGCCCCACTGCAGCCATGAACATCCCTGTCAGGCGACGAAAATCGGTCATGTGAAGCTCTCCCCGCTGCCACAGCGCAAATCATTCAAAGCCATCAAACCTGAGGGGCAAGTTCATGGCAAGTTGATGGCGTGCCGCCCCGATATGTCACGAGAATACCTACGGTTTCTTGACCGTGCCCGGCAATGCCACAATCAGGGGATGGCGCGAAAAGCATAGATCGTCGCCGCAGCGGTAATGCGCTCCCTCCGCCGCAAGCGGGGGAGGGTTGGGGAGAGGGTGTCTCCTCCAGGGAGGCCCCCAGAGGAGAGAACCCTCACCCGGCGCTACGCGCCAACCTCTCCCGCAAGCGGGAGAGGCCCAGACCGAGCCCGGGGACAAATCGCTCGATCCAACTGGCAGTCAGATCTTATTGCTCTCCGGCGCGATTCCCAGCCGCCGCACGATCTCGGTTGCCACCGCGCGGGCCTCGATCCGCGAGCCGATTCGGGGGCTGCGAAACCTCCGCCCCGAGCGCAAACGGATCGTGACGATGCAATGTTCGTCCTCGGAGCGGCCGCGGCGCTCGACGGTGATCGTCTTCACGTCGGGTCCCTCGATATGATCGGCGCGCGGGGTGCCGTCGCCCCACAGCCGCTCGACGCGTATATCGCCCTGCCGGATCACCCAAAACGCGCCAGTCAGGAGGTTGGCATATCTGTAGACCGCGAACGCGGCGAGCGCGCCGAGCGGCAGTAGCAGGATGTCGACATGGCTGGGCGGCCATCCGCGCCACAGCTTGTAGGCGTAGGGCAGGGCGAACAAGGCGACGGCGATCAGCGACACGATCCTGATGTCCCGCGCGGAAAACGCCTCGAGCGGCTCGCCGAGATGCATCTCGGGATTGCTGGCGTCGAGCGGATTGACGGGCTCCTCGACATTGGGGACCTCGAACTGCGCCGCGATCCGCGCCACGGTGTCGCGAACGTGGGTGACGTCCGAGATCGGTGGAGACGTCAGTCGCTCTCCCGAAGCCAGCGTGAACACGAGTTGGAAGCGCGCCTTGATCCGCTTGCTGCCGGGAACCTGCAACGCCGTGATGTCGTCTTTTCCGACGACCCGCGTGCGGAGCTTGCCGAACGGACTTTGCCGCCCGATCAGGATCTCGTTCGCCGTGATGATCCACACAACCGCCGGCGCCATCATGATGCCGACCACGAATCCCGCGCCGACGAGCAGCGCAACCACGGAGATGACGATCTCCAGCGTGTCGTGCGTGAACAGGCCGGGCGTGAAGCACAGCGCAACGGCCGCCGCAAAGGCGGACATCACCAGCCGCTGCGCGATCGAAGAGCCTTCACGAAGGCGAATATCGGTGCTGGTGTTCGCGTCCATTGCGGGCGGCTGATTCCGTCGCTCGCGAAACTCCACGGACGGGTCCGCGGAGTCAAGCAACAAGGTCGGCAACTGAAAACCGCCGCGCGAGGCCCGTGCGGCGTCAGCTGCCGGCGTTGAGCAGCTTTGCCACGGTGCGGTCGATCTGGTCGTAAGCCCCTTCGCCGGCGTGCTGGAACACGATCTTGCCGCTCTGGTCGATGATGTACTGTGCCGGCCAATATTGGTTGCGGTAAGCGTTCCAGGTCCTGGAATCATTGTCCTGCGCCACCGGATAGGTGATGCCGTGACGCTTCAGCGCGGCTTGTACGTTGGAAGCCGAGCGCTCGAACGGGAATTCCGGCGTGTGCACGCCGACCACGACGAGCCCCTTGTCCCGGTATTTGGCGTAGAGCTCGGTGACATGCGGCAGCGTGTTGACGCAGTTGACGCAGCCATAGGTCCAGAAGTCGACCAGCACGACCTTGCCGCGCAGCTCGGCGAGGCTGAGCGGCTTGGAATTGAACCAAGTGTTGATGCCGGTGAAGTCCGGCGCGGCCTGCTGGCTTGCTGCGGCGACGGTGATCGGCGTTGCGCGCGCAGCCTCGCCGCAGAGGCCGGGGATGACGGCACCTGTTACGGCCATGCCGATCATGGCGGCGGTCACAGCGAGCAGTTTGAAAGTCATGGAAGCGTCCTCCAGGTGAAATCTTGGATGATTACAGGCCGATCTGGCCGGTCGGGTAGAAGCCGGTGAGCCACGCCACGATCAGCGTGTCGTATTGGAAATAGGCGGCGACCGCGAAGCCGATCACGACGATACCAAAGCCCTGCTGAAGGCGCGGGCTGATCCGCGCGAGGCTGCGCACGCGCGTGGTCGCGGCCTGTCCGCCATAAGCGATCGCCAGCATCGGGATCGCCGCGCCAATGGCGTAGACGATCAACAGCGTGCCGGCCCAGCCGAGATTCGTCGACGTCGCAACCAGCGTCAGGATCGAGCCGAGCACCGGCCCTGCGCAGGGCGTCCAGACCAGACCGAGCGTGGTGCCGAGGATCAGCCCGCCGAGCGCGCCCTCGCGCTGCGCGCCGCCTGCGCTGCCGAGATCGAGCCAGCCATTGAGCCGGCTCGACAGCCATTCGAACGGCGCCGGCCACAGCATCAAAAGGCCAAAGCCGAGCAGCAGGATCGAGGCGGCCTCGCGCAGCACGCTCGGATCGAAATCGAGCAGCCGCGTCAGCGCGCCCAACAGCAGCGCGACGACCGAGAAAGAGACGACGAAGCCGAGCGCGATCATCGCGGGACGCCAATACCCCGCGCGCCCGATCGAGGCGCCGAACAGGATCGGCAGCATCGGCAGCGTGCACGGCGCGGCAATGGTGAGAATGCCGGCAAGAAAGGCGAAGACTAGCTCGAGCATGGCGCACTCGCGGGGGAGGTCACGAGGGCAGTTCGGGATGGAGAAGGCGGTCGTTACGCAGCGTCACAGCTTCGTGACGTGCGATGTTGCTTGCCGCGCGAATGGTGCGCTCCCTCCCCCGCTTGCGGGGGAGGGCTGGGGAGAGGGTTTCTCCGCAACGGGACGTTCCCCCAGAGGAGAGAACCCTCACCCGCCGCGCGGGGACGATGCTTCGCATCGCGCAGCGCGCGTCGGCCTCTCCCGCAAGCGGGAGAGGCGGGAGCCCGTGGGGCTAGCTCAGCCCTAAATACAAAACGACCCGGAGGGGGGCATCCCGTCCGGGTCGTTGGAGGTCCTTGGGAGGTTTAAGCAAAACCGTATGTGAGCTTTATAGGGGGGAAGTTTTTCCGCCTGATGTTGTGCTTTGTTTCAATTGTTTCGCGGGCGGTAACACTTCCGTGTCCGGACAGGACCAAATTTAAGGCCCTATCCCATTGAAATACCTGAGCTTCAGGCGGCGAAGCGCTCGACGCCGCAGCCTTTAAGCAATTCGGCCAATTGCTTGCGGGCGTAGAACATCCGCGTCTTCACCGTGCTCTGGGGAATGCCGATGATCTGCCCGACCTCCTCCACCGACTTCTCGTGGTAGTAGATGAGGTTGATAATCTCGCGATGGGCGGGCGACAGCTTCTGCACGCAGGCGCGCAGGATAGCGCTGGTGTCACTGCGGTCGAGCGAGGTCTCGGGCGTATCGTTGCCGTCGGGAATCTGGCGCACGTCCTCCTGGTCGATGTCCTCGAAGCGGCGCTGGCGCATCGCGGTCAGCGCCTTGAAGCGGGCGATCGAGAGCAGCCAGGTCGAGACCTGCGAGCGGCCCTGGAACTGGCCGGCGGTCCGCCACACGTCCAGGAACACCTGGCTGACGAGGTCTTCCGCCGCGGTGGCGTCGCGCACGATGCGCAGGATGAAGCGGTACACACGCACATTGTGCCGGCAATAAAGGATGTGCATGGCCGTCCGGTTGCCGTCGGCAATGCTCTCGAGGAGCATGTCGTCCGAGGTCGCCTGAGCGGCGATGATGCTCTGGCTGGCTTGGGCGTTGATGGCGATGACGTTCGGCATGGACTTGGCTCCCCGTAGCGCCGCAACCGAGCGGCGTTTCCTTGGACCAAAGTGTTAATCAGCCAACGTTTCGGGACGTCTGCACCAAAAGCGGAAAATGGTTTCGTGCGCCGCCAAATTGTTTCGTCAGAAGGGGTGCGACGAAACATTCAGGGCAAAAAAGCGTGGAATTTCAATGTACGGAAAATACGGGGGTGGGGATTCGCGGGCGGACAGCGGCGTCACGGAACGAATCCCGGCGATTTGCGTTCGGCCGCGCCGCATCCATCGCTGTCGTCCCGGGGCGCGAAGCGAACCCGGGACCCATAACCACAGGATGTGGTTTGGCGAAGATTCGGAGTGACCAGCTCGGCGTAATAACCCCTCCCTGGGATTATGGGTCCCGGGCTCGCGCTGCGCGCGCCCCGGGACGACAGCGGAGTATGCCGCCGCCCGTCCCTACGCCTTCTCGCCCTGCGGCGAGAACAGGTAGCCGCCACCGCGGATGGTGCGGATCACGGCCGGCTTGGCCGGATCGGGCTCGATCTTGCGGCGGATGCGCATGATGCGCAGGTCGACGGCGCGGTCGAAGGCTTCGGCGTCGCGCGCATTGGCCAATTCCAGCAGGCGTTCGCGCGACAGCACGCGCTTCGGATTGGCCGCGAACACTTTCAACAGCCCGAACTCGGATGCGGTCAGCGGATGCTCGTTGCCCTCGTCGTCGCGCAGGGCCTGCGCTTCGAGATCAAGCCATTTGGTGCCGAACCGCACCAGCTGCTCCTTGTCCGATTTCGCCGCCGACGCGTCGGGTGCCGCGGCCTTGGCCGGCACGCTCCGGCGCAGCACCGAGCGAATCCGCGCCATCAGCTCGCGCAGCTCGCAGGGTTTGGCGACGTAATCGTCGGCGCCGAGCTCGAGCCCGACGACGCGGTCGATCGGGCTCGCCGTCGCCGTCAGCATGATGACCGGCACGTTGATGCGGCTCTTGAGGTCGCGGATGATCGAGAGCCCGTCTTCCTCGGGCATGTTGAGGTCGAGCACGACGAGATCGGGCATGCTGCCCTGGATCGCGGCGCGCAAGCTCTTGCCGCCGTCGCACAGCGTCACGGTGAAGCCGTGCATCTTGAGATAATCGCCGACCATCTCCCGGGCCGGGGCTTCATCGTCGACGATCATGATGTGCTGGCTTTGGGTCATGGCGGCTTGATCACGGCATTTCGGTCGCGGGGAGGGTGATGGTGAAGGTCGAGCCCTGGCCGGGCCCGCCGCTGTCGGCGGTCACCTCGCCGCCATGCATGTCGATGATGCGCTTGACGATGGAGAGGCCGAGCCCGGTCGAGCTCTCGCCGGCGGTCGGCTTGGCCGACAGCCGCTGGAAGCGGCCGAACAGGCGGCCGAGATCCTCCGGCGACAGGCCGGCGCCCTCGTCGCTGACGCGCACGATGGTGTCGCCGCCCTCATGGCTGACGGCGACGTCGATCCTGCCGCCGATCGGCGAGTATTTGATGGCGTTGCTGATGAGGTTGTCGATCGCCTCGCGGATGCGGTCGGTGTCGCACATGGTGACGATGTTGGCCGGCGCGGTGACGCTGATCGCTTGCTGCTTGTTGACGGCGAGCGGCTGGTTGGCCTCGGCGACCTCCTTGACCAGTGCGGCAACGTCGACCGGCTCGCGGCGGATGGTGATGTCGAAGGCGTCGGCCATCGCGTCCGAAATGAGATGGTCGACCATCGTGGTCAGGCGCTTGGTGGCGTCGCGGATGTGGTCGACCTGGGCGACCACGCCGCTTTGCGAGGCGCCGGTCGAGATCAGCTCCTTCAGCATCTCGGTGCGGCCGAGGATGACGCCGAGCGGGTTCTTCAGGTCGTGGGCGACGGTGCCCAGGATCTCGTTCTTGAAGCCGTTGGCGCGCTGCAGCCGCAGCCATTGCGCCGAGAGGCGGCGGTTGGCCTGCATCAAGGCGCGCGTGCGCTGGGCGACGCGGTCCTCCAGCTGCGTGTTGGCGTCCTGCAGCTGCTGATACAGGATCACGTTGTCGAAGGCGATCGAGAGCCGGCTCGAGAAGATTTCGACCAGCGAGCGGTCGGTCTCGGACAGCTCGCGCTCGGCCTGCAGCAGCACCACCACCTCGCGGCCTGAGCCCGTGCGCAGATAGATCACGCTGCGATGGTCGGCAAATTCGTTCTTGCGGCGCTGGAACGCGGCTTCCACCATCGCCCGCAGATCGGGGTCGAGCGCTTTCGACGTGGTGGTGCCGATGAAGCGGCTGTAGCAGCCGCTGCCGGCGAGCACCGAGAGCTCGGGGTCGAGGCCGCCATTGTCGCGCAGCACCAAGATGCCGGCGCAGTCGACGTTGAGCAGCGAGGCGAGCTGGGTCAGCACGCCCTCGGCGAGCCGCTGCATCGACTTGAAGTCGTACAGCGTCGAGGCAGCGTCGATGATGATCTCCAGCCCGCGCCTTGTCTGCACCATACGCTCGAGCTGCTGATAGGAGCGCAGCGCCGCGGTCAGCGAGGTGAACAGCTTGTCGGCGGTGAGCTCGGTCTTGGCCTTGTAGTCGTTGATGTCGTACTGCACGATCACGCGCCGCTCGGGCGCCTGGCCGGGCTGGCCGGTGCGCAGGATGATGCGGACGGTCTCGTTCTTGATCTCGTTGCGGATGAACTCGACCAGCTCGAGGCCGGCGACGTCGGTCTCCATGATGACGTCGAGCAGCACGGCGGCGATGTCGCTGTGCTCGGCCATCAGCTTGCGGCCTTCCGCCGCGGAATAGGCCGACAGGATCTCCAGGCTCTGGCCGTTCAGGCTGTAATCCGACAGCGCGAAACGGGTGCCGTCATGTACCGCCGGATCGTCGTCGATGACGGCGATCTTCCATTTCCGGGCGTTGGCATCCTCCGATGCGGTACCGGTGTCGTCGATCAGGTGGAGGACATCGTCCTGTTCGGCCATTGAGAAGTCCCGTCAATTTCTGTGCTTTGCGCGCCGCCCTTGGCGATGCGGGGCATGATAATGCGAAAAGTAGTGCCTTGTCCCAGCTTGGATTCCAGCATCATGCGGCCGCCGAGCTGCTGGGTGACGAGGTTATAGACGATATGCAGGCCGAGACCCGTGCCGCCTTCATTGCGCCGGGTGGTAAAGAAAGGGTCAAAGGCCTGGCGCTGCACGTCCGGGGTCATGCCGGCCCCGTCATCGGTGAAGATGAGCTCGACATCGTCGGTGCCGCGCGGGCGCGCCGAGATCGTGATGGTGCCGGCGCGCCCGTCGGCGAAGGCGTGATTGGCGGCATTGAGGAACAAATTGGTCAGGATCTGGCCATAGGAGCCCGGATAGCCGTCGAGCAGCAGCCCCTCCGGCACGTCGACCTCCAGCGTGATCGGCGAGCGCTTCAAGACCGGGCGCAGGCTCGCGATGATCTGGTCGGTGGCCTCGCCGAGCGAGAATTGCCGCCGCTCGGCATGGGAGCGGTCGACCGCGACCTGCTTGAACGACTGGATCAGCTCGCCGGCGCGCTGGAGATTGGCGACCAGCTGCTGCGAGGCATCGCGCGAGGACTGCACGAATTCTTCCAGCTGCGAGCGGCGCAGGCCGCCCTCGCCCCTGAGCTGGGCCTCGAAGATCTCGGTGCGCCGGGCAAAGCTCGAGGCAACCGTCAGGCTGATGCCGATCGGGTTGTTGACCTCGTGCGCGACGCCGGCGACGAGGCCGCCGAGCGCCGCTAGCCGTTCGGCGTCGATCAGGTTCTGCTGCGCGGTGTTGAGCTCGAGCAGCGCGCTTTCGGCCTTTTCCTTGGAGGCACGCAGCTCGTCCTCGGTCCGGCGCTTGGCGATGGCGTTCTCGCGGAACACCTCCACCGCGCGCGCCATGGCCCCGACCTCGTCGCGCGCCTTGGTGCCCTGCACCTCGCGGTCGAGGTCGCCGAGCGTGATCGCGCGCATCGCGGTCATGATCTGCTGCAGCGGCAGCCGGATCGACAGCGCGATCATCACGCCGGCGGTGAGGATGATGCCGAGGAAGATCACCGCGATCGACAACACCCGCCGCGAAATATCCGCCAGCGTGCGGTCAAAGGTCGCCTGCGCCTTCTGCTCGCGCTGGCGCATCTTGGTGGAGAGGTCGTCGATGGCGCCGATCGCCTCGGCCTGGCTGGCGTCGATGCTGTTGCGCAGCAGCTCGGTGCGGTTCGCAAGCTGCTCGGAGAGCTTGGCGAAGCCCTCGCGCAGCGCGGCGGTGCGGGCCCCGAGCCGCTGCAGCGCCATGCGCTGGAGGTCGTTGTCGGCAAGATCGATCATCACGGGGATGGTCTTCTCGATCGTCTCGGTGTTGCGGCGCGCGTCGTCGGCCGCGCCCGTCGACAGCGACAGGTAATAGGAATTGGCGGCGACCAGCATCGCGGTGAAGGCCTCGCGGGATTTTCCCAGCGAGGGCCAGATCAGCGCATCGCGATGCCCGGTGGCGCCTTCGATGATGGAATAGAGGCCCGCCATGTCCCGGGCCGGGCCCTGCACCTGCTCCTCATAGGTCTTCGCGATGGTGGCCTGCAGGCCGCGCAGCTCGCCGAAGCCGTTGAGGAAGCGGTCGGTGGTGCGCTCCAGCTCCTCGACCGAGCCCGACAGCATCGGGTCCTTGGCGGCGCGATTGGACAACGTGCCCAGCACCGCCTCGCGCAGCAACAGGATCTCGGCGAACAGGTCCGGGCTCGGCTGGTTGATGTAGCGGTGGATCAGATTGTGCAGCCGTCCGGTCTCGCTTTCGAGCAGCGCCAGGATGCGGTCGGATTCGCGCACCTGGCGAACATCGTCCCAGGCCGAGCCCAGCACCTGCGCGCCGTTCCAGATCATCGCCACCAGCACCACCACCACAGCGGAGTTCAGCGCGGCGATCGACAGGATGCGCCAGCGGATCGGCACCGCCCGCAGCACCCCGACCAGGCGCGCGCGCATCCGCCCGATCGGGCCGGGCGACCGTTCCGCGTGCTCGTGATGTCCAAGCGCAGCCAACGCGGCTCACTCCACCTTGCGAATGCGTTCGATCAGCGCGGCCGCGGCGGCATCGCGGCCGGCCTTGGCGTAGATCGGGGCCATCGCGTCCTCGAACGGCTTGCGGTCGATATCCCTGATGATGGTGACGCCGGCTTGCTGCGCCTTGCGCTGCGACTGCTCCTCGAGATCGCGCCACTTTTCGCGCATGAACCGGCTGGAGCGCTGGGCGGCCTCCCGGAAAATCTTCCGGTCGTCCGGCGACAGGCTCTGCCAGGCCTTCAGCGAGATCACGAGGACCTCGGGGCTCATCGTGTGCTCGGTAAGGGTGTAGTGGCCGGCATGCTTGTAATGGTCCGTCGTCACGAAGGATGGCCAGTTGTTTTCCGCACCGTCGATCAGATGGTTGGCGAGCCCGGTCAGCACCTGCCCATAGGGCAGCTCGACCGGCTCGGCGCCCAGTGCGCGGACCATCTGGCTCATCAACTCCGACTGCTGCACCCGGATCCGCAATCCCCTGAGGTCCGCAAGAGTCTTAACCGGGCGAACTCCGTTATAGATCGACCGCGCGCCGGAATCGTAGAAGGCGAGCCCGACGAAGCCGTAGGGCTCGAAACTGTCGAGGATCTCGCTGCCGACGGGCCCGTCCAGCACCTTCTGCATGTGCTCGATGGACCGGAACAGGAACGGCATGGCGAGCACGTTCATCGCCGGAACGAAGTTGCCGATCAGCGCCACGTTGGTCCGGTTGAGGTCGATCGCACCGACCCGGGTCTGCTCGATGGTCTCCTTTTCCTCGCCGAGCTGGCGGGAGTGGAACACCTTGATCTCGTGGCGACCCTGGGTGCGCTCGGCGATCAGGGCGCCCATGTAGCGCAGCGCCTGGACGGTCGGGTAATCCTCGGCCTGGGTGTCGGCGGCGCGAAATTCGCGCGCAACGGCGCCCGTCGTCCAGACGGCAAGCAGCAGCGCGACGAAGATCACCCCGGTCCGCGAGAGTTCGGCACGGCTCAACACTGGCACACTCAACCCCTCAGTGGTGGAGTCTATGGCGGATGGAAAAGGTTCAATGCAATCTAGCAGATGGTCAAGGGAAGGCCATCCCGCGTGAGCCTGCAGACCGATTGTGCGGCGCGGCCGCCGTTCATTCCCGGTTGAAACCGGAGATGCCGCGCCTTAAGCAGGACGAGCCGCCTTGTCGCGCGGCCCGGGAAGAGCCTTCGTGATGCCAGCCTTGCGCGTTTTGCGAATCGCCGCCGCCGTTGCGGCGCTGTCATGGGCTGCCCCCGTGCGCGCCGCCACCGACATCGCCTGGTGGCACGCCATGTCCGGCGAGCTCGGCCGGCAGCTCGAAAAGCTCGCCACGGACTTTAACGCCTCGCAGTCCGACTACCGCATCGTGCCTGTCTACAAGGGCAATTACACCGAGACGGTGACGGCCGCGATCTTCGCCTTCCGCTCGCGCAGCCAGCCGGCGATCGTCCAGGTCAACGAGGTCGCCACCGCCACCATGACCGCGGCCAAGGGCGCGATCTACCCGGTGTTCAGCCTGATGCGGGACCAGAACGAGCCGTTCTCGCTCGCCGATTACCTGCCTGCGGTCTCCGGCTATTACACCGATGCGGCCGGCAATCTGTTGTCGTTCCCGTTCAATTCCTCGACGCCGATCCTCTACTACAACAAGACCATGTTCCGCGACGCCGGCCTCGATCCCGAGGCGCCGCCGAAGACCTGGCCTGCCTTGGGGCTGGCTGCAAAGCGCCTGCGCGACAAAGGCGCCGTATGCGGCTTCACCACGTCCTGGCCGTCCTGGATCCATGTCGAGAACTTCTCCGCCTTCCACAATCTGCCGGTGGCGAGCCGGGCCAACGGCTTTGCCGGGCTGGATGCGGAATTGACCATCAACAATCCCACCCTCGTGCGTCACGTTGCCCAGCTTGCGGAATGGCAGAAGACCAAGGTGTTCGACTATGGCGGCCGCGGACAAGCGGCCGAGCCGCGCTTCCAGAGCGGCGAATGCGGCATCTTCATCGGCTCCTCGGCGACGCGCGCCGACATCAAGGCAAATTCCAAGTTCGAGATCGGCTACGGCATGATGCCGTATTGGCCCGACGTGAAGGACGCGCCGCAGAACTCGATCATCGGCGGTGCCACGCTGTGGGTGCTGCGCGACCGGCCGCGCGAGGAATACAAGGGCGTTGCGCGCTTCTTCGCCTATCTGGCGCAGCCCGGCGTGCAGGCCGCCTGGCACCAGAACACCGGCTACCTGCCGATCACCCGCGCCGCGTTCGAGCTGACGCGGTCACAAGGTTTCTACGAGCGCAATCCGGGCTCGGCGATCTCGTTCGAGGAGATCACGCTGCATCCGCCGACGGAGAATTCGAAGGGCATCCGGCTCGGCTCCTTCGTGCTGATCCGCGGCGCGATCGAGGACGAGCTGGAGCAGGCCTTTGCCGGCCACAAGAGCGCGCAATCAGCCCTCGATTCCGCCGTCGAGCGCGGCAACAAGCTGCTCCGCCAGTTCGAGCGCGCAAGTCCGGAGCGGTAGCGTCTTTGCGCATGAGCCCGACCCTCGCCGCGAGCACGGTGCGCTCCCTCCCCCGCCTGCGGGGGAGGGCTGGGGAGAGGGTGTCTCCGCGACGGGACAATCCCCCAGAGGAGAAAACCCTCACCCGCGCCTTCGGCGCGACCTCTCCCGCAAGCGGGAGAGGTGCACCATTTCCTGGGCTGGCACTGCATCAAACAAAGCCGCCTCGCGCGAGTGAGTGCGAATGAGCTTTGCGCCGTCGCAACAACTTCCTCACTTCATCGACGCCGCAAGCTTCCGCGCCTTCCGCTCCGATGCATCGCAATGGTTGCCGATCGCGCTCGACATCGCCCGCAGCCACGGCCTCGATACCAGCGCGCCGCACGTGTTTGCGACCGGCACCAATCTCGTCGTTGGTCTCGGCGAGACGCTGATCCTGAAAATCTTCCCGTCGCTGCTTCGTGCCCAGTTCGTCTCGGAGCGCGGCTCGCTGTTGCAACTCGCCGGCCGCCTCCCGCTGCCGATTCCCGAGATCGTCGCGGAGGGGATGCGCGACGGCTGGCCCTACCTGATCATCACGCGGCTATCAGGCACGCTCGGTTCGGAGGTCTGGCCGCAGCTGGCGGAAGACCAGAAGGAGCGCGTGCTGCGCCAGATCGGCGAGACCATCGTGGCCGTCCAGCGCGTCCCGCTCGGACCGCTCGCACAGATTGAGCCGCGCTGGGACGACTTCATGCGCAGGCAAATGCAGGGCTGCCGTGCCAGGCACACCCGTCTCGGCCTTGCGCCAAAATTTCTCGCCGGGCTCGACGATCTCCTCCGCGATGCAGCAGAGCTGATCCCGATGGACGCGCCGCCGGTGATCCTGATCGGCGAATACATCCCGGAAAATTTCCTGCTCGCCTGCCATGACGATCAATGGTCGCTCAAGGGTCTGTTCGACTTCGGCGACGTGCTGGCGGGGTGGCGCGATTACGACCTGCTCGGCCCCAGCGCGTTCATGGCGGCGGGCCGGCCGGGCCGGGTGAAGAGCCTGCTCGAAGGCTTTGGCTATTCAAAACCGGATTTCACATTCAAGCGCCGGCTGATGGCCTTGATGCTGCTGCACCGGGCCAGCGATCTCAACAGCCAGATCTGCATCGAGGGCTGGCAGGAGCAGGCGGATGATCTGGTCGGGCTGCAGGAGCTGATCTGGCCGGGCTGATCACTCCGGGCGCTGCCGTCATTCCGGGCCGCCGCGAAGCGGCGAGCTATGGTGCGCAATTGCGCACCTGAGGATCCATTGTCCGGCGCGTGCTGCCGCCCGATGGATTCCGGGCTCGATGCTGCGCATCGCCCCGGAATGACAGCGATGGTGCCGCTGCAGCGATCGTTCTACGAAGGGCTATCCTGTGCCGCCTCGCGAACGAGCGGCCATCCCTTATTGCCTAATTTATAAGCAAATAAGGATCTTTGTATGCAATCACTGGCGTCGCCACGCCTCGCGGGTTTTGGCCTGATCGGAAAGATGTAGATATATCAATGCACTATGAGCTTGTAACACCTCGTTAAGCTCTGGCACGAACCTTGCGAATCCGGTTCCAACCAAAACCTTTGTGTTGGAGCATTTCATGAAGCGCCGCGATTTCCTCAAGTCCGTTTCCGGGTTGGCCGCCGGGGCGGCGCTTCCGGCCATGCCGTCCGTGATCTCCACCGCCTATGCCGACGCCCGCTCGGAGACGCTGCTGATCGTCTCGGAAGGCGGCCCCAACAATCTCGACATCCACGGCGTCGGCACCAACGTGCCCGGCTATGAGGTGTCCTGGAATTGCTACGACCGCCTGATCAGCCACGAGATGAAGAGCGGCCCCGGCGGCGTGCCCTATTACGACCGCGACAAGTTCAAGGGCGAGCTCGCCGAGGATTTCAAGATCGACGACATGTCGGTCACCTTCAAGCTGCGCAAGAACGCCAAATTCCACGACGGCGCGCCCGTCACCGCCAAGGACGTGAAGTGGTCGCTCGACCGCGCCGTCAGCGTCGGCGGCTTCCCCACCTTCCAGATGAGCGCGGGCTCGCTGACCAAGCCGGAGCAGTTCGTCGTGATCGACGACCACACGGTGCGGGTCGACTTCCTGAAGAAGGACAAGCTGACGATCCCCGATCTCGCCGTGATCGTGCCCTGCATCGTCAATTCCGAGCTGGTGAAGAAGCACGCCAGCGAGAAGGATCCCTGGGGTCTGGAATTCACCAAGCAGCAGACCGCGGGCTCCGGCGCCTACAAGGTGACGAAATGGACCGCCGGCACCGAAGTCATCATGGAGCGCAACGACGATTGGGTCTGCGGTCCGCTGCCGAAGATCAAGCGCGTGATCTGGCGCATGGTGCCGCAGGCCGGCAACCGCCGCGCGCTGCTGGAGCGCGGCGATGCCGATATCTCCTACGAGCTGCCCAACAAGGACTTTCAGGAGATGAAGGCCAACGGCAAGCTCAACGTGGTGTCGCTGCCGTTCTCCAACGGCATCCAATATATCGGCATGAACGTCACCAAGCCGCCCTTCGACAATCCGAAGGTGCGCCAGGCCGTGGCCTACGCGCTGCCCTATCAGAAGATCATGGACGCGGTGATGTTCGGCCTCGCCAACCCGATGTTCGGGGCGCCCAAGGACAAGCCGACCGAAGTGGCCTGGCCGCAGCCGCACAAGTTCAACACCGACATGGAGAAGGCGAAGGCGCTGCTGACGGAAGCCGGCTACGCCAACGGTTTCGAGACCACGATCTCGTTCGATCTCAACTTCGCCGGCGTCAACGAGCCGCTCTGCGTGCTGGTGCAGGAATCTCTGGCGCAGATCGGCATCAAGACCACCATCAACAAGGTGCCCGGCGCCAACTGGCGCACCGAATTGAACAAGAAGGAGATGCCGCTCTTCACCAACGTGTTCTCGGGCTGGCTCGATTACCCCGAATACTTCTTCTACTGGTGCTATCACGGCAACAATTCCGTCTTCAACACCATGAGCTACAAGTCGGCGGAGATGGACAAGCTGATCGACGGCGCGCGCACGGCGGCCGCGGCCGGAGACAAGGCGGCCTACGACAAGGACGTGAAGGGTTTCGTCGATCTGGCCTTCACCGACATCCCGCGCATTCCGCTCTATCAGCCCTTCGTCAACGTCGCGATGCAGAAGAACATCAGCGGCTACCAATACTGGTTCCACCGCAGGCTCGATTATCGCGCGATGGCGAAGGGGTGAGGGGGCATGGGTGAGCTGAGCACAGCTCTCTCTTACCCTCTCCCCTTGTGGGAGAGGGTGGCTCGCCGCGTAGCGGCGAGACGGGTGAGGGGTAGCCACGAACTCAGACCTCGCTTGCGGCTACCCCTCACCCCAACCCTCTCCCACAAGGGGAGAGGGGGCGCAGTGGAGTGCGGGGCGAAATCTCATTCCCACATCAGGAGCATCCCATGCTGACCATGATCGGCAAGCGCCTGATGTTCGCGATTCCCTCGCTGATCGGGGTCGTCATCGTCACCTTCCTGCTGACGCGCGCGCTGCCCGGCGATCCCGCCGCCTACTTCGCCGGCCCCGCCGCGACCAAGGAGGCCGTCGAGCAGATCCGCAAGAAGCTCGGTCTCGACAGGCCGCTGATCGAGCAGTTCTTCCGCTACACCAACGATCTCGCCCATGGCGACTTCGGCAGCTCACTCACCACGGGACAGCCGGTCGCGGCCGAGATCCGCAACCGTCTGCCGGCCTCCGCTGAGCTGACGCTGCTCGGCCTGATCGTCTCGGTCGTGATCGCGATTCCGCTCGGCGTGTTGGCAGCGACGCGGCCGGGATCTTGGATCGATCATCTCTGCCGGGTCACGACGACGGCAGGCGTCTCGCTGCCGGTGTTCTTCACCGGCCTCGTGCTGGTCTACGTGTTCTATTTTCGGCTGGGCTGGTCGCCGGCGCCGCTCGGCCGTCTCGACGTGTTCTACAGCGCGCCGCCGACGGTGACCGGCATCTATCTGATCGACACCTTGATCGCGCGCGACCTCGAAGCGTTCCGTTCGGCGCTGAGCCAGCTCATCCTGCCCGCGACGACGCTTGCGATCTTCTCGCTGGCGCCGATCGCGCGCATGACGCGTGCCTCGATGCTGGCGGTGCTGGCATCCGAATTCGTCCGCACCGCGCGCGCCAGCGGGCTGTCGCCGGCGACCGTGATCGTCACCTACGCCTTCCGCAACGCGATGCTGCCCGTCATCACCACGCTCAGCATGGTGTTCTCGTTCCTGCTCGGCGCCAACGTGCTGGTGGAAAAAGTGTTCGCCTGGCCCGGCATCGGCTCTTACGCCGTGGAAGCCCTGATCGCGTCGGACTTCGCGCCGGTCCAAGGCTTCGTGCTGACCATGGCGGTGATGTACGTGCTGCTCAATCTCGTGATCGACATTTTGTACGGCGTGATCGATCCGCGCGTGCGGTTGGAGGGCTGAACCATGACCATCGCGCCCAGTGCGAGTCGTGTGGACGGTGCGCTCCCTCCCCCGCTTGCGGGGGAGGGTTGGGGAGAGGGTGTCTCCTCGGTCGAGAACCCCCAAGAGGAGAGAGCCCTCACCCGCGCCTTCGGCGCGACCTCTCCCGCAAGCGGGAGAGGTGAAGCCAACTCCAAGCTCGCCACCCGAAGTCATGAAGCTCCAGGAGTAAATCCATGAGCTCCGTTGCGCCTGCTGTCGAACCTGTCGGTCCCGCCCGCACGTCCGGGCTGTTGGCGATCCTCGACCAGACCCGCTACGTTCTCGGCGAGAACAAGGTCACGGGCTTTGCTTTCGCGCTCCTGATCCTGATCCTCCTGGCCGCGATCTTCGGCCCTTACGTGGTGCCCTACGATCCGCTCGCCTCGGACACCGCCGCGGCGCTGAAGCCGCCGTCGGCGGCGCATTGGTTCGGCACCGACCAGCTCGGGCGCGACATCTTCAGCCGCGTCATCGTGGCGACGCGGCTCGACACCTTCATCGCGGTCGCCTCGGTCGCGCTGGTGTTCCTGATGGGCGGCCTCGCCGGCATCGCGGCCGGTTACTTCGGCGGCTGGACCGATCGCGTCGTCGGCCGCATCGCCGACACCATCATGGCCTTTCCGCTGTTCGTGCTCGCCATGGGCATCGTCGCCGCGCTCGGCAACACCGTGCAGAACATCATCCTGGCGACCGCCATCGTGAACTTCCCGCTCTATGCCCGCGTCGCCCGCGCCGAGGCCAATGTCCGCCGCAACGCCGGCTTCGTGCAGGCCGCGCGCCTCTCCGGCAACGGCGAATTCCGCATCCTGCTGGTGCACATTCTGCCCAACATCATGCCGATCATGATCGTGCAGATGTCGCTGACCATGGGCTACGCCATCCTCAACGCCGCCGGCCTATCCTTCATCGGCCTCGGCGTGCGCCCGCCGACCGCCGAATGGGGCATCATGGTCGCCGAAGGCGCCGGCTTCATGGTGTCAGGCGAATGGTGGATCGCGCTCTTTCCCGGCCTTGCCCTGATGATCGCCGTGTTCTGCTTCAACCTCCTCGGCGACGGCCTGCGCGACATCGTCGATCCCCAGCGGAGGACGTGATGGCAAATTTCCGCCAGAAATTCCTCAACGATTCCAACGCCATTCTACTGTGCATGGGGTTGTTTTCGCACTTTTTGAGTGACGGCAGGCCTGCATGACCGCCCAGCCCCTGCTCGACGTCCAGGACCTCACGGTCGAATTCACCACCCGCCGCGGCATCGTCAAAGCCGTGCAGCACGTCAACATTTCCGTCGCCAAGGGCGAGACGCTCGCCATCGTCGGCGAGTCCGGCTCCGGCAAATCGGTGACGTCCTATGCGGTGATGCGCATCCTCGACCGTGCCGGGCGGATCGCCGAGGGTTCGGTGATGTTCTCCGGCATCGACGTCAAGGCGGCGAGCGAAGACCAGATGCGCGACCTGCGCGGCCGCGAAGTCTCGATGATCTTCCAGAACCCGCGCGCCGCGCTCAACCCGATCCGGAAAGTGGGCGATCAGATCGAGGACGTGCTGCGCACCCATGTGCAGCAGGCCCAAGTCGCCGATCGCGGCGAGAAGGCAATCGAGGCGCTGGAGCAGGTCAAGATCGCCCGCCCGCGCGAACGCTATCACGCCTATCCGTTCGAGCTCTCGGGGGGGATGTGCCAGCGCGTCGTCATCGCGCTCGCGCTCGCCTGCAATCCGCAGCTCCTGATCGCGGACGAGCCGACCACCGGCCTTGACGTCACCACCCAGAAGGCGGTGATGGATCTGATCGTCGAGCTGACCAAACGCCGCGCGATGTCGACCATCCTGATCACCCACGATCTCGGCCTCGCCGCCGCCTATTGCGACCGCGTCGTCGTGATGGAGAAGGGCCGCGTGGTCGAGACCGCCAAGGCCGCCGACATCTTCGCCAACCCGCAGCACCCCTACACCAAGAAGCTGATGCGCGCGACGCCGCGGCTGGGGGTGAGCTTGCGGGACTTGCTGCCGGAAGAGGAGAGCGCCGCCTTCGCCTCTCCCCGCGCGCGGGGAGAGGCCGACACGCTCGAGAGCGCACTTGCGCCCCGGAGCGTGGCGGGTGAGGGGGGCTCTCCCAGCACCGTGCTCGCGGAGAGTCCCCCTCACCCCGACCGTCTCCCCGCAAGCGGGGCGAGGGAGCAGACGCCCCTCCTTCTCGTCGATAAGCTCGTCAAGGAATATCCCCGCCAGGGCGCCACCGCCGTGCTCGGCAAGCTGTTCGGCCGCAAGCCTGCTGTGGAGCCGGACATGTTCCGCGCCGTCGACGGCATCAGCTTTGCGATCGGCCATGGCGAGAGCGTCGGGCTGGTCGGCGAATCCGGCTGCGGCAAATCGACGACGTCGATGATGGTGATGCGGCTACTGGACCAGACCTCCGGCCTGATCCAGTTCGACGGCGAGGACATCTCCGGCATCGTACCATCCGCCTTCGCCCGCCTGCCGCAGCGCAGCCGCATCCAGATGGTGTTCCAGGATCCGACCGACAGCCTCAACCCGCGCTTCACCGCCGCCCGCGCCATTGCGGACCCGATCATGCAACTCGGCGACGTCAGGGGACGCGACGCGCTGCGCGCCCGCTGCGAGGAACTGGCCACCATGGTCGGCCTGCCGCACAATCTGCTCGACCGCTTCCCGCACCAATTGTCCGGCGGCCAGAAGGCCCGCGTCGGCATCGCCCGCGCCATCGCGCTGCATCCAAAGCTCGTCATCCTGGACGAGCCGACCGCGGCGCTGGACGTTTCGGTTCAGGCCGTTGTGCTGAATCTGCTTCAGGACCTGAAGCAGCGGTTAGGTATGAGCTACCTGTTCGTCTCGCATGATTTGAATGTGGTGCGCTTGCTGTGCGATCGTGTCATTGTGATGCGGACGGGGCGGATCGTCGAAGAGGGCTCTTCCGAGCAGGTCCTGAGCGATCCGCAGGACGACTACACCAAGGAACTGCTGATGGCGATCCCGCATCCGCCGTTGCAAGTTCACTGAGAGTGCATTGAGAGATTGTTTGGGAGCGTGATGGCCGAGCCGCTGGACGACTACATCGACGCATTATCGAAAGCGCTGGCGCTGCCGGTCGAGGAAGCCTGGAGGCCCGCGGTGCGTGCCAACCTCGAAGTCTCGCTGCGGCTTGGCCGCATGGTCGACGAATTCGCGCTGCCGGACGAGACCGAGCCGGCGCCGATCTTCACCGCGTGATGCTGCCATGACCGGCAAGCCAGAGATGACGGCCGCCGAGATCGCGGGCGCGGTTGCGGCCCGCAAAATGTCCGCGCTCGATGCCGTCGAAGCCGCGCTCGCGCGGATCAAGCAGCATGACGGCATCCTCAATTCCTTCACCGACGTCACCGCCGATCGCGCCCGCGCCAAGGCACGCGCGATCGACGCCGACATCGCCGCGGGCAAGGAGGTCGGCCCGCTCGCCGGCGTTCCCTTCGCCGTGAAGAATCTGTTCGACGTCGCAGGGCTTCCGACGCGCGCCGGCTCGAAGATCAACCGCGATCTCGCTCCCGCCAGCCGCGACGCCACGCTGATCGAGCGCATGGAAGCGGCCGGTGCCGTGCTCGTCGGCGCGCTCAACATGGGCGAATACGCCTACGATTTCACCGGCGAGAACGTCCATGACGGTCCCTCGCGCAATCCGCACGACACGACGCGGATGACCGGTGGCTCCTCCGGCGGCTCGGGCAGCGCCGTCGGCGGCGCGCTGGTGCCGATCGCGCTCGGCTCGGACACCAACGGCTCGATCCGGGTGCCGTCGTCATTCTGCGGCATCTTCGGCTTAAAGCCGACCTATGGTCGGCTGTCGCGGGCGCGCTCGTTCCCGTTCGTCGCGAGCCTCGATCATCTCGGCCCGTTCGCACGCTCCGTCACCGATCTCGCGCTCGCCTATGACGTGATGCAGGGCCCGGATCCGGCGGACAGCGCCTGCACCACGCGCGGTCTGGAGCCCACGCTGCCGCTGATCGCCAATCCGGTGTCGGATCTGCGCATTGCGATTGCCGGCGGCTACTTCCAGAAGAACGTGTTTCCGGAAGTCGTCGAAGCGGTCAGCCGCGTCGCCAAGGCGCTCGGCGCAACTGAGGTCGTGGACGTGCCCGAGGCCGCCCGTGCCCGCGCGGCGGCCTATGTCATCACCACGACCGAAGGCGCATCGCTGCATCTCGATCGCCTGCGCAGGCGCCCGAACGATTTCGATCCGGCGGTGCGCGACCGGCTGATCGCGGGCGCCATGGTGCCGGCGCCGCTGGTCGACCGCGCCCAGAAATTCCGCCGCTGGTATCGCGCGCAGCTCGCGGACATCTTCAAGTCGGTCGACGTGCTGCTGGCGCCGGCGACGCCCTGCACGGCCCCGAAGCTCGGCCAGGTGAACTTCAATCTCGACGGAGTCGAGCTGCCGGTGCGCGCCAATATCGGCATTCACACCCAGCCGATCTCGTTCATCGGCCTCCCGGTGGTGGCGGTCCCGGTGCCGCTCGAGCCGTTGCCGATCGGCGTGCAGATCATCGCCGCGCCCTGGCGTGAGGACATTGCGCTCCGCGTCGCCTACGCCTTGGAAAAGATGGGCGTGGTCGCCGCGCCGTCGCCGAGAGGAATCTGAGATGGAGATCGATCTCCCCGAGGTCATCGCGGAAGTCAAAGCAGCGTTCGATCGTTATGAGCAGGCCCTCGTCAGCAACGACGTCGCCGTGCTCGGCGAGCTCTTCCGCAACGATCCCCGCACCTTGCGCTACGGCATCGGCGAGAACCTCTATGGCCATGCGGCGATCAGCGGCTTCCGCGCCGCCCGCTCGCCCGTCGGCTTGAACCGCCGCACCGCCAGGACGGTCATTACCAGCTACGGCCGCGACACCGCGGTGGCCTCCACCCTGTTCTATCGCGACACCGCGCCCGGCAAGGTCGGCCGGCAGATGCAGACCTGGATTCGCTTCCCCGAGGGCTGGCGCGTGGTCGCCGCCCATGTCAGCGTCATCGACGAGCCGAAAGAGACCGCATGACGCTCGACGATCTTCCGCAGGGGACAGCGCCGGCCGAGCCGGTGGTGCCTCGCGTCGACCGGGCGCGGCCCAGCGTGCACAAGGTCACGCGCGCCGAGGAGCTGCGACTGCAGCTCGCCGACGAGATAGTGCGCGGCGCTCTTGCGCCCGGTGCGCCGCTGGACGAGACCGACGTCGCGCGCCGCTTCAACGTCTCGCGGACGCCGGTGCGCGAGGCGCTGCGTCAGCTCGTGGCAAGCGGTCTCGTCGAGGCGCGCGCCCATCGCGGCGCGGTGGTGGCGCAGCCCTCGATCGAGCGGCTGACGAGCATGTTCGAGGCGATGGCCGAGCTCGAGGCGCTGTGCGCCGGCCTTGCCGCCGAGCGCATGGCAGCTAGCGAGCGCCATGGCCTCGAGGCCATCCACGAAGAGCTGCGGGTGCTGAGCTACACCGGCAACCCGGATCGCTTTCACGAGGTGAACGAACGCTTCCACAACGCGATCTATGCCGGTTCGCAGAACGGCTACATCGCCGAGATTACGCTCGCCACCCGCGTCCGCGTGCAGCCGTTCCGCCGCGCCCAGTTCCGCAACCTCGGCCGGTTGGCGAAATCGCATGCCGAGCACGACCGTGTCGTCGTCGCCATCATGCGCGGCGACAAGCAGGGCGCGGCCGCCGCGATGCGCGCGCATATCGAGCTGGTGCGCGGGGAGTACGAGATCTACGCGGTGTCGGTGTAGGCGCGCGCGCGGTGCCGTAGGACGCGGTGCCGTAGGGTGGGCAAAGCGAAGCGTGCCCACGATCTGGTGAAGGTGGGCACGGCGCGCAAAGAGCACGCCTTTGCCCACCCTACGACACCTACGCCTTGTTGGCCTCCTTCATATACGCGCGCCATCCTCCAAACGCCGTGATATCGCGCGCATCGCCCAGCACCTCGGGCTCGACCAGAAATCCCTTCACAATGCGGCCATCGGCAAGCCGCAGCGTGCCGATCGCCATCGGCGACGGAATCGCGTTGACGAATTGGCCGAAGGCGGCTGGCGACAGCGACCAGATCTCAAGCTCGATCGCCGCGCCCGTGCCGGCGGCGACGCGCAACATGCCGGGCTTCGGCGGCGTGGTCTTGAGCGCGTAGAGCTTGTAATCGGGCGCAGTCCTGGTTGCCTCGATCAGGCGTCCGTCCAGCGCTTTCAACTCGCCATTCAGCACCATGCCGGACAGATGCGCGCCGACCACGGCGATCGGGATGTCGTCGCTGCGGCCTGCGGGCAGCGGCGCGAGCGGTGCCTGCCCCGCACCCTTGGCGCCGAGACCGAGCTTGGTATCCGCATGGAAGACGCGGCCGATGCTCACGAGCAGCGCGTCATGCCCCGCGGGGGCGAGCAGCGTGATGCCGAACGGAATGCCGTCGCTGCGCATCGATGCCGGCAGCGCCAGGCCGCAGAGATCGAGCAGATTGACGAAATTGGTGTAGGTGCCGAGCCGGCTGTTGAGCTCGATCGGATTGGCGAGCACCTGCGCGGTCGTGTAGGCCGTCGGCGCCGTCGGCAGCACCAGCGCGTCAATATTGGCAAACGTGCGCTCGGCGATCCTGCGCAGGCCTTGCAGGCGGTACAGCGCGGAGAAGGTTTCAGCCGCCGTCAGCCGCGCGCCGGCCGCGGTGATCTCGCGGGTCACGGGATGAATCGCATCGGGCGCCGAGGCGAGCAGATCCTTGATCACGAGGTAGCGCTCGGCGACCCAAGGGCCCTCATAGAGCAGCCGCGCCGTCTCGTAGAACGGCTCGAGGTCGAACTCCACCAGCGTTGCGCCGAGCGCGGTCCAGCGCCTCAGCGCCTCGGCGTAGGCAGTCTCGGCATCCTTGTCGCCGAAGAAGATCAGCTGTCCGTTGCGCGGCACGCCGAGGCGCAGATCTGCCGGGAGCGGCGTCATCGCGCCAAGCGGCCGGTCGCGCGAGAACGGATCGGCCGGGTCCGGTCCCGCCATCACGGACAGCGCCAGCGCCGCGTCGTCGACGGTCAGCGCGAACACCGAGATGCAGTCGAGCGTGCGGCAGGCCGGTACCAGGCCGGCATTCGAGATCATGCCGAGGCTCGGCTTCAGCCCGACGATGTTGTTGAGCATCGCCGGCACGCGCCCCGAGCCGGCAGTGTCGGTGCCGAGCGCGAGCGGCACGAGGCCGGCGCCAACCGCCACGGCCGAGCCGGAGCTCGAACCGCCGGGAATGAGATCGTTACGGATCGAATTCCGGGGAATGCCGTAAGGCGAGCGTACGCCGACGAGGCCGGTCGCGAACTGGTCGAGATTGGTCTTGCCGATGATGATGGCACCGGCAGCGCGCAGGCGCTCGACGGCAGTCGAGTCGTGCGTGGGTGTGTAGGAGAAAGCCGGGCAGGCTGCGGTTGTAGGAAATCCCAGCGCGTCGATATTGTCCTTCACCGCGACCGGCACGCCGTACAGCGGCAGGCCGGCGGCGTCCGCGCGCGCGGCGAGCCTCTCGGCCTCCGCGACCGCATCCTTCTCGTCACGCAGGCCGATGAAGATGGCGGGATCGCCGTGATCGCGGATGCGCTGATAGGTCCGCGCGACCGTCTCTGCCGGCGTCAGCGTGCCGGCGCGATGCGCGGCCACAATCGCGGCAATCGTTTCAGGCTGCTCAGCCCCCATGGCGACAAAACTCCGGCAATCTGTCCTCACCGCGAGGGAAGCAAGCGGTGTGCCATTGTGTACAATGCAGGGGCGGCGCCATTGATCAGGAAAATATCGTATAATCAGCTTGTTATGATATATTTCGGCAAGCTCGTCGGCGCCGGCGTCATCGCCCTCTGACAGGCATCTGCGCAAATAATAGGCAACTGAGATCAGGTGAAGCCAGCGAGGATCCGGAGCAGCTGCGCCCGGCTTTCCTTGCCGATCTTCTCTTCGACATGCCGCTCGTGCTCGGCCGCGAGCCGCTTGAATTTCGCCAGCGCCGTCTCGCCCTGCGCGGTGAGGTGCAGCGCGTGGGATCGGCGGTCCGCCTTCGACTTGACCCGCTTGAGGTACTTGCGCTGCTCGAGGCTGTCGAGCAGGTGCACCAGCCGGGCGCGCTCGATGCCGAGGCGCTTGGCCACCGCCATCTGCGACAGGCCCGGATTGGCGCCGATCAGCGTCAGCACCGAATATTGCGTCGGCCTGATGTCGACGTCGCCGAGCGTCTTGATGAAGTCCTGGAAAATCCAGATCTGGAAGCGCCGCACCGCATAGCCGGCGTGCCCGACCAGCGCATCGAGCCCGATGTCGTCGGCGGCATCGCGAGGCGCCGTGCCGTTGCCGGCGCGTTTGCGTGGGGCAGTCTGGGGGGCGCTGGCTGTCACATCGTGTCTCCCGCCAGGCAATCCTAGCGCGTCAAAGAGGCAAGCGAAAGATTGTTGTTGACGACAACAATTGCCATGCCCAACATTATGGCCACAGCAGCCCGAACGAGGTTGCGGCCGATCCGTATCCGGACGGAGGGAGGAGACCCATATGACAGTCGCCCCACGTGGTGACGTTGCGGGCCTGTTCGCAAGCCCGCGGACGGTCGCAGAGCATCGCTCCGACGGCAGCATCGTGTTGCGATCGCCCGATCCGCTCGGCGAAAGCGCGCGCTGCATCGGCGACTGGCTGGAGCATTTTGCGCGGCAAACGCCGGATGCGATCTTCCTCGCCGAGCGCGGCAATGTCGAAGCGCCGTGGATCACCGTCACCTATGCGCAGGCGTTGCGCCAGGTGCGTGCGGCGGCGTCCTGGATCCTGGCGCAGGGCCTCAGCGCGGAACGCCCACTCGCGATCCTCTCCGACAACAGCATCGATCACGCGCTGCTCGCGCTCGCCGCCCAGCATGTCGGGGTGCCCTCGGCCGCGATCTCGCCGGCCTATTCGCTGATGTCCAGGGATTTCGAGAAGCTCAAGAGCATGATCGCGCTGCTCGAGCCGGGCGCGATCTACGTCTCTGCGACCAGGCCCTTCGCGGCCGCGCTGGCCGCCATCGCGCCGCTGCACGATGCGCAGATCATCAGCGGCAATGAGGATGACGCCGGCGCGCTCGCTTTCCGCGCCGTCGCGGCAACGCCGGAGAGCCCCGACGTCGCAACGGCGTTCGCCGCGGTGACGCCGGACACGATCGCAAAGTTCCTGTTCACGTCAGGCTCGACCGGCACGCCGAAAGCCGTCATCAACACCCAGCGCATGCTGACCTCGAGCCAGCAGGCCAAGGCGCAGACCTGGACGTTTCTCGAGCAGACGCGCGGCGATCTCGTCATCCTGGACTGGCTGCCCTGGAGCCATACTTTCGGCGCCAACCACAATTTCAATCTCGTGCTGCGCAACGGCGGCTCGCTCTATATCGACGGCGGCAAGCCTGCGCCCGGTCTTTTCGCGACCTCGCTGGCCAATCTGAAAAGCGTGCTGCCGACGGTCTATTTCAACGTGCCGCGCGGCTTCGACATGCTGATCGCGGCGCTGCGCGGCGACGAGGAGCTGCGCCGCCGCTTCTTCGGCGAGGTGAAGTTCGCCTTCTATGCCGGCGCCGCCCTGCCGCAGAATCTCTGGGACGCGCTCGAGGAGCTCTCGATCAAGACCGTCGGCCGCGCGCTGCCGATGGTTTCGGCCTGGGGCTCGACGGAAACCTCGCCGCTCGCGACCGACTGTCATTTCCTCGCCGAGCGCTCCGGCAATATCGGCGTGCCCATTCCCGGCACCGAATTGAAGCTCGTCACCTCCGGCGACAAGCTGGAGGTGCGCGTGCGCGGTCCCAACGTCACGCCGGGCTATTGGAAGGCGCCGGAGCTGACCCGGCAGGCCTTCGACGACGAGGGTTTCTACCTGATCGGCGATGCCGTCAAGCTTGCCGACGATGCGCGGCCGGAGCGCGGCCTGTTCTTCGACGGCCGCGTCGCCGAGGATTTCAAGCTCAACTCCGGCACCTGGGTCAATGTCGGCACGCTGCGCGTCGCCGGCATCGCTGCCCTGGCGCCGCTGGCGCAGGACATCGTGGTCGCAGGCCATGGCGGCGACGAGGTGCGCTTTCTGGTGTTCCCCAACATCGCGGCCTGCCGCGCCCAGGCCGGCCTGGGCGAGACCGCCGATGTGAGCGAGGTGCTCGCCCATGACAAGGTCAGGCGCGCCATCGCGCAGGGCCTCGCAAGACTGAAGCAGCAGGGCCCCAACTCCTCCGGTCACGCCACGCGTGCGCTGCTGCTCGCCGAGCCACCGTCGGTCGACGGCGGCGAGATCACCGACAAGGGCTACATCAACCAGCGCGCCGTGCTGGCGCGGCGTGCGGATGCGGTGGCGCGGTTGAACGATGATGCGTCGGACGCGTGGGTCGGCTTGTCGTGAGCCGATGAAAGAGCAGCGTAGGAGGGGCGCGTAGCTCATCTCGCTGTCATTCCGGGGCGCGCCTGCGGCGCGAACCCGGAATCCATTTTCCCGCACGGATGGCTGCACGATGGATTCCGGGCTCGCGCTACGCGCGCCCCGGAATGACGATCGGAATGTGAAGCGGACGCTCTCGAAACGGGTCAGCACCCTGCCGCAATATATTTCCGATTATTTTGTTGCTTAGGCAACTAATTCATGCGAACCATTCCAGGCAGCGATGACGGCAGGGAAACTGCCGCGTCTGATCCTGGAGGAAACAATGCTCGGCCCGAACGGTGCCGCCGGCAAGCGCCGGCGCATGCCTGGACGTGACGGAAGGTGGCGCCTGAAGCGCGACCCGTCAGGGCTCGATGCCGCCGGTGACCGCGCCGAGATTGTCGTGCAGCCGGCGGAGCAGATTGATCAGCACCTCGCGCTCGTCCTTGCTCAGGCACGACAACAGCCGCCGTTCGCGCTCGAGCGCCGCCACGATCACCTTGTCATGCGTGGCGCGGCCCTTTGCCGTCAGCGCGATCGAATGGGTGCGGCCGTCATTCGGGTCGGTGCGGATCGAGACCAGGCCGCGCTTCTCGAGGCCGGCCAGCGTCCGGCTCACCGGCCCCTTGTCGAAGCCGATGACGTGGCAGATGCGCGAGGCCGGAATGCCGGGCTCGATCGCCAGCAGCGACATGATCCGCCATTCCGTGACGTTGACGCCGAACTCACGCTGATAGAACGCGGTCGCGCTGTTCGAGAGCTTGTTGGCGATGAAGGTGATGAACGCGGGGACGTAGCGGTCGAGATCGAGCGTCGGCCCCGCATCATTGGGCGCAGGCTTTTGCCGGGATCTGGTCGAAGGCGCGGGCATGTCGGGATTCTGACTCGCGGTGGGCCCAAAGACCTAATGGCATGCGCCGCCCTTTCACAAGATCAAAATGAGGGAGGTCTTCCATGACCGCATCCGGTACCCCGGTCTCGACGGGCCCTGCTTCCGTCCCGCACCTCGACGTCGATCCGTTCGACATGACGTTTTTCGCCGACCCTTATCCCGCCCATCAGCGGCTGCGGGAGGCGGGGCCGGTGGTCTATCTCGACAAATGGAACGTCTATGGCGTGGCGCGCTATGCCGAGGTCCATGCGGTGCTGAACGATCCCGCGACCTTCTGCTCCAGCCGCGGTGTCGGCCTGTCCGACTTCAAGAAGGAGACGCCGTGGCGGCCGCCGAGCCTGATCCTCGAGGCCGACCCGCCCGCGCACACCCGCACCCGCGCCGTGCTGTCGAAAGTGCTGTCGCCGACCGCGATGAAGCAGGTGCGCGACCGTTTCGCCGCCGCGGCGGAGCAGCGGGTGGACGCGCTGCTGGAGAAGCGCAGTTTCGACGCGATCGCCGATCTCGCCGAGGCCTATCCGCTCTCGATCTTTCCGGATGCGCTGGGCCTGAAGCCGGAAGGGCGCGAGCATCTGATTCCCTACGCCAGCGTCGTGTTCAACGCGTTCGGCCCGCCGAACGAGCTGCGCCAGCAGGCGATCGCGCGCTCTGCGCCGCACCAGGCTTATGTCGCCGAGCAATGCCAGCGCGACAACCTTGCGCCCGGCGGCTTCGGGGCCTGCATTCATGCCCGGGTCGACCATGGCGAGATCACGGCCACCGAGGCGCCGCTGCTGGTGCGCTCGCTGCTGTCGGCCGGCCTCGACACCACGGTCAACGGCATCGGGGCCGCCGTCTATTGCCTCGCGCGCTTTCCCGACCAGTGGCAGCGCCTGCGTGATGATCCGACGCTGGCGCGCAATGCCTTCGAGGAGGCGGTGCGGTTCGAAAGTCCGGTGCAGACCTTCTTCCGCACCACCACGCGCGAGGTCGAGCTCTCGGGCGCCACGATCGGCGAGGGCGAGAAGGTGCTGATGTTCCTCGCCGCCGCCAATCGCGATCCCAGGCGCTGGGACCGGCCCGACAACTACGACATCACCCGCCGCACCTCCGGCCATGTCGGCTTCGGCTCGGGCATCCACATGTGCGTCGGCCAGCTCGTCGCCCGCCTCGAAGGCGAGGTGATGCTGACCGCGCTGGCGCGCCGCGTCGCGACAATCGAGATCACGGGCGAGCCGAAACGCCGCTTCAACAACACGCTGCGCGGGCTCGACAGCCTGCCTGTGACCATCACCCCGGCCTGACGAGGAGCTTCATGCCCGCCATCACTTTCATCCATGCCGACGGCAGGTCCGAGCGCGTCGAGACCTCAGGTGAAGAGAGCGCCATGCAGGCGGCGACCCGTCACGGCCTCGACGGCATTCTGGCCGAATGCGGCGGCAACGCCATGTGCGCGACCTGTCACGTCTATGTCGATGAAGGCTGGCTCGCGCGCCTGCCTGGGATGGCCGACGACGAGGACGCGCTGCTCGACGGCACCGCGAGCGAGCGGCGGCCGAACAGCCGGCTGTCCTGCCAGATCACGATCACGCCGGAGCTCGACGGGCTCATCGTGAGGCTGCCGGAACGGCAGGTGTGACCTGCAAGGCCAACTGATCTTTCGACCGCTCCCGGCAACGACCGGCGCGGCAACGCATCAACAGGGAAGGGAACCATGAAACATCTGAAGTGGACGTTCGCGCTGGCCGCGAGCCTGGTCGCCGGCGCGGCAAGCGCCGAGATCTCGGACAATGTCGTGCGGATCGGCGTGCTCAACGACATCTCCGGCATCTTCCAGGACACCAACGGCATGGGCTCGGTGGAAGCCGCGCGCATGGCGGCGGAGGATTTCAATGGCGGGGCTAAGAACATCAAGGTCGAGATCGTCTATGCCGACCACCAGAACAAGGCCGACGTCGGCAACGCCATTGCGCGCAAATGGCTCGATGTCGAAGGCGTCGATGCCATCGTCGACGTGCCGAACTCGGCGGTCGGTCTTTCCATCAACACGCTGCTGCGCGACAGCCGGGTGACGTTCCTGGCGTCGTCGACCGCAAGCTCCGATCTCACCGGCAAGGCCTGCTCGCCCAACACCATCCAATGGGTCAACGACACCTGGGCCACCGGCAACACCACGGCGGCCGCCATGATGTCGCGCGGCGGCAAGGACTGGTACTTCCTCACGGTTGATTACGCCCTCGGCAAGGGCATCGAGGCCGAGGCGCAGAAATACATCGAGGGTCACGGCGGCAAGGTGCTGGGCTCCTCCAAGCATCCGCTCGGCACCTCCGACTTCGCCTCCTTCCTGTTGCAGGCGCAGAGCTCGAAGGCAAAGGTGATCGGCCTGGCCAATGCCGGCGGCGACACCATCAACGCCGTGAAGCAGGCTGCCGAGTTCGGCATCCAGCAGAACGACCAGAAGCTCGTCGCCTTCCTGCTCTTCATCAACGACATTCACGGCATGGGCATCAAGGTCGCGCAGGGCTTGCAGCTCATGGAAGCCTTCTATTGGGACATGAACGACGACACCCGCGCGTTCGCCAAGCGCTTCGCCGCGCGGCCCGGCATGAACGGCAAGATGCCGAGCGGCAATCAGGCCGGCGTCTATGCCTCGACGCTGGCTTATCTCAACGCCGTCGCGGCGACCGGCAGCGACAACGCCAAGGATGCCGTGCCCCAGATGAAGAAATTCAAGGGCAAGGACAAATTGTTCGGCGACACCACGATCCGCCAGGACGGCCGCGTCGTGCACCCGATGTACCTGTTCGAGGTGAAGAAGCCGGAGGAGTCGAAATATCCGTACGACTATTACAAGCTGGTCTCGACAATTCCCGCCGAGCAGGCCTTCCGCCCGCTGGCGGAGGGCGGGTGCGAGCTGGTGAAGTAGCTATAGCCAAACGCGCAACTGCACCCTCTCCCCTTGTGGGAGAGGGTGGCTTCGCGAAGCGAAGCCGGGTGAGGGGTCTCTCTCCTCACGAACAATCGCGAGAGTTGAGAGAACCCCTCATCCGGCGCTTCGCGCCACCTTCTCCCACAAGGGGAGAAGGATGTAAGCCTACACCACCTTGCTCGATCCCTGCGTGATCAGCCGCGCCGCGCGCTGGTCTCGCGCGTAGATCCAGAGCCAGCTCAAGGCGACGCTGAGCCGGTGGCGGAGGCCGATCAGGAAGTAGATGTGGGCGATGCCCCAGATCCACCACGCGATCGCGCCGCGCAGCTTGAAGCGGCCGAAATCGATGACGGCGACCCGCTTGCCGATCTGAGCCAGGCTGCCAGCGTGCTTGTAGCGGAACGGGCCGGCCGCAGCGCCGCGCAGGCGGGCCTTGATGGTCTCGGCGACGTGACGGCCCTGCTGCTTGGCCGCCGGCGCGATGCCCGGCACCGGCTTGCCGTCCCAGGCATTGACGCTGACGGTGTCGCCGATCGCGAAGATCTCGGGATGGCCTGATATGGTGAGGTCGGCCTCGACCAGCACGCGTCCGGCGCGATCGTGAGGCGCCCCCAGCCATTCGGCGGCGGGCGAGGCGCGCACGCCGGCGGCCCAGATCCTGGTCTTGGCTTCGAGCAGCTTGCCGCCGAACACGACGCCCTCGCGGTTGATCTCGGTGACGGCCTGTCCCAGCACGACCTCGACGCCGATCCTCTCCAGCGACGCCTGCGCATAGGCCGAGAGGTCGTCGGCGAAGCCGGCGAGCACACGCGGCCCCGCCTCGATCAACACCACCCGCGCTGTCGTCGTGTCGATGTTGCGGAAATCGCCGGGCAGCGTATGGCGCGCCATTTCGGCGATGGTGCCGGCGAGCTCGACGCCGGTCGGGCCGGCGCCGACAATGACGAAGGTCAGGCGCGCCGCGCGCTTCGCTGGATCGGTCTCGCGTTCGGCGCGCTCGAACGCCACCAGGATGTGACGGCGCAAGGTGGTCGCATCCTCCAGCGTCTTCAGCCCGGGCGCCCATTGCTCCCATTCGTCGTGGCCGAAATAGGCGTGCCGCGCGCCGGTCGCCAGCACCAGCGTGTCGTAGGGCACCTCGCTGCCGTCGTCGATCAGCACGCAACGTCGTGCCGTATCGATACCGCTGACGGTCGCAAACAGCGTCGTCACTTCGGGCCGGTCGCGCATGAGATGGCGGATCGGCCAGGCGATCTCGCTGGTCGCGAGCGAGGCGGTCGCGACCTGGTAGAGCAGTGGCTGAAACAGATGATGGTTGCGGCGATCGATCAGCGTGATCTCGACGCCCGCGCCCGCGAGCCGGTAGGTCGCCTCCAGCCCGCCGAAGCCGGCGCCGACGATGACGACGCGATGGGGATGTGCGGCCATGATACGCTCTCGAATCTCGTTGCTGCTTCGTCCTCATTTAAGTGCGGATCGGGCGTCGCGGTCCAATAGAGGCCATCAATCGCGGCATAGGCGGGGTGTATCGATCCGGCGCAAAACAGCGCCAGAGCTCCGGACCGCCCCTGAAGCCGGCCTCGGCCGAGTTGAGGAGAATTATATTGGGACCTATATACGTGTTGACATGAGCCTAAGTTACGGCACAGTCTTGCAAAAGATCGATTCGCCGTGGCCATCTTAGGCCGTCACGGTCAGATCACGCGGGTGCCACGCGTAAGGCGAAGCTTTGCGCAGGTGACCGAAGCCACCTTTGTAGCCATCCCTCCGGCCATCTGGAGTGTTTACGTTGACTAAACCGATGCGCGGGACAGGCCCGCGAAGTCACTTCTAGTACTGGCGGTTTTCCGCACGTGGAACGAACTTGGCGGACGGAGCAGAAAACGGTCTGTTCGCGCAGGTCGCATTGCGTCTTGAGTAACCAAAGGTGTAGGGGCGTCCACGCTTTGGCGTCCATGCCCTAGACCGAACAGGACGATCAGCTCGTGGGGTGCCGGGCAACAAGCACAACACAGCGGTTTTGAACTATTCGGCGGCAAGCTTGGCTTGCTCACTAGGATGATGCATCCGCCCGAAAGCGGAGCATTGTCCCTTTAGAAGAATTGTCCTCGAACGGGTCCAAACCCCGTCAGGAGGTGAAAGTTCAGCTCCGTCACCGGCAACTCCCTTTGTCCTATCGCCGCTTGTGCGTTCCCAAGCGAGGACGGTTGTTCACCGCCCAACAAAGCGGAGGCAGACCCATGATGAAGCATGGGAAAGCGCCGAAGGACATCTACGTCAGATCGCACTTGCGATGGCAGAACGGCCAAATCGTTGAGGTCGGTTCGTACCTCAAAGGATTGACGCCCAAACTCAGCCTTCGCGATTCCGATCTGCAATTGACCTTCGGCTTTTACCACTCAGGCACGGCTTGAGGGGGAGCCTGGTGACGGCGCTGATCCTGCAATTTCTAGAACCTTTCCCTCCGTATTAGGAGAATAGACGCCCATGGGCGGCGATGCCGATCCCCATAATTCGAGAGCTTTTCGCGGTTGACGCTCTCTCCGCTCCTTTAATTGGAAGCCCGGCCTTACAGCCGGGCTTTTTTCATACCCGGGTGTAGGAGCCGCAAAAACGCGGCGTCCTGAAGCCCTCAATCTCAGTTCGAGGCCGCGACAGCACGGCCGGTCCCTACCGACCGGCCGTGCCATCGCGCGTGCGCGTCTGCGTCATCTTCAACAATCGCATGCGAGAAAGGACTTCATCATGCGAAAGTCGCCTCAGAGCCCTCACTCAATCCCGAAGGAACGAGTTTGGGTAGAGACCTACAATCGGATAAGAAATGGAAGGATTCAGACGGTGCGCGGCCACTGGCGAGCGTGGCCGCGCGGTCGCAGATCAGCGACCATAATTCCGTTTCCTAATCCGCCTTTGGCGTAAGGAAACTACGTTTTCTTGAGAAGCTTCGCCGTCGGGCTGGACTTTCTTCCTGCCCGGCGGCTTTTTCTTTTTGGCCCTCGCAACGCCAGCCTCAACCTCTCTCGGATCAGTGCCGATGAAGCGCTTTAATGCCTCATCAAAAGGCATATCGAGACCAAGGGGCGGCTCTGGCGGAGTGCTCTTAATCTTCTTACTCATCAGCGATCAGAACCTTGTACGGCAACGGCCCCGCGACGCATTCGAACAATGCATTCATGCGGTCGGCTGGCGTCATGCTACGCCGATTCAGCCGCCAAGTCATTTCCTGCACGTACTGTTGCAGGTGCTTCGCACTGACCCAATGATGGGTGCCGACGATCTGGCGCTTGAGCAGAGCCCAAACCGACTCAATCGAATTGGTGTGCGCCTCGCCTTTCTTGTACTCGCCCGCCTGATGGTTGACGATCTGATGCGAGGGATAGCCCTCTAGGCGCTGGTAGACGGGATGTGCATCGGTAGCCAGCATCTTGGCTTCCGGTGCCACCGTCTCTTTGACGAACTCATGCATGGTCGCCTTATTGGCAACCGGCAGCACCTTGGCGACGACTTCGCCCTCACGCTCGACAGCGCCAATTACGGGCGTCTTGTCCTTTGGACCGCCCTGCGTGCCGCTTCGGCGCTTGTGCCGGTTGATCGCCTTGCCTCCAACGTAGGTCTCGTCGACCTCCACCTCGCCGGTCATCGGCCGGTTGAACGAACGAGTTCGGGCAGCGTGCCGCAGGCGATGCAGGACGAACCAAGCCGACTTCTGCGTGATGCCCAAGTCCTTCGCCAGCGTGGTCGAGGCGATCCCCTTAGGGTGGTTCGTAATCAGCCAGATCGCGCCGAACCAAATGCGCAGCGGAAGCTTGGTGTCCTGAAAGATCGTCCCGACCGTGACAGAGAAGTTCCGGCGGCACTTGGCACAGCGGTGCATGTTCTTGCGGCTCAGGGTGTATGCGTCGGCGCTGTGGCAGTATGGGCAAACCGGGCCATTCGGCCACCGGATTGCCTTGAAATGATCGACTGCGGTCTGGGGGTCCTGAAACGCAATCATCAGATCGGTCAAAGTCTTAAACTGCGTCAACATGGCCTATCCTCCGGTAAGGCCAAGAGTATCAAGCTCTGAGCTTGTGTCAACACGTATATAGGTCCCATTATATTTCTTGCCATCCGCGATCGGGGCGAAATATGGTGCAGGGGCGGGCGCTGAGCCATTGGCGGCGCGACAGATTTTGCGTTCAATAGAGAAGGCCCGGGGCGGCGATCACCCCGCTTGCGGGCTCAATCATAAGGAGGGGAGTGATTATGAGGACGGCATTCTGGCTGGCGGGCGCAGCGGCGCTAGTGCTGGCGAGCCCGGCTTTCGCCGGCGACACCATCAAGATCGGTTTCGTCTCGACCTTCAGCGGTCCGACCGCCGTGATCGGCAACGACATGCGCAACTCCTTCGAGCTCGCGCTGGATCATCTGGGCCGCAAGATGGACGGCAAGCCGGTCGAGGTGATCTACGAGGACGACGGCCAGAAGCCCGATGTCGGCAAGCAGAAGACCGAGAAGCTGGTGCAGTCGGACAAGGTCGATTTCATCGTCGGCTATATCTGGTCGAACGTGCTGCTGGCCTCGCTGAAGACGGCCGTCGATTCCCAGACCTTCCTGATCTCGGCCAATGCCGGTCCGTCGCAGCTCGCGGGCGAGCTGTGCTCGCCTTACGTGTTCTCGACCTCCTGGCAGAATGACCAGACGCCGCAGGCGATGGGTCTCTACATGAACCAGAAGGGCGTCAAGAGCGTGTTCCTGATCGGCCCGAACTACGCCGCCGGCAAGGACATGCTCGCAGGCCTGAAGAGCACGTTCAAGGGCGAGATCAAGGGCGAGGAATACACGGTCTGGCCGAGCCAGCTCGATTTCTCCGCCGAGCTCTCCAAGGCGCGCGCCTCGGGCGCCGAGTCGATCTTCGTGTTCTATCCGGGCGCGGCCGGCGTGCAGTTCCTCAATCAATACGCGCAAGCCGGGCTCAAGAGCACGATGCCGCTCTACACCGCCTTCACCATCGACGAGTTGTCGCTGCCGCTGCAGAAGGAGAACGCGCTCGGCGTTCCCGGCGCGCAGGAATGGGTCAACGACCTGCCGAACGAGCAGAACAAGCGCTTCGTCGCCGACTACCGCAAGAAGTACACCGGCCTGCGCCCGACCTATTACGGCGCGCAATCCTACGACGCCGCCCAGCTCATCAACAGCGCGGTGGTCGCGGTGAAGGGCGACACCAGCAAGAAGGACGCGATGAAGGCCGAAATGGAGAAGGCCAATTTCAAGTCGGTGCGCGGCGCGTTCAAGTACGGCAACAACCATATCCCGGTGCAGAGCTTCTATCTGCAGGACGTGGTCAAGGACGCCGAAGGCCAGCTCGCGCTGAAGACGGTGGCGACCATCGTTGAGAACGACCAGGATCGCTTCCACGACAAGTGCAAGATGAAGTGAGGGTGTAGCGACAAGCGACGTAGTCCCTTCTCCCCTTGTGGGAGAAGGTGGCGCGAAGCGCCGGATGAGGGGTTCTCTCCACTCGCGGGATCGTCCGTGAGGAGAGATACCCCTCACCCGTCTCGCCGCTGCGCGGCGAGCCACCCTCTCCCACAAGGGGAGAGGGAAAGACCGTCACACCCGCGGCATGCTCGCAGGGCGCACCTCGCGCCCCTGCGCCGCCAGCCTGATGCCGGCGTTCGCTGCGCCAAATCCCTGGTAATTCCGCCGCTCGACGATCTCGAAGAAGAAGCGCTCGTCGAAGATGTGGGTGTACACCTGGAAGAACTCGCCGTCGCCCTCACGGTCGTAGAGGATGTGGTTGGCGCGCAGCTGCGCCATCAGCTCGGGCGCGAGGTCGTATTTGGCTTCGATGTCGTCGTAGTAATTGGCGGGGATGTCGAGAAAATCGGCGCCGCGCCTGCGCATCTCCGCGACCGCCGCAAAGATGTCCCGGCACGAGAACGCGACGTGCTGCACGCCTGAGCCGAAAAATTCCGAGATGAAGCGCGCCGGCAGCGTGCGGTTGGCGGAGGAGCCGTTGAGCACGACGCGCAGGCTCCGGTCGGCGTTGACGATGGCCTGGCTTTGCACGAGGCCCCTGGGATCGGCGATCTCCATCTGCGGCAATCGCTCGAGATCGAGGATGCCGGTGTAGAACAGCAGCCAGGACAGCATCTCATCATAGGGCATCGACTGCGCGATGTGGTCGACGGCGAGCAGCGCGTCTGCGTGCGCATCGCTCGGGACAGGCTCGAAATCGGTGTCCCAGTTCTTGCCGGCCTGATCCAGGAAATAGAGCAGGCTGCCGCCGACGCCGTGGATCGCGGGAATCTCCAGCTCGCCCGGTCCGACCGGCTGATAGAAGGTGCGCGCCTTCAGCATCTCGGCACGTTGCATCGCGAGGCCGGCATTGTCGACGTCGAGCGCGATGGCGCAGACGCCAGGGCCGTGCGTGACGTAGTGGGAATGCGCAAAGCCGTCGGTCTCGCTGTTGATGACGAGCTCGACCTTGCCCTGCGACCAGCGCTCCACCGCCTTGCTGCGATGCTGGCCTGTCTTGCGGAAGCCGAGCTGCGAAAACAGGCGGGCGAGATCGCCGGCCTTGGTCTCGTTGACGGCAAATTCGATGAACCCGGTGCCCCGGTTCTTCGCCTTCGGCGCCAGCGGCTCGGCAGCGAATTTCGGCCAATCCGGCGCCAGCTGGTCTTCCAGCAGGATCAGCGAGCGCAGGCCGTCGAGCGCGGTCTGCGCGGCCGAGCCGGCGCGGAACTGGTCGTTGAAAATCTCCAGCGACAGCGGCCCGGCATAGCCGGTCGCGGCGACCGCGGTCATGAATTCAACGACCGGCAGATCGCCCTGGCCGGGGAAGGAGCGGAAGTGCCGGCTCCACGACAGGATGTCGAGCTCGAGCTTCGGCGCGTCCGCAAGCTGCACCATGAAGATCTTGTCGCCGGGGATCGAGGCGATCGCGCGGGTGGGAAATCCCGGTGCCAGCGCGTGAAAGCTGTCAAGGACGAGGCCGATCGCGGCATGGTCGGCGCGCCGCACGATCTCCCAGGCGTCGCGATAGTCGCTGACATGGCGGCCCCAGGCCAGCGCCTCGTAGCCGACCCGCAAGGAACGCCTGGCTGCGCGTTCGCCCAGCTCGCGAAAATCGTCGGCGGCGCGGTCGATGCCGCCGAGCGAGGCGGGCGAGACGTTGGAGCAGATCAGCAGGAGGTCGGTGCCGAGCTCCTGCATCAAATCGAACTTCCGCTCGGCGCGGGCAAAATTGCGCGACCGCTGCGGCTCGGGCATGCCCTCGAAATCGCGGAACGGCTGGAGCGCGCAGACATTCAGGTTGAGATCGCGGCAGAGCTTTGCGATGTCGCGCGGGCTTGCGCCGAACGATAACAGATCGTTCTCGAAGATCTCGACCGCGTCGAAGCCGGCGGCCGCGATGGCGCGAAGCTTCTCGTCGAGCGTGCCGGAGAGCGAGACCGTGGCGATCGAGCGTCTGTTCATGCCGCACTCTCCTCCATCGCGCCGCCGAGGAAGAGCTGGTCGATGCGCGGATCGTTCAGGATGCGCCTGGCGTCGTCGACCATGCGGGTCTGGCCCAGCTCGAGCACGATGCCGATGTCCGAGATTTCCAGCGCCGACCGCGCGTTCTGCTCGATCATCAGGATGGTGACGCCGCGCTCGCGCAAGCTCTTGAGGATGTCGAAGGTCTGCTGCACCATCAGCGGCGACAGGCCGATCGAGGGCTCGTCGATCAGCATCAGCCTCGGTTCGAGCAGCAACGAGCGGGCGATCTCGAGCTGCTTCTGCTCGCCGCCGGACAGGGTGGAAGCCTGCTGCGTCGATTTCCGCCGCAGCGCCGGAAACAGGTCGAGCGCCGCCTCGATTCGCTTCGGCAGGTCGAGACCCTTCCCGGCCGCGACGCCGCCGAGCTCGATATTGTGGCGCACCGACAGCTCGGGGAAGATGTTGCGGCCCTGCGGCACGTAGCAGATGCCGGCATTGAGCAGCGCGCGCTGGCTCAGATTGGTGACGTCGCGGCCGGCAAAGCTGATCTTGCCCTCGCGCAGCTTGAGCAGGCCGAAGATCGCCTTGAACACGGTGGATTTGCCGGCGCCATTGGGGCCGATGATCGTGGTGATGGTCGCCGGCGGCACCGAGAACGTGGTGCCGTTCAGAATCGTCATCTTGCCGTAGCCGCCGACGAGATTGTGAACCGAGAGGATCGGGTCGCTCATGGCTCGCGCTCCCTAATGTCCGAGATAGGCTTCGATCACGGCGGGGTTCTTGCGGACCTCGTCGGGACGTCCCATCGCCAGCACCTTGCCTTCCGCCATCACCATCACGCGCGAGCACAGCGACATCACGAACTCCATGTTGTGCTCGATCACGACGAAGGTGGCGTTCTTCTCGCGGTTGATCGCGATCAGGCGATCCTTGAGATCCGCCAGCATCGACGGGTTGACGCCGCCGGCGGGCTCGTCGAGCAGCACGAGGCGCGGTCCGCCCATGAAGGCCATGGCGGCGTCGAGCAGCTTCTGCTGGCCGTAGGACAGGCCGCCGGCCGGCTCGTCGGCGAGATGATCGAGCTTGAAGAAGCCGATCATCTGATTGGCGGCCTCGGTCAGCCCGGCATCGGAGCGGCCGACCAGGCGCGAGGCCATGCTGCCCTGGTGCTCCTGTCCGGCGAGGATCAGGTTCTCGCGCACCGAGAGCTTCGGGAAGACCTGCAGCAGCTGAAAGGTGCGGCTGACGCCGAGCTTGTTGAGCTCGGCGGGGCGCAGACCGGTGACGACCTTGCCGTCGAGCTTGACCTCGCCGCCGGAGGGCGTGAGCTGGCCGAGAATGCAGTTGAACAAGGTCGACTTGCCGCAGCCGTTCGGGCCGATCAGGCCGAGGATCTCCCCCTCGCGCACGTCGAAGGAAACGCCGTCGACAGCGCTGATGCCGCCGAAATTCTTCTTGATCTCCGAGACTTCCAATACCGCACTCATTGCGCCGTCTCCAGGCGGGACTTTGCGACGGCGCGCAGTGCGGACGCCGCCTTGGTGCGACGTTGGGCGAGATAGCGATCGAGGATCCCAAGAATGCCGGTCGGCGACCAGATCAGCAGCAGCATCACCGCGACCGCGTACAGCATCAGATAATAGCCCTCGGTGAAGCGCAGCCATTCCGGCAGCAGCACCGCGATCATCGCGCCGAGGAACGGGCCGAAATAGAACCCGGCGCCGCCGACGATCACCATCATCAGGAGGTCGAGCGAGAGCGACAGGTTGAACGGCACCGGATCGATATATTGCGTCAGCGGCGCATAGAGCGCGCCGGCGACGCCGCCCAGCGCCGAGCCGATCGCGAACGCCATCAGTGTGTAGCGCCGCGTGTCGATGCCGAGCGATTGCGCGCGCATGGGATTTTCGCGTAGCGCCATGAAGGCGCGGCCCCAGGGCGAGCGGATCAGCCACCACACCGCGAGCGACACGATCGCGAGCGAGCCGAGGCAGACGTAGTAGAAGGGCAGGGGCTTGTTGGTCGCGAGGCCGATAAGATGCGGCCGCGGGATGTTGGAGATGCCGTAGATGCCGCCGGTGAGCCAGCTCTCGTTGCGGAACACCAGGAAGGCGAGGGTGGAGAAGGCCAGCGTGACGAAGGCGAGATAATGGTGCTGGACGCGCAGCGCGGGATAGCCGAGCACCCAGCCGATCGCGAAGCTGAGCAGGATCGCGACCAGGATCGCCGCCGGCAGCGGCCAGCCATGCGTCGTCATGATCGCCGACGCATAGGCCCCGATGCCGACGAACGCGCCCTGCGCCAGCGAGACCTGGCCGGCATAACCGAGCGTGAGGTTGAGGCCCATGGCGGCGATGCTCATCACCGCCCATTGGCTGAGGATGAACAGGCCGTAGCGGTTGAAGTTCATGGGGATGACGATCAGGCCGGCGATGACGGCGAGGCCGAGCGCGATCTTCAGGGATTTGCCGAAGCTGCTCATACCGTGCGCTCCTCGGCGCGGCCGAGCAATCCTTGCGGCCGGAACAGGATGACCGCGATCAGGAAGAGCATCGGCACGGCGGCGCGATATTGGGTCGAGACATAGGCGGCGGCGAGATTGTCGAGCACGCCGATCAGGAGGCCGCCGGCGATGGCGCCGCGCACCTGGTTGAAGCCGCCGACGATCGCGGCGATGAAGGCGGCCTGGCCCAGCACCTCGCCGGAGGAGAATTTTGCGAGGTAGATCGGCGTGATCAGGAGCGAAGCCAGCGCGACCAGGAAGGCGTTGATCAGGAAGGTCAGCAGGATCATCCGCTCGACGGGCACGCCGATGATGCGCGCCACCGTCGGGTTCTGCGCCGCCGCCTGCATCTGGTGACCGAGCGAGGTGCGGTTGAGCAGCGTGGTCAGGCCGACCACCGCGAGGATGGCGACGACGAGCACGCCGATGCTTTGCAGCGACACCGCATGGCCGAGGATGGAGATGTCACCGGTCGGCACGACCGAGGGGAACGGCGAGGCCTCGGCGCTGTAGAATTGCTTCACGGCTTCCTTGATGCCGATCGCGAGCGCCATGGTCGCGATCGCCAGCGGCAAGACGCCGTGGCGCATCATCGGGTCGACCAGCAGCAGCTTGAAGCCGAGCCCGAGCAGGATCATCGACAGCAGGATGCCGAGCATGATCGCGAGCCAGAACGGCGCGCCGGCATGCATCGCCGCCAGCATCAGGAACGCCGGCAGCATCACGAACTCGCCTTGCGCGAAATTGATGGTCTGGGAGGTCTGCCAAAGCAGCGTGAAGCCGACCGCGACCAGCGCGTAGATCGCGCCGGTGGCGAGCCCCGCGACCAGAAGATCGAATAGGTTGGACATTTTCCTCTCTATCTTCCCTGGCCTCGCACGCGGCAGGGCCATCGCATATGACATTTCGCGCGACCGGACGCGCGCCTCGTCCTTCGAGTGACCGCTTCGCGGTCTCCTCAGGATGAGGCTAAGCACCATCGTCGCTCGTTGAAGCTGGTGCCGAGCATCCGGTCCTCATCCTGAGGGCCCGCCAACGGCGGGCTTCTCGAAGGATGGCCGCAGGGAAGTCACTACGGTATGCGACTGCCCTGCGGCTCTCTACGAGAGGCGAGAGATCTCACTTCACCTTCGGCAGCACCTGCTTCACCACCTGCTTGCCCTCGACCACCTCGACCAGAAAGCTCTGGCGGTCGATGTCGCCGGTGTCGCTGAAGGTGACGTCCATCAGGATGCCCGGCTCGTCCGCGGCCTTGATGGTGAGGCCGTGCAGCGTGTCGGCAAATTTCTTGGAGTCGACCTTGCCCATCTTCTCGGTGGTGGCTTTCACCATGTAGACGGCGAGATAACCCTTCAGGCCGTTGTGGTCGGGGACATAATTGTACTTCTTGGAGAACTTCTCCCGGAATTGCTTGACCAGGTCGACCGGCGCGTCCGTGGTGAGGCCGACATGGCCGCGGGCGCCGTTGGCGGCATCGCCGGCGAGCTCGATCACCTTCTGGCCGATCAGCGTGGTCTCGCCCATCAGCGGTGCGGTGACGCCCTGGCGCTTCAGCTCCTTCAGGATGCGCGCGCTCTCTTCCTCGTTGAGGTAGACGAACACGGCATCGGGATTGGCAGCCTTGATCTTGCCGACGTCGGCGGCGAAATCGGCCTGGCCCGCTTCGGTCGAGAGGTCGGCAACGACCTTGGAGCCGAGCCGGTCGAGCTCCTTGATCACGACGTCGCGTCCGCCGCGGCCGAAATCGTTGTTGACCCAGACCACCGCGACCGTCTTCGCCTTCATCTCGTCGTGGATGTACTTGGCGACCTTCGGCATCGAGGATTGCTGGCCGAACGAGGTGCGGAACAGGAATTTGTTGCCACCCTGCGTCAGCTCGGCGGCCTCGCCGCCCATGATCTGCGCGATGCCAGCTTCGGCGGCGAGGGGGGCCGTGACCTTCACCGAGCCGGAATAGCCGGGCCCGAGCAGCACATAGGGCTCGGCATCGAGCGCCTTCTGGACCTGGGCGCGCGCCACGCCCGGGTTGGACTGCGAGTCGGCGTGGGTCACCTCCAGCTTGCGGCCGAGCACGCCGCCCTTGGCGTTGATTTCCTCGATCGCGAGGTCGATGCCGTTCTTCCAGTTGGTGCCGACGGTGGCGCCGCCGCCGGAGAGCTCGGCGACGTCGGCGAGCTTGATCGCCTGGGCAAAGGCGCCCGTTGCGGTCATGACCGTGAGCAATGCGCCCACCACTAGCGTTGATTTCATCGTCCTCTCCTCCCGTTTCAAATGTTGCAAGCGGCCTTGTATCCGGCCGCTTCGCCTCAAGCTGCCTGATAGGCGGCGCTGCGCGCAGCCATCACGGCGTCGAAAGCCTCTCCCATGATCTCGGTGGATGGGGCAAGGCCTGTGAACAGTTCGAAGGCGTCGGCGGCCTGGTAGATCGCGAGATCGCGGCCGGTCATGATCCGGGCGCCTTTCTCTCGCGCTGCGGCCAGCAGCGGCGTGATCAGCGGCGAATAGACGGCGTCGGCGACCCAAAGGTCGGCCTTGAGCAGGCCCACCGGCACTGGCGTGTCGCGGTTCGGCAGCATGCCGACGGGCGTGCCGTTGACGAGACCGGTCGCGCCATCGAGCGCCTCCTCGACGCTGGCGGCAGCGCGGGCGCCGCCGCGCGGGGCGAGCAAGGTTGCCAGTTTCTCGGCGCGCGCCGGCGCGCTGTCGAAAATGCGGATGTCGGCAACGTTCAGGCTCGCCAGCGCAAACGCGATCGCCTTGCCGACGCCGCCGGCGCCAATCACGGCGACGGCGTTGCCGGAGGGCGCCAGCAGCGGCCTCACCGCCCGCGCGAAACCCGTGGTGTCGGTGTTGTGGCCCGTCAGGCGGCCATCCCTGACGACGACGGTGTTGACGGCGCCCATGCTGGCTGCGCCCGGTGCCAGCGCGTCCAGCAGCGGCACCACCGCTTCCTTGTAGGGATAGGTGACATTGACGCCGGCAAAGCCGAGCCGTCGGACGCCCTCGAGCATCATGCGCATCCCGGCCGCATCGGCGCCGGCAATCTCGATGAGCTGATAATGGCCGCGCAGGCCGAGCGCCTCGGCGGCACGTTCATGCATGGCAGGGGATGCGGAATGCGCGATCGGCGCACCGATCAGGCCGGTGAGGAGCTTCTTGCTGGCGTATCCGCGCGTGGACATGTGTTCGCTATCGTCTCAAAGGAAGGTTCGGTCCCGGTCATTAGCGGGGAAACCCGCGCAATTCCAAGGGGCTTCCCGATCGCCGACGATAGCCTGTCCTTAGGCTAACACAATTACCCTTTTATCCGGCAAACCTAACATCATGTTGTTATTTCTTCCGTGCCCGCGCCGAAGCGGCCTTGGCGTTGCCGCGGGACGGCTCGACTGCGCGCATCTCGGCGCGCAGCGCCGCGATGAAGGCCTCGGCATGGAGCGACAGTGGCGCGCCGCGCTTGACCGCGATATAGGTGTCGAACCGCGACGGCTCGGCGATCTTCAAGAGCTCGATCCCGGGATAGCCGCCATGAGCCACGGTGAATTGGTCGATGATGGCGATACCGAGCCCCGCCTTCACCAGCGCGCAGACCGTGGTGCCGAAGCGCGCGCGGATGGTGATGTTGTAGTCGAGCCGGTTGCGCGCGAAGATCTCGGCCATGATCCGGCCGTAGGGATCGTTGGGATCGATACCGATCAGCGGATAGCGGGTGATCTCGGCGGCCGAGACCTGCTTGCGGCCGGCGAGCTCGTGACCGGGCGGCACGATGCAATACAATTCGCCCGAGGCGAGCGGCATGAAGTCGAGCGCGGAATGCTCCAGCCGGTAGCTCATCGCGACGCACTCGCCGCGCCCCAGCATCAGATAGTCGATGGCCTCCTCGAGCTTGAGGATGTTGATGTCGATGCCGAGATCGGGATAGCGGCGCCGGACGCGCTCGATCGCGCGGGGCACCATCACCTGGGAGATGCTGGGCACCGAGCCGATCCGCAGCTCGGACAACCCGCCACGGCCGATCTTGGAGATGATCTCGGAGAGATCGTCGACCTTCTTGTAGACGCCGTTGATCTGCTCGAAGATGTTCTCGGCTTCCGGCGTCGGGAAGTAGCGCCCGTTCTGGCGCTGGAAGAAGCGGATGCCGAGCGAGCGCTCGGTGTATTTGACGAGGCGGCTGATTCCCGGCGCCGAGACGTTGAGCAGCTTCGCCGCGCCGCCGATGGTGCCCGTCACCATCACGGCGCGGATCACTTCGACCTGGCGCAGTGTCATCATCTTCCGGCTGTCCCGAAACGTTCTGCGGGATCATGTCACGGAACCGGCGCCGTCATCCAGCGGCTTTACTCAAGTATGGAAATGGCCGTATTTCGGAATCAGGATCTGGCAAACCACGCCGCTCGGACGGTATTCGAGCTTGGTGCCGCCGTTCGGACCGCTGCCCAGGCTGCGCGAGATCAAGGTCTGCCCGAAGCCTGACGTCGTCGGTGGTGTCACCAGCGGGCCATCGCGCTCCTCCCACTCGATCTGCAGCGCGCCGTCGTCGAGCAGGCCGATCCGCCGAACCGACAGCTTGCCGGATCGGGTCGACAGCGCGCCGTATTTCACCGCGTTGGTCGTCAGTTCGTGGAAGACGAGCCCGAGCGAGACGGCCGTCTTGGAGTCGACGGAGACTTCCAATCCCTCCATCGTGATGCGTCCGCTGGAGAGCGTCGCATAGGGCGCAAGCTCGACACGAAGCACATCTTTGATCTGCAGGTTTTCCCAGGACGCATTGGACAGCAACGTGTGGGTGGCCGCCAGCGCCTGGATGCGGCCGGAGAACGATTTCTGGAAGTCCTCGATCGTGCGTTCGTGGGATGCGGTGCGCGCGGAGATCGCCAGTACCATCGCCAGCGTATTCTTGACGCGGTGGTCGAGCTCGCCCATCAGGAGGGCCTGCCGGCGCTCGGCGGCCTTGCGTTGCGACAGGTTGATCAGCGTCACCACGCAGCCCTGGGTCCGGTCGCCGGATACGACGAGCGGTGCTGCGCTGATCATGACGTCGGTGACGTCGGCCGCCGATGTCTTCACCGCGGCTTCGAGCCCCTGCACGGGCGTGCCGCTCGCGGCCATTGCGACAATGTCAGCCCCCGACATCAACTCGGAGGCATCGGCGAACGTCAGCTCGATCGCGTCCTCGAACGGCTTTCCAATGGGATCCTGGGCGCAGATCCGCTCGGCCGCCGCATTGATATGCGTCACCGTCCCGGAGCGGTCGCAGACGATGACGGCCTCGTTGGCGGATGCGAGCACCGACCGCGCCAGCCGCTCCGATTCCTTGGCGGCCGCGATCTGCTCGCGCTCGCTGATGTCCGTGAAGGTGATCGCAACGCCTTTCCCGAAGCCGAAATCGATCGGGGCTCCCGTGAGAAGGAAGCTGCGCTCGCTGTCGCCCACGCGAACGTGAATCTCAGAGGATTGGCGATCCTTCAGCGCCTGTGTCAGCAGGCGACGGAACGTGGTTTGATTGACGGCATCGAGAATGCCGAGCAATTCCTGGCCCGACAAAGCGCCCGCCGGCCGATCGAGCAGCTTGTGCAAGGCCTGATTGGCGTAGAGCATTTGGCCGTCGGCATCGAAGGCCGCGGCACCGATATCCATGGCTTCCATGAAGGTGCGGTAGGACTGGCCGTCGCCTTCGAGCGTGAAGACCTGCTCGGTGGCGCCGCCCTTGATGACGACGGCGTCGATCTCGCCCTCACGTATGGCCCGGAGCGTCTCCTCGGCCTCATAAAGCCGAGCTTCGAGCTCTTCCCGGGTCAACGCGGATGCGAGCGACACCACCGCCATCATTCCTCGACCGACAGATGAACGAGAACCTTCTGGGTGTCGGAAAGGTCCCCGATGATCTTGCGAATGGGGACCGGAAGCTCTTTCACCAGAGTCGGAATGGCGACGATGCCATGCTCCCGGGCGAGTTGCGGTTGCTTCTTGAGATCGACGACCTCGACCCTGTACTTGCCGGCCAGGTGCTCGGAGCAGATCTTTTCCAGATTGCGGATCGCGGCGAGCGATTTCGGCGTCTCGCCGGCGACGTAGAGGACGAGCTTGACGGGCTCCTTGTTGACTTCGGCCATGGTTAGTCCTGCTTCTTCTTGCCGGTCGAGCGGTCCAATCCCCGTCCGCGCGCCAGCGCTGCGGTGTCTTCCCGGCTCTGTTGTTGATAGATTTCCTCGGTGCGGATCAGTCGCTTCAGCTCGGCCTCGTCGGCCTCGATGTCCGCGTTGAGAGCTTCGATCTGGGCAAGCGCGCGGCGCCGCCGTTGTGTAACTTGATCCTGCACGCGGCTGACCTCGGCCTGCCGCTCGGTCTCGGCTCGGCGCGCCCGCGCTTCTTCGTTGCGTCGGGCCGAACCGGTCAGTGCGCCACCCTCGCCGAGATAGGGCTCGAGCAGGTGGATGCCGCTGTCCGACATGACGAATTCGCGGACCTGGTTGGAATGCGAGATGCCGCGCGCCTTCAAGAGATAGAGCTCGCGGTTGAATTCGCCGTTGGCCTCACGGTTGAGAAGGAGGATCCAGCCATCCATCAAGGATGACAGGCCAGCGTCGGTTTCCGCCTGTTGGACACTCGCCAGATGGGTAAAAACGGCGGTAATGCCGTTGGATTTGAGATAGTCGACGATGCGCAGCAACATCGCCTGCACCTCAGCGATGTCGGCCGAGCCGGTGAAGGCGGAGATCGGATCGAGCACGACCAGCTGCGGCTTGAACCTGCCGATCTCCCGCAACATGATCGCGAGGTGCATCTCGAGCGAATAGAAGGTCGGGCGCGCGGCGATGTAGCGCAGCTGCCCACGCTTCAGCCACTTGTCCAGATCGGTGCCGATCGACTTCATGTTGCGGACAGTCTGCGCCTCGGACTCCTCGAAGGAGAGGTAGAGGGCGCGCTCGCCGCGCTTGCAGGCGGCGTCCGCCATCATGCAGGCGAGGGAGCTCTTCCCGGAGCCGGCGACGCCGGTGAGCAGGATGCTGCTGCCACGGTAGAAGCCACCGCCGGTCAGCATGGCGTCGAGATCGGGCACGCCGGTGGAGATGCGCTCGTCGAACACTTTGTGACCGAGGCCGAGCGAGGAGACCGGCAGCACCGAGAAGCCGTCCTCGTCGATCAGGAACGGATATTCGTTGGTGCCGTGCGCGGTGCCGCGATACTTCACGATGCGCAGGCGCCGCGTCGAGATCTGGTTGTCGACCCGGTGATCGAGCAGGATCACGCAATCGGAGACGTATTCCTCGAGGCCTTGCCGGGTGAGGCTGCCGTCGCCGCGTTCGCCCGTGATGACCGCCGTCAGGCCCTTCTGCTTGAGCCAGTCGAACAAGCGCCGGATCTCGGCGCGCAAGATCGCCGGGTTGGAGAACGCCGAGAACAAGCTCTCGATCGTGTCGAGGACGATGCGCTTGGCGCCGATCTGGTCGACCGCGAACTCCAGCCGCAGGAACAAGGCCTCGAGATCATAGTCGCCGATCTCGGCGACTTCTGACGGATCGATGGCGATGTGCTCGATGTGGATCTTCGACTGGTCGATCAGCCCCTGCAGGTCGAACCCGAGCGACTCCACGTTGGCGACGATGTCGACGGGGCGCTCCTCGAAGGTCACGAAGACGCCGGGCTCGTCGTAGAGCCGCGCACCGTTGAAGAGGAATGTCGATGCGAACAATGTCTTGCCGCAGCCGGCCGAGCCGCAGACCAGCGTCGGCCGTCCGGTCGGAAGGCCTCCAAGCGTCAGGTCGTCGAAGCCTTCGATGCCGGTTGCAGATTTCGTGATGCCTTCAGTCATGCCCCTGTCCCGGTTCCAGGGATTTTTCTAAGCAAAGAATGGCGGGCCGCCTAGAGGGGAGAAACCGCAATTTTGTCGCTCGCCTCAGGAACAAACCGTGCGGATATGGGTTGGCTCGCCCTATTTCCATCATCAGATTGCGCGGTGCTTGGCGGTATGCGGCCAGCGCCGGCATCGTCCGAGCGCCTCATAGGGCCCGCCCTCAATCGCGCCTGCGTTCACTTGTGCACATACGGCTTTGCCGCGCCGGCGCATAAGGCCGAGGGCAGGAGCTGCGGCAAGGTCATTGACAGAATGAATGAATTCGAAGGCCGCATGCAAACCATCCTGGATGCGGCGCTTGACGCGGCGTTCAGTCACGTCAGGCATGGCGGCGATCATGAGAGTAGGAAGCTCGTTGCCGCAACGCTGCTTGAAGCGGCCCGCTCCGGTACGACAGCTCTGGATGAATTGACGTCCGTCGCCCGTCGCGCGCTCATCGACCTCAGAAATAGATCGGCTGGTTGAGGGCAGGCAGGGCCGCGCTTCCTTTCGTCCAGCGGCGGCGTGCCCGAGGGTCAAACGCTGACGGTCTTCGTTGAAATCGATTAACTATATGCGTGCGGATCGGCGCGGCATAGGACGTGGCTCGCGCTGACTTCATCGCGCGGCGCAGCTCAGCTCGCCGGGCCCTCGGGCGAGACGCTGTCGGCCAGCTCCGCGCGCTCGCTCTCCAGCACTGCGCGCGCGAACTCGATGATCTTCTGCTTGTTTGCCGTGTCGCGGACGGCGAAAAACACCCGATTCAACTCCAGGCCGAGCACGCTGTTGAGGGCGATGTCCTCGTCTTCCATCGTGGTTTTCCCGCTTCGGATACGTTGAGGTGTATGGTGCCGCCTATTCTGCCACAAGTAGTTTAAATCTTCAGGTTGGATGAGGACCGGGAAACTACGGTCGCAGCGAATTTGAGGCGCCCCCGGAATACGTGCTATAGGCGAGGGCGAAGGTCAGGAAACGCACCGATGTCCGCCGTTGATGGCGTTGATTATGGCCGCGAGGCGCTCGACTTCATCGAAGGGCTTGGAACCTACACCAAGGTTCCGGACGCCATGGACGCGCTTGCAGCCGCGTTCGGCCGGTACGGTTTCGAACATATCATCGTGACGGGCCTGCCGAATCCCGAGCAGCGCTTTTCCCAGATGGTGCTCGCCAAGAAATGGCCGGCGGAGTGGTTCAGCCTCTATACCCAAAAGAGCTACGACCGCGTCGATCCCGTGATCCGCAAGTGCCGGCAGACCGTGAACCCGTTCGAGTGGTCCGAAGCGCCGTACGATCCGGAGCTGGAGCCCGGCGCGGTGGAGGTGATGCGGCGCGCTGCCGACTTCCGCATGTCGCGCGGCTTCGTCGTGCCGATCCACGGCTTGACCGGCTACGAGGCCGGCGTCTCGCTCGCCGGCGTCCACCTCGATCTCAATGCGCGCAGCAAGCCGGCGCTGCACCTGATCGGGATGTACGGCTTCGATCACATCCGCCGTCTGCTCGATCCGACGCCGCATCCGTCGATGCGCCTGACGCCGCGCGAGCGCGAGGTGCTCGCCTGGGCTTCGCAAGGCAAGTCCGCCTGGGAGATCGGCGAGATCCTGCACATCACGCAGCGCACCGCGGAAGAGCATCTTGCAACTGCCGCGCGCAAGCTCGGTGCCGTCAACCGCACGCATGCGGTCGCGATCGCGATCCGCCACAGAATCATCAATCTCTGAAACGTTCGCCTACTGGGAAATTTCCCAATAGTCGGCTCAGCCGTTTTCGCTGAGGCTCCCCGTATTGCGAGCCATGGGGGAGTTCATGATTCATGTGATTTCGGCCGTCAATCGGCACCTCTACGAAGACGTCCTCGAACAGCATTTCCGGGTCCGCCACGAGATATTCGTCGAGGAGCGGAAATGGGAGGCGCTGCGCAAGCCTGACGGCCGCGAGATCGACAGCTACGACAATGACGACGCGATCTACCTGCTGGCGCTGGAACATCGCCGGGTGCTCGGCGGCTCCCGGCTGTATCCGACCACCAGGCCGACGATGATGAGCGAGGTGTTCCCGCATCTCGCCTCGGTCCGCGGTTGTCCGTCGGACCCGTTGGTCTGGGAATGGTCGCGCTTCTTCGTCTCGCGCGAGCGCCGCGACGGCCTGTTCAATCTGCAATTGATGGCAGCGGCGCAGGAGTTTTGCCTGGCGCAGGGCATCGAGCGGCTTTGTCTGGTCATGGAAACCTGGTGGCTGCCGCGGTTTCACGACATCGGTTTCGTGGTCACGCCGCTGGGATTGCCGGCCCTGGTGGAGAATTCTTGGACCATGGCGGCAACGATCGAGATTCGTCAGGAGTCGCTCGACGTCGTGCGTGACCGCATCGGTATGACGAGCGTGGTCCAGCAGGAAGGTCCGCGGATCGACTGTATCGCCAGAGCCAACTTCCGCGGCGCCGCTGCCGCGCAACGAAAGAGCGCCTGAGATGTCGAACATGATGCGGGACAGCCAGATCATGGCGCAGAGCAGGGACGAGGCTCTCGGCTACATGTCCGACATGGCGCTCGAGCTGGCGCAAATGGCGGAAGACACTGGATTGACGACGCTCGCCTATCTGTTCCGGATGGCGGCGCTGGAGGCCTCCACGGCCAACAGCGTGCTCGCCGAACCGGACGATCTGCCCCAGCAGATGACGTCGCACTAGACGCATCCCGGGATCCGAAAGATTGCAACACCTTCCTCCGGCGACGGGGGAGGGTGATCGCATTTGGTCTCTTGCGCGACCTGAGCGCGCGCCTCGTCCTTCGAGACGACCGCTTCGCGGTCTCCTCGGGATGAGGCTAGGCAGCAACGGTGCTCGTTGAAATCAGCGCCGCGCATCCGGTCCTCATCCTGAGGGCCCGCCAACGGCGGGCGTCTCGAAGGATGGCCAGGGCGAGATCCTTGCCGCAGGCAATTGCCCAGCGACAACGCGCTATGGCGGGGTTGATCGTCTGGGTGCGGCAGGTTGCCCCAGCCTGGCGCGGCAGCCTTCTTGCAAGGTCAATTTGCCCGCATGCAGGCGCATGCAACAAAGTGCATGTCAGGTGTCGAATCGCTCTTGCCTCGGAACGATACTGCCATTACCCATTTTTCGGCCTTGAAGAGGCAGGGGGAGCTCTTTCACTGATGGCGACATTGTTCGAACATCGGCGCGAAGCTGCGTGCGCCTGAAAGAGACTTGATGCTGCTCGTCGTCGAACAGTTCTTGAACGGATTGCAGTTCGGCCTGCTGCTGTTCCTGCTCGCCGCCGGCCTGACGCTGGTGTTCGGGATCATGGATCTCGTCAACCTCGCGCACGGCTCGCTCTACATGATGGGCGCCTATTTCGCCGCCACCTTTGCGGCCTGGACCGGCAGCTTCTTAGCTGGCGCGCTGATGGCGCTGGGCGCCACGCTGGTGCTCGGCATCGTGCTGGAGGTGAGCGCGCTGCGGCATCTCTATGGCCGCGACCATCTCGACCACGTGCTCGCGACCTTCGGCCTGATCCTGTTCTTCAACGAGGCCGTGCGGCTAATCTGGGGCCCGGCCGGCCTCGCGCTGCCGCTGCCGGCCTGGCTTACCGTGCCGGTGCCGATCCTGCCCGGCATTCACTATCCGGCCTATCGCCTCGCCATCATCATCGTGGCGCTGCTGGTCGCGCTGCTGCTCTATCTCGGCGTGATGCGGACCCGCATCGGCATGCTGATCCGTGCCGGCGCCTCCAACCGCGAGATGATCGGCGCGCTCGGCATCAACATCAAGCTGCTCTACACGCTGGTGTTCGGGCTCGGGGCCGCGCTCGCGGGCCTCGCCGGGCTGATGCAGGCGCCGATCCTCACCGTGCAGATCGGCATGGGCGAGAACATCCTGATCCTGGCCTTCGTCATCATCGTGATCGGCGGCATCGGCTCGATCCGCGGCGCGTTCCTGGCCGCGATCTTCGTCGGCATGATCGACACGCTCGGCCGCGCCTTCCTGCCCAACCTGCTCCGGCAGGTGCTGAGCGGCGCCGCCGCCTCCACCGCTGCGCCCGCGCTGTCCTCCATGCTGATCTACCTGTTGATGGCGATCGTGCTGGTGGTGCGGCCGGAGGGGCTGTTTCCGGCCAATCGCCGATGAAGAGCTTGCGTCGATGAAGGGTTTGACTGTGAGCAAGGCCGTCACGGCCCTGATGCTGGCGGGCCTCGTGCTGCTGCCGCTCTACTCGCATCTGTCCGGCAACATCTTCATCCTGACGCTGTTCACCCGCATCATCATCCTGGCGCTGGCGGCGGCGAGCCTCAACCTCATCATGGGCTTCGGCGGCATGATGAGCTTTGGTCATGCCGCCTATCTCGGCATCGGCGGCTATGCGGTGGGCATGCTGGCGCAGGAAGGCGTCGGGTCCGGCTTCATCCAGTTCCCGGTCGCGCTGGCGGCTTCCGCAATTTATGCGCTGGTGATCGGCGCGCTCAGCTTGCGCACCCGCGGCGTCTATTTCATCATGATCACGCTCGCCTTCGCCCAGATGGCCTATTACGTCGCCTCGGGCCTTGCGCGCTACGGCGGCGATGACGGCCTCACCGTCTACAACCGCAGCGACTTCTCCGGGCTTATCAACCTGAGCAACCGCACGCAGTTCTATTATCTCTGCCTCGCCTGCCTGCTCGGCGTCGTCTTCCTGATCTGGCGCATCGTCAATTCGCGCTTCGGCCTCGTCGTGCAGGGCCTGCGCTCCAACGAGCAGCGCATGCAGGCGATCGGCTTTCCCGCCAAGCGCTACCAGCTCGTCTGCTTCGTCATCTCGGGCACCATGTGCGGCCTTGCCGGCGCGCTGCTCGCCAACAACACCGATTTCGTCAGCCCGGCCGTGATGTACTGGACCCGCTCCGGCGACCTCATGGTGATGGTGATCCTCGGCGGCATGGGCACGCTGTTCGGCCCGGTCATGGGCGCGGTGGTGTTTCTGCTGCTCGAGGAGCTGCTGTCGCAGATCACCGAATATTGGGCGCTGATCATGGGCCCGCTGCTGCTCTTGATCGTGCTGTTCGGCCGCGGCGGCATCATGGGCGCGCTCGGGAGGGCTGGCCGTGGCTGAGCCCCTGCTTCGCGTCGAAAAGCTGGTGCGCCGCTTCGGCGGCATCATCGCGACGGACAACGTCTCGCTCGACGTCGCCAGCGGCGAGCTGCACGCCATCATCGGCCCGAACGGCGCCGGCAAGACCACGCTGATCAGCCAGCTCACGGGACATCTCGCGCCGCATTCCGGCAGCGTCTCGCTGGCGGGGCGCGACATCACATACTTGCCGGCCTATCGGCGCTGTGCGCTGGGCCTGGCGCGTTCGTTCCAGATCACCTCGCTGCTGCTCGATTTCACCGCCGCGGACAACGTCGCGCTGGCGGCGCAGGCGCATGCCGGCACCTCGTTCCGCTTCTTCGCCGATGCGCGCAAGGAGAAAGGCCTGCGCGATGCCGCACGTGCCGCGCTCGATCGCGTCGGCCTCGTCCATCGCGCCGATGTTCTGGTCTCGAAGCTCAGCCATGGCGAGCGACGCCAGATCGAGCTTGCGGTCGCGCTCGCCAGCAAGCCGAAATTGCTGCTGCTCGACGAGCCGATGGCCGGCCTCGGCGCCACCGAATCCCAGAACATGGTGAAGCTGCTCCAGGAGCTGCGGAAAGAGGTCTCGATCGTGCTGGTCGAGCACGACATGCCGGCGGTGTTCGCGCTGGCCGACCGCATCTCGGTGCTGGTCTATGGCCGCGTCATCGCCTCAGGCGATCCGGCCGCGATCCGGGCCAACGAAGACGTCAAACGCGCCTATCTCGGTGATCAGCACGTGGTGACGCATCATGGCTGACGCGCTGCTCGACGTCGACGGCATCGAGACCTGCTACGGCCTCTCCCAGGTGCTGTTCGGCCTGTCGCTGTCGATCAAGCCGGGCGAGATGGTCTCGCTGATGGGCCGCAACGGCATGGGCAAGACCACGACCATCCGCTCCATCATGGGCCTGACGCCGGCGCGTGCCGGCAGCATTCGTTTTGCGGGCGCCGAGGTCAGGCTGCTGCCGTCGTACCGGATCGCGAAACTCGGCGTCGGGCTCGTGCCCGAGGGCCGCCAGATCTTTCCGAACCTCACCGTGCGCGAAAACCTGGTGGCGGCCGCCGCCGATCGCTTCAATAGCTCCAATCCCTGGACGCTGGCGGCGATCTACGTGCTGTTTCCGCGCCTTGCCGAACGTGCGGGCAATATGGGCAATCAGCTCTCCGGCGGCGAGCAGCAGATGCTCGCGATCGGTCGCGCGCTGATGACCAATCCGAAGCTGCTCATCCTGGACGAAGCGACCGAGGGCCTAGCACCGCTGATCCGCGAAGAGATCTGGCACTGCCTGTCGCTGCTCAAGAGCCGGGGGCAGTCGATCCTGGTCGTCGACAAGAACGTCGACCATCTCGCCCGCATCTGCGACCGCCATTACATCATCGAGCGCGGCAAGACGGTATGGAGCGGCACCTCCGACGAGCTGCTGGCGGCGCCGGACCTGCAGCATAAGTATTTGGGGATTTGAGCCCGCGCTCTCTCCCCGTCATTGCGAGCGCAGCGAAGCAATCCAGAGTCTTTCCGCGGAGGGATTCTGGATTGCTTCGTCGCTTCGCTCCTCGCAATGACGGCGGATGGACGGCGCCCTCAAAACACCTCGAAATATTCGCGGTGCTCCCAATCGGTCACCTCGGACAGGAAGCGGTCGATCTCGGCGTTCTTGATGTGGGTGTAATAATCCACGAACTCGGCCCCGAGCTTCTCGCGGAAGAACGGATCGTCCTTCAGCGCCGAGACCGCATCGCGCAAGCTCTTCGGCAGCAGCGGCGCCTTGGTCTCGTAGGGCGTGTCGGCGGAGGGGCCGGGATCGAGCTTGCGGTCGACGCCGTCGAGGCCTGAGAGGATCTGCGAAGCCATGTAGAGATAGGGGTTCGCTGCCGGCTCGCCGATGCGGTTCTCCAGGCGCGTTGCGGCATCGCCGGCGCCGCCGAGCACGCGGATCATCACGCCCCTGTTGTCGCGGCCCCAGATCGCGCGGTCGGGTGCCAGCGAATAGGAGCGGTAGCGCTTGTAGCCGTTGATGGTCGGCGTGGTGAACAATGTCGAGGCGCGGGCATGATCGAGCAGGCCGGCGAGGTAGGCCTTGCCGAACGCGCTGAGCGGCTCGCTGCCGTCTTTCGTCATGAACAGGTTCTCGCCGCTCGCGCGCGAGACGATCGACTGGTGCAGGTGCCAGCCGCTGGCGAACACGTTCGGCAGCTTCGGCCGGCACATGAAGGTGGCGTGGTAGCCGTGGCGGTGCGCGATCTGCTTCACGGCGCTGCGGAACAGCACCATGTTGTCGGCAGGCTCCAGCCCCTTGCGCGGCGCGAAGGTGAATTCGCACTGGCTCGGTCCGAACTCGACCTCGACAGAGCGCAAGGGCAGCCCGAGCGCGACGATGTCGCGCCGGAGAATCTCCAGCACCGGCTCCATCTGATCGAAGCGCTGCTCGGTGAGATATTGATAGCCCTGGCTGAGCAGGCTCACCGATGGCGGCGTGCCGGGCTGACCGGCATCCTCGGCGCGCATATGCGCATCGTCGAGCCTGAAGATGTGGAATTCGACCTCGAGGCCGGCAACGAAATCGTGGCCACGCGTGCCGAGTTCATCGAGCACGCGCTTGTAGAGTCCGCGCGTCGCGAACGGGACGGGGCGGCCGTCGCCAAAATAGAGGTCGCACAGCACCCAGCCGGTGGCCGGCGCCCACGGCAAGACGCGGAACGTGGTGGGATCGGCGACCATCAGCACGTCGGCCGCGCCCTCCATCTCCTTCATGCCGAAGCCGCCGCCCGCGGTGAACACCGGAAACACCGTGCGGTGCGAGGTGTCCTTGGCGAGCATGGTGGTGGTGATGGAGCAGCCGCTCTCCAGCGAGGCGATCGCCTCCGAGGCAATGATGGTCTTGCCGCGCAGGATGCCGTGCTGGTCGGGGAAGGCGAGGCGGATGACCTCGAGATTCCTCTCCTCGACGATGCGGCGCATGCGCGCCGCGGCGTCCCTCTGCTCATCCGACCACAGCGCGTGACGCGCGACGAAAGTCACTTCACCACCCCCTCAACTGCGTAGGGTGGGCAAAGCGAAGCGTGCCCACGATCTGTATCATTCATGGAGAAATGGTGGGCACGGCGCTTTGCGCCTTTGCCCACCCTACGGCAGCGGGACACGAACGTCACTCCGCCGCCGTCAGCTTGTGCACGTTGTCCGCGATCTCCTTCGGCACCGGCGCGGTCCAGGGCGCGCCGCGGCGGCGCTTGACGTCGACTTCCATCCAGTAGGTCTCCCAGCCCCGGGTCGGGCCGATGCCGTCCATGGTCGCCGGTCCCTGGATGCTGCGCGCATTGGCCTCGTCCAGAAACAGCATCGGCTTCTCGCCGCCCCTGACCTTTTCGATCTCCTGCCGCAGCAGGCGGCGGTACTGCACGATCGCCTTGTCGCTCGAACCGAGATGCTCCTTGGTGCGGTCCTGGATCGCGCCCATCGATTCCACCGCCCATTGGTCGTGGACGTTGATGTCGGTGCCCATGCCGGTGTAGGTCGCGGTCTGCTGCTCGTGCGGATCGAAGCCGTAATCGTTGGCACTGTTCTTGCGCGACTTGTAATCCGGCAATTCATAGAGCTCGAGCCGCTGGTCGCGCATCTTCTGCTTGTCGACCGGGTTCGAATAGCTGGTGAAGATCGCGTACCAGTAGCAGTTCTCGTCGTCGACCGGCACGTGCCATTGCGTGATCGTCATCTCCGTGCTCATGGGGATGACGAAGCCGTGCGGGAACAGCTGGTTGGTGACGCGCACATGGGTGCGCTCCGCGTCGATCTCGCGCAGCGCGATCAGGCGCAGGCCGTATTCGGTGTGCTCGACATTGATGATCGGGCGGTCGTACTCGCGCAGAATCTTCGTCATCGGCAGGTCCGACCCGGCGGAGGCGCCGCGGAATTGCTTGCCGTAGGCCGTGGAGGTGTCCTCGTCCTCGAAGAAGCGATGCAGATAGGAGGCGTGCGCGGGATCGATGCCGACCTCCAGCGCCTGCAGCCAGTTGCAGGCCATGTGGCCCTTGAATGCAAAGGTGTGCGTGCCGGGCGCGACGAAACAGTCGATCTCCGGGAAGGCCGGCGGCTCGCCCTCGCCGAGATAGGCCCAGAGAATGCCGCTCTTCTCCACCACGGGATAGGAGCGCTGCCGGATGTTCTGGCAGAGCTTCGAATCCTTCGGCTCGGCCGGCGTCTCGATGCACTGGCCGCTCGCGTCGAACAGCCAGCCGTGGAAGGCGCAGCGCAGGCCGCCATGCTCGAGCCGGCCGAAGGCGAGATCGGCGCCCCGATGGGCGCAGTGCCGATCCATCAGGCCGTAGCGTCCGGTCTCGTTACGGAACAGCACCAGGTTCTCGCCGAGCAGCTTGACCGAGCGGATCGGGCGAGCGCCCTCGAGCTCGTCCACCAGCGCCGCTGGCTGCCAATAGCTCCGCATCAGTCTGCCGCACGGATCCTTCGGCCCGGTGCGGGTGATCAGGTCGTTCTGCTCCTGGCTCATCATGGCAGTCGCATCCTCAGTGGAGTGGCGATTGTTCGCCTATTGAACGAATGGGCGAATTATGACATGCCTTGCAAAGGCAGCAAGCACTATTTTGCAGGATTGTCCCATCACTATGCCCAAGCTGAAGCGGAGCGAGAGCGAGGAGCGCGCGACGGATTTCGTCGAGGCGCTCGATCGCGGCCTGCGCCTGCTGCAATGTTTCGGCACGAATGCAGGTCCGATGACGCTGAGCGATCTCGCCCGCGCCGCCGACCTGCCGCGCGCCACAACCCGGCGCATGCTGTTCACGCTCCAGCGCGGCGGCTATGTCTCGGGCGATGGCAAGCTGTTCTCGCTGACCCCGCATGTGCTGACGCTGGCGGCGTCCTACCTGCGCTCCAACCAGCTCGTCGCCGTGCTTCAGCCCATGCTCGATCGAGTCGCGACCGCGGCGAACGAGATCTCCTCGCTCGCGGTGCTCGATGGTGACGACGTCGTCTTCATTGCGAGGGGCAGCCCGGCGCGGGTTTTCTCGGGCGGATTGGAGATCGGCTATCGCCTGCCTGCCTTCTGCACCTCGGTCGGCCGCGCCATGCTGGGCCAGCTCGACGACGCGCATCTCGCTGAGCGCCTGAAGGCGATGGCGTGCGAGGCGCTGACGCCGCAGACGGTGACAGATTCCAAGGCGCTGCTTGCGCGCATCGCCGCCGACCGCGCCCAAGGCTACTCCCTGGTCGATCGCGAGGCCGAGCCGCATTTCCGCTCGATCTCCGTCCCCGTCCGCCGTTACGACGGCGTCATCGTCGCCGCCATCAACATGGGCGCCCATGTTGACCGCGTGCCGGCGCAGGAATTGATCGAAAGATTCTTGCCGCTGCTCCGGGAGGGAGCGGACTCCGTCCGCTCGCAACTCTTGTAGCTGCGTCTCGGCGCGCCTGCGGCTGCGGTCGAAACTTTGGCTATCCCGGTAGCGGCTGTTCACCGACCTTGGGCCAATAGGTGCCAAAGCTCCAGAGCCCGCCCTCCGGATCGCGCGCGGCGAAATCACGGCTGCCATAATCGGTCGTGCAGGGCTCCATCTCGATTGGCGCGCCTGCGGCTTTCACCTTCTCATAGAGCGCGTCGGGATCATCAACGGCCAGGTAGACGGCATCCGTCCGCCGGCCGCCGATGCTGCCAACCTGCTTGGCGTAGGCGTCGTCGCGATGCGCGCCCAGCATGAGGATCGACGATCCGAACGCCAGCTCGGCGTGAACGACCGTGCCCTCCTTGCGGTACACCACGCGTTCAGTGAAGCCGAGAACGTTCTTCAGCCAGGCGATCATCGCCTCCGCATCCTTGCAGCGCATGGTGTGGTAGAGGCGCGGTGCTTCGTGGCCGTTCGGCTGGTTCATGACATTCTCCAAGTTCGTGCAGGTCCTGGCAAGCGTGTTGCGACGCCGACGCTAGTCCGGATCAAAGCGGCCGGCTTGAATAAATGGGACCTGCCCGTGTCCGGCGCTGTCGAGGTGCTAGCCCCCGCCGTCCCGCATCAGGCGCGGATCGACGCCATCGAGCCGCGTGGCCCATGCTGTCGGCGTCTCGCCGCTGAAGATCCGGAAATCCCGGGCAAGGTGCGCCTGGTCCGCATAGCCTGCGTCCGCGGCAATTGCAGCCCAGCCGCCTGTGCCGTCCATCCGGGCCAGCGCGCAGGCCCGATGAAAGCGCAGCATCTGGGCCAGTGTCTTCGGCGGAACGCCGATCTCGTTGTGGAAGCGGCGCGTGAGATGCTTGCGGCTCCAGCCGATGTCGGAGGCGATGTCGGCGATCCTGACCGCCCCTGCGCGTTGCCAGAGCGTCTCCAGCGCGAAGGCCACCGCCGGCGAGGGCTCGTGCACGGCGCGGCGAAGCACGAAGTGCTACACGATCTCGAACCGCCGCTGCCAGCCGGCCGCCTCGGCCACTCTGGCGCGGAGGTGCTCGGCATCCCGTCCCAATATGTCGTCCAGGCCGACCATGCGCGCGGTCAGATCGGGCACCGCTCCCCCGAAGAAGCGATACGCTCCGAGCGGCGTGAAATCGACCTGGACGCATTCGGCATGGCCGTCGGATTCGATCAGGACCGGCCCGGGAAAGAGTCCCGCCGCGAAACTCGGTCGCGCGTCGGCAGTCTCCGGCTGGTGACCGAGCGCAATACGGAAGGGCGTTCCCAAATTCACCAGCAGAGGCAGCGCAAGCGGCGCGGCATGCCGGAAGGCGGCCAGGCCGAGGCCGTGTTCGCGGTAGAACGAGATGCTGGAGACCAGTCGCGCGAGGCGTGGCGAGGCAGATCGACGGATGACATCGGGACCTGCATCCATCGCGCTACCGCCCCTCCGCTTCGCGCTCCATGTCGCGGCCCGACAGGTCCTCGCCCTGCATGTTGGCGTAATCCCGCGCCATCTCGCGCATCAGGAATTTTGCCGGGACGTCGTGATAGCTGCCGCGGTCGTTGACGTATTGCATGTAGGCGCGGCCCGCGCCGTCGAAGGGATGCAGCAGCGCGTCGGTGTGGCCGTCGAAATCGAGCGGCGCCACGCCGACCTTGGCGCACAGCGTGTCGTTGAAGGTCGGCGTCGCCTTGCGCCAGGCGCCATCGACGTGCACCTCGGTGAAGCCGTGCCAGGTGAAGATGTCGGTGCCCATGCTCGCGCGCAGCTTCTCGGTGGTGAGATGGTTCTTCACGTCGGCAAAGCCGACCCGTGCGGGGATGCCGTGGACGCGGCAGGCGGCGGCATAGAGCGCGGCCTTGCCGACGCAATAGCCTTGCCCCGCGGCGAGCACGCTCGAGGCGCGAAAGGTCTCTGCGACGCGCATGCTGACATAGGGATTGTAGCGGATGCCGTCGCGCACCGCCTTGTAGAGCACGCTCGCCTTCTCGCGGGTACCAGCATCCGCGCGCACGGCGTCGGTCGCGAATTGCTGCACGGTGGGATGATCGCTGTCGATATACTCGCCGGGATCGGTGTAGAGGCGGCGGATCGTATCAGGGAGGATGTCGGTCATGCCTGGAGCTTAGCAGGCGATCGCCGCGGAACTCAATTCACACGATACGGGTGCATGGTGCGCGTTCGACTTGCGCCGAGGCGCTGCCGCCCCTTCACTGCCGGTTGCGCATCCAGTCGGCGAGACCGGACAGCGCCTTGTCGAGCTCCTGCCGCGCGGCGGCATCGGTGATCGTCTCCTCCATCGCGCCGCGCATGCAGAGCATCCAGGCGTCGCGCTCGGCATCTCCAATGGCGAAGCCGAAATGGCGCTGGCGCAGCCGCGGATGACCCTTCTCGGGGGTATAGAGGCGCGGTCCGCCGGTCCATTCGGTGAGATAGCGCTTCAACACGTCCCTGATCAGGCCGAGGTCGTCGGCATGCATGGCGCGGATCACCTTCGCCTCCGGCAGCGTCTCCATGCGATCGTAGAAGCGGTCGACCAGGGCCTCGATCGCAGCGCTGCCGCCGATCCGCTCGAACATGGAGGTGGTGACGTCGGTGGCGGTCATTGGTTGTTCCAAGGCTTGCTGCTGGGCGTTGATATGGTGTTGCCGGAGGTCGCGCAAAGCCCTCGCTGTCGTCCCGGACAAGCGCGCCCCAAGCGCGCGCAGATCCGGGACCCATAACCACAGGGAGTTGTTTTGCGAAGACTCGTGGTTGCCAGCTCGCGCAACAACTTCTCCCTGGGGGTATGGGTCCCGGACCTGCGCTTACGCTTGTCCGGGACGACAACGGAGCAATTGGATACAGCTCGCCCTACAGCGCCACGCTGCGCAGGCCGAAGCTGCGGGCTTCGTTCTGCAGCACCGGGCGCACCGCATCGATCAGCCGGGCCGCGGCCGCATCGACCGACAGCCCCGCGGTATCCACCACCGCGGTCGCGCGCGAATACAGCGGTTCGCGACTGAGCAGGATGTTGCGCAGCTCCGCCATGGCGGAGCGGTCGTCCGCCATCGGGCGCAGATCGCCCTGGCGACGGACGCGGGCCATGTGCTCCTCGGGCTCGGCCTTGAGCCAGATCGTGTAGAACGAGGTCAGGATCTGGTCGAAGGTCAGCGGCTCCGAGACGATGCCGCCGCCGGTCGCCAGCACCATCAGCTCGTTGCGCGCCAGCAGCTGCTGCAGCGCCGCCTGCTCCATGCGGCGAAAGCCCTCCTGGCCGTACAGCGCGATGATCTCGGCGACCGAGAGCCCGTTCTGCTGCTCGACCTCCTTGTTGAGCTCGACGAAGCTCCAGCCGATCTTCTTCGCCAGCATCCGCCCGAGCGTGGACTTGCCGGCGCCGCGCAGGCCGATCAGCGCGATGCCGCAGAACGGCGCGCGCCGCGGCGCGGTGGCACTGCCCCCGGCGAGCAGATCCTTGGCTTGCGCGATCTGTGCCGGCGTCGCCTTGCGCAGGAGATCGCGAAACATCTGCCAGTCCGGTGTCGGCTCGGCCGAGGGAAGCAGGTCCTCGAGATGCGCGCCCATCGCGTCCGAGACGCGGCGCAGCAGCACGATGGAGACATTGCCCTTGCCGCTTTCGAGCTGGGCGATGTAGCGCTCCGAGATCCCCGATACCTTGGCGAGCACCTTGCGCGACATGCCGCGCAGTGCGCGCATGGTGCGCACGCGCTGGCCGAGCTGTTCGAGGAAGCGGGATTCGGCGTCGGGACTTTCGCTCATGAGCCTTCTTTACAGGGGGCCTGCGGCGCGTTTTAATGAAACATAGTGCCTGCTGGCATTGACAGCAAGCCGACGCGGTGTCTTTCTATGAATTATAATTCTAAATTCGGGGGAGATGTCCGTGAGCGAGGGATCCTATAACGCGGTGACCTGGCTGCTCGACCGTAACGTCGCCGAAGGCCGCGGCAACAAGCTGGCCTTCGACGACACGGTCTCGCGGCTCACCTACGGCGAGCTCCAGCAACAGACCCGGCGTGCCGCCAACATGCTGCGCCGGCTCGGCGTCCGCCGTGAGGAGCGCGTCGCGATGATCATGCTGGATACGGTCGATTTTCCGATCGTCTTCCTGGGCGCGATCCGCGCCGGCATCGTGCCGGTGCCGCTCAACACGCTGCTGACGGCGGACCAGTACGCCTACATCCTCGCCGACTGCCGGGCGCGCGTGCTGTTCGTGTCCGAGGCGCTCTATTCCGTCATCAAGGACGTCGTCGGCCGCATGCCGGATCTCGAGCATGTCGTGGTCTCCGGCGCCAAGCAGAACGGCCACAAGCAACTCGCGGAAGAAATCGCCGGCGAGAGCGACCAGTTTACCACCGCCGCGACGCATCCGGACGAGCCGGCGTTCTGGCTCTACTCGTCGGGCTCGACCGGCATGCCCAAGGGCGTGCGCCATATTCATTCCAATCTGCAGGCCACCGCCGACACCTACGCCAGGCAGGTGCTCGGCATCCGCGAGAGCGACGTGTGCCTGTCCGCCGCGAAGCTGTTCTTCGCCTATGGCCTCGGCAATGCGCTGACCTTCCCGATGTCGGTCGGCGCCAGCGTCATCCTCAACAGCGAGCGGCCGACGCCGGCGCGCATGTTCGACCTGATGAACCGCTACAACCCCTCGATCTTCTACGGCGTGCCGACCTTGTTCGCGGCGATGCTCAACGACGAGACCATGAAGGCCGAGCGCGGCGGCAAGGCCCTGCGCATCTGCACCTCGGCCGGCGAGGCGCTGCCGGAATCGGTCGGCAACAACTGGAAGGCGCGCTTCGGCGTCGACATCCTCGACGGCGTCGGCTCGACCGAGCTGTTGCACATCTTCCTGTCGAACGCGCCCGGCGACATCAAATACGGCTCCTCCGGCAAGCCGGTGCCGGGCTATGCGGTGCGGCTCGTCAACGAAGCCGGGCAGGACGTCGCTGACGGCGAGGTCGGCGAGCTCCTGGTCGATGCGCCCTCGGCCGGCGAGGGCTACTGGAATCAGCGCCACAAGAGCCGCCGCACCTTCGAGGGACCCTGGACCCGCACCGGCGACAAATATGTCCGCGATAGCGATGGCCGCTACACCTTCTGCGGCCGCGCCGACGACATGTTCAAGGTCTCCGGCATCTGGGTCTCGCCGTTCGAGGTCGAGAGCGCGCTGATCACGCATCCCGCCGTGCTGGAGGCCGCCGTGATACCGGAAGCCGATCCGGAAGGCCTCTTGAAACCGAAGGCCTTCGTGGTGCTGCGCCCGGGTGCAAAGACCACGGATTTGCAGGAGACGCTCAAGGAGCACGTCAAGCACAAGATCGGCCCGTGGAAATATCCGCGCTGGATCGACGTGGTGGAGTCGCTGCCGAAGACCGCGACGGGAAAGATCCAGCGGTTCAAGCTGCGCGAGGGCGCGAACTAGCAATGAGTCGTCATGGCCGGGCCTGTCCCGGCCATCCACGTGCATCCGCGTGTTGGGAGAGGCGTGGATGCCCGGGTCAAGCACGGGCATGACGACGGAGAGAGAAGAGCGCAGAAATGACCAACCTCACCCCCACCGGCTTCCTCGACATCGGCAGCGCCAGCCTCGAATACAAATGGCTCGCGCCGCAATCTGCCGATGCGCCGACCATCGTCATGCTGCATGAAGGCCTCGGCTCGGTCGGGCTCTGGGGCGACTTCCCGGAGAAGCTGCAGCAGGCCACCGGCGCCGGCATCTTCGCCTACTCGCGCGCGGGCTATGGCCAGTCCAGTCCCGTGGCGCTGCCGCGGCCGCTCGACTACATGCAGCGCGAGGCGCTGGACGTGCTGCCGAAGCTGCTCGACATGATCGGCTTCAAGCGCGGCCTTCTGCTCGGCCATTCCGACGGCGCCTCGATCGCGACCATCTATGTCGGGGCGCATCAGGATCATCGCCTGAACGGTCTCGTGCTGATCGCGCCGCATTTCATCGTCGAGGACATCTCGATCAAATCCATCGCCGCGATCAAGACGACGTTCGAGACCACGGACCTGAAGGCGAAACTGGCGCGCTGGCACAAGGACGTCGACAACGCCTTCTACGGCTGGAACGGCGCCTGGCTCGATCCGAAGTTCCGCGACTGGGACATCTCGGACTACCTGGCCTATATCCGCGTCCCCATCATGGTCGTGCAGGGCGCGGACGACCAATACGGCACCCTGCGTCAGGCCGAGATCGCACGGGAAGAGTGCTACTGCCCGGTCGATCTGACCGTCATCCCAAGCGCAGGACATTCCCCGCATCGCGAGGCCCCGGCGGCGACGCTCGAAGCGGTCGAGCAATTCGCACGAGCGGCGCTGCGCGATGACCAGGGCCTGCAAGGGCGCGCCGCGTGACGGCAGCAAAGAACGGCTGCGCATGAAACAAAATGCATGTAAGCCCCGTTAGGGGCTAGACGCGTTCAAAAATATGCACTATTGTGCATCTAACGCTACGGCGAAAATGCATAATCAAGCTCAGGGATGACCCATGGCCGGGGAAGATCGGCGCCTCGCAGGCGGCGCGACATTCATCGATTTCCAGACCGAACCGTCCCGCTACAAGCACTGGAAGCTCGTGGTCGAGGGCGACGTCGCGACGCTGACCATGGACGTCGACGAGAATGGCGGCCTGTTCGAGGGCTACCTGCTCAAGCTCAACTCCTACGATCTCGGCGTCGACATCGAACTGGCCGATGCGGTCCAGCGTCTGCGCTTCGAGCATCCGGAAGTGAAGGTCGTGGTGATGCGCTCGGCCAAGAACCGCGTGTTCTGCGCCGGCGCCAACATCCGCATGCTGGCGGGCTCCACCCATGCCCACAAGGTGAATTTCTGCAAGTTCACCAACGAGACCCGCAACGGCATGGAAGATTCCTCGGAGAATTCCGGCCAGCGCTTCATCACCGTGGTGAATGGCTCGGCCGCCGGCGGCGGCTATGAGCTGGCGCTCGCGACCGACCACATCATCCTGGCCGACGACGGCTCCTCCGCCGTGGCGCTGCCCGAAGTGCCGCTGCTCGCGGTGCTGCCGGGTACTGGCGGCCTCACCCGCGTCGTCGACAAGCGCAAGGTGCGCCGCGACCACGCCGATTTCTTCTGCACCATCGAGGAAGGCGTGAAGGGTAAGCGCGCCGTGCAATGGCGCCTCGTCGACGAGATCGCGCCGAACTCCAAGCTCGAGGCCAAGATTGCGGAGCGCGCCAAGGAGTTCGCGGCCGCTTCGATGCGCAAAGGCAGCGGCAAGGGCATCGCGCTGACGCGGCTCAATCGCGTGATCGACCAAAACAGCATTCGCTACGGCTTCGTCACCGTCGACATCGATCGCGCGGCGCGCATCGCGACCATCTCGATCAAGGCGCCGGAGGTCGCGCCGCCCGCCGACATCGACGGAATGATGGCGCAGGGCGCCGTGTTCTGGCCGTTGCAAGTCGCGCGCGAGCTCGACGACGCCATCCTGCATTTGCGCATCAACGAGCTCGAGATCGCCATGCTGGTGTTCAAGAGCCATGGCGACCGCGCCCATGTGCTCGCTTGCGATGCTTTCCTCGAAGCCAACAAGGCGCACTGGCTGGTCAACGAGATCAGGCATTATTGGAAGCGCGTGCTCAAGCGCATCGACGTCACCTCGCGCACGCTGGTGACGCTGGTCGAGCCCGGCTCCTGCTTTGCCGGCACGCTGGCCGAGCTCGTGTTCGCCGCCGACCGCTCCTACATGCTGATCGGCACGCGCCAGGGCGACAATCGCCCGCCGCCGTCGATCGAGCTGTCCGCCATGAATTTCGGCCCGTATCCGATGAGCCACGGCCTGACCCGGCTGCAATCGCGCTTCCAAGCCGATCCCTCCGATGTGGAGCGCGCCGAAGCGACGCTCGGCACCAGCCTCGACGCCGAGCAGGCCGAGGAGCTCGGCCTCGTCACCTTCGCGCTCGACGACATCGATTGGGACGACGAGGTCCGTGTGTTCCTGGAGGAGCGCGCCAGCTTCTCGCCCGACAGTCTCACCGGCATGGAGGCGAGCCTGCGCTTCGTCGGCCCCGAGACGATGGAATCGAAGATCTTCTCCCGCCTCACGGCGTGGCAGAACTGGATCTTCCAGCGCCCCAACGCGGTCGGCGAGGAAGGCGCGCTGCGCCGCTACGGCAGCGGCCAGAAGCCGAAATTCGATATGACACGGGTATAGCGACGTTCGTGTCCCGGGCGCGCTGCGGCACGAAGTGCCGCTGCGCAGAACCGGGACCCAGAGCGACGAGACAATGGGTCCCGGCTCAGCAGCGCACCGCTTCGCGCTGCGCAGCGGCCGGGACAGGAGACCGAACAAGGAGAGCACGGCCATGAACATGAACATCATGAACGTCGACTACTCGACCAAGATTCCGAACAACGTCAATCTCGCCGAAGACCGCCAGGTGCTGAAAGCGCTGGAGGGCTGGCATCCCGGCTACATGGACTGGTGGAGCGACATGGGGCCGGAAGGCTTCCAGGAATCGCTGGTGTACTTGCGCACCGCCTATTCCGTTGATCCGCGCGGCTGGGCCAAGTTCGATTACGTCCGCATGCCCGAATATCGCTGGGGCATCCTCCTTGCCCCGCAGGAAGAGAATCGCGTCGTGCCGTTCGGTGAGCACTACGGCGAGCCGGCCTGGCAGGAAGTCCCGGGCGAGCATCGCGCCATGCTGCGCCGCCTGATCGTGATCCAGGGCGACACCGAGCCGGCCTCGGTCGAGCAGCAGCGCCATCTCGGCAAGACCGCGCCCTCGCTCTACGACATGCGCAACCTGTTCCAGGTCAATGTCGAGGAAGGCCGTCACCTCTGGGCCATGGTCTACTTGCTGCAGAAATATTTCGGCCGCGACGGCCGCGAGGAGGCCGACGACCTCTTGCGCCGCCGCTCCGGCGATGCCGATGCGCCGCGCATGCTCGGTGCCTTCAACGAGGCGACGCCGGACTGGCTGTCCTTCTTCATGTTCACCTATTTCACCGATCGCGACGGCAAGATGCAGCTGCACAGCCTCGCGCAGTCCGGCTTCGATCCGCTGTCGCGCACCTGCCGCTTCATGCTGACCGAGGAAGCGCACCACATGTTCGTCGGCGAGACCGGCATCACCCGCGTTGTGCAGCGCACCTGCGATGCGATGCGCGCGGCCGGCATCACCGATCCCACCGACATCGCCAAGGTGCGCGCGCTCGGGGTGATCGACCTGCCGACCATCCAGAAGAAGCTGAACCTGCACTACACGCTGTCGCTCGACCTGTTCGGCTCGGAGGTCTCGACCAACGCGGCGAACGCCTTCAACGCCGGCATCAAGGGCCGCTATCACGAGACCCAGATCGAGGACGACCACCAGCTCAAGAACGCTACCTATCCGGTGCTGAAGTTCATCAACGGCGAGATCAAGCTGGTCGACGAACCGGCGCTGACCGCGCTCAACATGCGCCTGCGCGACGATTACAGCCAGGACTGCGTCAAGGGCATGCTGCGCTGGAACAAGGTGATCTCGACCGCGGGCTACGACTTCAAGCTGACGCTTCCCAACGTCGCCTTCCACCGCCACATCGGCGAGTTCAAGGACGTGCACGCCACGCCCGACGGCATCCTGATCGACGATGCCACCTGGGCCCGGCGTAAGGACGAGTGGCTGCCCTCGGGCAGCGACGGCGACTTCATCACCTCGCTGATGCAGCCCGTCACCGAGACCGGCAAGTACGCCTCCTGGATCTCGCCGCCGAAGGTCGGCATCGACAACAAGCCCGGCGATTTCGAATACGTGAAGATCGAGTCGTAGCTTTCTTACCTCTCCCCGCTTGCGGGAGAGGTCGGATCACATCGCAGATGTGATCCGGGTGAGGGGGTACAGGTGCGGCGACTATCTCCCGTGGGGAGAGAGGCCCCTCACCCCAACCCTCTCCCCGCAAGAGCGGGGCGAGGGAGCAGACCTCACGCGTCGCAAATGGCGCGCGACCTTGCAGCAGCTCGCGCCTACCCCGCGATCTCCAGCCCCGCATTCGCGTACACCACGCCGCCGTCGACCGCGATGGTGTTGCCGACGACGTAATCGCCCGCGCGCGAGGCGAGATAGATCGCCACACCCGCCATGTCCTCGTCGCTTCCGATCCGCCGCGCCGGAATGCGCTGGGCGACCTCGTCGCCGTGGTCGCGCGCGGCCCGGTTCATGTCGGACTTGAAGGCGCCCGGCGCGATCGCGGTGACGTTGATGTTGTCCTTGATCAGCTTGGTGGCCATGCGCCGCGTCAGGTGGATCACCGCGGCCTTGCTGGCGGCATAGGAATAGGTCTCGCCCGGGTTGACGAAGATGCCGTCGACCGAGGCGATGTTGATCACCTTGGCCGGACGTTCGGCGCTTGCGGCCGCGCGCAACGGTTTCGCCAGGGCCTTGGTCAGGAAGAACAGCGACTTGACGTTGAGGTCCATCACCTTGTCCCAGCCGCTTTCGGGAAATTCGTCGAACTCCGCGCCCCAGGCCGCGCCGGCATTGTTGACGAGGATGTCGAGCTTCGGCTCCAGCTTGATGATCTCGGAAGCCAGCCGGTCGCAGCCTTCGACGGTAGAGATGTCGATCGGCAGTGCGATGCACTCGCCGTCATATTGCGCGGTGAGCTCCTTGGCGGTCGCCTCGCACGGCCCGGCCTTGCGCGCGGTGACGTAGACCTTGGCGGCGCCGGCGCCGAGAAACCCCGCCGCGATCATCTTGCCGATGCCGCGCGAGCCGCCGGTCACCAGCGCGACGCGGCCTTTGAGCGAGAACAGGTCGTTGAACATGAGGCCTCCCTTGGTTGGCGCTGTTTTGGGCGGGGCGGCAAGGGGAGTCAAGGAAGGGGCTGATGATATGCGAGTGTGACGCGACATCAGTCCTACAAATTCAGTGTCGTCCCCGCGCACGCGGGGACCCATAACCCCAGGGAGTAGTTTGACGAAGACTCGTCGTTTGGTGCGCCCACCGATCACGATCGAAAAAATTCCGCGGTATGGATCCCTGCGTGCGCAGGGACGACAGCGGAGAGCGGAGCGGCAGCTATGCCGCCGCGATCCGGCGGAAACCGTTCCACATCGCGGTCGCGGCGCCCGAGGTCAGCACCGGCAGGATTCGCGCGTCCTGGTAATTGCCGTTGAGCGAGACGCGCGGCAGCGCCGTCATCTGGCCGGCATTTTCGGCAAACAGCATGCCGGGCCGCGTCGTCACCGCGGTCTTGAAGCCGGCCGTCGCAGCCATGCCGAACTCGCGCACGCCTGCGGCCCCGCGGTCGCCATAGGGATAGGCGAGATGCAGCACGGGACGCTCCAGCGCCTGCTCGATCCGCGCGCGGCTCACGGCCAGCTCCTCTGCGGCGATGTCTTCCGCCAGCTTGGCGAGGTTGCAATGGCTGACGCTATGCGCGCCGATCGTGACCAGCGGATCGGCGGCAAATCTCTTCAGCTCGGGCCAGGACAGGCAGAGGCTGCGGCACAGCGCAGCCATGTCGACGTCGTACGCCGCGCAGAGCGCCTCGATCTCCCGCGCCAGATCATGCTCGCCCGGCAGCGCGCGCAGCCAATCGTGCAGGCGGTCGAACGCGGCCTGCTTGGCCGCGGGCGTCGTCGCATCGAGCCGCAGCGCGGAATGGCCGATCTTGATGTCGATCTGCTCGGCCTTGGCGATCACGGCCTCCAGCGCCGTCCACCACAGCCGTCCGGTGCCTTCGGCAAAATCGCTCGCGACATAGACCGTCAGCGGCGCGTCAAATTCGCGCAGCACAGGCAGCGCATGGTCCAGATTGTCGCGATAGCCGTCGTCGAAGGTGAAGGCGGCGAAGCGGCGGTCGAAGCGGCCCTGCACCAGCCGCTCATGCAGCTCGTCCATGGTGACGATGTCGACGTCGATCGAGCGCAAATGGCACAGCGTGGCGCGCAGGAATTCGGGGGTGACCTCGAGATGCCGGTTCGGCTGGAACGCGGCCTCGCGGGCCGGCCGCACGTGGTGCAGCATGAAAATGGCGCCGACGCCCGACAAAAGCGGGCGCAGCAGATGGTGCGCCCCGCTGAAATAAAGTGCTCCCAGCCCGGCGCGGATGACGTTGTTACGTAGTTGTTTCATGACCCGTCGGCGGACTCTGGTATTCCGTCCTCAACTTACGGAAGAACCCTTGAAGAAAAAGTTATTCCGATTGTCCGACCCGTGCCTTCGGAAGGGCGCCATTTCCGGTTTGACAGCCTGCCAAGGGTTTGTTTTGTCTCCGGTTCCAGAGTTCGGGTCGTCGAATGCAGAAGCTTTTCAGGTGGGCCAGCAAATGGTGGCTGGGGCTGATTCCACTGGCCGTCATGTGGGGATTTGCGGCCTGGAATAACACCTTACCGGTGGAGGCCGACCTGTCGGCCCGCAGCTCGGCCGCGCTGAAGGGGACCGTTCTGGACAAGACCCGGATCGCGGTCGACGGCCGCGACGTCAGCCTGGTCGCGGACGCCTTCTCCGAGGAGGGGCGCCGCGACGCCGTGACGGCGGTCGAGACCGTCCCGGGCGTGCGCCTGGTCGACGACCGGACCCGGCTCGTTCCCGAGGCCCAGCCGTTCGTCTGGAACGCCGAGCGCGACGTGGTGCGGGTGACGCTGTCGGGCTCCGCGCCGCTGCCGTCGATCAAGGGCCGGCTGACCGAGGCGGCCCGCAAGGAGGTCGGCGGCGCCGAGGTGGCCGACCAGATGGGGCTGGCGCGCGGTGCGCCGCCCCGGTTCGAAGCCGCCGCGATGCTGCTGCTCGACCAGATCGGCAAGCTGAAGGACGGCAAGATCACGATCACGGATACCAAGGTCAATCTGTCGGGCATGGCGCGCGAGCTCGGCGGCCGCGAGGCGATCGCGGCTGCGCTGAAGAACCTGCCCGAGGGCTTCTCCGTCGCCGCCAACGACGTCAAGGCGCCGCCCTACATCTTCCAGGCCTACAAGGATCCGGTCGCGGCGACCGTGACGCTGACCGGCTACGTCCCCGACAACAACGTGCATGCGGCGATCGCCACCAGCGCCGCGCGAAAGTTCTTCACCGAGAAGGTGGTCGACAATCTCAAGGCCAGCATCGGCGCCCCCGGCTCCTTCAACACGGCCGTGGTCGCCGCGCTCGGCGCCCTCTCGCGGCTGTCGACCGGCACGCTCGTCGTGTCGGACCGCGAGGTGAAGCTGTCGGGCGATGCGCTCTACGAGGGGGCCGCCAACGACATCCGCGCTGGCCTCGGCAAGGACTTCCCCAAGCACTGGCAGTACAAGCCGGAGATCACCGTGAAGCCCGCGGCAGGGCCGGTCGACGGCACCGTGTGCCAGCAATTGTTCACCGACCTGCTGGCCAAGGGCAAGATCCGCTTCACGCCCAAGCGTGCCGACATCGATCCGGATTCCGTCGCCATCCTCGATCACCTGATCGAGACGGCGCTGCGTTGCCCAGCCGTGAATATCGAGGTTGCCGGGCATACCGATGCCGACGGCGAGGATGGCTTCAACCGGGCCCTCTCCGAGAAGCGCGCCCAGGCGGTGATCGACTATCTGGTCAAGGCCGGCCTGCCCGCGAGCCGCTTCACAGCGGTCGGCCATGGCAGCACGCAGCCGGTCGCCGGCAACGACACCGACGACGGCAAGGCGAAGAACCGCCGCATCGAATTTCTGGTGAGGTGACGATGCCCTATCTCGTCTCGTTCCATCTGGGTTGGCTGATCGGCTCGCTGCTGCTGGGCTTCTGCATGGGCTGGATCTCGGTGGTCCAGCGCGGCAACGGCACCTCGAAGGTGACCGCGCGCTGGCTCGCCGCGCTCGTCGCCGCCCTGGTCGCGGCCTCGTTCGCCCATGTGGTCCCCGGCCGCTTCGGCTACTGGCTCGACCTCGGCCTGATCATGTTCGCCTGCTACCTCGTCGGCTGCACCATCGGCGCCTGGCTGCGCGACCGCGTGGTCGCGCGCAGCATGCGGACCGGCTGAGGCTCCGTCACCGGCCCCTTTGTCTCGTCACCGGTCATCAAGAGCCGGGAAATGTCAGCGCTTGACATTAATACGTACGTACGTATTATATCCTCCATGCCCAAACCTTCCCTCAAAGACGCCATCCTCGATGCCGGCCTCAAGGTCATGTTCCGGACCGGCTATCACGGCACCAGCGTGCGCGATGTCACCGCCGCGGCGGGCGCGCCACAGGGGTCCTTCACCAATCATTTCCGCTCCAAGGAAGTGTTCGCCGCGGAGGTGCTCGATCGCTATTTCGAGATCACGAAGGGATTGGTCGCGGAGGCCCTTGAAGACGGCTCGCTGACCCCGCGAGCCCGGCTCAAACGCTATCTCGATATCATTACCGGACGGCTCGAAGCCGACGGCTACGGCCGCGGCTGCCTGATCGGCGATCTCAGCCTTGAGGCGGCCGGCAGCAGCGAGATGCTGCGCGCCCGCCTTGCCGAGATCTTCGCCGAGTGGCGCATGCCCTTCGCCGCCTGCATCCGCGAGGCGCAGACAAGCGGCGAGATCGATTCCGAATTCGAGCCCGAGGAGCTTGCCGACTTCCTGCTCGCGTCCTGGCAGGGCGCGATCCTGCGCATGAAGGTCGACCGCACGCCCCAGGCGCTCGAGCGTTTCAAGACCATCGCATTCAAGACCGTCTTCAAGGAGCCGACATGAGCCAGCAAGCCGAGATTCAGATTCGCAACGCGTCCGTGCTGGGAAGCACCATGGCCTATCGCGAGACGGGCGCCCAGGACGCGCCGGTCGCGCTCTTCCTGCACGGCAATCCGACCTCGTCGCACATCTGGCGAAACATCCTGCCGTTGGTGGCGCCGGTGGCGCATTGCATTGCGCCCGATCTCATCGGCTTCGGCCGGTCCGGCAAACCCGACATCGCCTACCGCTTCGTCGACCATGTGCGTTATCTCGACGCGCTGATCGAGCAGCTCGGCATTTCCTCCGCCTATCTCGTCGCGCAGGATTGGGGGACCGCGCTCGCATTTCATCTCGCTGCGCGCCGGCCGGACTTCGTGCGCGGCCTTGCCTTCATGGAGTTCATCCGGCCGATGCCGACCTGGCAGGATTTCCACCAGGTCGAAGCAGCGCGCGAGACCTTCCGCAAATTCAGGACGCCGGGCGAGGGCGAGGCCATGATCCTGGAGGCGAACGCCTTCGTCGAACGCGTGCTGCCCGGCGGCATCATGCGCACTCTGAGCGAAGACGAGATGGCGCCTTACCGCGCGCCCTTTCCGACGCCGGAGAGCCGCGGTCCGGTCCTGGCATTCCCGCGTGAGCTGCCGATCGCGGGCGAGCCCGCCGACGTCTATCAGGCGCTGCAAGCGGCTCATGCTTCGCTGAAGGCGTCCTCCTATCCGAAGCTGCTGTTCGCAGGCGAGCCGGGCGCGGTGGTCGCTCCCGCATTTGCCGAGGCGTTCGCGGCCTCGCTGCGGCACTGCGCGCTCGTCCGCCTCGGGCCCGGCCGGCACTACCTGCAGGAGGATCATCCCGACGCGATCGGTCGTTCGGTGGCCGGTTGGATTGCCGGCATCGAGGCAGTGCTTCCACAGCTAGCGGCCTGACGGAGGACGGGATGTCGGACGTGACCATCATCTATTGCCGCCCGTGCGGCTATGAGAAGCGCGCCAAGGAGGCGGCCGCGGCGCTGCGCCGGCAGCTGGGGCTGGACGCCGACCTCGTCCCCGGCAAGGGCGGCGTCTTCCAGGTCAGGCTCGGCGACCGCATCGTCGCCAGCCGCAGCAAAGGCTATTTTCCTGACGGCGACGACATCGTCGCTGCCGTCAGTGCCGCGCGGGGCTGAGCCTCAGGAGGTTTTTTCGCGATGTCCATGGTCTGGGCCGACGATCTCGCCGGCATCGACTGGGGTGAGCTATCCGAGCTCTATCGGATCGCCCCGCTCGGCAACAAGGCGCCGGCCGATCTTGCGCTGGTATTCGGCAACAGCATGTTTAGCGCCTTCGCCATCGAGGACGGCCGCATCGTCGGAGCGGGACGCGTGCTGGCCGACGGCCGCGACTGCGCCTATCTCTGCGATATCGCCGTCCACCCGGACCGCCAGGGGCAGGGTCTTGGCCGCGGCATTATCGAACGTCTGCTTGTGCGTTGCCGCGGCCATCGCAAGATCATCCTCTATGCCGTGCCCGGCAAGGAAGGCTTTTACGAGCGCCTGGGTTTCAGGCGGATGACGACCGCCATGGCGATCTTCGACGATCAGGCCGGCGCCTATCGCCGCGGCTATCTGACCGCCCCTTGAGGGGGGACGGCCCCGCGACCTTCCGGCGCATCGGCAGACCGTCAACGCGGTCCGGAGCCGCCCTCTTTCAACAGCCGCGCGCCGTCCATAGATTGACGTCAGCCTAAGGCGTGACGGAACATTGTGCGGCCGAAATCATCAAAACTTCATGGCCTCTGCGCAGGATCGCCAGGGAGATTCGCGTCAAGCCTTGCCGCTAGAGGCGCCAAACCCTGCATCAGGAGCCAGGACCCTGCCTAAAATATTGAAGGCACGTGTTTTTGTTCGAATTGGCGAATTCCTCTCCGCCCCAAAACGCGCTAGTGGAGGGGCAGGGGGCATGCGCGATGCCGGAGCCGGCGGCGAGGGGTCGTCGCGTGCCTGTGTGCCGTCCGCCTGTCCGCCGGCCGTTCTGGCCGCTGAAGCGTTGTTCGAGGTCTAGATGCTGGAAGCCATACGCAGGGCGACGTCGTTTCTGCGCGAGAAGCAAGTCCTGCATAAGCTTGGCGTTGTGATCAGCGTCGCGGTCATCGGCATCGCTTGCTATGTGCTCTACCACATGCTGCGCGGCATCGACTTCAACGAGGTCCTCGAGGCGATCAAGAGCACCGAGCCGACCCAGATTGCGATGGCGGCGCTGTTCGTTGCCGCAGGCTATTTCACCCTGACCTTCTACGACCTGTTCGCCGTGCGCGCGATCGGCCGCGACCATGTGCCCTACCGCATCAACGCGCTCGCCGCCTTCACCTCCTATTCGATCGGCCACAATGTCGGCGCCTCGGTCTTCACCGGCGGCGCGGTGCGCTATCGCATCTATTCGGCCTATGGGCTGAATGCGATCGACGTCGCCAAGATCTGCTTCCTCGCCGGCCTGACCTTCTGGCTCGGCAATGCCGCCGTGCTCGGCCTCGGCATCGCCTATCACCCCGAGGCCGCCGCCTCGATCGACCAGCTGCCGCCGTGGCTGAACCGGACGCTGGCGCTGATGCTCATCGCAGGCCTGGTCGGTTACGTGGTCTGGGTCTGGACCCAGCCGCGCGTGGTCGGCCGCGGGCCCTGGACCGTGGTGCTGCCGGGCGGCCCGCTGACGCTCCTCCAGATCGCGATCGGCATCATCGATCTCGGCTTCTGCGCGCTGGCGATGTACGTGCTGGTCCCTGACGAGCCCAATGTCGGCTTCGTCGTGGTCGCGGTGATTTTCGTGTCGGCAACGCTGCTCGGCTTCGCCAGCCATTCGCCCGGCGGGCTCGGTGTGTTCGACGCCGCCATGCTGGTCGGCCTCTGGCAGATGGACCGCGAGGAGCTGCTCGGCGGCATGCTGCTGTTCCGGGTGCTCTATTATCTGTCCCCGTTCGTCATCTCTGTAATCTTGCTGACGTTTCGTGAGGTTATCATCGGCGCACGATCGAAGCGCCTGCAGCAGGCGGCGCTCAAGCTCGATCCCGGCCCGGCGCGCGAAGCCGCTTATGTGAGAGAGCGTAGCGACAGCGGCGCCTGACGGCGCCAAGCTTTGAGACAAGCTCCGAGGAGAAGTCCGCCCCGATGGCGATCGACGCCCCATCTTCTCCCTCCGCCCAGCCCTGGTCCGACCGGCTGCGGCACTCGACGATCATCCTGATCGCTGCGGCGCTGGCGCTGTCCGTCGTGGTCTCGCTCGGCGAATTGTCGGCGCTGCACGCCATTGCGGTGTTCCTCTGCATCGCCGCCGCGGCGCTGATCCCGTGGCGCCTGCATGATCCCGCCGCTTCGCGCGACGACGTCGGTCGCATCAACCCGGTCGAGAGCGCGGCGGTGGCCGCGGTGGTCTCCGGCATGCCGGATCCGGCGGTGCTGCTCGACCGCGCCGGCCGCGTCATCCACCTCAATGCCGCCGCCGCCCAGCTCGCGCCGGCGCTGCGCAGGAACGAGCTCGCCCAGTTCGCGCTGCGCTCGCCCGAGATCATCACGGCGCTGCGCGAGGCGATCGCGACCACCGAGCCGCGGCGCGCGACCTATCTCGATCATGTCCCGGTCGATCGCTGGATGGAGCTCATGATCACGCCGGTGCCGGTGCCGACCAGCTTCGGTGGCGCCGACAAATGCATGCTGATGACCTTCCACGACCAGACGCCGCTGCGCCGGGTCGAGGAGATGCGGGCCGACTTCGTCGCCAATGCCAGCCACGAGCTGCGCACGCCGCTGGCCGCGCTCTCGGGCTTCATCGACACGCTGCAGGGCCAGGCCAAGGACGATCCCAAGGCGCGCGAGCGCTTCCTCGGCATCATGCATAACCAGGCCACTCGCATGGCGCGCCTGATCGACGATCTGCTGTCGCTGTCGCGGGTCGAACTGTCTGCCCATGTCCGGCCCGACACCCTGGTCGATCTCCTGCCGATCATCCGACAGGTCGCCGACGGGCTCGAGCCGCTGGCGCGCGAGCGCCAGGTCGAGGTCGGGATCCATTTGCCGGACAGCCCGGTGATGATCGCCGGCGACCGCGAGGAGCTGCTCCGCCTGTTCGAGAATCTGATCGAGAACGCCCTCAAATACGGCGCCTCCGGCGGACGTGTCATCGTGTCGCTGACCTCGGGCGCGGCCACTGACGGAACTCAGGAAATCCGGATCATGGTCCGCGATTTCGGCCCCGGCATCGCGCCCGAGCACTTGCCGCGGCTGACCGAGCGGTTCTACCGCGTGGACGTCGGCGACAGCCGTTCGCAGGGCGGCACCGGGCTCGGATTATCGCTGGTGAAACATATTCTTAACCGCCATCGCGGCCGGCTCCTGATCGAAAGCGTGCCCAGGCAGGGCGCCACTTTCACCGCCTGTTTTCCCCAGATCAAGACTCCCGCGACGGCCTGAAATACAAGCAATATCAATTGCTTGTAGGTGTCATCCAGCTGTCACGAAACCTTCGTAAAAGCACAGCCGACCGCTCCTACATGGGCGGCGTGGGGAGCGCGATCGGGCGCGGATGGCGCTTCGCTCCCCCCAATGGAGACCAGCATGAATTTCCTCAAGACGATGGTCGCTGCCGGCTTGGTCGCCGCATCGGCGACCGCAGCCTTTGCGGCCGACATCACCGGCGCCGGCGCGACGTTCCCGTTCCCGCTCTATTCCAAGTGGGCCGACGCCTACAAGAAGGAGACCGGCAACGGTCTGAACTACCAGTCGATCGGTTCGGGCGGCGGCATCAAGCAGATCCAGGCCAAGACCGTGACCTTCGGCGCGAGCGACATGCCCCTCAAGGCTGAGCAGCTCGAAAAGGACGGAATGATCCAGTGGCCGCAGGCGATGGGTGCCTTGGTGCCGGTCGTCAATCTCGAAGGCATCAAGTCGGGCGAGCTGGTGTTTTCCGGCGAGTTGCTGGGCGACATCTATCTCGGCAAGGTCAAGACCTGGAATGACCCGGCGATCGCCAAGCTCAATCCCAACGTGAAGCTGCCCTCGGACGCCATCACCGTCGTGCGTCGGTCCGACGGCTCCGGCACCACGTTCATCTGGACCGATTTCCTGACGAAGACCAATGCCGAGTGGAAGAGCAAGGTCGGTGCCGGTACTGCGGTCGAGTGGCCGACGGGTGTTGGCGCCAAGGGCAATGAAGGCGTCGCGGGCAATGTCAGCCAGACCAAGAACTCGATCGGCTATGTCGAGTATGCCTATGCCAAGCAGAACAAGCTGACCTACGGCGCCTTGATCAACAAGGCCGGCAAGGCCGTGCAGCCGACCGTTGCGGCCTTCCAGGCTGCCGCCGCCAACGCCGACTGGGCCGGCTCCAAGAACTACTATGTGATCCTGACCGACCAGCCCGGCGAAGCATCGTGGCCGATTACCGGCGCGACCTTCATCCTGATGCACAAGGATGCGACCGACAAGGCGGCGTCCCAGGAAGCCATCAAGTTCTTCAAGTGGGCGTTCGAGAAGGGCGACAAGATGGCGGAGGAGCTCGACTACATCCCGATGCCCGACACGGTCGTCAAGCAGATCGAGAAGACCTGGGCTGCCGAGATCAAGAGCTGAGCTCTCTCCGTGTCCCTGACGCGGTGCGGCCCTGGGGATGCGAAGCATCGTCCAGTGTGCCGCTCCGCAGAGCCGGGACCCAAAAAACGCCAAGCCCCGGATCAGCGGCGCACCGCTTCGCGCTGCACCGCATCCGGGGCACGGCACCAAAAACAAGTGTATAAAACGGGTACAGGGGATCGGCGTGGCAGAGATGGCCGTTCAGAGCGATGTAATCGACGACGCCGGACCGTATGACCGTGCCAAGGCCTTGGGCGCGTTCAAGCTCGGCGACGTCACCTTCTACTGGATCACGCGGCTCTCCGCGATCTCGGTGCTGCTCATTCTCGGCGGCATCATCATGTCGCTGGTCATTGGCGCGTTCCCGGCGATCAAGGAATACGGCCTCTCCTTCCTGTGGACGCAGCGCTGGGCGCCGTCGGCCGATCCGCCCGTGCTCGGCGCGCTCGGGCCGATGTACGGCACGCTCGTCACGTCCTTCATCGCGATGCTGATCGCCATTCCGGTCGGTCTCGGCATTGCGATCTTCCTCACCGAGCTCTGTCCGCAATGGTTGCGCCGCCCGATCGGCATGGCGATCGAGCTGCTCGCCGGCATCCCGTCGATCATCTACGGCATGTGGGGCTTCTTCGTGCTGGGCCCGTTCCTGGCCAACACCTTCCAGCCGTTCATGATCAGGGTGTTCGACGGCGTCCCGGTGCTGGGCGCGATCTTCGCAGGTCCACCGTCCTATCTCAGCCTGTTCAACGCCGCGCTGATCCTCGCCATCATGGTGCTGCCCTTCATCACCTCGATCTCGGTCGACGTGTTCAAGACGGTGCCGCCGGTCCTGAAGGAAGCCGCCTACGGCGTCGGCTGCACCACCTGGGAGGTCGTCCGCAGCGTGGTGATCCCCTACACCCGCGTCGGCATCATCGGCGGCGTCATGCTGGCGCTGGGCCGTGCGCTCGGCGAGACCATGGCGGTGACCTTCATCATCGGCAATTCGTTCCGCATCTCTTCGTCGATCTTCGCGCCGGGCACGACGATCTCGGCGGCGATCGCGTCCGAGTTCGCCGAGAGCGACGGCCTGCACCAGTCCGGCCTGATCCTGCTCGGCCTGCTGCTGTTCGTGCTGACGTTCTTCGTGCTCGCGGCCGCGCGGCTGATGCTGATGCGCCTGGAAACCAAGGCCGGAAAGTGAAGCCATGAACCCGATCTATGCACGCCGCCGCCGCTGGGACGTCATCATCCGCGGCCTCTGCATCGCCGCCGCCGCCTTCGGCGTCACCTGGCTCGCGCTGATCCTGGTCACGCTGCTCTACAACGGCGTCAGCGGCCTCAACGTGCAGATCTTCACCGCGGACACGCCGCCGCCGGGCTCGACCGAGGGCGGCCTGCGCAACGCCATCGTCGGCTCGATCATCATGACCGTGATCGGCGTCGGCATCGGCGCGCCGCTCGGCCTGTTCGCCGGCACCTATCTCGCCGAGTACGGCCGCAACGACAAGCTGACCTCGGTGATCCGCTTCATCAACGACATCCTGCTCTCGGCGCCCTCGATCATCATCGGCCTGTTCATCTACGGCGCGGTGGTGGTGCCGATGCGGGGCTTCTCTGCGATCGCGGGTGCGCTGGCGCTCGCCGTGATCGTGATCCCGGTCGTGGTGCGCACCACGGAGGACATGCTGCTGCTGGTGCCGAACCCGCTGCGCGAAGCCGCCAGCGCGCTGGGTCTGCCGCGCTCGCTGGTGATCAAGCGCATCGCCTATCGCGCCGCGCGCTCGGGCCTCATCACCGGCGTGCTGCTCGCCACGGCGCGCGTCGCCGGCGAGACCGCCCCGCTGCTGTTCACCGCGCTGTCCAACCAGTTCTTCAGCCTCGGCCTCGACAAGACGATGGCGAACCTGCCGGTCACCATCAACAACTTCGTGCAGAGCCCCTACGCCTATTGGAAGCAGCTCGCCTGGAGCGGCGCGCTGCTGATCACCCTGACCGTGCTTGCCCTGAACATTGGCGCCCGCATCCTTGGTGCCGAGAGGACTGCAAAATGAGTGAAATGTCTGTTTCCGTCAGCGCGCCGACCGTTCACCCCGGCTCGCAGCCGCTGCCCGAGGCGCCTGCCAAGGTCACCGCGCGCAACCTCAACTTCTACTACGGTGAGCACCACGCGCTGAAGAACATCAATCTGGCGCTCGGCACCAACCGTGTCACGGCCTTCATCGGCCCGTCCGGTTGCGGCAAGTCGACCCTGCTTCGCATCTTCAACCGGATGTACGACCTCTATCCGGGCCAGCGCGCCACCGGCCAGCTGCTGCTCGACCACACCAACATTCTCGACCCCAAGCTCGACCTCAACCTGCTGCGCGCCCGGGTCGGCATGGTGTTCCAGAAGCCGACCCCGTTCCCGATGACGATCTACGAGAACATCGCCTTCGGCATCCGCCTCTACGAGAAGATCTCCAAGTCCGAGATGGACGACCGCGTCGAGAAGGCGCTGCGCGGCGGCGCGCTGTGGAACGAGGTCAAGGACAAGCTCAACGCCTCCGGCCTGTCGCTCTCCGGCGGCCAGCAGCAGCGCCTCTGTATCGCCCGCACCGTCGCGGTGCGGCCCGAGGTGATCCTGTTCGACGAGCCGTGCTCGGCGCTCGACCCGATCTCGACCGCCAAGGTCGAGGAGCTGATCCAGGAATTGTCCGAGAACTACACGATCGCGATCGTCACCCACAACATGCAGCAGGCGGCGCGCGTCTCCGACAAGACCGCCTTCATGTATCTCGGCGAGCTGATCGAGTTCGACGACACCAGCAAGATCTTCACGTCGCCGACCGACCGGCGGACGCAGGACTACATCACCGGCCGGTTCGGCTGAGGAGACGCAACATGGGTACCGAACATACCGCAAAGGCCTTCGACACCGACCTCCAGGAGCTCACGCGTCTGGTCGCCGAGATGGGCGGCATCGCCGAGCGCATGATCGTCGATTCCGTCGATGCGCTGATCCGCCGCGACGTCGCGCTCGGCCAGCGCGTCGTCGCCATCGACGCCGATCTCGACGCGCTGCAGAAGCGCATCGAGGAGCGCGCCGTGCTCACCATCGCCCGCCGCCAGCCGATGGCGGTGGACCTGCGCGAGATCGTCGGCGCCATGCGCGTCGCGACCGACCTCGAGCGCATCGGCGACCTCGCCAAGAACATGGGCAAGCGCGTCGCCGCGCTGGAGACCGACTTCCATCCGCTCAAGCTGTTCCGCGGCCTCGAGCACATGACCGACCTGGTGCAGCAGCAGGTCAAGAGCGTGCTCGACGCCTATGCCGCGCACGATCTGCCGGCGGCGATGGCGGTGTGGAAGGGCGACGAGGAGGTCGACGCGATCTGCACCTCGCTGTTCCGCGAGCTCCTGACCTACATGATGGAGGATCCGCGCAACATCTCGTTCTGCATCCATCTGATGTTCTGCGCCAAGAACATCGAGCGCATCGGCGACCACGCCACCAACATCGCCGAGACCGTGTTCTACATGATCGAGGGCCAGGCGATCACCGACAAGCGGCCGAAGGGCGACATGACCAATTTCGCCACGACGATCCCGAATACCTGAAGACCTCAAGGAGCGACGACAACATGGGCGCACGCATTATGGTGGTTGAGGACGAGGAAGCTCTTACCGAGCTTCTGCGTTACAACCTCGAAGGCGACGGCTATGACGTCGAGACGGTGATGCGCGGCGACGACGCCGACACCCGCCTCAAGGAACACATTCCCGATTTGATCGTGCTCGACTGGATGCTGCCGGGCCTCTCCGGCATCGAGCTGTGCCGGCGCCTGCGCACCCGGCCCGAGACCAAGCAGCTGCCGATCATCATGCTCACCGCGCGCGGCGAGGAGAGCGAGCGGGTGCGGGGCCTTGCGACCGGCGCCGACGACTACATCGTCAAGCCGTTCTCGGTGCCGGAGCTGCTCGCGCGCGTGAAGGGCCTGCTCAGGCGCGCCAGTCCCGAGCGGCTCGCCACCGTGCTGGCCTATGGCGACATCGAGCTCGATCGCGACAAGCGCCGCGTCGCGCGCTCCGGCCGCCCGATCGATCTCGGCCCGACCGAATATCGCCTGCTGGAGTTTTTCCTGGAGCATCCCGGCCGCGTGTTCTCGCGCGAGCAGCTGCTCGACAGCGTCTGGGGCCGCGACATCTACATCGACGAGCGCACCGTCGACGTCCATATCGGCCGCCTGCGCAAGCTGCTCAATCTCGGCCGCGAGCAGGACCCGATCCGCACCGTCCGCGGCGCCGGCTACGCGCTGGACGACCGTTTCGCCAAGGCGGAGCAGACGTAAGGGCGGGTGAGGTGTTTGCTGCAGCTGTGGCCAATCTCAGCTGTCGTCGTCCCGGGGCGCGCGCAGCGCGAGCCCGGGACATCCGCGCGAGCGCTTGCGCTCGTCGCGATAGCCACAGGGCGTGGTTTGACGAAGACTCGAAGCCACCATCTCGCGCAACAATTACGCCCTGTGGTTTTGGATCCCCGCGTTCGCGGGGATGACACCGAGTTGGTTGAGGCGCCGTCGCGTGACGGCTGCCGTCTTTGCAGTCAGTTAATTCCGCGCAGCTCAGCGCGTGGGCTTCGGGGCCGCGCGGCGCCGATCCGCCGCCGGCTGATACGCCACGCGCGAGTGCTGGGCGCAATAGGGCAGGCCGGACAGGGCCTTGCCGCCGCAGAAGAAGAAATCCGGGCTCGAGGGATCGCCCACCGGCCAGTGGCAGGTCGCCTCGTTCAATTCGAGCAGCGACAGCCGCTGGCTCATCGGCACCACGTTGTCGTAGGTGACCGGTTCGGCCTCGACCTCGACCTCGAAGGCCTGCGCCAGCGCAGTGTTGCCGCGCGCGATGGGGCGCGTCACCCGCATCATGTGCTGGGCGGGACGCGCCTTGCGCGGCCGGGGCGCGGCCGACGAAGGGCTCTTGGCGCGGCCGGACAGGCCGAGCCTGTGCACTTTGCCGATCACGGCATTGCGGGTCACATTGCCGAGCTCTGCTGCGATCTGGCTGGCCGACAATCCGGCCTCCCAGAGCTTTTTCAGCTGCTCGACGCGATCGTCGGACCAGGTCAAAACCGTCATTGCACCCTTTCCCTCGCCGCGCGGCTGCCATCCTGGCGGTCCATGCGGCGAATGCCTAAGCCTCGAAAAACCCGTGCCGCTCGAATCCCTTAGGGCTCGCCGGGCGCGCAACTGACGCCCGAACGTTTACGCCGGTACATGAGGACTCTTGGGATCAGAACTGCCGCACGAGATGTCGTATCTGACAAGCCAAACGCTACAATATGGCGTGACTCGCGCGCAAGAGTCCGCCGACTCGCTTCCACATGTTCCGTGGTGAAAAACCCGCAAAATCGCGACCGCAAGACTACGGAATCACCGTTTCATCACCGTTTCCTGGGGCTTTCGGGCGGCATTGACACCCGTTTCACCAGGCCTAAGATAGTCGCGCGTGCCGCCCTTAAAAGGCGGCACGTTTCGTTTTCCGGGCCGGTGGATGGTGCGTTGCGCAATGCACGCCTCACACCGTCCGCAACATCATGTGGCCGTCATGACTAACAGCGCAGCCCCGCATTTGCTTCCCGTTTTCGCCAGGGCCAACCTCGGTTTCGAGCGCGGCGAAGGCTGCTGGCTGATCGCGACCAATGGCGATCGCTATCTCGATTTCACCTCGGGCGTCGCCGTCAATGCGCTGGGCCATTGCCACCCGCATCTGATCAAGGCGTTGCAGGAGCAGGCGACGAAGCTGTGGCACATGTCGAACCTGTTCCAGAGCCCGGACGGCGAGAAGCTCGCCGCGCGCCTGTGCCACGAGAGTTTTGCCGACCTGGTGTTCTTCTGCAATTCCGGCGCCGAGGCGCTGGAGGGCGTGATCAAGCTGGTGCGCCATCATCACTTCTCCAAGGGGCACCCGGAGCGCTACCGCATCATCACCTTCGAAGGCGCCTTCCACGGCCGCACGCTGGCGACGCTCGCTGCGACGGGATCGGCAAAATATCTCGAAGGGTTCGGTCCGCCGATGGACGGCTTCGATCAGGTGCCGCATGGCGACCTCGACGCCGTCAAGAAGGCGATCGGGCCTGACACCGCCGGTATCCTGATCGAGCCGATCCAGGGCGAGGGCGGCGTGCGTTCGGCACCACCGGCGTTCCTCAAGGCACTGCGCCAGCTTTGCGACGAGAAGGGCCTGCTGCTCGCCTTCGACGAGGTGCAGACCGGCATGGGCCGTGCCGGCGATCTGTTCGCATATCGGCGCACCGGCGTTACGCCTGACGTGATGTCGCTGGCGAAGGCGCTCGGCGGCGGCTTCCCGATCGGCGCCGTGCTGGCGACCGCGGACGCGGCCGCCGGCATGGGGCCCGGCTCGCACGGCTCGACCTTCGGCGGCAATCCGCTGGCGATCTCCGCGGCCAACGCCGTGCTCGACGTCATGCTCAAGCCCGGCTTCTTCGACCACGTGCAGAAGATGTCGCTGCTGCTCAAGCAGAAGCTCGCCTCGGTGATCGACCGTCACCCCGATATCGTCGGCGAGGTGCGCGGCGAGGGCCTCCTGATCGGCATCAAGGCCGTCGTGCCCTCGGGCGACCTGGTCGCCGCCTTGCGCGACGAAAAGCTGCTGACCGTCGGGGCCGGCGACAATGTCGTGCGCTTCCTGCCGCCCTTGATCGTCACCGAAGCCGAGATCGAGGACAGCGTCGGGCGGCTGGAGCGCGCCTGCACCGCCTTGTCGGCCGGCCAGAGCAAGCGGGCGGCAAGCTGATGAGCAAGTCCCCGACCAAGACGCCGAAGCACTTCCTCGACATCAACGAGCTGCCCTTGTCGGAGCTCAAGCGCATGCTCGCCGCGTCGAGCGCGATGAAGGCGAAGCAGAAGGCGCATCAGCCGGTACGGCCGCTCGAAGGCAAGACGCTGGCGATGATCTTCGAGCGTCCCTCGACGCGGACCCGGGTGTCGTTCGACGTCGGCATGCGCCAGCTCGGCGGCGAGGCGATCATGCTCACCGGCGCCGAGATGCAGCTCGGCCGCGGCGAGACCATCGCCGACACCGCGCGCGTGCTGTCGCGCTATGTCGACGCCATCATGATCCGCATCCTCAATCACGATGCGTTGCTGGAGCTTGCGGCCAACGCCACCGTACCCGTCATCAACGGCCTGACGCGGCGCTCGCATCCCTGCCAGGTGATGGCCGACCTCATGACCTACGAGGAGCATCGCGGCCCGATCGAGGGCAAGACGGTGGCCTGGACCGGTGACGACAACAACGTGCTGGCGTCCTGGGCCCACGCCGCCGAGCGCTTCAAATTCCAGCTCAACGTCGCAACCCCTCCGGAGCTCGCGCCGAAAAAGGCGATGCGCGACTGGATCAAGGCGACCGGCGCGCCGATCGTGCTCGGCACCGATCCGGAAGCCGCCGTGCGCGGCGCCGATTGCGTCGTCACCGACACCTGGGTGTCGATGGGCGACAAGGAAGGCGAGCATCGCCACAACGTGCTCAAGCCCTACCAGGTCAACGGCAAGCTGATGTCGCTCGCCAAGCGAGACGCGCTGTTCATGCATTGCCTGCCCGCCCATCGCGGCGAGGAGGTCACCGATGAAGTGATCGACGGCCCGCAATCGGTCGTGTTCGACGAGGCCGAAAACCGCCTGCACGCGCAGAAGGGCATCTTGGCCTGGTGCTTCGACGCGGTGAAGTAGCCCGGGCGAAAAGCAGTGGCTGCGGTGGCCGCCGCATCCACCACTGTCGTCCCGGACAAGCGCCGCACAGCGGCGCGCCGATCCGGGACCCATAACCACAGGCCGTGGTTTGGCGAGGACTCGGAGTTGCCACCTCGCAGGATGACGTGATCCTGTGGTTATGGGTCCCGGGTTCGCGCCTTGCGCGCCCCGGGACGACACCGAGTTTGCTGTAGCGTTGTGCACCCTCATCGCATCGGGAACGCGCCCCTTCCATTTTCCACCCTCCGACCCCAGATACAGCGCCATGATCTCCCAATCTCCTGACATGAAGACCGGGTCCAAAGGCCCGGTTCGCGCGCCATCCGCAGTTCCGATCGATGACGCCGTGCTGCCCTACGAGGTCGACGCGCTCGACGTGCGCGGGCGCCTGGTGCGGCTTGGCCCGGCGCTCGACGACATCCTGACCAAGCACGATTATCCCGCGCCCGTCGGCAAGCTGCTCGGCGAGGCCATCGTGCTGACGACGCTGCTCGGCAGCGCGCTGAAATTCGAAGGGCGCTTCATCCTCCAGGCCCAGACCGACGGTCCGGTGTCGTTCCTGGTGGTGGACTACCAGGCGCCGGATCGCCTGCGCGCCTATGCCCGCTTCGATGCCGCGCGTCTCGGCGAGGCCCAGGAATCCGGCATGCGCCCCGGCGCGCTGCTCGGCCGCGGTCATCTCGCCATGACCATCGACCAGGGCCCCGACATGAGCCGCTACCAGGGCCTGGTCGCGCTCGACGGCGGCAGCCTGGAAGACGCCGCCCACGAATATTTCCTGCGCTCCGAGCAGATCCCGACCAAGGTGCGTCTCGCGGTCGGCGAGGAGTGGCGCTCCAGCGACGGCGGCAAGCATCGCTGGCGCGCCGGCGGCATGCTGATGCAGTTTCTGCCGAAGGCGCCGGAGCGCGCGCGGCAGGCGGACTTGCATCCCGGCGATGCCCCTGACGGCGTCGAGGTGCATGCCGTCACCGAGGACGATGCCTGGGTCGAGGCACGTTCGCTGATCGAGACAGTCGAGGACGTCGAGCTGATCGATCCCGAGCTCTCCGGCGAGCGGCTGCTGTTCCGCCTGTTCCACGAGCGCGGCGTGCGCGTGTTCAATCCGCTGGTTCTTAAGGCGCAGTGCTCCTGCTCGCGCGATGCGGTTGCCGCGATGCTCAAGAGCTTCTCGCCCGACGACCGCGCCGCGATGGTCAAGGACGACAAGGTGGTCGTGACCTGCGAGTTTTGCTCTTCGGTCTATCAATTCACCCCGCACGAGGCCGGCGTGGAAGACGCGTGAGCGAACTCTCGTAGCTCTCGTAGGGTGGGCAAAGCGAAGCGTGCCCACGGTCTGTCTCGGTTCATGTAGCTAGATCGTGGGCACGGCGCTCCGCGCCTTTGCCCACCCTACGGCACCTGGTGTGTCGCCCGCTGTCAATCCCATCGCGCAAAAATATTCCACTTTACCGAAATTCGGTTTTGGCGTATGTGTCGCCCATCCCGGCTCATCCAGGAGGGGCGATCTCGAGGTCGTCTTGATCGCGAGCCGGGCTTGCGGTGGACGCGGCAGCGTCGGCACGAGATGGGACGGGCAGGGCGGGTAGTCCCTGTGAGCCTGAACCGTGGGGAGAGGGTGTCTCCTCTGGGGGGGCAGACGTGAGTGTCCCCTAGAGGAGAAAGCCCTCACCCCCGCCTGCGGCGCGACCTCTCCCGCAAGCGGGAGAGGTAAGGGAGCCCGCGGCTGCCTTCCCATCACCAAAACGGCAATGTTTGTCGCGCCTTACCATCATATAAAGGGCGTATTCGCGCTGGAAGAGTCCGGTGGAGTTCCCGGTTCGACAGGCCCGGACACATTGCTTGTCGCGGTTTCTGGCTTAAGTAACAGCGCATCGCGGCCCGATTGGATTGTTTCGTGCTCATAATGCCCTTGTCTGCGCCCACATCGCGCTCCCTGCGGCCGCGCCTGGCCGGCTGGCTGGCGGCGTTTTGCGGCCTGGGCGTGCTGTGGGGCGCGATGCCGGCGGCGGCGCAGGGCAAGCTCGAGGCGCAATATGAGGCCTCGCTGGCAGGCATTCCCGTCGGCAAGGGCGGCTGGAACATCGACATCCAGGACGACGTCTATTCGGCCGCCGCGGCCGGCGGCACCACGGGCCTGCTGAAGTCGTTCACCGGCGGCTCCGGCACCGGCGCCGCGCAGGGCCGCATCGTCAATGGCGCGCTGGTTGCGACCGGCTACCAGGCCTCCACGACGACGCAGAAGAAGACCGAAGAGATCCGCATCACGCTCGACAAGGGCAATGTGAAGGATTTTTCCATCCTCCCCGAGCCGCCGGTCGACCCCGACCGCATCGTCGTCACCGACGCCCATCGCCGCGGCGTCTGGGACCCGATGACGGCCTCGCTGCTGCGCGTGCCCGGCAATGGCGACCCGGTCTCGCCGGAGGCCTGCCACAGCTCGGCCCCGGTGTTCGACGGCCGCATGCGCTACGACCTCAAGCTCGATTTCAAGCGCATGGAGACCGTGAAGGCGGAAAAGGGCTATCGCGGCCCGGTCGTGGTCTGCTCGCTCTATTTCGTGCCGGTCGCCGGCTACATCCCCGACCGCCCCGTGATCAAGTACCTCGCCACCCAGCGCAACATCGAGATCGCCTTCGCGCCGGTGGCGGGCACCCGCGTCCTGGTGCCGTTCTGGCTGAAAGTGCCGACGCCGCTTGGCCCGGCCATGCTGGAAGCCACCAGCTTCGTCACCACCGCCCAGCCGCCGCGCGTGGCGAAGACGCAGTAAAGCCTGCTGGCCGCAGCGTTCCTCTCCGCCGTCATTCCGGGGCGCGCCTCTTGGCGCGAGCCCGGAATCCATCGCGCGACCGTCTCTGCGGTCCGATGGACTCTCAGGTGCGCGATTGCGCACCATAGCTCGCGACTGCGTCGCGCCCCAGCATGACCGGGGAGGAGAGGCGAGAAAAAGCAAGCAAATTCAATGGCCGTTCTACTGTGCATGGGGTTGTTTTCGCAAAAATCAGTTGGGCCGGTCGCCGCCGGGAATCCATTTGACTCCTCCCCGATTCTGATTCGACTCCCCGCCGTCCCCAACTTAAGGCTTTCCGCCCTCGAAACGTCACTTGTCCGAGGAGCGAAAACTCCATCTAGTCGTCGCCGATAGGACTGGCGCGACATCTTGCGTGAACGGAACGGGACTCAATCTGGAGTCAGCGATTCGGCCGCGATTCGTTCTAGAGTCGTTCCGAAGCTTAAGACGGACAGGAAAAGCGTCGCAAAGTGAGACAGTTGCGCGGGATTTTCGGCGATGCTTCCCCACCCTCCGCTGTCATGCCCCGGCTTGACCGGGGCATCCAGTACGCCGAGGCCCTTCGGCTTTGTCACGACCGCCGCGGCGTACTGGATCGCCCGGTCGAGCCGGGCGATGACAGCGGTACCCGCATTCGGCGCCATGCACCTCCCCGCCCCAATCCAGCACTGACATTCGCCCAAATCGCCACTACCTAATCCCTCAGACATGGCTTTTTCCTCCTCCCCCTTTGCTTCCGAGCGCACGGCGTCCGATCGCGTGCCCGGCGCTGGCGTCACCGCGGTGCTCGGACCGACCAACACCGGCAAGACCCATCTCGCCATCGAGCGGATGCTCGCGCATCCCTCGGGCATGATCGGCCTGCCGCTGCGCCTGCTCGCGCGCGAGGTCTACAACAAGATCGCCGCGAGGGTCGGCAGCGAGGCGGTCGCGCTCGTCACCGGCGAGGAGAAGATCAAGCCCAGGAATCCGCGCTATTGGGTCTCGACGGTCGAGGCGATGCCGCGCGACCTCGATCTCTCCTTCCTCGCCGTCGACGAGGTGCAGATCGCATCCGATCTCGAACGCGGCCACGTCTTCACCGATCGCATCCTCAACCGCCGCGGCCGCGACGAGACGCTGCTCCTGGGCGCGGCCACCATGCGCCCGATCATCGAGCGCCTGCTGCCCGGCGTGTCCATGATCACGCGGCCCCGGCTGTCGCAGCTGGAATTCGCCGGCGACCGCAAGATCACGCGCCAGCCGCGCCGCACCGCCATCGTCGCGTTCTCGGCCGATGAAGTCTACGCCATCGCCGAACTGATCCGCCGCCAGCACGGCGGCGCTGCTGTTGTTTTGGGCTCGCTGTCGCCGCGCACGCGCAACGCGCAGGTCGAGATGTTCCAGAACGGCGACGTCGATTATCTCGTCGCCACCGACGCCGTCGGCATGGGCCTCAATCTCGATGTCGACCACGTCGCCTTCGCCTCCGACCGCAAGTTCGACGGCTATCAGTTCCGCCGGCTGACGCCGTCCGAATTCGCGCAGATCGCAGGCCGCGCCGGCCGCGCCACCCGCAACGGCACCTTCGGCACCACCGGCCGCTGCGCGCCGTTCGAGCCCGAGCTCGTCAACGCGCTGCAGAACCACACCTTCGATGCCGTGAAGATGCTGCAATGGCGCAATTCGAAGCTGGATTTCTCCTCGCTCGGCGCGCTGCAGGTGTCGCTCAACCTCGCGCCCGGCCACGAGGCGCTGACGCGCGCGCCTGTTGCCGAGGACATGCGCGTGCTCGACCACGCCGCCCGCGACGGCGAGGTGCGCGATATCGCACATGGCAAGGTCGCGGTGGAACGGCTGTGGGAGGCCTGCCAGGTCCCCGACTACCGCAAACTGTCGCCGGCCGCCCATGCCGAGCTGGTGACGACGCTGTACGGCTTTTTGATGCGGAAGGGCTGCATCCCCGATGCCTGGTATGAAGCCCAGGTCACCCAGGCCGACCGCATCGACGGCGATATCGACACGCTGTCGGCCCGGATCGCGCAGATCCGCACCTGGACCTTCGTCGCCAACCGCCCGGACTGGCTGAAAGACCCCGAGCGCTGGCAGGGAATCACGCGGGAAGTCGAAAATAAATTATCGGATGCGCTCCATGAACGCTTGACTGAGCGTTTCGTTGATCGCCGGACCAGTGTATTGATGCGCCGCCTGCGGGAGAACACGAGCTTGAATACTGAAATCGGCAAGACCGGCGAAGTCATCGTCGAAGGCCATGTCATCGGCCGCCTCGACGGCTTCACCTTTGCACCGGACGCTGCGGAAGCAGGCTCCGATGCGAAAGCCTTGCAGGCTGCAGCGCAAGCGGTGCTCGCCGGCGAGATCAACATGCGCGCCGAACGGCTCGGCAACGCGCCGGACGACCAGTTCGTGCTGACCTCGGAAGGCATCATCCGCTGGACCGGCGATGCCGTGGCGCGGCTGTCTGCCGCAGAGGACGCGCTGCATCCGCGCATCCGCATCATCTCCGACGAGCGCCTGACCGGCGCCCCCCGCGACAAGGTGCAGGCGCGGATCGAGCTCTGGCTCAAGACCCATATCGAGAAGCTGCTCGGGCCGATGTTCGAGCTCTCCAAGGCCGAGGACGTCACCGGCATCGCCCGCGGCATCGCCTTTCAGCTCGTCGAGGCCCTCGGCGTGCTCGAGCGTCCCAAGATCGCCAACGAGCTGAAGGATCTCGACCAGTCCTCGCGCGCGGTGTTGCGCAAATACGGCGTCCGTTTCGGCGCCTATCACATCTATTTCCCCGGCCTGCTCAAGCCCGCCGCGCGCGCGCTCGCGGCGCTGCTGTGGGCGCTGAAGCAGGACAATGTCGATCTGTCCTCGCTGTCGGGCGCGCAGCATCTGGCCTCCTCGGGGCGCACCTCGTTCCCGGTCGACAAGGCGCTGCCGCGCGATGCCTATCGCGTGCTCGGCTACAAGCAGGCCGGCGAACGCGCCGTGCGCGTCGACATTCTGGAGCGACTGGCCGATCTGATCCGCCCGGCGCTGGCCTGGCGCGAGAACGCATCCGGCGAGAAGCCCGCCGGCGCCTTCGACGGCCGCAGCTTCGTCGTGACGCAGGCGATGACCTCGCTCACCGGCTCCGCCGGCGAGGATTTTGCGTCGGTGCTGCGCGCGCTCGGCTATCGCATGGAGAAGCGTCCGCCGCTGCCGCCCAAGCCCGTCGTTGCTGAGCCCGTCGTGGCCGAGCAGGTCGTGACTGAAACGGTCGCGGCAGACACGCCGCCGGTTGAAGGCAGCGCCGAGACCTCGACCGAGACCGCGGCGGAGGCCGTTGCCGGCCTGCCCGAGGCGCCGGCCGCATCCACCGACGTTGCCGCTGAAGCCGTCACCGTCGAAGATGCTCCCGGCATCGAGCCGCAGGACGAGCAGGCTCACGACGCCGCGCCCGCGCCGGAAGCCTCCGCCGAGGCGCCCGTGACGCCCGAAGACGCCCCCGGCATCGCGCCGCCGGCGGAAGAGCCCACAGTGTCTCCGGAGGCCGCCGGCCTCGATGCGGCTGCGGCCGAGACCGCCGCAACGGAAGCCGCTGCATCGCCCGACGCTGCCGCGCCTGAGGCCGCGGCTGCGCCCGCCGAGCCCGAGCTGGTCGAGGTCTGGCGTCCCGGCGGCCGTCACGAGGACCGCAAGCCGCGCCACGAGCGCCACCGCCACCAGCGTCATCACAACAACCAGCGTGCGCAGGCCGGTGGCGAGGCCGGCGCTGCGAGCGCTGCGCCCGGCGAAGCCGTCGGCGGCGAGAAGCGCAATGAACGCCATCGCCACGGCGGCCATCGCAAGGACGGCGGCAGAGACTTCCGCAAGCCGCGCGAAGGTGGCGGCGAAGGCGCGCCGCGTCCCGAGGGGCGCGACGACAAGCAGCGCCGCTTCGAGGGTAGGGATCGTGACAACAAGGATCGCGACAACAAGGGGCGTGATCGCGACAAGGGCAAGTTCGGCGGCGATCGCGACAAGGGCCGCGACAATCGTGGTCGCGACCGCGACAAGGGGCGCGATCGCCAGGGTGGTCCGTCGCTGCGCCCCTACGCCTCGAGCGCCAATCCGCGCGAGCGGGACCGGCCCGCCGATCCGAACTCGCCGTTCGCCAAGCTCGCCGCGCTGAAAGAGCAGCTGTCCGGCCGCAAGGAATGACATAGCGTTTTCAAGCGAAGTGCGGAGCGGTTCGCGTGAAGAAAACGCGTCCAAGGGAGTAAAGCCACGACCGAGCGGCAGCGCCTCGACAAATGGCTGTGGCACGCGCGGGTGGTGAAGGCGCGCACCTCCGCGGCCGAGCTCGTGGTCAGCGGCCATGTCCGCATCAACGGCACCCGCGAGACCTCGCCGGGGCACGCGGTCAAGGTCGGCGACGTGCTCACCATCGCGCTCGACCGCACGGTGCGCGTGTTGAAAGTGACAAGCTTTAGCGAGCGCCGCGGCGATGCTGCCGCGGCCCGCGTGCTCTACGAAGAGCTCGGGATGCGCAATTAATTGCGCATCGCATTCATTTCTTGGTCGATCAAACACGCAAAGCCGTCATGATCGGGCTTTCCCGACCTTGCGGCGCCCGGCCATCCGCGCTAGGCAAGCCGCGACTTCTAAAAGAGCTTTTCGGAGCGTTGGATGACTTACGTCGTCACTGAAAACTGCATCAAGTGCAAGTACACCGACTGCGTCGAGGTCTGCCCGGTCGACTGCTTCTACGAGGGTGACAACATGCTCGTCATCCATCCCGACGAGTGCATCGATTGCGGCGTGTGCGAGCCGGAGTGCCCCGCCGACGCCATCAAGCCGGATACGGAACCGGGCTTGGAAAAGTGGCTCCAGGTCAACGCCGACTACGCCAAGAGCTGGCCGAACATCACCCAGAAGAAAGAATCACCTGCCGACGCCAAGGAATTCGACGGCATGGAAGGCAAGTTCGAGAAATATTTTTCTCCGAACCCCGGCTCCGGCGACTAAATCGGGCCCAAACTTAACCCTAATAGCGGCGTTGCCGCCGAAAACCAGCCCTGAAGACCCCTAAATCATTGATTTTTGCGGGAAATGTGCTATATTGGGCACATTAAGCCGAACCCCGTCAGCCCCCTTGGCCCCTCTGGGTTCCCGTGAAACCAATGTCGAACAGGGGCGTGGCAGTTTCCGCGCGCAGGCTGTGTCACAGAAAACGCGTAAAAAGAGTACTTCAGCGAGGGCTTCCCATAAGGAGGCCAAAAAAGTCGCCGCGGCCAGCCGTAGCGCATCCAAGGGTCGGACCGCGACGAAGGCGCCGGCTGCAAAGTCCTCGAAGAACAAAAGAAGCGCAATGCCTAACAAGACTGCCAAACCGGCCGCGAAAGCGACCGCTGCCAAGCCTGCTGCCAAGTCTGTGACTGCAAAGCCTGCTGCCAAGCCCGTTGCCGCCAAGGCTCCCGCTGCCAAGCCCGCCGCGCCGAAGGCTCCCGTTGCTGCTGCTCCTGCCAAGGCTCCCGTCGCTGCCAAGCCGGCCGCGAAGCCCGCTGCTGCGCCGAAGGTCGAGGAAAAGAAGGTCGTGACCCAGCGCCAGGGCTTCAAGGCCAACGAATTCGTCGTCTATCCCGCTCACGGCGTCGGCCAGATCCTGGCCATTGAGGAGCAGGAGATCGCCGGCGCGAAGCTCGAGCTGTTCGTCATCAACTTCATCAAGGACAAGATGACGCTACGCGTGCCGACTGCCAAGGTCGCCAATGTCGGCATGCGCAAGCTGTCCGAGCCGACGCTGGTGAAGAAGGCGCTCGAGACGCTCAAGGGCCGCGCCCGGGTCAAGCGTACCATGTGGTCGCGCCGCGCCCAGGAATACGAAGCGAAGATCAATTCGGGCGACATCGTCGCGATCGCGGAGGTCGTGCGCGACCTCTATCGCTCGGAATCGCAGCCGGAGCAGTCCTATTCCGAACGCCAGCTGTATGAAGCGGCGCTCGATCGCCTGTCCCGCGAGATCGCCGTGGTGCAGCACTCGACCGAGACCGAAGCGGTCAAGGAGATCGAGGCCCAGCTCGCCAAGAGCCCGCGCCGCAACGCCAAGGCGGAAGCCGCCGAGGGCGAAGCCGATGCTGAGGGTGAGGCCGACGATAGCGATGGCGACGACACCACCGTCGCCGACGAGGCCGCGTAAGCGCCTCGCGTCGATCGCAAGAGATCAAAAGCCCGGCCGTTCGGCCGGGCTTTTTGTTTGGAATGCAGTTTGTAGGGTGGGTTAGCCGCGTAATTGCGCAAAGCGCAATCGCGCGGCGTAACCCACCAGCTTTTGCATCCGCATCGAGAGAAGTGGTGGGTTACGCCCAGCAGATGCGCTTTGCGCCTCCGCTGAGCTAACCCACCCTACGCCTTCACTATTTGACCGGCCGCTTCTCGAGCTTCCGTGCCAGCGTGCGCCGGTGCATGCCGAGCCGCCGGGCCGCTTCCGAGATGTTGAAATCGGTCTCGATCAGGGTCTGGTGGATACGTTCCCATTCCAGCGTCTTGATCGAGGTCGGCCGTGCGTCGAGTGCGACCTCGGCGTTTCCCGCGGCCTTGGTGAAGGCGGCTTCGATGTCGTCCGTGTTCGACGGCTTTGCGAGATAGTGGCAGGCGCCCAGCTTGATCGCCTCCACGGCAGTCGAGATGCTGGCAAAGCCCGTGAGCACCACGATCAGCGTGTCGGGGTCGTGTGCGTGCAGCAGCTCGACGCAGGCAAGGCCCGAGGCTCCGCCAAGCTTGAGGTCGACCACGGCATGACCGAAGGAGCGCTGCTCCAGCACCTGGCGCACCTCCTCGATCGAGGCGGCCAGCACGACGTCGTAGCCGCGGCGCTCGAACGAGCGCTTCAGCGTTCGCGCGAAGCCGGCATCGTCCTCGACGACGATGAGTGAACGGTCAGGCGTCAAAATTCCCTCCGATCGCCAGCGTTGCCAGCGGCAGCGTCAGGCGTACCGTGGCGCCGCGCTTCCTGTGATTTTCCGCAATGACGGTGCCGCCCAGCTTGCGCACCACGTTCACCACCAGGAACAGGCCGAGCCCGCCGCCGGCGCGGCCCTTGCTGGAATGGTAGGGCTTGCCGAGCTGCGCCAGCATTTCCGGCGCAAAGCCGGGGCCGCGGTCGGAGATCGACAGCACGAGGTTGTCGCCCTCGCGCTCGGCCACGAGCTCGACCCAGTCGCGCGAGACCTCATAGGCGTTATCGAGCACGTTGAAGATCACCTGCTTCAAGGCGATGTCGGAGACGATGGCAACGTCCGCGCCGAACGTATTGACGAAGTAGAGCGTCCGGGCCGAGCGCGCGTCGCGCCATTCGTCGACCAGGGCGGTGACGAACGCCGTCACCGTGGTCGGCGACGAGCCTTCGCCGCGCGCTTCGCCGGCCGAGACCAGAATGCCTGTCACGATCGACTTGCAGCGCTGCAGCGATGTCTCCATCTCCGCGAGGTCCTCGGCGAGCTCCTGGTCGGCGGCAAGATCCGGCATGCGGCGCCAATCGCTGAGGATGACCGAGAGCGAGGCGAGCGGGGTGCCGAGCTCATGCGCCGCGCCGGAGGCGAGCAGGCCCATGCGCACGATGTGGTCCTGCTCGGCGGCATGCTGGCGCAACGCCGCCAGATGCGCGTCGCGCTCGCGCAGGTTTCGATTGATGCGGGTGACGAACACGACCAGCAGCACGGCGTTGAGCACGAAGCCGACCAGCATGCCGAGGACGGTGAGGGTGTAGGTCTCGCTCAGTGGATTGGGCGGCAAATCCAGCGGCCGGTAGGCCAGGGTCAGCCAGACAAAGCTCGCGCAGGTCAGCGCGACCAGCGACCAGGTCGAACGGGCATCGAGCAGCACCGCGCCCAGCGTCACCTGGAGCAGGAACAGCGAGGTGAAGGGGTTGGTGGCGCCGCCACTGAGATAGAGCTGCGCGGTCAGCGCGGCCACGTCCAGCATCAGGGCGACCAGCAGCTCGTTGTTGGTGATCGCGGCGCGATGGCGCACCCAGATCAGGCTGGAGACGTTGAGCAGCACCAGCGCGCCGATCACCGCGCCCATCCGCTCCAATGGCAGGGGGATGCCGAGGCCGAAATGCACGGCGCCGATGGTCACGATCTGGCCGACCACCGCGGTCCAGCGCAGCTGGATCAGCAGCGTCATGTTCTTGCGGTTGGTCTCGTCGCTGGCCGGAGTGGGGCCGATCAACTCGCTGCGCGCGTCCGCCGGCGATTGCAGCGTGACGGCCAGGCCGTCATGAGCAAGTGTGTGGGGAAGCGTCTTCCCGTCGTCAGGTCTGTTCGACGATCGTTCCAGCATCTGATCCCGTCCTGCGCGCGGCGGCATCTGCGCCGCCGGCCGGTTGGTGGACGAAGCCATTCAGGGCTCTGTTGCGGCGGAACAGCCCGCCGCCGAATGTGACGGCAAGCCTGCCGGCCAACATGAAGGCCAGGGCAAACCAGGTCAGCGCATAGATCAGGTGGTTATTGGGAAAGCGCACCACGGTCAATCCGCCGACGGGACCGCCAGCGGATTGTGATCGGGCGTCGGCATCGACGAAGAAAGGTGCGACGTCGTGCAGGCCGCGGGCCGTCGCGATCGCGGCGACATCCCGCGAATACCAGCGGTTGTGCTGGGGCACGTTGTCTCGGAGGAACCCGCCTTTGGGCTCGGTGATGCGGAGCAGGCCGGTGATCTCGACCTGGCCGTCCGGGTTGCCGTCCCGGCGCGTCGATGCCTCACGCCGCTGCGACGGCACGAAGCCGCGATTGATCAGGACCTGCGTGCCGTCCTCGCGCAGAAGCGGCGTCAGCACCCAATAGCCCGGGCCTTCCTCGGTGACGGCCTGGACCAGTGTCTCACGGTCATGCAGGAAGCGGCCGGTGAGGCGGACGTGCCTGTATTCGTCGGTGGCGGCGGAAACCGCAGGCCATGATGCGGGCGCGGGGAGTGGCTGGGCTGGGGCATGGACGCGCTGCTCGACGCGGTCGATCAGGGCCAGCTTCCAGGCGCGGCGCTCGATCTGCCAGATTCCGAGCGCGATGAGAACGACGAAGGCAACAAGCGAAAGGACCGTGAGCCACAGGGAAGGAGCACGCGCAGCCTTGCCGCGCGGCGCACCTTCCCTGTCCGTCACGGTCCCGGCCTCGCTCACTTCATTCCGCTCATCTGGTGCATCGGCATCATGTTGCTGTTGAGGTGGCTCATCACCCACAGCGAACCCGACAACGCGATCACCACCATGACGACGGTGAAGATCAGCGCCATCATGGTCCAGCCGTTCTCGGACGCCGTGCTCATGTGCAGGAAGTAGATCATGTGCACGACGATCTGCACGACCGCGAAGGCCATGATGACCAGCGCCGTGACCTGCTTGCTCGGCAGCGCGCCGCTCATCACCAGCCAGAACGGGATCGCGGTCAGCACGACCGAGAGCACGAAACCGAGCATGTAGCTCGAGAACGTGCCGTGAGCGTGGCCGCCTTCGTGGTGATGATCGTCGGCGTGCGCGGCATGATTGTTGGTGCTCATCGCAGAACTCCCAGGAGATAGACGAAGGTGAAGACGCCGATCCAGACCACGTCGAGGAAGTGCCAGAACATCGACAGGCACATCAGGCGGCGGCGGTTGGCCTCGATCAGGCCGAACTTGCCGACCTGCACCATCAAGGTCACCAGCCAGATCAGGCCGCAGGAGACGTGCAGGCCGTGGGTGCCGACCAGGGTGAAGAACGCGGACAGGAAGGCGCTGCGCTGCGGCGTTGCACCCTCGTGGATCATGTGGGCGAATTCGAAGAGCTCGATGCCGATGAACGCGGCCCCGAACAGGCCGGTGATCGCCAGCCAGACTTGCGTCTGCGCGACCTTGTTCTGCTGCATCGTCAGCATCGCAAAGCCGTAGGTGATCGACGACAGCAGCAGCATCGAGGTGTTCACCGCGACCAGGTTCAGGTCGAACAGGTCCTTTGGCGCTGGGCCGGCGGCGTAATTGCCGCCGAGCACGCCGAAGGTGGCGAACAGGATCGCGAAGATGAGGCAGTCGCTCATCAGGTAGATCCAGAAGCCGAGCGAGGTGCTCCAGCCCTCCGGATGCGGATGCTCGTCGGCGAGGTAGAAGACCGGCTCGCCGGTCTGCGAGGGATGAACGGCGACAGTCATTTACTTGGCTCCGGCGAGCAGTTTGGTGCGCGCGTCCTCGGTCCGGATGACGTCTTCAGCCGGGATGTCGAAGTCGCGGTGATAGTTGAAGGTGTGGCCGATCCCGACGGCGAGCATCGCGATGAAGCTCAGCGCCGCCAACCACCACATGTACCAGACCAGAGCAAAGCCCATCGCGGTGGCGAGCCCGGCGAGGACGATGCCGGTGCCGGTGCTGCTGGGCATGTGGATCGGCCTGAAGCCGGTGAGGGGGCGCTGGTAGCCGCGGCGCTTCATGTCCCACCAGGCGTCGTTGTCGTGAACGACAGGGGTGAAGGCGAAATTGTAGTCCGGCGGCGGCGAGGAGGTCGCCCATTCCAGCGTGCGGGCATCCCAGGGGTCGCCCGTGACGTCCTTGAGCTGCTCGCGCCTGAGGAAGCTGACCGCGAACTGCATCAGCATGCACATGATGCCGAGCAGGACGAGGCCGGCGCCGATCGCGGCGATGACGAACCAGATCTGCAAGCTGGGATCGTCGAACACGCGCAGGCGGCGGGTCACGCCCATCAGGCCGAGCACGTAGAGCGGCATGAAGGCGAGGTAGAAGCCGGTGACCCAGAACCAGAACGACAGCTTGCCCCAGAACGGATCGAGCCTGAAGCCGAACGCCTTCGGGAACCAGTAGGAGATGCCGGCGAACGCGCCGAACACCACGCCGCCGATGATCACGTTGTGGAAGTGCGCGATCAGGAACAGGCTGTTGTGCAGCACGAAGTCGGCCGGCGGCACCGCCAGCAGCACGCCGGTCATGCCGCCGATCACGAAGGTCAGCATGAAGGCGATGGTCCACATCATCGGCAGCTCGTACCGGATGCGGCCGCGATACATCGTGAACAGCCAGTTGAACATCTTCGCGCCCGTCGGGATCGAGATGATCATCGTGGTGATGCCGAAGAACGAGTTGACGCTGGCGCCCGAACCCATCGTGAAGAAGTGGTGCAGCCACACCAGGTACGACAGGATGGTGATGACGACCGTGGCGTAGACCATCGAGGTGTAGCCGAACAGCCGCTTGCCGGAGAAGGTCGAGGTGACCTCGGAGAAGATGCCGAACGCCGGAAGAACCAGGATGTAGACCTCGGGGTGGCCCCAGATCCAGATCAGGTTCACGTACATCATCGGGCTGCCGCCGAAATCGTTGGTGAAGAAGTTGGTGCCGACGTAGCGATCGAGCGACAGCAGCGCGAGCACGACGGTCAGGACCGGGAAGGAGGCGACGATCAGGACGTTGGTGCAGAGCGAGGTCCAGGTGAACACCGGCATCTTCATCATGGTCATGCCGGGGCAGCGCAGCTTGACGATGGTGCAGATCAGGTTGATGCCGGACAGCGTCGTTCCGACGCCGGCGACCTGAAGCGCCCAGATGTAATAGTCGACGCCGACATCGGGACTGTAGCCGATGTTCGACAGCGGCGGATAGGCCAGCCAGCCGGTGCGGGCGAACTCGCCGATGAACAGCGAGGCCATCACCAGCACCGCGCCGCCGACGGTCATCCAGAAGCTGAAATTGTTCAGGAACGGAAACGACACGTCGCGCGCGCCGATCTGCAGCGGCACGACGTAGTTCATCAGGCCCGTGACCAGCGGCATCGCCACGAAGAAGATCATGATGACGCCGTGAGCGGTGAAGACCTGGTCGTAGTGATGGGCGTTGAGATAGCCCTCGGAGCCGCCGAAGGCGAGCATCTGCTGGCCGCGCATCATCAGCGCGTCGGCAAAGCCGCGCAGCAGCATCACGATGCCGAGGATCATGTACATGATGCCGATGCGCTTGTGGTCCACGGTGGTGAACCATTCGCGCCAGAGATAGCCCCAGAGGCGGAAATAGGTGAGGGCGCCGAGCAATGCGGCGCCGCCGAGCGCGACCACGACGAAGGTGCCGACGACGATCGGCTCGTGCAGCGGCAGCGATTCGAAGCCGAGCCGGCCGAAGATGAGCTTGGGAAGATCAGGAGACATGCGAATTCTCTTTAGGAATCTGACTTCAGGAGTCGGACTTCGGACGCTGTCCGAGGAAGAAGGACGAGGACTTCAGCGGCGTGAACGAGGGCCGCTTCAGGCCGGCGCCGAGCAGCGGCGCGGTGTCGACGGGAGCCGTGATGGACGCGGTGGTCCTGCCCTGCGGCGCATCCGGCGTGCAGGTGCCGGCGACGAAGCTCGGCTCGGGCCCAAGCGCGGTGCCGCGGCGGGCGTATTTGTCGTAGGCCAGCGGCAGGGTGTTGTTGAGGCCCTGATGGCCGGCGCCGCCCTTGGCGTCGATCGCCATCATTTCGCTCTGGCACATCTTGCCGGTCTCGACGCACATGTTGAGGATCAGGCGGTAGAGATCGGCATCGACGGTGCCCCAGCGCCGCACCGGCTCATTCTGGCTGGGCTTCTCGAGCTGGAGATATTCGGCGCGGCCGAGCGCGCCGCCGGCGGATTTGGCCTGCGCGATCCAGGCGTCAAAGCCCTTGTCGTCGAGGCCCCGGAAGTTGAAGTGCATGCCGGAGAAGCCGGCGCCGCTGTAGTTGGCCGAGAAGCCCTTATACGTGCCGGCGTGGTTCACCACCGCATGCAGCTTGGTCTCCATGCCCGGCATCGCGTAGATCTGGCCGGCCAGCGCGGGGATGTAGAACGAGTTCATCACCGAGGACGCCGTGATGCGGAAGGTGATCGGGCGATCGACCGGAGCTGCGAGCTCGTTGACGGTGGCGATGCCGTAGTCCGGGTAGATGAACAGCCATTTCCAGTCGAGCGCGACGACGTCGACCTCGAGTGGAGCCTTGGCCTGATCCACGGCGCGGTCGGCATGGATGCGGCCGAGCGTGCGATAGGGGTCGAGCAGATGCGTGCCCATCCAGGTCAGCGCCCCCAGGCAAACGATGATCAAGAGCGGCGCCGACCAGATCACGAGCTCGAGGGCGGTCGAGTGATCCCAGTCCGGCTCGTAGCGGGCCGCGGTGTTGGACTGGCGATAGCGCCAGGCGAACAGCACGGTCAGCGCCATCACCGGGAGGACGATCAGGAGCATCAGGACGGTGGAGATGACGACGAGGTCGCGCTGTTGGGCTGCGATATCGCCGGCTGGGGCCAGCACGACGTAGTCGCAGCCGGTGAGCGCAGCAGCCAGAGGTAGTAGCGCCAGGATCTTGAGACGAGACACGGGCCGAGCCTTTGAGAATGAGTTTCTTTTGCGGGAGCAACGGGTAGCTGCGGCGCAACAATCCGGACATTGGACAATTTGTCCAATGTTGCAGTGCGGGAGGTTGGGTCAGACAGGGCCAGATTGCCCGGCGCCCGCCGGGCGGTCGGCTTTGGTTTTCAGGACGTTAAGGGCGCACGCATGGCGACGGCACAGACCCCCGCAATGGCAGACCTCCACACGGGCGAGCATGGCCACGACCAGGCCAGCCCCGGTGAGATCGCCATTGGCGTCATCATCGGCCGCACCTCGGAATTCTTCGACTTCTTCGTCTTCGCGATCGCCTCGGTGATCGTATTCCCGCGCCTGGTCTTCCCGTTCGCGAGCGAGCTGACCGGCACCCTCTATTCCTTCATGATCTTCGCGCTGGCCTTCATGGCGCGTCCGATCGGCACCGTCATCTTCATGACGGTCGACCGTGCCTACGGCAAGACGGCCAAGCTGATCTCGGCGCTGTTCCTGCTCGGCACCGCGACCGTCGCGCTGGCGTTCCTGCCCGGCTATCACGAGATCGGCGTCGCCGCGATCTGGCTGCTGGCACTGGCGCGCATCGCTCAGGGCCTCGCCTGGGGCGGCGCCTGGGACGGAATGGCCTCGCTGCTGGCGCTGAATGCGCCGCCCTCCAAGCGCGGCTGGTACGCGATGGTGCCGCAGCTCGGCGCTCCGCTCGGGCTGATCGTGGCGAGCGCGCTGTTCGCCTATTTCGCCGGCAATCTGTCGGCCGACGATTTCTTCGACTGGGGCTGGCGCTATCCGTTCTTCGTTGCCTTTGCCATCAACGTGGTGGCGCTGTTCGCGCGCCTGCGCATGGTGACGACGGAGGAATATGCCACGCTGTTCGAGACCCGCGAATTGCAGCCGGCGCGCATCTCCGAGACGGTCGCGCGCGAAGGCCAGACCATCATGCTCGGCGCGTTCGCGCCGCTCGCGAGTTTCGCGCTGTTTCACATGGTTACGGTGTTTCCGCTGTCCTGGGTGTTCCTGTTCACGCACGAGAGCCCGGTGCGCTTCCTGATCATCGAGATCGTCGCCGCCGTGTTCGGCGTCGGCGCGATCGTGGCCTCCGGCATCATCGCCGACCGCGTCGGGCGCAAGTCGCTCTTGATGGGATCGGCGATCGCGATCGCGATCTATAGCGGCTTTGCCCCGCAATTGCTCGATGCCGGCGCGTTCGGCGAGACCATCTACATGGTGATCGGCTTCATCCTGCTCGGCCTGTCCTTCGGCCAGTCCTCCGGTGCGATCGCCTCGAACTTCAAGCAGGCCTATCGCTACACCGCCTCGGCGTTGACCTCGGACATGGCCTGGCTGTTCGGCGCCGGCTTCGCGCCGCTGGTCGCGTTGCTGCTCGCCACCAATCTCGGCGTCATCGCTTCGGGGGCGTATCTGCTCTCCGGCGCGTTCTGGACCCTGCTGGCACTGTGGCTCAGCGGCCAGCGCGAGGCCGGCGATATGGACGCGGGGCGTTGAGGCTTACGCAGTAGCCGCATCGCAAGGTCTCGTAGGGTGGGCAAAGGCGCGTAAGCGCCGTGCCCACCATTTGATTATGATTGAAAGAGTTGGTGGGCACGCTTCGCTTTGCCCAACCTACGGCACCGGCCGTTGCGTCAATCCGCCACGATCTTCACGCGGTCGCGCACTTTCACTTGCGCGGTGCGATCGAGGCCGTTGAGCACGCGGAAGCGCTCGGCGGGATGATCGACGCCGGACATGCGGTGGGACAGCGATTCCACGGTATCGCCGGGCTGCACCGTGATGACCTTGATGCGGAGCGGGCGAGCGGCCTGGATCTCCTCGAGCGTCAGGCGGCGGAACGACTGGACGGTCTCCCGCGCGTTGCGCTCGCTCTCGGTCGATTTCTGCCTTGCCGCGAAGATGAAGCGATAGACGTCGCTGCCGAAGCGCAGCGCGTAGACCTTGAACTGCCACTGGTCGCCCTTGGCGGTGGCGGATGCGGCCGGGAAGCCGTTGATGGTGAGGTCCTCGGTGGACGCCTTCTCGACGCCCTCCATCCAGCCGGAGTTCAGATAGTCGCCGAGCGACTGCTCGGCCGGCACGCGCACCACGTCGAACCGCATCGCCTGTGCGCCGCCCTCGCGCACGCCGATCACGGCTTGGGCGGTGTTGTCGAGCGTGAAATTCTCCGGCGCCTGGAAGGTGAAGCCGAGCTTCGGATGCAGGAAGCGGCGGCCGCGGACGAACCCTTCGCTGGGGTCCTCGCCGTAGACGAGGTTGTCGATCGCGGCGAGATAGCTCTCGCGGTCGCGCTCGGCGCCTTCGGGCGCAGTGTATTGCCGCGCGATGTTCTGCGCGTTCTGCACGCGCTCCGGGGTTGCCGGGTGCGACGAGGTGAAATCCTGCGCGCGCGGATCGAGCGAAGACTTGCCGGCCTTCAGCTCGGCATTGCGCTCCATCGCCGAGAGGAAGCGCGCCGCACCGTAGGGATCGAAATGCGCCTTGGCGGAGATGCCGACGCCGATGCCATCCGCCTCGAGCTCCTGCTTGCGCGAGAAGCTGGCCATGGTGAGCTTGGTCTTGGCCAGCGCCAGCGCGGTGAGATCGGGATCGTTGCTCATGTCGGTGACGACGCGGGTGACGATCGCGGCCTGGCGCGCCTGGTCCTCGCGCATCGCCGCGTGCTTGGACAGCACATGCGCCATCTCGTGGCTGAGCACGGAAGACAGCTCCGAGGTGTCGCTCGCCAGCGCCAGCAGCCCGCGCGTGACATAGAGCTGGCCGTTCGGCAGCGCGAAGGCGTTCACCGCGCCGGAATTGAGGATGGTGACCTTGTAGCCCTGGTCGGGACGGTCGGACGCCGCCACCAGCCGGTCGACGGTCTTGCTGACGAGTGCTTCGAGCCTGGGATCGTCATAGGTTCCGCCATAGCTCCCCAGGATGCGCTCGTGCTCCTTCTCGGTGGCGGGGGTCTGCGCGACGGCCGGCTTGGGCTTGGGCATCGCGACGGCCGGAGGGGTCGCGGCAGCCTGGAACCGGCCCATATCGCCGCAACCCGCCAGCGCTGTGCTCAGGACAAGGCCAAGCGCAGCCGACGCAGCCCGCAGGCGGCGGCCATCACCTCGTCCGTGCCGTTCTAGCACCCCATTCACGTCGCTTAACCCGTGTCCGGCCTGCTCTAAGGCCTTACCCCTGTCGGCTCGTTTGCGCCGAGCAACTCGACCTGTCCTACGAGGCGTATGTCGATGCGCGGCCCCGTATTTCCCTCGACCCAGCCCCGAACTCGAATACGCTTGTTCTCCAAGGACTTAAGGGGAATCCTCGCGCTTTCAAACGCCGGCAGCGTGCGTTTGGAGATAGTCGCCGCAAAGCCTCGTGTCCAGTTTCGTCCGAAGTTGAGGTAGGTCGTTGCCCCAGCTTGCCGGACAGACAGGACTTTGCCCTCGACCACCACAAAGCGCCCGATCCCTGCCAAAATATCGTCCGGACTTTCCGCGTTTTTTATGGCCGACGGGTCAGCCCAACTGCCCTTTTTTTGGCGCCGTGCCGCTGCTTCCGACGCCATCAGGGCGGCCGCGCAGTCGCTGTCCGTGATCTCGGCCGAGACCATGGCCTCGCCCTGGGCCAGCAGCATGGCCTGCACCGGATTGTCGCTTTCGCCGATGAAGACCAGCGCGCCCTGACGGCCATAGCGGTCCGGCGTGTCGTCGCTGCCGCGGAGCCTGACGTCGCCGCCGGCGAGCAGCGACACCAGCGCCTGCTTGGTCGTCGCCATGGGCTCGATCCCCACGAGACGGATCTCGCGGCCGTCGTCGAGACGGAAGCTACGCGCATCGACGATGGCGGCGACGCGGCCCTCGCCCTGGGACTCGAACTGGCACGGCGCAGCAGACGCGGTATGACCCGCGATGAGAAGAAAGACGACGCTGAGATGAAGCAGTTGCGTCACGTGACCCGGAGAGGTTGCGTTGCGCGCCGACCATAACTCAGGCGAGGTGGGTCGCGAAGGGGCTTCTACGCACTCCGTCATTGCGAGCGCAGCGAAGCAAGCCGGAGTCTTTCCGCGGAGGGCTTCTGGATTGCTTCGTCGCAAGAGCTCCTCGCAATGACGGCGGAGGCGCTCTTCCGCATCTCACCATTCCGCTTTGCGGAAAGCTCGCAATGATCATTCATCTTCATCATCGCTCGCGCTTGCTGCGCTGTTGCGCATGCGGCATGATTGCGGCAATAGCGACAGTCAGAACCAACCAAGAGCAATAACCAAGCCGCCATCAGAGCACGGCGCGATAAGGGAGATCGTTTTCCATGAAGACTATTTTGTCGGGCATTTTTGCCGCTGCATTTGCCCTCAATGCGAGCGCCGCGCAGGCCCAGGACAAGCCGCCTCTCAAGATCGGCGGCATCCTGGACATGTCGAGCCTCTATGCCGACATCACCGGCGCCGGCAGCGAGACCGCGGCCAAGATGGCGGTGGAGGACTTCGGCGGCGAAGTGCTGGGGCGCAAGATCCAGGTGCTCGCGGCCGACCATCAGAACAAGGCCGATCTCTCCGGCAATATCGCCCGCGACATGCTCGACAACCAGGGCGTCGAGATGATCTACGACGTCGCGGCCTCCGCGACCGCGCTAGCGGCCGGCGAGATCGCAAAGGCGCGCAACAAGATCATCATGTTCAACGGCCCGGGCTCGATCCGTCTCACCAACGAGGCCTGCGGTCCCTACACCATCCATTACGTGTTCGACACCTACGGCCAAGCCAATGTGACCGGCCTTGCGGCGGTGAAGACGGGCCTCGACAGCTGGTACTTCCTCACGGCCGACTACGCCTTCGGCCAGGATCTGGAGAAGGACACCAGTGCCGTCGTGACCAAGACCGGCGGCAAGGTGCTGGGCAGCGTGCGCCATCCGCTCAACACCTCGGATTTCTCGTCCTTCCTGCTGCAGGCGCAGGCCTCCAAGGCCAAGGTGATCGGGCTCGCCAATGCCGGCGGCGACACCGTCAACGCCATCAAGCAGGCGGCCGAGTTCGGGATCATGAAGGGCGGCCAGAAGGTCTCGCCGCTGCTCGTCTTCGTCACCGACATCGACTCGATCGGCCTCGAGACCGCGCAGGGGCTGCTGCTGGCGGAAGCGTTCTACTGGGACATGAACGACGAGACCCGCGCCTTCTCCAAGCGCTTCCAGGAGCGCGTGAAGCGGCCGCCGACCTCGGCGCAGGCCGGCGTCTACTCCTCCGTCACGCATTACCTGAAGGCGGTGAAGGCGGCCGGCACGACCGATGCTGCGGCCGTGATGAAGGTGATGAAGGAGACGCCGATCAACGACTTCTTCGCCAAGAACGGCAAGATCCGCGAGGACGGCCGCATGATCCACGACATGTACCTGTTCGAGGTGAAGAAGCCGTCGGAGTCGAAGGGCCGCTGGGACGATTACAAGCTGCTCGCCACCGTGCCCGGCAACGAGGCGTTCCAGCCGCTGGAGCAGTCGCGCTGTCCGCTGGTGAAGAAGTGACGGCGTGAGTCGTCCTGACGACGATCGTGCCCAACAACAGGTGGTCATCCCGGGGCGCGAAGCGAACCCGGGATCCATCGGGCGGCAGTGACGGTTGAGGAATGGATTCCGGGTTCGCGCCAAGGGGCGCGCCCCGGAATGACCGAGTAAATCGAGGCATCGAACAAGAGGCCAACACCCATGAACGACATGGTCCTGCAGAAGCTCGAAGGCGGGCTGCTCACCATCACGATGAATCGGCCGGAGCGGAAGAACGCGCTCAATCCGGAGATGGTGGTCGGGCTGGTCGAGGCGGCGCGCCGCGCGGCTGATGATCCCGAGGTGCGCGCCGTGCTGTTCAAGGGCGCCGGCGGCTCGTTCTGCGTCGGCGGCGACGTCAAGTCGATGGCGGCGGGCCGCGCGCCGCTGCCGTTCGAGCAGAAGCTTGCGAACCTGCGTCGCGGCATGGAGGTCTCGCGCATCCTGCACCAGATGCCCAAGCCCGTGGTGGCGCAGCTCGATGGCGCCGCGGCCGGCGCCGGCCTGTCGATGGCGCTGTCCTGCGACCTGCGCATCGCGTCGGAATCCTGCAAGATCACCACCGCCTTCGCCAAGGTCGGCTTCTCCGGCGACTACGGCGGCACCTATTTCCTCACCCAGCTGCTCGGCAGCGCGCGGGCACGCGAGCTCTATCTGATGTCGCCGGTGCTGACCGCGAGGGAAGCCCACGCGATCGGCATGGTGACCAAGGTGGTGCCCGACGCCGAGATCGACGCCGCCGCCCACGAGCTCGCGCTGTCGCTGGCGCAAGGGCCGTCGATCGCGCTCGGCTTCATCAAGCGCAACATCAACAATGCCGAGCATCTGGCGCTGGAGGATTGCTTCGACGGCGAGGCGATCCATCACACCCGCTGTGGCGACACCGAGGACCACAAGGAGGCCGCCAAGGCCTTCGTCGAGAAGCGCAAGCCGACCTTCAAGGGCGCATGACCATGGCGCCCTATATGCGGCTACGGCAGATCTGCCTCGTCGCGTCGCAACTCGCGCCTGTCGTCTCCGACATCGCGGAGATCATGGGCCTTTCCGTCTGCTACCGCGACGGCAACGTGGCGAAGTACGGCCTGGAGAATGCACTGCTCCCGGTCGACACGATCCTGCTGGAGGTGGTCGCGCCGTTCAAGGACGGCACCACGGCCGGTCGCTTCATCGAGAAAACCGGCGGTCGCGGCGGCTATATGGCGATCTTCTGCTGCAACGATCCCGACGAGCGCGGACGCCATGCGAACGCGATGGGCGTGCGCACCGCCAACGTCATCGACCACGCGCCCTATCACGGCGTGCAGCTCCACCCCCGCGATTGCCGCGCCGCCTTCATCGAGTTCAATCAGACCGAAGGCAGCGACGATATCTTGGGCGCGTATCCGCCGGCAGGACCGGACTGGCAGAATTTCATCCGCAAGGACGTGACGCAGGCGCTGACCGCCGTGGAGATGCAGAGTCCCGATCCACAGGGGCTCGCGGAGCATTGGGGCAAGATCATCGGAATTGCGGCCGATGGCACCGCGTTGAAGCTGCCCAACGCCACCTTCCGCTTCGTGAAGGGCGCCAGCGAGATCATGAGCGCGCTGGAGTTTCGGGTAACTGACGCGTCGCGCGTGCTGCATGCGGCGCGCGCGAAGGGGCATGCGGTGGCGGGAAATGAGTTCTTGCTCGGCGGCGTGACGTTTCGGCTAGCGGCTTGAGCTCTTGCCGCAAGTACCGCTGTCGTCCCGGACAAGCGAAGCGCAGATCCGGGACCCATAGCCACAGGGCGAGGTTATGACGCGGGATGATAACTCCGAGACTTCGTCAAACTTCTCCCTGTGGTTATGGATCCCCGCCTTCGCGGGGATGACAGGGGAGGTTGCGGCGATGTCATGGTGATACGGCGAAATCGTGCCGCGATCACCTTCCCCTAAAATTCGCCGCGCGTCGCTCTTCCGTGGCTTTCACGCCTTCCTTGAAGTCTTCCGTCGCGCGCAGGCGGGTCTGTTCGGCGAGCTCGTGGTTGGTCGCCGCCATGACGCGGTCGGCGAGCCCGTTGCGCATCGTGGCCCGGGTGGAGAGCAGGCCGAGCGGGGAGCATTCGGCGATCTCGCCGGCGAGCTTCATCGCGGCTGCCTTGACCTGGTCCTGCGGCACCAGCTCGTTGGCGAGGCCCCATTTGTAGGCCTCTTCGCCGGTGACGCGGCGGCTGGTGTAGAACATCAGCTCGGCGTTGTTCTTGCCGATCAGCTCGGGCAGCGTCACGGTCAGACCGAAGCCGGGATGAAAGCCGAGCTTGGTGAAATTCGCAGAGAAGCGCGCCTCGGGGCAGGTGACGCGGAAATCGGCGGAGACCGCGAGGCCGAGGCCGCCGCCGATAGCGGCGCCCTGCACGGCGGCGACGATCGGCTTCTTGGCGCGGAAGATGCGCACGGCCTGGATGTAAAGATGGTTGATCGGGCCGAGACTGTCGGCCGGATCGCCCTTCTTCTCGGCCTCGCGCGCCTCCTGCGCCTGCCGCGCCGGATCGCCGAAATTGGCGCCGGCGCAGAACGCCTTGCCCTGCGCCGAGAGAACGGAACTGCGGATCTCGATGTCGCGGTCGAATTCGTCGAGCGCGTCCGCGATCTGGTTGATCAGAGAAATGTCGAAGAAGTTGAGCGGCGGGCGGCGGATCTCGATGGTGCCGACATGCCCGACCTTCTCGACGCCGATGTCTGTAAACGTGCTCATGATGTCCTCGATTGGTTAGCGCGAACCAAGTCCGCGCGACTAGCGCAAGCCCAGTCCGCGGGCGATGATGCCGCGCAGCACCTCGGTGGTGCCGCCCTGGATGGTGAGTTTCGGTGCGGTCTTGATGGCGAAGTCGAGTTGCCGCTCCAGCGTCTCGCGGTTGGTCGCGGTCTCCTCGACGAAGGCGGCGAGATCGCGCACGCGGTGCGGCAGCTGCTGCTCCCAGACCGTGCCGATGTCCTTGACGATGGACGCCTCGACCACCGGCTCCTTGCCGGCCTCGAGCATGCCGGCCACCGAGACCGACATCCGCCGCATGGTGTGGAGCTGCGCGACCAGGCGGCCGATGCCTTCGGCGCTGCGCGTGTCCGGATTGGGGCCGACCGCGCGCACCAGCTCGGTCAGCACATAATAGGTTTCGAGGAAACGCTCGGGGCCCGAACGCTCATAGGCGAGCTCGCTCGTCGCCTGCTTCCAGGCACCGTCGACCTCGCCGAGCACGTGGTCGTCAGGGATGAAGTGATCGGTGAAGACGACCTCGTTGAACTCGTACTGCCCGGTGATCTGGCCGATCGGGTTCACCTTGATGCCCGGCTGCTTCATCTTGACCAGGAACTGGGTCAGGCCGTGGCGGCGGTTTTCTTTGGTCGGCGGCGAGGTCCGGAAGATCGCGATCATGTAATCGGCGATGTGCGCCGAGGAGGTCCAGATCTTGGTGCCGTTGATGAGATAGCCGCCGTCGGTCTTGGTCGCGCGGGTCTTCGCCGCGAACAGGTCGGAGCCGGAATTCGGCTCGCTCATGCCGATGGCAAAGCAGACCTCGCCGCGGCAGATCCGCGGCAGGATCTCCATCTTGATGTGCTCGGGCGCATATTTCAGCAGCACCGGTCCGCTCTGGCGGTCGGCGACGAAGAAGCGCCGCGTCGGCGCGTTGGCGACGCGCATCTCCTCGGTCACGACGTAACGTTCGAGGAAGGAGCGTTCCTGGCCGCCATATTTCTTCGGCCAGGTCATGCCGAGCCAGCCCTTGGCGCCGACCCGGCGGGAGAATTCAGGCGCGTCGGTGTCCTCGCGGTTGGGCTTGTGCGGGTCGAAGGTGCCGGCAGCGATCTCCTCGGCGAGGAAAGCGCGGACTTCCTTGCGCAATTGCTCGCACTTTTCGGGCAGGCGGATCGGATCGAAACGAAGCGCAGCGGTCATGTGTTTCTCTCCCTGATCAGCGCGAGGCCACCAGCGGCCACAATTCGTCGGCGCCGCGGTTTGCCACCAGCTTGCCGAGCTCGACGGCCCAATGGCTCTCCGAGCCGAAATCGTCGCGCCAGGCCAGCGCCCGCAGCGAATAGCGGTGCAGGATGTGCTCGATGGTGAAGCCGATCGCGCCATGCACCTGATGCGCGATGGCGCCGCCCTTTTCCGCGGCTTCCGCGCAGCGGATCTTTGCGGAGGCCGCTTCGAGATAGACCTCGTCGTCGAAGACCTTGGCATTCGCGATGGCGTCGGCCGCGGACGTCGCCGCCGCAAGCGCCGCGGCGGATTCGCCGGCGAGGCGCGCGAGATTGTGCTGCACGGCTTGGAATTTCGAGATCTTCTTCTCGAAGGCGACACGCTCGTTGGAATAGCGCACGGAGATGTCGAGCATCGATTCCAGTGCGCCCGCGATCTGCAGGCTGCGCGCAACGCCGCCCATCAGCATCAGATGGGTCTGGTCAACGCCCTTCGGCGCGGGCTTGAGCGTGACGGGCTGGACCTTGTCGAGCGTCACGGTGTCGCTGTGGTCGTAGCCGACATTGAGGCCGGATTCGATGCGCGCCTTGCTGGCGTCGACCAGCGCGATCGCGACCCCATCCTTGCCATGCGCCAGCACCGCGAAATGCTTCGCCGCCTTCGCAAAAGGCACGCCGCGGGCGCGGCCGGAGAGCGAACCGTCGGCATCGAGGCTGATGCGGTCCTTCGGTGAAGCCGGCAGCACCGTCATCTCGCCCTCGGGGGAAGCGATCTTCGCCTGCGCCAGCAGCCAGCCCGCCAGCATGGTCTCGGCCAGGGGAACCGCGACGGCGAAACGGCCGGCGGCGTTCAACAGCGCAAAACCGTCGGCGAGGCTCGCGCCGGAGCCGCCGAGCTCATCGGGCACCCAGGACAATGGCAGGCCGACCTCGCTCAGCGCCTGCCATAGCGGCGCCTGCCATGCACCCTTCTTGTCGTTGTTGATAGTTTGCGGATCGGCGAGATCGGCGAAGATCTTCTCCGCGGTCTCGACGACGATGTTGTCACTCTCCGCCACAGCGTTCCCCGTGTTTTGCCGTTGGCGCCTCCCGCCAGGCTGAGCGGGCGCGCAGGTCTTCTTGCGCCCGATGATCCGAAAAAGCCATGGCCCTGACAAGCGTTGATCGCAGGTCAACCTGCGGCGCGGGCATGGGCGCAAGGATCGAGGGGAAGCTAATTCCGCTTAGCGGAGTTTGCTCGATTTGCAGGGCGCCGCAAACTCGCTAAACAAGGCGCGAACGATCAGAGCCACGGGGAAGGAAATCAGGATGGCCAAGGACAATCTGTGCGCAATCGTGACGGGGTCTGCTTCCGGGCTCGGCGCGGCGACGGCCGAGATTCTCGCGCGCAGCGGGGCGCGGCTCGTCATCAACTATTCGTCGAGCCAGAAGGAGGCCGAGGCTACCGCGGACGTCTGCCGCAAGGCCGGCGCGGCGGAGGTGCTGGTCGCGCAGGGCGACGTTTCGAAGGATGAGGATTGCCGCAAGATCGTCGCGGCCGCCAGCGGCTGGGGCCGGCTCGACATCCTCGTCAACAATGCCGGCACCACCAAGCATGTCGCTCACGCCGATCTCGACGGATTGTCGGCTGAGGATTTCCAGCGGGTCTATGGCGTCAACACCATCGGCCCGTTCCAGATGGTGCGCGCCGCGCGCGGCCTGCTCGAGGCCGGCGCCAAAGCCTCGGGGCGGCCCTCCGCCGTGGTCAACGTGTCCTCGGTGGCCGGCATCAGCGGCGTCGGCTCGTCGATCGCCTATGCCGCCAGCAAGGGCGCGCTCAATACCATGACGCTGTCGCTGTCGCGCGCGCTGGCGCCGCTGATCCGCGTCAACACGGTGTGCCCCGGCTATATCGACACGCCCTGGTTCACCAAGGGCCGCGGCGAGGCCGGCGCCAAGCAGGTGCGCGACAGCGTGGTGGCGAAGGTGCCGCTGAAGGTCGCTTCGAGCGCCGAGGACATCGCGCAGCTGGTCTGCTTCCTGGCGATGCCGGCGTCCAGCAACATGACCGGCGAGGTCGTGCGCATGGACGCGGGGATGCATTTGGTGACGTGAGACGGCGCTTCAAACGCCGCTGTCATCCCCGCGAAGGCGGGGATCCACAACCACAGGGAGGAGACTGGCGCGAGTCGGGTCACTCCGAGTCATCGCCAAGCCACTCCCTGTGGTTATGGGTCACGGGCTCGCTTCGCGCCCCGGGACGACACCGAATTTGTTGATAGGACGTCCCGCAAACCGACGGCGCGTCACCCCTTGATGACGCCGCTTGCCACCAGCCGATTCCAGATGAACAGCACCACCACCGCGCCGATCGTGGCCATGATGAAGCCGGCACCCTGGTCGGGGCTGTAATGGCCGATGGCCTGGCCGATCCAGGTCGCCAGAAACGCGCCGGCGATGCCGAGGATGGTGGTGAGGATGAAGCCGCTCGGATTGTTCGGCCCCGGCGCCAGCCAGCGCGCGATGAGGCCGGCAATGAAGCCGACAACGATGATCCACAACAGGCCGCCCATGCTCATGAATGTGCTCCCCTTCCCAAAAGCGTGTCGATCGAGGTCTGATTAAATCCTGCCCGAGAGCTCGTCCTCGGTCGGCAGCCGTCCATCCGGCGTCAGATGATCGATCACCTGCGGCAGATATTGGCTGAGGCCGTTGAGCAGCTCCTCGCGCGGCAGGCCGCTTTGGGCGGATAGGCTGTCGATCTGGTCGGCGCCGAGCGCGCTGGCGAGATCGCCTGGCGCGATCGGTTTGTTCTCGCCCTTTCCGACCCAGGAATTGGCGGCGTCGCCGTGACCGCCCTGCTGCAGCTGGTTGAGGAGATCGCCAAGCCCGCCGCTCAGGATGCTGCCGGCCGCGCCGCCGGCGACCAAGCCGCCGAGGCCGCCCTTGAGCATGTCGCTCAGACTGCCGCCCCGGCCTGCGTTCACCGGCGGAGGCGCGGGCGCCGGCGACGGTTGGGGTGCTGAGCCGGACTGGTTGCCGGTGAAATGCTTGAATGCCTTCCAGGCGAGCAGGCCGAGCAGCGCCATGGTCATCGGCGACATGCCGCCGGAGGATTTCTCGGTGCTCGGCGTAGAGGGGCCGCGCGGGCCGTTCTGCATGCCGTTGAGGACGTCGAGTAGACCCATGGTGCTCTCCTTTGGCGTCTCGTTCGGCGAGCGCGCGCCGCTGACTGCCCCCGGGGCGAAAACATATGGGGCCGTCATGACCGTTACAAGTCGGCGGCGACGCGATTGGTTGCTGGCCCCGCCTCTGCTATCGAGGGCAGGACGTTGAGGGAGCAGGCTCAGTGGTTGCGGATCGACCGATCGTGGTGGCTGGCGCCGGCGCCATCGGCTGTTTCGTCGGCGGCATGCTGGCGGCCGGCGGCCGCCGTGTCGCTCTCTTGGTGCGGCCGCGGGTGAAAACCGAGATCGAGCGGTTCGGCCTGCTTCTGACCGATTTCGACGGCTCCGAGAAAAAGCTCAATGCAGGCCAGCTCGCGCTGTCGGAGAATCCTGCGATCTTCCACAATGCCGGCATCGTGCTGGTCACGGTGAAGAGCGCCGATACGGCCGCCGTCGCGGATCAGATCGCGCAGCATGCGCCCGAGGATGCCGTCATCGTCTCGCTCCAGAACGGTATCGGCAATGTCGCGGTGCTGCGCGAGCGTCTCGGCGGCCGCCGCGTGCTCGCCGGGATGGTGCCCTTCAACGTGATCGCGATGGGCGAGGGCCGTTTCCACCGCTCGACCTCAGGCGACATCCATATCGGCGAGGACGCCGCGAACACGGCCGCTGCGCTCACGGTGCCTGGCCTCGCCGTGCGCGCAAGCGCTGACATCACCGGCGTGCAATGGGGCAAGCTGATCATCAATCTGAACAACGCGCTCAGCGCGCTCTCCGACATGCCGCTCGCCGCGCAATTGGCCAACCGCGACTGGCGCAGGCTGTTCGCCGACCAGATGGCGGAAGGACTTGCCGCGCTGAAGGCCGCCGGCATCGCGCCGGTGTCTTCGACGCCGATCCCGATGAGCTGGTCTCCGACCTTGCTGCGGCTGCCGGATGCGATCTTCAGCGCGATCCTGGGGCGGACCATGAAGATAGATCCCGAGGCGCGCTCCTCGATGTGGCAGGACCTGAAACAGGGCCGCAAGACCGAGATCGACTATCTCCAGGGCGCCGTGATCGCGCTCGCCGAGCAAAACCATGTCGAGGTGCCGCTGATGCGCCGTATTGTTGCGCTGATCAGGGAGGCCGAGGCGGCCGGCAACGGACCGCCGCGCCTGACGCCGCAGCAGATCCGCGGCGGGACTTGAGCACGAGGAGAGGTGCGATGAAGCGTTACTGGATGATGGGACTGGCGCTGGCGACGTTCTGCGGCGCCGCGACGCTCGTCCATGCACGGCCACCAACAGTCCAGAACTCTCCCGGCTATGACAGGCGGTTGCAGGAAAGCAGATCGCAGTTGGGCAGTTCGCCGACGACGGTGGCGCCTGCGGATGCACCGATGACCAAACCAAAGCAGCGCAAGAAGAAACGCACGAACTAAGTGCGACCCTGTCGTAGGGTGGGCAAAGCGAAGCGTGCCCACCAACTCTCTCGATCATGAATCAATGGTGGGCACGGCGCTGCGCGCCTTTGCCCACCCTACAAGTCTGCGGCTTCAGCTCTTCTTCGCAGGCTTGCTCGGGGTCGGGCTGAACAGCTTCTTCAGGTCGTTCAAGCTTTCCGACAGCCGCGGCCATTCGCAGGAGAAGGAGCCCTTGGCGCAGGGCGCGCCCTTGCGCTGGCCGACGGTCTGCTGCACCTTCGGCCGCTCGACCGGCACCGGCACGCGGGCGACCTCGGTTCTCAATGCGACCTGCTGGATCTGCCGGGCCTGTTGCTCCTGCTGCTCGCGCTGCTGACGTGCGGTCGCTTGCGCCGCTTCGTTGTTGCGGCGCTCCCTGGCGAGATAGGCGGTGTAGGCTTCGTCGATCTTCTTCTGTTCCTCCGGCGTCGGATTGGGGCCGGCGATGTCGAAGGTGCGATCCTGCAGGAAGTCGTAATAGGAATAGCCGCCGCCGGGCTTGCGGCGCCCGGCGAACTTGGCGTTGCAATCGGCGAGCGCGGATGTCTTCTCGGCCTTGGTCGCAGCCTTCTCGGCGGCGTCGGCGCATTCCTCGAAATCGACTGGCGCGCGCTTCCACCATTGTGCCTGGGCATGCGGCAGCGTCAGCAGAAAAAATCCTGCTATGGCTACGGGAAACAGCGCCGCACGACGCAATGCGATCACGGACGACATTCTACGAGAGCATTCCTTGCAAAACTCAACCCAAACTGAGTCGAGTCGGATTTTTGCCTCTTTATCGCCGGCTTGTCACCCGTGGAACTCGGGAATTTCATGGCTGCGATGCTGACATTTTGTGCTTGACGTGGCGCAGGAGTCACAGCGCCGCGCCGGCCGGCTGCTACACTTCGCCTTGCGGGCGCCTCACCCGAGGCGACGCCAAATAACACGAACCAAGAACGCGAAATGGAAACGCCCGATGCTGCTGCCCCTGTCCGACGTGCCGCGCTGGTACGCTGAACGCAAGCCACATGGCACGATCGCCGTCCGTCATGGGCAGGACACGCTGACATGGGACGAACTCGAGCGCGGCGCCAACCGGCGCGCGCGGGCGTTCGCGGCCAAGGGCGTCAAGCCCGGCGATTTCGTTGCGATCGGCTTGCCGAACGGCAATGCGTTCTTCGAGACCTCGTTCGCGGTGTGGAAGTGCGGGGCAACGCCGACCTCGCTATCGTGGCGGCTGCCGCGCGGCGAAGCGGCCGCGGTGCTCGACATCCTCAAGCCAGCGCTGGTGGTCGGCGGCGAAGCCGACTGGAACGCGCCGAACCGTTTGCCGGGGGATTTCGTGCCGGAGGGATTTTCGGACGAGCCGCTCAATCCCCCGGTGGCGCGCTACTGGAAGGCGATGACCTCGGGCGGCTCGACCGGGCGGCCAAAAGTGATCCTCGATCATCATCCGGCGGTGACCGACACGGTCGCGCCGCCGCCGCTCAACATCCCCTTCGGAGTCTCGCTGCTCAATCCCGGCCCGCTCTATCACAACGCGCCGTTCATCGTGTCGCACTACGCGCTGTTCACCGGCGGCAAGCTCACCGGTCTTGCCAGGTTCGACGCCGAGGAGACGCTGCGGCAGATCGAGCGCGAGCGCGTGCAATGGGTCAATTTCGTGCCGACCATGATGCATCGGATCTGGGCGCTGCCAGAACACGTGCGCAACGCTTACGACCTGTCGAGCCTGCAGACCGTCTTCCACATGGCCGCGCCGATGCCGCCGTGGCTGAAGGAGAACTGGATCGGCTGGCTCGGACCCGAGCGGATCTGGGAGCTCTATGGCGGCACCGAGCGGCAGGGCGCCTGCATCATCTCCGGCGCGGAATGGCTGACGCACAAGGGCTCGGTCGGCAAGATCGGCGACATGGCGAAGCTGCGCATCATCGGCGAGGACGGCAACGACGTCGCGCCAGGCGAGACCGGGGAGATCTATTTCCTCAACAATGACGGTAAGGATGCGACCTATCACTATCTCGGCGCCGAGCCGAAGCGTCGTGCCGACGGCTGGGAATCGCTCGGCGACATCGGCCGGCTGGATGCGGACGGCTATCTCTATCTCGGTGATCGCCTCGCCGACATGGTGCTGCGCGGCGGTGCCAACATCTATCCGGCCGAGGTCGAGGCCGCCGTCTCCGAGGCTCCCGGCGTGCGCTCCTGCGTCGTGGTCGGACTGCCCGATCCGGAATTGGGCCAGCGCGTGCATGCCATCATCGAGCCGGAGGGCGATGCGAATGGCCAGGCCATCGCCGACGGCATGGCGGACTTTCTCAAGGACCGGCTCAGCCGCTACAAGCATCCCGAGAGCTTCGAGTTTGTCAGCGTCCCGCCGCGCGATGATTCGGGCAAGGTTCGCAGAACATTGTTGCGCGACGAGCGCGCGGCGTGGATGAAGGAAGGGCGTGCTTTCCGGATTTGGCCGATGAAGACGCGGGCGCCCGCCGAATAAGAAGGAAGGACCAAGGGATATGACGATCACCATCGCCGCCAACAGCGTGCCGAAGCCGCCGGCCGAGATCATCGAGGGTTTTCGGGACGCGCCGACCTCGGTGATTTCAGACAATCTGGCCCGGCTGCCGGGCGCGGTCGGGCTGAAACCCTATCATCGCGGGGCTAAGCTGGTGGGCACGGCCTTCACCGTGCGCACCCGTCCGGGCGACAATCTCGCCATCCATCGTGCGCTCGAGCTGGTCGGTCCCGGCGACGTCATCGTGGTCGATGGCGGCGGCGACGAGACGCGGGCGCTGGTCGGCGAGATCATGAAGAACATCGCGCAATGGCGAAAGTCCGAAGGCTATGTGATCGACGGCGCCATTCGCGACGTCGCCGCGTTCGCGGCCGATGACTTTCCCTGCTACGCCCGCGCCGTGATCCATCGTGGTCCCTACAAGAGCGGGCCGGGCGAGATCAACGTGCCCGTGTCGATCGGCGGCAGCGTGATTGCGCCCGGCGACATCGTGGTCGGCGACGAGGACGGCGTGGTGTCGTTTCCCGCCGCGGGGGCCGCGGCGCTGCTGCAAGCCGTGCGGACCCAGGTCGCGCGCGAGGAGGAGACCCTGAAGGCGATCCGCGAGGGCCACTACAAGGGCTCTTACGGCAAGTCCTGATCGAACGAGCATGAAGGAGAGAATGGCGTGAGCCAGAAGGACGAATTCCACAACATCGACGATCCCAGCGACGGCCTCTTCCGCGAGCTCGCCGCCGGCGTGACCACGCGCATCTTCTCCGGCGAGCAGGCGATGCTGTCGGTGGTGACGCTGGCGCCGCATGCGCAAGGCACGCTGCACCATCATCCCGAGGAGCAATGGGGCGTGCTGCTGGACGGCTCCGCCATCCGCGTCCAGGGCGATGAGGAAATTCCGGTGAAAAAGGGCGATTTCTGGCGCTCGCCTGGCAACGTGCCGCACACCATGCGCGCCGGCCCGGATGGGGCCCGGGTGCTGGACATTTTCAGTCCGCCTCGGCCAGAATACAAGAAAGCGGGGTCGGGCTTCGGCACGAGCTGAAGCGCTTCCCGCTTTAAGCTAGTTTTGAGCATGATCTTGTCGGAAAACCGTTGCACGCTTTTCCGGATCACGCTTCAGCGTCAAGAGCAAAAAAGCCGGGCGCTGAAATCAAAGGGAGGGGACCATGACGATCACACGACGCACGCTCCTGGCCGCGCCGGCCATTCTCGCAATGACGCCGGCGATGGCGCAAGGGAGCAAGATCACGCTGGTCGTGCCGTTCCCGCCGGGCGGCTCGACCGACGCGATGGCGCGGCTGCTGCAGAGCAGCCTGCAAACCAAGCTCAATCGCATCGTCGTGGTGGAGAACAAGTCGGGCGCTGCCGGGGCGCTCGGCGCGGCGCAGGTCGCCAAGAGCCCGGCGGACGGCTCGACCTTCCTGGTCACGTTCGATTCCCATGCGGTGATCCCGTCGATCCTCGACAAGCCGCCGCTGGATGTCGAGCGCGAGCTGATGCCGGTGCTGCTGATCGGCACCGCGCCCTACGTGATCGCGGCCGGCGCCGACCGCCCCTACAAGAGCTTTGCCGACGTCGTGGCCGCCTGCAAGGCAACGCCGGGCGCGGTAAAATACGCCTCGGTCGGCATCGGCACGCTCGGCCATCTCGCCATGACGGTGCTCGGCAGCAAGGCCGGGGTCGAGATAACCCACGTGCCCTATCGCGGCGGCGGGCCGGCGATGAACGACGTGCTCGGCGGTCATGTCGATCTCATCGCGGGATCGGCGGCGCTGGTCGCCGCCCAGCTCGGCACCAACATGCTGCGGCCGATCCTGCAGCTCGGCCGCGAGCGGCTGGCGGCCCTGCCTGACACTCAGACCGCGATCGAGGCGGGCTTTCCCGATTTCGAGACGCTGGCCTGGTGGGGCATCTTCGCGCCCGCAGGCACGCCGCCCGACGTCGTCGCAGCCTTCGCGACCGCGTCCAAGGAGACCCTGAGCCAGCCTGCGACCGCCACCCAGCTGAAGGAGACGCAGCACATGACGCTGCTGCTCCAGGACGGCGCCGCCTTCAAGACCTTCTTCGACAAGCAGGTCGCCACTTGGGGCAAGGTGGTGAAGGACAACAATATCAGGGCGTAGCTGGCCGGGCCGCGGTCCTTGCGCATTGGTCCGGGCAGAGGGCTTCCGATCCCGCCGCCGCTTTGATATGTACACCCAGGCAACCCGTCCGTGCGGCGGGTTCCGCGGTCCCGTAGCTCAGCCGGATAGAGCGACGGTTTCCTAAACCGTAGGTCGGAAGTTCGAGTCTTCCCGGGATCGCCATTCTTTCTAGTCCCTGCCAGCCATTAGCTATCAGAATGAAGCGGATTCGCTCTGCCGGCAGCGGATGGGCGACGCAATTGCAGGCATGCGGTCGCGGCTGCAATTGAGTCGGGCCCGCGACGTCATGGCCGTGTGGCTAACGCCCCCCGGGCGGTGGCCCCGACTGGTGCGCGCAGTACGCCGCTGATGATTGGCGAAGCGAGGGCCGGCGACGTGAGGTCGCAACAAATATTAGTATGGACAGACATCACAGCAGGTCGCCGCTCATTTAAATAACGCGCTCGATCGAGAATTTAATCCTGATCATTAGTTTTCAGTTCGGCGATAATATTAATTTGGGCGGCGGCAGGAATTGCGGCTGCGAGATTAAAAAACTCCATGCTCGGGTCAATGAATCGTCCCAAAAAAGGCGCGTGCGAATTCGAACACGCGGCTGATGGGGCGGCAAAGGACCAACTCAAGTTGGACTGAGCCGCGACGTATCGATCAGTATGCGCATGAAACTCAGTCTGCGCTGCATTGCTCAGGGGATGAACAAACATGGCAATTGCTGGATTTCCAGACGCGAATAGCACCGGTCTTCCTGATGGCGTTATCCTGACTCCATCGGGCGACGTAACTATCACTCAACCAGGTGCCGTAATCGACGCTCTCGATGTCAAAGGCACCATTACGGTCCTGGCCGATAACGTCACGATTCAGAATACTCGCATCACGTCCAGCGATTGGACAGGAATCTGGATCAAGGATGGCATTACAGGAACTGTCGTCAAGGACAGCGAGATTTTAAACGTTGGAAGTAGCCCAGATGGCGCGAACGGCATCGTCGGGTCCGGCACATTCCTGCGCAACGACATCCATGACGTGGAGAACGGTATTATCGTCACCGGTTCGAGCCTCGTCCAAGACAATTATATCCATGATATGAATGCGCCGGATGTGCGTCTCGGCACGTCCTTGGGCGGTCCGCACTACGATGGCATTGAGATCGACGGCGGCGTTTCAGACGTCGTCATTCGGCACAACACGGTCATCAACGAGAACAGCTACGTCTCGGCCGTGATGATCAATAATGACTTCGGTCCGGTTTCCAACATTCAGGTGGACGGCAACTATCTTGCGGGGGGCGGCTATACCCTTTACTCCGATGGCAGCTTCAGCAGCACCGACAAGATTTCCGGCGTCTTGTTCACCAACAACGAGCTCGGGCAGGGCAAGTGGGGTTACTATTACTTCAGGGACAACACGCCCGTCCTGACGAACAACGACGAACTCGGCACGGGATGGCAGACGTCGTCTCCGACGACGCCCCCCTCAACGCCCGAAGTCCCGGCAGCGCCGGCCATCGCATCCTGGTCGCCCGATACGGGCAAGACTGGCGACGGCATCACTGACGCCAATCAGATCACTCTGCACGGCACCGCCGCGGCTGGCAGCATCGTGAAAGTCTATGACGGTTCGACGCAAATCGGTACGGCGACCGCGACCTCGACCGGAACCTGGGACTATATCACCAAGGTCTTGACCGATGCTAAGCACACGCTGACGGCGACCGCGACCAACTCGTCGGGTCAAACCAGCGCGGCATCGGCTGCGGTGGCGGTCATTGTCGACACCAAGGCGCCAGCTGCACCGACGATCGCGAGCGACACTGTCAACTCTGCCAACCAGGTCGTTCTGTCGGGGACCGCTGAAGCGAACAGCACGATCGCAGTAGGCTCCCTCTCCCGCTTGCGGGGGAGGGAGCCTACTGCCGATGCCGCGACGGCGTTGCGCACCATATGCGATAGCCCCGCCCGCAAGCGGGAGAGGTGCACCGAGCCCGTGGCTTGTTCTGTCTGCCTAAAGCTATTGGTCTTTAATGCGCGGCCGATGCCGACCGCTTGGCCGCGACCGGCTTCGGCGCCGGCTTGGCGCTCGCCTGCGGCGCGCTGTCCCAGCCGCCGTTCGGGGCCGGAACATTGACGGCATCGTCCGGCTGCGGCTCGGCCGCAAAAGTCTGGATCGCGAGCTTGGCGGCGGCGAGCGATTGCGGATCGAGCCGCTTGGCGACGTCGTCGCGCTTGCCGGCGGCGTCGGCATCGCCCTGCGCGGCCGCAAGGCTGAACCATTTGTAGGACTCGGCGAGGTTCTGTTCGACGCCGATGCCGCGGGCATAGAGGATGCCGAGGTTGAACTGGCTGTCGGCGACGCCGCGATCGGCCGCTTTCCGGAACCACTGCGCCGCGCTCTTGTAATTGGCCCCGCGTCCGCCGCCATCGGCATCGAGCACCGCGAGATTGTGCATCGCCTTGGCGTTGCCGCGCTCGGCGGCCTGGGTGTAGTAGCGGCGGGCGATGTCGGCGTCCTTCTTCACGCCCAAGCCCTTCTCGTAGAGCGTGCCGAGGCGGAAGGTCGCGGGCACGACGCCGGCCTGTGCCGCGCGGTCGTACCATTTGGCGGCTTCGTCGTAGTTGGTGGCAACGCCCTTGCCTTCGGCAAAGCGCATGCCGACCTCGTAGGCCGCGGTCGGATCGCCCTTCATCGCGGCGCTGCGCAAGGCGGGGCCGCCGATGCCGTCGGGCAGCTTCTCGCTCGGCGGCACCTGGATGACGCCGAGCTTGGCGCGGCTCGTGCCCGACAGCGCGCCGGTGATGTCGCTGCTTGCCGGCGGCGGCACCGCTGCGGCGGGCGCCGCCGGAATTTCGACCGAGGCCGAGTTGCCGGGATTGGTAGCGGGCGCCGGCGCGGAATTGTTCTGGGATTGCCGGCCGATCGGCGTCGGCGAGGTCATCGATGGCGTGACCTGCTCGGGCGTCGCGGGCTTGTTCTCGATCGCCGGCGGTGGCGACGGGGCCTGCGGCGCGGGCTGGCTGGAGGTGTTGTCCATGGCCTGCGGCGCCGGCGGCGGGCTGCCCTCGAGCAGGTTCATCGCCATCTTGAAGGTGCCGAGCACGATCACAACCACGCTCGCGCCGACCAGCAGCGAGCGGATCTTCGAGCTGATGGTCGAGCTGCCGTCCTTGCCCTTGTCCTTGCCGCGATCGGCGCCGGCTTTGGCACCGCGCGCCGGCTTCTCCGGCTGCGCGGCGGCGGCCTGGGCCGCGCGGCGGGCGGCCGCGATGAAGCTCGACGACGAGACCGGCTCTTTCGCAGCGGCAGGAATGCCACTGATCGCGCTCTCGGAGGCGGCGATGCGCTCCGACGGCGTGGCGGCGCGTCCACCTGGCCGTGTCCCCGGCTCGAGCGGATGATCCGGCGGCAATTCCGGTGCGAGCGCGGCGCGGGCGGGCGCCGTATGCGGCTCCAGGATCTCGCTGATCGCACGCGGCGGAACCGGCGGCACCGGCGGCGGCGCGGCGGGAGCAGCGGCATGGAATTCACGCGGCGCGGCGGCGAAGGCGGCCTGCGCGCCCTGCATCGCGGCGGGATTCGGCAGCTCGGGCTTGGGATCGTATTTCGGCTGCTGCGCTTGCGGCCGCGGCTCGCGCGCGACAGGCGGGGGCTCCATGGCAGCAGGCATGGGAGCGGCCATGTGAGCAGCTATGGGAGCAGCCATCGGCTGCGGCGCAGCGGCCGGCGGCGCCGTACGCACTGCGCGCAGGTCGCCCTCGATCATGGACAGGCGATCGACGACATGGCCGAGCGCGCTGTGGACGGCGTCGAGCGAGTCCTGGGTGCTCCGGTTGGTCTCGGCCTGGCTGAAGCGGATGTCGGACAGCTCGCGCTTGACCAGATCGACCATTCCGGAATCGACGGGGGCCGCATTGCGGCTCTCGGCCAGCGCGGAATAAGTCGCCTGCTGCCGCTCCAGGTGCCGGAGGATGTCGTGCAGCCCGTCCTCGACGCGGCTCAGATTGCCGTTGCGCGGGTCGGAGGCGGCTTCGATCCGCTCCAGCAGGTAGGAGACGCGCTGCTCCAGATGCGCGAAGGTCGAGGCGGAATCGTTGCCGACCTGCATGCGGTCGAAACGGTCCGACAACGCCCGGATCGCGGCTTCCAGATGCTCGGTGCTTTCGGACGGCTGCGGCCGCTCGCGGGTTTCCAGCGCCGCGGTGAGCGCGGCGATGCGCTGCTCCAGCACTGCGAAGCTGTCGCCCTGGCCGGAGGCGCGGGTGACCTGGTCGACCTTGGAGGACAGCAGCTGCACGTCTTCGGACAGGCGGGCCAGCGCTTCGTTGGAGGCGACGTTGGAGACGATGCCGCGCAGCGCCGCGATCGCGCTCTCGAGCTGGTGCACCGTCGAGGGATCGTCATTGGCGCGCAGGATCAGATCGAGCTTGGCGCCGAGATTGCGGATCGCCTCGTCATAGCCGGTGAGCTGCTCGGCCGGCGTCAGCGTGCGCAGCACCTGCTTGATGTCGGACAGCGCATGCTCGATGCCCGACAGCACCTGGCCGTCGGTGCCGTTGGACCGCGTCTCGTCGATGCGCCGATGCAGCGAGCGGATCTCGTTCTCGATCGATTCGATCGCGCGCCGCGGCATCGCCTCGGTGATGGCGGTCCGGATCTCGGCGAGCTCGCTGCGGAAAGCGTTGATCGCCTGCTCGGTAGTGTCGGGGCGCTGCAGCGCTTCGATCTGGCTCGTGATCTTGAGCAGATGGCGCTCGAGCGAGGAGAAGTCCGGCCCCGGCGCTGGTGGCGGCGGCGCATAGGCAGGCGCGGCCGGCGCCATCGGGGGCGCATAAGGAGCAGCCGAAGGCGCAATCGACGGCGCGGCGCGCGGCGGCATCTGCCGCGGCGCAAAACCGTCGAGCTCGCTCTGGCGCGCGGTGATCTCGGCGACGGCGACGTCGAACGAGGCGGGGCTCAAGGGTGGGGCGTTGCGATAGACCTGCGCTGCCGCGCGCTCGACCGCATCGGCCTGGCGCTGGCGCGTCTCGACGGGCGAGGGCGCAGGTGCCGGGCGCGGCGCCTGAGGCTGCTGCGGGCGGGAGATCTGCGACAGCCGCGCATCGAGCCGCGAGATCGCGTCGTTGAGCTGGCGTGCGACGCCCTGCTCGCGCGTGACGTCCGGTCGTGACGAATCCTGACGCGGTGCCGGCTTTGAAATCCGTTCGATCTGCTGGGTGATCGCGTCGAGCCGCTGGTGGATGTCGGCGACTTCGCGGCTCTCCTGGCTCGGAATGTGGGAGGCTTGTGGGGCTTGCGGACGCTGGTCGTATGGGCCGCGAAAGTTCGGCGGCGCGGTGTCGCCGAGCGTGGAGTTCAGCCAATCGTTCAGCGACATGCCCGCGCGACGCGCAGCAGCTTCGGCCCGCTCCCTGACGGATGGATCGATGCCGTCCACACTCCACGATACGCGCGAATTCATGACTCTGTCCGGTTCCGACTCCGGCGCCCCACCCGACGCCTCCAGCCTTCCCACGCGTGCCAGTTGCAAACACAATCGAATTTGGCGCGGGTCGTCTGCCTCGAAAACCGACTTTTGTCCGTTACGGTAAATAACGAGTTAAGGAACGTGGCGCGGGTGTCTTAAAGTTGGGCGGGGGAACCGGGCAGCAGTATCCTTTGCGACCTGTCGTTGCCTCACGCTTCGCCGTCATCGCCCGCGAAGGCGGGCGATCCAGTACACCGCGGCGGCTCGATTCCAGCCGCGCCGCTCGGGGTACTGGATGCCCCGCCTTCGCGGGGCATGACACCGTCGGTGTGGCGAGGGCCTCGATTAGCGCCAGCGCCTCAGCCCTTCCCCTCGCGCTTGCCTTCCTCCAGCGGCACCACCGTGGCCTTGCCGCTCATCGCCGACAGCGCATCGAGCGCCTCCTCGCAGAAGTCGGCGACCATCTGCTCGTGCCGGGCGCCGAGGCGGAGCAGCAGCAGATTGCCGAGGTCGAGCCGGCCCTCGGCGGTGCCGTCGGGAAAGCGCTTCTTCAGGATGCGCTCGTAATTGGCGTGGCGGTCGCGGTGGTGCTCCAGGCGCGCCATCAGGTCGGTGCGCAGCGGCTCGATGTCGATGCTGTCGAGGGCGTGGAGGCGGACCAGGAGGTCGTCCTTGGTCGAGGCCGGCGTGCTTGGCCGCGCGGCCCAGTGCCGCAGCGCTGTTCGCCCCTCCGGAGTGAGCGTATAAACCAGCTTGTTGGGCTTGCCCGATTGCACGACCTCGCGGCCCTGGATGTGGCCGCGGTCGCGCAGCTTGGAGAGCTCGCGGTAGATCTGCTGATGGTCGGCCTTCCAGAAGAAGCCGATCGAGGAATCGAACGTCTTGGCGAGCTCGTAGCCTGTCATCGGGCGTTCCGTCAGGCATGCGAGGATCGCGTCGCCCAGCGCCATGGCCGGCCTCCTTGTTTCAACCTCGACCATCATGCTTGACTTTATGCGCATTGGCGCATATGCGTCAATGTGCATATCGGGACACATCGGGCCGGGCGCAAGATCCGATCCGAAAAACCCAGCGAAATCAATCGCCACGCTACTGTGCATGGGGTTGTTTTCGCACATTTTGTCCAGGCCTTTAGGGAGGCAGCTGCGAATGACCGGCCTCGATTCCTGGTACGCCTACATGAAGTCCCATGACCGCGCCGCGCTCTGGGACCTGCTGCATCCCGACGCCGTGTTCGAAAGCCCGGTCGTGCACTCGCCGCAGCGCGGCCGCGACATCACCTTCAAATACCTCTCCAGTGCCGAGAAGGTGCTCGGCGGCCCGGGCTTCACCTATGTCGGCGAATGGCGCAGCGACAATGGTGCCGTGCTCGAATTCAGGAATGTCATCGACGGCATCGAGATCAACGGCATCGAGATCAACGGCGTCGACATCATCACTTTCGACAGCGACGGACGCATCACCCATTTCAAGGTGATGGTGCGTCCGCTCAAGGCGATCAACATGCTGCACCGCCTGATGGCGGAGCAGCTGGCCGCCCAATCATGACCCTGCCCTGAGGTTGCGGAACCCGCTAAGCTCGCGGGCCAGGCTGCCTCGCAGGAATCACTGACATCACCGCTTTCTAAGGCCATTGCCGGGAGAACCCCATGCCGATCTACAAAGCCCCCGTCGAAGACGTGAACTTCCTGCTCAACGACGTCTTCCAGATCGACCGCTACGACAATCTCGCCGGCTTCTCCGACGCCTCGAGCGATGTGCGCGAAGCCATCCTCGGCGAAGCCGCCAAGCTCGCCGAAGAGGTATTGCAACCGCTGAACCGCGTCGGCGATCTCGAAGGCTGCAAGCGTGCCGATGACGGCAGCGTCACCACGCCGAAGGGCTTCAAGGAGGCGTACAAGCAGGTCGCCGAGGGCGGCTGGCTCGGCCTGTCGGCGCCGACCGAATATGGCGGCCAGGGCCTGCCGGTGACGCTCTCGCAGGCCGTCAACGAATTCCAGATCTCCGCCAACATGGCGTTCTCGATGTATGGCGGCCTCACCATGGGCGCGACCGCGGCGCTGATCGTTCACGGCTCGCCCGAGCAGAAGCAGACCTACGTTCCGAAGATGGTGGCGGGCGAATGGACCGGCACCATGAACCTGACCGAGCCGCATTGCGGCACCGACCTCGGCATGCTCCGCACCAAGGCGGTACGGCAGGCCGATGGCAGCTTCAAGATCACGGGCACCAAGATCTTCATCTCCGCTGGCGAGCATGACCTCGCCGAGAACATCATCCACCTCGTGCTCGCTCGCATCGAGGGCGCGCCCGCCGGCATCAAGGGCGTCTCGCTGTTCGTGGTGCCGAAATTCCTGGTCAATGCCGACGGCTCGGTGGGTGCGCGCAACGGCGTCGTCTGCGGCTCGCTCGAGCACAAGATGGGCATCCACGGCAATTCGACCTGCGTGATGAACTACGACAACGCCACTGGCTGGCTGATCGGCGAAGAGAACAAGGGCATGCAGGGCATGTTCGTGATGATGAACGAGGCTCGCCTCGGCGTCGCCGTGCAGGGTCTCGCGCAGTCCGAGGTGGCCTATCAGAACGCGGTCGCCTATGCCCGCGAGCGCATCCAGGGCCGTTCGCTCACCGGCGCCAAGGCGCCGGACAAGCCGGCCGACCCGATCATCGTGCATCCCGACGTGCGCCGCACGCTGCTCTCGATCCGCGCCTTCAACGAGGCTGCGCGCGCCTTCGTGATGTGGACCGCGCTGAAGAGCGACGTCGCCCACCGCTCCGAAGACCCCAAGGACCGGCAGGCCGCGGACGATCACATGGGCCTGATGACGCCGGTGCTGAAGGGCTTCCTGACCGATTACGGCTTTGCCAACGCGGTGCAGGCGCAGCAGATGTATGGCGGCCACGGCTACATCGCCGAGCAGGGCATGGAGCAGTTCGTGCGCGACGCGCGCATCGCCATGATCTATGAGGGCGCCAACGGCATCCAGGCGCTCGACCTCGTCGGCCGCAAGCTGCCGCGCGACGGCGGCCGCGCCATCATGGCGTTCTTCGGCGAGGTCATGGCCTTCGCCAAGGAGAACGGCGGCGACGAGGCGCTGAAGCCCTTCATCACCCCGCTCTCGACCTCGCTCGGCCATCTCCAGCAAGCCACGACCTGGCTGATGCAGAACGCGATGGCGAAACCGGACAATGCGGGAGCCGCCGCAACCGATTACCTGCACCTCTTCGGCTTCGTCGCGCTCGGCTACATGTGGGCGAAGATGGCCAAGGTGACGAACGCCAAGATTGCCGAGAGCGGGGCGACGCCCTATCTCTCGACCAAGCTGGTCACCGGCCGTTTCTTCATGGAGCGGATGCTGCCGGAGACCGCGGCCAATCTCGCGCGCATCCAGGCCGGCTGCGCCACCATCATGGAATTGCCGGCGGAAGCGTTCTGAGCCTGCTTCCGCTGCCCGCTCCCAATCGCATCGAACATCACACCAGGAGGGCGTCATGCCTGAGGCATTCATTTACGACCACGTTCGCACCCCGCGCGGCCGCGGCAAGGCGGACGGCGCGCTGCACGAAGTCACGGCGCTCGCACTCGCCACAGTGCCGCTGAAGGCGCTGAAGGACCGCAACAACCTTCCGGAAGATTCCGTCGACGACGTCATCCTCGGCGTGGTCGACCCGGTCGGTGAAGCCGGATCCGACATCGCGCGTTTCGCCGCGCTGAAGGCCGGTCTCGGCGAAGCCGTGCCCGGCGTGCAGATCAGCCGTTTCTGCGCCTCCGGCCTCGATGCGGTGAACTTCGCCGCCGCGCAGGTGATGAGCGGCCAGCACGAGCTGGTGATCGGCGGCGGCGCCGAATCCATGAGCCGCGTCGGCATCGGCGCCTCCGGCGGCGCCTGGCCGATGGATCCGTCGATGGCGGTGCCAGCCTATTTCATGCCGCAGGGCGTCTCGGCCGATCTGATCGCAACCAAATACGGCTTCTCGCGTGACGACGTCGACGCCTACGCCGTGCAGAGCCAGCAGCGCGCGGCCAAGGCCTGGGACGAGGGCCGCTTCAATAAGTCCGTGGTGCCGGTGAAGGACATCAACGGTCTCACCATTCTCGCCAAGGACGAGCACATGCGACCCTCGACGACGATGCAGTCGCTGGCGCAGCTGCAGCCCTCGTTCACGATGATGGCGCAGATGGGCGGCTTCGACGGCGTCGCAATTCAGTCGCATCCCGAGATCGAGCGCGTCAATTACGTGCACCATGCCGGCAATTCCTCCGGCATCGTCGACGGCGCCGGTGCCGTACTGCTCGGCAGCAAGGAAGCCGGCAGCAAGTATGGGCTGAAGCCGCGTGCGAAGATTCGCGCCTTCGCCAATATCGGCTCTGAGCCGGCCATGATGCTGACCGGTCCGGTCGACGTCACCGAGAAGCTGTTCGCGCGCTCCGGCATGAAGACGTCGGACATCGACCTGTTCGAGCTGAACGAGGCCTTTGCCTCTGTGGTGCTGCGCTACATCCAGGCTTTCGACATCGACCCCGCCAAGATCAACGTCAATGGCGGTGCCATCGCGCTCGGCCATCCGTTGGGGGCGACCGGCGCGATGATCCTCGGCACCGTGCTCGACGAGCTCGAGCGCACCAACAAGTCCACCGCCTTGGTGACGCTGTGCATCGGCGGCGGCATGGGCACCGCGACCATCATCGAGCGGGTGTAGGTCCGTAGGTGGGTTAGCCGAAGGCGTAACCCACCGTGCCACGTCAACAAAGTTGGTGGGTTACGCTTCGCTAACCCACCCTACGAGACCCCGTCAACCGCCGCGCCTGGGATCGGCTGCGGCACCGAGGAGCAACCAACATGTCGTACAAGAATTTCAAGGTCGAGACCGACGCAGACGGCATCGCGCTCGTCACCTGGGATATCCCGGGCCGTTCCATGAACGTGCTCGACGAGACCTCGACCAACGAGCTCGACGCCATCGTCAAGGCGACCACGGCGGATGCCGCGGTCAAGGGCGTCGTCATCACCTCGGCGAAAGAAGCGTTCTGCGCCGGCGCAGACCTCTCGATGCTCGAAGGCATGAACCAGGCCTACGCGAAGGTCTTCAAGGATCAGGGCGAGACCGCGGCGAACCAGATGCTGTTCGACCAGAGCCGCCGCTTCTCGCAGGTTTTGCGTTCGATCGAGACCTCGGGCAAGCCGTGGGCGGCCGCGATCAACGGCCTCGCGCTCGGCGGCGGCTTCGAGATCACGCTGTGCTGCCATTACCGCGTCGCCGCGGAGAATCCCAAGACCCGTCTCGGCCTGCCCGAGGTCAAGGTCGGCCTGTTCCCCGGCGCCGGCGGCACGCAGCGCGTGCCGCGCCTGGTGCCGCCGCAGGACGCGATGACGATCCTGCTCAAGGGCGATCCTGTCACGGTCGACAAGGCCAAGGCGCTGAACCTGATCCACGCCATCGTTCCGGCCGCCGATCTCATCAAGGCCGCCAAGGACTGGATCAAGGGCGGCGGCAAGGCCGTCGCGCCCTGGGACGAGAAGGGCTTCAAGCTGCCCGGCGGTCCGGTGTTCTCCAAGGCCGGCATGATGATGTTCCCCGCCGGCAACGCGATCTATCGCCGCGAGACCTACGACAATTATCCCGCCGCGCGCGCGATCATGAGCTGCGTCTATGAGGGCCTGCAGCTGCCGATCGACGCCGCGCTTCGCGTCGAGTCGCGCTACTTCACCTCGGTGCTGCGCTCGAAGGAAGCGGCCGCGATGATCCGCAGCCTGTTCCTGTCGATGCAGGAGCTCAACAAGGGTGCGCGCCGTCCGAAAGACGTTCCGCCGACCAAGGTGAAGAAAATCGCCGTGATCGGCGCCGGCTTCATGGGCGCCAGCGTCGGCTACGTCTCGGCCCGTGCCGGCCTCGACGTCGTCCTGATCGACCGCGACCAGGAGAGCGCCGACAAGGGCAAGGCGCATGCCCAGAAGGTGATCGAGGAGCAGATCAAGAAGGGCCGCGCCAAGCCTGCGGATGCCGAAGCGCTGCTCGCGCGCATCACGCCGACCGCCGACTATGCCGCTCTGAAGGACGTTGACCTCGTCATCGAGGCCGTGTTCGAGGACCGCAAGGTCAAGGCCGAGACCTTCGCCAAGGCGCAGCAATATCTGAAGCCCGACGTGATCTTCGCCTCGAACACCTCGACGCTGCCGATCACCTCGCTGGCCGAGAGCTTCAAGGACCAGGGCAAGTTCGTCGGCATCCACTTCTTCTCGCCGGTCGAGAAGATGATGCTGGTCGAGATCATCAAGGGCAAGAACACCGGTGATCTCGCGATCGCAGCCGCGCTCGACTACGTCCGGCAGATCGGCAAGACGCCGATCGTGGTCAACGACTCCAGAGGCTTCTTCGCCAACCGCTGCGTCGGCCGCTACGTCGCCGAAGGCAACGAGATGTTCCTCGAAGGCGTGCCGCCGGCGATGATCGAGAACTGCGCCAAGATGGCCGGCATGCCGGTCGGCCCGCTCTCGCTGTCGGATGAAGTCGCGCTCGACCTCGGCCTGAAGATCATGAAGGCGACCGAGGCCGATCTCGGCCCTAACGCCATCAATCCCGATCAGAAGAAGCTGATGGTGGAGATGGTCGAGAAGCAGGGCCGCCTCGGGCGCAAGAACAGCAAGGGCTTCTACGACTATCCCGAGAAGGGCAAGGGCCAGAAGAGCCTGTGGCCGGGCCTCTCGGCCTTGCAGCCGAAGCAGCTCGACCCCGACACGCTCGACGTCGAGGAACTGAAGCAGCGCTTCCTGGTGGTGCAGGCGGTGGAAGCCGCGCGCACCGTCGAGGATCACGTCATCACCGATCCGCGCGAGGCGGATGTCGGCTCGATCCTCGGCTTCGGCTTCGCGCCGTTCACCGGCGGCACGCTGTCCTACATCGACTTCATGGGCACGAAGAAGTTCGTCGAGCTCTGCCGCAAGCTCGAGGCGAAGTACGGCTCGCGGTTCACGCCGCCGAAGCTGCTCGAGGAGATGGCGGCGAAGGGCGAAACCTTCTACGGCCGCTTCGCGCCGAAGAAGGCCGCGGCTTAAGGCGCGCTTGTAGCCCGGATGGAGCGCAAGCGAAATCCGGGAGCAGTTTTTCAAGTCGCGAGAGCCCCCGGATTACGCTTGCGCTCCATCCGGGCTACCCAGAAGAAGAAAGGCCGGATCATCGATCCGGCCTTTTTACTTTCGATCGCCGCATGGAGAAGAGCGCGCGGCCTGATCCGGCGTCGTCGGCGAGGCCGGCTCGCTTCGCGGTGGCACCGCTTTTGCTGACGGATCCAACGGATGACCATCAGCATTGAAAGTGTCCCGTAATGACCTCGACGGTGTCTCAACTCGGCGCAGCCGGCGTTGCCGCAAGATACGCCCCGCTGTCTCTGATGGGGTGGCCGCGGCCCCGCCGCAGGCTCTTCAGACTGCGCCGGAAAATTCCGTCGTGGGCCGGCCTGGCTCTACTCGTTCTCGTCGTCGATGTCGCGCTGGCCGTGCTTGCCTGGGTCGCCGTCGATGTCGTCCTGCACTGACAGCTCGCCTCTGTGCACGTAGAGCGAGGCCGCCAGATAGGCGACCTGGCCGATAATCAGGCAGCCGACGACGATTGGGATTCCGGTCCAGAATCCGAAGCCCGAGGTCTGAAGCACGGTTGCAGCAAGGAGCGCGGTCGCCGGCGAAACCAACAAGAGAGTCCAGACTCGGAAGAAGAGCCCCGTCGATAATCCAGCGATCATGCTCGCGAGCAAGAGCAGGAATATGGTTGTCACGAGAGCTTCCCGGTTCGCAGGTCCGTATCGCCTACAGGGCTGAAATTGAGCCACCTGGATCGCTGTCACAACAATGCTGACCTCCACCGCGCACATCACGCGGAATTATTGTTAACTCCGACAATGCTCGTAAAATTGATGTCCCGGGCCTCTCGAACATCCGGGCTTGCGCATCCGTTCAAGCAGAAAGAGCCGGATCATCGATCCGGCTCTTCCATCATCCCGTCTGTCAGGTCTCGCCTTACTTCGCCTGGGCAAGCCCCTCCTTCTTCAGTGCTTCCTGCACCTGCGGCCGCGCCGCGACGCGGGTCTTGTAGGCGGCAAGGTTCGGCATCGCCGAGAAGTCGAACTTCATCCGGTCCGCCCAGGTCAGCATCGTGAAGAGATAGCCGTCGGCCACCGTGAACTGCTTGCCCATGAGGTAGTCGCGGCCGGCGAGCTGGCTGTCGATATATTTCAGCTTGCCCATGACGCGGTCTTTGAAGAAGGCCTTGGCCTCGTCGTTCAGAGCCGGTGCGAACAGCGGGCCGAAGCTCTTGTGCACCTCGGAGGTGAGGAAGTTGAGCCATTCAAGCAGCTTGTAGCGCTCGGAACTGTCGCGGGCCGGCGCCAGCGCCTTGCTTGAGGCCTGATCGGCGATCATCTGGACAATCACCGGGCCTTCGGTCACGATCTCGCCGCTGTCGAGGCCCAGCGCAGGGACCTGGCCCTTGGGATTCAGCTTCAGATAATCCTCACCATTTTCGAGCTTCTTGGCGCGGATATCCACCTTGACCAGCTCATAGGGGAGGCCGGCTTCCAGAAGCGCGATGTGGGGGGACAGCGAGCAGGCACCGGGCGAATAGTACAGTTTCATGGAATTTCCTCCTCTCGAAGCTTGGTTCGGCCGAAAGAGCGATTACATGCAACTGCTTGAAATAGTCAAGATTGATGCAGCTGCATCAAATGAGGTAAGAGACGAGCGACGAGCTTGAGCGGGACCATGAAACGCAAACCATCGACCGAGGCGACTGCTGCCTGGATCCGCCTGATGCGGGTGCAGAGCCGTGTGCTCGATTGCGTCGAGCAGGACTTGAAGCGAGCCGGTTTCCCGCCGCTGGCCTGGTATGATGCGCTGCTCGAATTGTCGCGGGCGCCGTCGGGCGAGCTGCGGCCGGTGGAGCTCGAACGGCAGATGCTGATTCCGCAATATTCCACCTCGCGCCTGATCGACCGCCTGGTCGACGAGGGCCTCGCCTCGCGGCGCGAATGCAAGATCGACAAGCGCGGCCAGTTCATCGAGATCACGGAAGCCGGCCGCGAGCTGCAGAAGCGGATGTGGGGCGCCTATTCGGCCGCGATCGAGAAATATGTCGGTTCGAAGCTGTCCGATGCCGATGCCGTCAGGCTCAGCGATCTGCTCGACCGCCTGGGCTGCTCCTGCGGCGAGATGAAACTGCCGCCCGTCGCCAACGCCAACGAAAACGCGCCGTCGCGATGACCGCACGGCACACCAGCTCGTCCGTGCGCCCGGTGGGTTCGCGGACCATCCCCGTCACCCGCGCGCATTCGACCGAAGCGCCTTTGATTAGAGTTTGATATGGCGCGAGACCAGATCGATATGACGCCGCTGCAATCGCGCGACGAGCTCGTCGCGTGGTTCGAGGCCGGCTGCAAGGACCCGTCCGAATTCCGCATGGGCACCGAGCACGAGAAGACGCCGTTCACGCTCGAAGGCCACCGTCCGGTGCCTTACGAAGGCGCGCGAGGCATCGGTGCGTTGCTCGAGGGCATGAAGCTCCTGCTCGGCTGGGAGCCGATCATGGAGAAGGGCAACATCATCGGCCTCTACGACGTCACCGGCGGCGGAGCGATCTCGCTCGAGCCCGGCGGGCAGTTCGAGCTCTCCGGCGCCCCGGTCGAGAACGTGCACCAGACCCAGAGCGAGCTGATGGCGCATCTTGCGCAGGTGCGCGAGATCGCAACGCCGCTCGGCATCGGCTTTCTCGGCCTCGGCATGACGCCGTCCTGGTCGCGCGCCGAGATCCCGATGATGCCCAAGGGCCGCTACAAGATCATGACCAATTACATGCCGAAGGTCGGCCAATACGGCCTCGACATGATGTACCGGACCTGCACGGTGCAGACCAATCTCGACTTCTCCTCCGAAGCCGACATGGTCAAGAAGCTGCGCGTGTCGCTCGCGCTGCAGCCGGTCGCAACCGCGCTGTTCGCCAATTCGCCGTTCACCGAAGGCAAGCCGAACGGCTTCCTCTCCTTCCGCTCCGAGATCTGGCGCGACACCGACAATGCCCGTTCGGGCATGATGCCGTGGGCGTTCGAGGACGGCATGGGCTTCGAGCGCTACGTCGACTACGCGCTCGACGTCCCCATGTATTTCGTCAAGCGCGACGAGGACTACATCGACGTGTCGGGCTCCTCGTTCCGCGCCTTCTTCGACGGCCGCAACAACAACCTTCCCGGCGAGCGTCCGACACTGTCGGACTGGGCCAATCATCTCTCGACGATCTTCCCGGAAGTGCGGCTCAAGCGTTATCTCGAGATGCGCGGCTCCGACGGCGGTCCGTGGGGCCGGTTGCCGGCGCTGCCGGCGTTCTGGGTCGGGCTGCTCTATGACGACGTCGCGCTCGATGCGGCCTGGGAGATCGTCAAGCACTGGACCGCGCCCGAGCGTCAGGCCCTGCGCGACGACGTGCCGCGGATGGGCTTCAAGGCCCGGATCAAGGATCGCTACCTGTTCGAGATCGCCAAGGAATGCCTCGTATTGGCGCATGCCGGCCTGCGCCGGCGGGCCCGGGTCGACCAGCTCGGCCGCGACGAAACGCGGCATCTGGAACCGCTCGACCGCATCATCGATTCCGGCCGGACGCCGGCCGAGGAAATGTTGGACAAGTTCAACGGTCCCTGGAAGGGTTCGGTGGAACCCGCCTACGCGGAATACGCTTTCTAGACCATAGACCAACGACCGCGCTTTCAGCCGTTCATCGCCCATACAGGTTTGCGGCGATCAAATGACCGGCCGAAAAACCTGAGCGTCGTCAATAACTCGAAAGCTGTTCCGATGGGGAAGGGCCGCCTGTCCGGCGCCGTTATGGCAAAGGTCGTGGCATGCGCCGCGCTGCTGACGCTCGCTTTCGCGAGCGTGCCGGCGCACGCCCAGACCGCGTTCGACCGCCCCGGCGGCGACTATTTCAGCACACCGGTTGCGTCCGGCGACCCGGAGGATTGTGCGCTGCTGTGCGAGCGCGACCGCCGCTGCCGCTCGTGGAGTTTCAGCTATCCCGACGTCGAGGGCGGCTCTGCGGTGTGCTGGCTGAAGAACACCGTGCCGGCGCGCGTGCCGGAGAGCTGCTGTATTTCCGGCGTGCGCGGCGCCGGCGTGATCGAGCCGAGGATCGAGGGCGTGGAGACGTCGATCGACCGCCCCGGCGGCGATCTGCGCAATTTCGACCTGAAGAACGGCGAGAGCGTCGAGGTCTGCAAGGCCGCGTGCACCGCCGACAACAAATGCCGTGCCTTCACCTATGCCCGCCCCGGCTACACCGGACGCGAGGCGCGCTGCTTCCTGAAAAAGGAAATCAAGCCGCCGCGCCGCAAGGCGGGCTTCACGTCGGGCGTGGTGCGGTAGGGGAGGTGTCGTAGGGTGGACAAAGGCGCGAAGCGCCGTGCCCACGATCTTTCAGATGCGGCGATAGACGCGTGGGCACGCTTCGCTTTGCCCACCCTACGAGATCTCACGCCGGCGCGATCACCGTGAGCTCCGGCCACAGCGCCTTCCATCGCGCGGCTTTCATCGCGTAGTTCGCCGCGGAGAAATTCGGTCCTGGATTTGGCCGCGCGATCAGGGCCGCAACGTCGTCAAAGCCGTGCGGCGCGTAGACCTCGTAGCTATCTCGTCCGCGTCTCACGCCGATCTGCGTGTTCTGCGTCAGGAAGCGGTCGATGCCATCGGATGCGCGCGTCAGGGGCGGATAGGGCAGGCCGTGCTTGGCCGGGTACCACAGATGCACACGGGCCTGGTTGCGGGTCTCGACCTTGACGCCGAGCTGCGTCAGCCGCGCGTCCAGCTCGCGGATGACCGCGTCCTCCGCCTCCCACGAGGTGTCGGGATCAAAATAGAACACGTCGTAATCGGCGATGCCATAATCGACCGCGCGGCCGGTGAGCACGTTCCATACAGTCTGCACCAGGCATCCCGAGACCAACCAGGCATCGGGAAGGGCGAGGCGATCGAGTTCATCGATGATCGCGACGTTGACGGGATTCCTCAGCGCGAGTGCGAGGAATTCGTCACGGTTCATCGTGAGACGAGGAGGATCAATGCACGGCGGTGAAGAACCGCGCCAGCCGGAAGCCGGACAGCCAGGTCCACACCGGCTGGCTTCGCATGCCGAGATCCCAGGAGCCGAGCACGGCATCCGCACGGCCGATCAGATTGTCGATCGGCAACAGGCCGACGCCGCCGGAGCGCAGCGACACGCGGCTGTCGGAGGAATTGTCGCGGTTGTCGCCGAGCACGAAGAGGTGACCGGCCGGCACCGTCACTTCCGGTGTGTTGTCGAGCGGGCCGTTGTCGCGCATCTTGAAGATCAGATGTGAGACGCCGTTCGGCAGCGTCTCGACATAACGGTAGGCGGGCTCGTTGCCGCCATTGTCGTCCTCGGCAGCGCCGACACCGTCGGGCTTGAGCTCGGCGGGGCGGTCGTTGATGAAGAGCTGGCCCTGCCGCATCTGGATGCGATCGCCGGGAAGACCCACGACGCGCTTGACCCAGGCCTGCGAGCGATCGCCGGGCCAGCGGAACACGACGACGTCGCCGAGCTTCGGTGTTTCGGCGAACACGCGGCCGGTCTCGGGCAGGCTGATCTGGATCGGCAGCGACGAGCTGCCGTAGCCATAGGGGAATTTCGAGGCGAGCAGTGCATCGCCGATCAGCAGCGTCGGCTCCATCGAGCCCGACGGCACATAGAACGGCTCGGCGAGCGCGCCCTTGGCGATGAAGACCGCGGCGACGATGCCGGCGAGCTGCGCGATCTGTCCGGCCCAGCCGCTGCTTTTCCGCTTGGGAGTGACAGTGACCTTCTCTTCAACGCTCATGCGCCGGTTCCACCCACGGTAATGCGCTCCATCAGCAGCGACGGCTGGCCGACGCCGACGGGCACGCCCTGGCCGTTCTTGCCGCAGGTGCCGATGCCGGTATCGAGCGCGAGATCGTTGCCGATCATGCGGATGCGATGCAGGTCGGTCGGCCCGTTGCCGATCAGCATAGCGCCCTTCAGCGGCGCGCCGATCTTGCCGTTCTCGATCTTGTAGGCCTCGGTGCACTGGAACACGTACTTGCCCGAGGTGATGTCGACCTGGCCGCCGCCGAAATTCGCGGCGAAGACGCCGTTCTTCACCGAGGCGAGGATCTCGGCCGGATCGCGGTCGCCCGCGAGCATGTAGGTATTGGTCATGCGCGGCATCGGCACATGGGCATAGCCCTGGCGGCGGCCGTTGCCGGTCGGCTTCATGTTCATCAGCCGCGCGTTCTGACGGTCCTGCATGTAGCCGACCAGGATGCCGTCCTCGATCAGGACGGTGCGATTGGTCGGCGTGCCCTCGTCGTCGATCGACAGCGAGCCGCGGCGCGAGGCGATGGTGCCGTCGTCGACCACGGTGACGCCCTTGGCCGCGACCTGCTGGCCCATCAGGCCGGCGAATGCAGAGGTCTTCTTGCGGTTGAAATCGCCTTCCAGGCCATGACCGACCGCTTCATGCAGCATCACGCCGGGCCAGCCGGCCCCGAGCACGACGTCCATCTCGCCGGCGGGGGCGGGAATCGATTCCAGATTGACCAGCGCCTCGCGCAGCGCGCCGTCGGCGGCGTCGCGCCAGGACCTCGTCTCGATGAATTCGGCATAGCCGGCACGGCCGCCATAACCCTTGCTGCCGCTCTCCTGGCGGTCGCCTTGGCCGGCCACGACGGAGACGTTGACGCGGACGAGCGGACGGATGTCGCGATAGCTCTCGCCGTCCGGCCGCAGGATCTCGACCACCTGCCAGGTCGCGCCGAGGCTGACGCTGACCTGCCGCACCCTGGGATCCTTGTCGCGCAGGTAAGCGTCGATTTCGGCGAGCAGCTTGACCTTGGTCTCGAAGCCGGGGGCGTCGAGCGGATTGTCGTCGCCATAGAGCCGGACATTGGTGTGCGGAGGCGGCGCGGCAAAACTGCCGGAATAGCCGCCGCGCACGGCCGCAACCGCGTCCGCAGCGCGCATCAGCGCCGGCAGCGAGACGTCGGAGGAGTGGGCGTAGCCGACCGCATCATCCTTGACCGCGCGCAGGCCAAAACCTTGCGAGGTGTCGTAGGTCGCCTGCTTCAGCCGCCCATTGTCGAACATCAGCGCTTCGGTCTGGCTGTACTCCAGGAACAGCTCACCGTCGTCGGCGCCGGAAAGCCCGCGCGCGAGCTCGTGGCGGACCTGGTCGCGGTCGAGATTGGCGCGGTCGAGCAGGGAGGTCGTGGCAGGATTGGTCATGCGTCCATCCATTAGCGGAAGATGTGAGTCAAGATAATGGTTTCGGACCGCTTCCGCGAGGGGGCGGGGCGTCACATTACGGAAACGATAGGATGGGGCGGGATGCCGCGCCGATGCTGCATTCAGCGCGGATCAATGCTAACCTATGGCTATGGACTACCGAGATATCATTTCGATCGAGCCCGGCAAGCGTGGGGGGCGACCATGCATCCGCCACATGCGGATCGCCGTGGCGGATGTGCTCGGCTGGCTGGCTGCCGGTCAGTCCCATGCCCAGATCCTCGATGACTTCCCTGAATTGACCGAGGACGATATCCGCGCCTGCCTGGCTTATGCCGCCGACCGCGAGAGGCGATTGGTGACTGCGCCGATATGAGGCTGCTGTTCGATCAGAATCTCAGCTTCAAGCTTTGCCAGATCGTTGCCGACCTGTTTCCTCAATCCAGTCACGTTCGGTCTCACGGGCTATCGGAGGTCGCGGACCGTGCACTCTGGGAGTTCGCGAAGGCAAATGGCTTTGCGATCGTGACTCAGGACGCCGATTTTGCCGAACTGGCCGCTCTCCTGGGCTCTCCGCCCAAGGTGATCTGGCTCCGGACGGGCAACCAAATGACTGTGGTGATTGCGGACCTTCTTCGCCGCCACGCAGAGACGATTCACGCCTTCGAGGGCGATGACGGCGCGGCATGCCTTGAGATTTACTAAGCTGCCTTAGCCCTACGGCAGCTTGTCATAGCCCTCGCCGAGGCCGTTCAGGCTGAGCGGGAAGCCGATGCCTTCTTCCGGTGTCTCGAAGATGATGAAGGTGGCGGTCTTGGCGGTGCGGAGCTGGCCGAGCAGCTTGTCGTCCATGACGACCTCGGCGACGCAGCCATTGGGAAGGCAGCGGACGAACCCGGCTCGGCCGACGTCCTGGTTGTCGAGCTTGAGGCCGAGGCCGGAGGGCAGCAGCACACCCAGCGGCGCTACCACGCGCATCAGGCGGCTTTTCTGGTCGGCGGTCTTCAGCACGATCACGGTCAGGCCGGCATTGGAGCGGTCTTCCGCCACCACGCTCTGGATCAGCGCGCATTGCTCGGTCTGGGCGCCGGGCGGCGTGTCGCAGCGAATCTGCCAGTCGCCATGGACAGAGCGCACCGCGCCCTGCGCATGGGCAAGGTCGGGAAGCGCCAAAAGGAGGAGCGCAGCCAGCAGGGTGGCCAGCATCGGGAGGCGGTCAAGCTGCCTGGTCGCCGGCCTTGCCATCGATATCGAAAACCCCATCGGGTCGGTCCCTCCGCTCGCCTTCCTCGCTCGCGCTTGGCGGACTCATCTGGCGGACTGATACGGGAATGACGGCGTCTTGAAGGCGATTGCCAAGCAAATTCCGCGCCGCCTCGCACCGCCGCCGCCCGCACGAATCAGGTTCCTGCGCGGCCATCTGCCAGTGCCTAACGCGGGCAATTCCGCTGTCAAGCGGCAGCATCCCGGCCAACGGTATTTTTGTCCGATGTTACTAGGAATTATCCTGCGGGTGATGGCTGGCAGATCAGGCGCAAGACTGCATTGCGATAGATCAAGAATTATGGTTTGAGAGGCTAGATTTCGGCGTTCTAGCGATCTGGCCCGAATTCCTCTTAGAGGTATTCTTGCGCGGCGGTTTGTCAGGCGGGCGGATCGAATAAGCGTTGCCCGGACGCAGGGGAGCGCACTTGGGGTGATTTCGTAAGGGGAGCGCGAACGGCATGAGGATGTCGATGGGTCGGGTGGGCCAGCATCTGCTGGAATTGGCCACCATCGCCGTGGTGGCGGCTGGTGTCACGCTGGCGACGGGCGGCGCGGCATTCGCCGAGGTCGGGCAGCCGGCTCCGTGGGAGTGGACGCTTCAGCAGTCCGGTTCTCCGGTGATGGACAACATCGTCTGGTTCCACAACTTCCTGTTCGTGCTGATCACGCTGATCACGCTGTTCGTTCTGGCGCTGCTCGTGGTCGTGGTCGTCAAGTTCAACGCGCGGGCCAATCCGGTGCCGTCGCGGACCACCCACAACACGCTGATCGAGGTGGCCTGGACGCTCGTTCCGGTGCTGATCCTGGTCGGCATCTCGGTGCCGTCGTTCCGGCTGCTGTTCCTGGAGCTCGACATTCCGAAAGCGGATCTGACCATCAAGGCGACCGGCAAGCAGTGGTACTGGTCCTATGCCTATCCCGATAACGGCAAGTTCGAGTTCGACTCGCTGATGGCGCAGGACAAGCAGCCCCGTCTGCTCGGCGTCGACAACGAGATGGTGGTGCCGGTCAACAAGGTGATTCGCGTCCAGACCACCGGCGCCGACGTCATCCATGCCTTCGCGGTGCCGGCTTTCGGCGTCAAGATCGACGCCATTCCGGGCCGCCTGAACGAGACCTGGTTCAAGGCTCCCAAGACCGGCATGTATTACGGCCAGTGCTCGGAATTGTGCGGCAAGGACCACGCTTTCATGCCGATCGCCGTGCGCGTGGTGAGCGACCAGGAATTCGCCTCCTGGGTCGAGGCGGCGAAGAAGAAATATGCGAGCGGCGGCGCCAGCACCTACGCCTCCGCGGCCGGTCCGACGCAGTAAGCGTCGGATGACGGCTTGAGGCACTGAAAGCGATAGAAGGGCGGGACCTCCTGGAGGTCCGAATGGGACGCAAGGCAGGATTTGAACATGGCAACGAGCGCAGCGGCACACGGCGATCACGCCCACGGACATGACGAGCACGCCCATCCGACCGGATGGCGCCGCTACGTCTATTCGACCAACCACAAGGACATCGGCACGATGTACCTGGTCTTCGCGGTCATCGCAGGCATCATTGGCCTCGCGATGTCGATCGCGATCCGTGCCGAGCTGATGTATCCGGGCGTGCAGGTCTTCCACGAGACCCACACCTATAACGTGTTCGTGACCTCGCACGGCCTGATCATGATCTTCTTCATGGTCATGCCCGCGATGATCGGCGGCTTCGGCAACTGGTTCGTTCCGCTGATGATCGGCGCGCCGGACATGGCGTTCCCGCGCATGAACAACATCTCGTTCTGGCTGCTGCCGGCCTCCTTCGCCCTGCTCCTGATGTCGACCTTCGTCGAGGGCGAGCCGGGTGCCAACGGCGTCGGCGCCGGCTGGACCATGTATGTGCCGCTGTCGAGCTCCGGCCATCCGGGCCCGGCCGTCGACTTCGCGATCCTGTCGCTGCATCTGGCAGGTGCCTCGTCGATCCTCGGCGCCATCAACTTCATCACCACGATCTTCAACATGCGTGCGCCGGGCATGACCCTGCACAAGATGCCGCTGTTCGTGTGGTCGATCCTGGTGACGGTGTTCCTGCTGCTGCTGTCGCTGCCGGTGCTCGCCGGCGCGATCACCATGCTGCTCACCGACCGCAATTTCGGCACGACCTTCTTCGCGCCCGACGGCGGCGGCGATCCGGTGCTGTTCCAGCATCTGTTCTGGTTCTTCGGCCACCCCGAGGTGTACATCCTGATCCTGCCCGGCTTCGGCATGATCAGCCAGATCGTTTCGACCTTCTCGCGCAAGCCCGTGTTCGGCTATCTCGGCATGGCCTACGCCATGGTCGCGATCGGCGGCATCGGCTTCGTGGTGTGGGCGCACCACATGTACACGGTCGGCATGTCCTCGGCGACGCAGGCCTATTTCGTCGCCGCGACGATGGTCATCGCGGTTCCGACCGGCGTGAAGATCTTCTCGTGGATCGCCACGATGTGGGGCGGCTCGATCGAATTCCGCGCTCCGATGATCTGGGCGGTCGGCTTCATCTTCCTGTTCACGATCGGCGGCGTCACCGGCGTCGTGTTGGCGAACGCGGGTGTCGACCGCGTGCTGCAGGAGACCTACTACGTCGTCGCGCACTTCCACTACGTGCTGTCGCTCGGCGCGGTGTTCGCGATCTTCGCCGGCTGGTACTACTGGTTCCCGAAGATGTCGGGCTACATGTACAATGAAGGGCTCGCGAAGGCGCACTTCTGGGTCACCTTCATCGGCGTCAACCTGGTGTTCTTCCCGCAGCACTTCCTCGGCCTGTCCGGCATGCCGCGCCGCTATGTCGACTATCCCGATGCGTTCGCGGGCTGGAACCTGGTCTCGTCGCTCGGCTCGTACATCTCCGGCTTCGGCGTGCTGATCTTCCTGTACTGCGTGGTGGATGCCTTCATGAAGAAGGTGCCGGCGGGCGACAATCCGTGGGGTGCGGGCGCGACCACGCTGGAATGGACGCTGCCCTCGCCGCCGCCCTTCCATCAGTTCGAAGTGCTGCCCCGCGTGCAGTAAGCGATCACCGCGGCGCCCGTGACGGGCGCCGCGGCTCTTCCAACGAAGCGAGTTGAATTCGTGTCCGTCCTCGACCAGAACGCCATCGACATCAATCCGCGCATCTCCGAGGCGGAGGTCGGCGACTACATCGCGCTGCTGAAGCCGCGGGTGATGTCGCTGGTGATCTTCACCGCGCTGGTCGGGATGGCGATGGCGCCGGGACACTTCCACCCCGTGCTCGCGTTCACTTCGCTGCTCTGCATCGCCGTCGGCGCCGGCGCCTCCGGCGCGCTCAACATGGCGCTCGAGGGCGATATCGACTCCAAGATGTCGCGCACGGCGAACCGGCCGATCCCGCGCGGCCGCATCACCCGCCCCGAGGCGATGGCATTCGGCCTGACGCTGTCCTTCTTCTCGGTGATGACGCTCGGCATCCTCGTCAACTGGATCGCGGGCAGCCTGCTCGCCTTCACCATCTTCTTCTACGTCGTGATCTACACGATGGGCCTGAAACGCTGGACCGCGCAGAACATCGTGATCGGCGGCGCCGCCGGCGCGCTGCCGCCGGTGGTGGCCTGGGCCGCCGTCACGGGCACAGTCGACGTCGAGCCGCTGCTGCTGTTCGCCATCATCTTCTTCTGGACCCCCCCGCATTTCTGGGCGCTGGCGCTGTTCCGCTCCGACGACTACGCGCGCGCCGGCATTCCGATGTTGCCCAACGTTGCCGGTCCCGATGCGACGCGGCTCCAGATCCTGCTCTACACAATCGTGCTGATCGCGGTCGCCGCCGCACCCTGGGCGCTCGGCTATTTCGACGCCGTCTACGGCATCGTTTCGCTGATCCTTGGGGCCGGCATGCTGGTGCTCGCGATTAACGTCTATCTGCGCCGCGAGCGCGCCCAGTCGCTGCGCGCGACCCGCAAGCTGTTTGCCTTCTCGATCCTCTATCTGTTCGCACTGTTCGCGACCCTGCTGGTCGAGGTCGTGGTCCGGGCGCTGGCTCCGATGGTTGGGGGCGCATGATCACAGCGATGGCCGACAAACCCGAGACAGACGGAATCGTCCTCACCGAGGCGCAGAAGAAGAGCCGTCGTCAGCGCTCGATCGCGATCGCACTCGCGCTCGGCGTGCTCGTGGTGCTGTTCTTCGCCGTCACCATGGTCAAGGGACCGGCAGTTCTCGTGCGGCCGATGTAGACGATGAATCAGGAGCCGACCATATCGCAGGACAGCGCCAAGCCGGGCGATCGCAAGCCGGCCGATCTTAAGCTGACCAAGCGCCGCGGGCTTGGACGCGATGCGGTGGTTGCTTCGATCTGCGGCGGCGTGGTCGCGCTGATGGTCGGCGCTTCCTACGCGGCGGTGCCGTTCTACAATTGGTTCTGCCGCGCCACCGGGTTCAACGGCACGACCCAGGTCGCGACCTCCGCGCCGGCCACAGGGCCGATCGCGCGGAAGATCTCGGTGCGCTTCGATTCCAACGTCGCGCCCGGCCTGCCCTGGAAGTTCGAGCCGGAGCAGAACGAGATCGAGGTCAATATCGGCGAGGTCACGACCGTCTTCTATACCGTGACCAACCAGGCCGCGCGCACCACGGCCGCGCAGGCCGCCTACAACGTCGCTCCGCTGACGGTCGGCTCCTATTTCCAGAAGATCAACTGCTTCTGCTTCACCGAGCAGACCATGGCGCCGGGCGAGAAGCGGGAAATGCCGGTGGTGTTCTACGTCGATCCGTCAATCGCCGACGATCACGAGAACGACGCGCTGAGCACCATCACGCTGTCCTACACCTTCTATCCGGTGAAGGATCCCGTGGTGAAGCCGCTGGCATCGGGCGAAGGCGACAAGCGCAAGGGAAATCTCTGACCGCCGGGCTCGTGCCGCGGGGATCGGAAGCAAGGGGATAAGTGCCTGACAGGCACGGGATTGAGGAGAGAGACCGCAAATGGCAACGGCGCACACCAAGCATCACGACTATCACCTGGTCGATCCCTCTCCCTGGCCGTTCGTCGGCTCGCTTTCCGCTTTCATCATGGCGGTCGGCGCGGTCGCCTGGATGCACCACATGTTCTCGGCCGCGCCGATCGTGTTCGGGGTCGGCACCGTGGGCGTGCTCTACACCATGGCGAGCTGGTGGACCGACGTGATGAAGGAAGCCCAGTACAAGGGCGACCACACCCGCGTCGTGCAATTGCATCACCGCTACGGCATGATCCTGTTCATCGCCTCGGAGGTGATGTTCTTCGTCGCCTGGTTCTGGGCCTATTTCAACGCGGCGCTGTTCCCGGCCGACGCCGTCCACGCCACCCGCGACGCGGTGTTCGGCTGCGGCCTCGGCACCCAGCCCGGCGCCTGCGCAGTCCCCGGCACCTGGCCGCCGAAGGGCATCGAAACCTTCGACCCCTGGCATCTGCCGCTCCTGAATACGCTGATCCTGCTGACCTCGGGCACCACGGTGACCTGGGCGCACCACGCGCTGCTCGAGAACGACCGCCAGGGCCTCAAGTACGGCCTGATCCTCACCGTCGTGCTCGGCGCGCTCTTCACCTGCGTGCAGGCCTATGAGTACAGCCACGCGGCGTTCTCCTTCGCCGGCAACGTCTATGGTGCGACCTTCTTCATGGCGACCGGCTTCCACGGCTTCCATGTTCTGGTCGGCACCATCTTCCTGCTGGTCTGCCTGTTCCGCGCCTATGCCGGCCACTTCACGCCGAAGCAGCACCTCGGCTTCGAGTTCGCCGCCTGGTACTGGCACTTCGTCGACGTGGTCTGGCTATTTCTGTTCCTGTGCATCTACGTCTGGGGACGCGGCGCCGCGACCATGGCCGGCGCGCACTGAGCCGCGAGGAATCAACCAGAAAGGGCGGCCGCAGGGCCGCCCTTTCGCTTTTGGACCGCCGGAAAGTTTCGGCGAAAACTGTGATAGGGTCCGCCATCATGAATGACGCCGCCGGCAAACCCGAGCCCGAAACCACCGTCCTGCAGAGCGCGCTGCGCGGGCTTGCCTGCCGATGTCCGCGCTGCGGCCAGGGCAAGCTCTATGCAGGCTTCCTGACGCTCGCGCCCGCCTGCGACCACTGCGGCCTCGACTACGCCTTCATCGACACCGGCGACGGTCCGGCGATCTTCATCATCATGCTGGCCGGCGGGATCGTCGTTGCTGCAGCGCTCATCGTCGAGGTCAAATACCAGCCGCCGTACTGGCTGCATGCGGTGCTGTGGTTGCCGCTGATCCTCGCCACCACGCTGCTGCCGCTGCGTGCGATGAAGTCGCTGCTGATCGCGCTGCAATTCCACCACAAGGCGGCGCCGGGCCGGTTGGTCGACCGCGCGAAATGAACCAGCCTGCGCGCAAGCCTCGCGTGGCCGGCTTCGCGCTGTTCACGCTGTTCCTGACGGCCGTCTTCGTCGCACTCGGGGTCTGGCAGTTGCAGCGACGGACCGCCAAGCACGAGCTGGTCGCGGCCCTCACCGAGCGCCTGGCCACAGCGCCGGTCCCGCTGCCGCCGCCCGCGCTTTGGGCCAAGCTGAATCCCGCACGCGACGAGTTTCGCCGCGTCAGCTTCACCGCGACCTACGCGGCTCTGCCGGATGCGATGGTCTATTCGTCAGGCTCGGCGGTGCGCAAGGACGCCTCCGGCCCCGGCACCTGGGCCTTCCTGCCGGCGCGGCTTCCGAGCGGCGAGACGGTCGTGATCGATGCGGGCTTCGTCGAGAACACGATGCAGGACCGCGGCGTCGAGGATCGCGCGGTGAAGAAGCTCGTGACCGGGCAGCCGGTCGTGCTCACCGGTTATCTGCGCTTTCCCGAGGCATCCGGCTGGCTGACGCCCGCGGAGAACCGCGACAAGCGGCTGTGGTTCGTGCGCGATCATCCGGCCATCGCCAGCGCGCTCGGCTGGGGCGCGGTGGCGCCGTTCTACGTCGATCTCGAGCAACCGGTGCCCGAGAACGGCATTCCGCGTCCGGGCCCGCTCGCCGTGCATCTGAAGGACGACCACCTGCAATACGCCGTCACCTGGTTCCTGCTCGCGGGCGCCGTGCTGATCGCCTTCGCCGTGTGGGCCAGAGGCCGGCGACAGGGCTGAGCCGGGCGGCTCCGCGCCGGAACCCGGTATCGCCCGGGGTTTATTATTCAGCGCACATTCACGAGTGTGGTCCTAAGTCGCCGGTGTTTTTCGCGGCAGGCAGGATTGCGGTGTGAGCGATTTCGATCAGATGGGAATTGTCGTCGACTGGGTGGACGCCTGCCGGAGCGGCGACCTCACGACCTTGCTCGACCTCTATGCCGACGACGCCCAGGTCGAATGCACGTGCAACGGCGCGCGGTGTTACCGCGGCCGGAGCGAGCTCGAGGCCTATTGGCAGCCGCGGCTCAGCGCGTTCTCGCTGGCGGGTTTCGGCCTGGAGGAGATCCACCCGATGCCGCATGGCGTCGACCTCGAATATTCCGTCGCCGGCGCGCTGCGCATTCGCGCCTCGTTTCGCTTCAGTCCGGAAGGCAAGATCCACAGCACGCTGTGCGAGCCGGCGCGGCAGCACGCGCATCACGGCTGCGCGTGCTAGGTCCATTGTTGAGCATGATCTTTTCGGAAGACCGCTGCGCACTTGTCAGGATCATGCGTTAGCTGTTGACCGGTGCCTCGCGTGTCGGTTCGGCCGGAAGGCGGCAGCGCACATAGGTTCGCTCGTCCACCCGCAGCAATGACAGCGATCCGCTGAGCGCGCGCACGCGCTCGTGCATGCCGGTCAGGCCGCGGCCGAAGACATTGTCGGCGGGGAAACCGCCACCGTCGTCCGAGATCTCGATGATCAGACTCTCGCCGGCGATGGTCGCCTGGACATGGGCGGCGCCGGCCTTGGCGTGGCGCAGCACGTTGGTCAGCGCCTCCTGGATCACCCGATAGATGGTCCGGGCCAGCGCTCCGTCGATCACGTTGAGCTCCGGATCGATCGTGTCCGTCAGGGTGATGTGGGGGGCCTGCTTGCGAAAATTCCGGAGCAGCGTCTGCACGCTGGTCGCAAGGCCCAGCTCCTCGATGTAGAGCGGCCGCAGCCGATCGAGGATGCGGCGGTTGGTCTGCTGGAGTGCCTCGACCGATTGCAGCACTTGCTGGGCCGGGTTGCCGAGATTTCCCGCCGACGGCGCGGCCTCCACCAGCGCGATCGTGCCCGCGCGGATGCTGAACAGCAGCGGCCCGAGCTCGTCGTGCAGCTCGCGGGCGAGATCGCGCCGCTCGTCGTCCTGGAGCGATACCAGGCGATGCATCAGATCGCGATTGTCCTGGCTCAATTGCGCAAGCGTTGCAGCCAGCGCATTGGCTTCCGTACAGCTCCGCCGAATCTCCGGCGGCCCTCCGACCGGGATCGGCTTTGCGTAATCGCCGCGCCGCATCCGCGTCAGGCCTTCGCCGAGATGCTGCAGCGGTCGCAGCGCCGATCCCGCGAAGATGTAGGCGATGATCCCCGTGAGCAGCATCAGCACGGCGACGAGGCTGGTCAGCGCCAGGAAGCCGATCCACTTCTCGAACAGGTCGGCTGACAGGTCCGGTAAGAACACGATATCGCCGATACGTCTGCCGTCGATCAGCACCGGAGCCGCAGCGTCCGTCTCCGGCACCATGAGCAGCTCGACAAACCATCGCGGCACCCCCTGCAGATCTCGCACGGCGTCCTTTGGCGAGGCCGCAAGACCGCCTTCCACGGAACGGAAATGGATGTCCGAGGACCCGGCCAAGGAACGGACAAAGGCGTCAAGCGTCTTCTGCGGATTGTCCGAGGCCCGCAATGTGTCGTTGAGGGCGGCCGCGATGGTTCGGATGGAACGTCGAGCGGGCTCGTGCTCGTCGGCGAGCTGGCTGGTCGCGAATATCTGGAGCAGGACGCCGCCCAGGATCAGCGCCGCCAGAAAACTCGCGCCGAGCGGAAGAAACAGTTGCGTTCTGAACGAGAGTCGTTGCCACATTAGGTCAATTCTAACGCGCATCGGCGGAATTTGCTCTTTCCATTTGTTCCCGCCGGTCTATGAATCCAGAAACAAGAGAGCGCGCGATGCAAGAGACTGCCAAGCCGGGGACCCGGGTCCTGATTGTCGACGACCATCCCGTGGTGCTGTCGGGTTGCCGGACCCTGTTCGCTTCCGACCATTCGATCCGCATCGAGGAGGCGACGGACGCCAAATCCGGCCATCGCGCCTATGTCAGCAAGCGGCCGGACGTCGCGGTGATCGACATCAGCCTGCCCGATGTCTCCGGCTTCGAGCTGATGCGGCGAATCCGCAAGGACGATCCCGACGCCAAGATCATCATGTTCAGCATGAATGACGATCCGGCCTTCGTGGTGCGGGCCGTCGAGCTTGGCGCGCAAGGCTATGTTTCCAAGGGCGACGATCCCAGGATCCTGCTGAAAGCGGTGCGCAAGGTGGTCGCGGGCGACAATTTCATCTCACCGCAACTGGCGGAAGCCGTGACGTTTTCGGGGGCGGCGATCAAGGCCAACCCGGCCTCGCAGATGACGCCGCGGGAGCTCGAGATTCTCCGCCTGCTCGGACGCGGCGACAAGATCGTGGAAGTCGCGGAGGCACTCGGCATCTCCTACAAGACGGTCGCCAACACCACCTCCCTGCTCAAGCAGAAGCTGGGGGCCAAGAACCATTCCGACCTGATCAGGATCGCAGTGGAAATCGGCATGAGTTGACGTCCGGATGCTGACGGCCTGGGCACTGACGGCCCCGGGCACTGGCGGCCCGGGCACTGGCGGCCCGCACCGAACCGGCCGCTCCAGGACGCAGCCGGTTCGGCGGAACGGATCGGTGTCAGCGTGCAGCCGGGCAATGCATGGACACCGCCGACACCTATCCGCCGATTCCAATGGGGGGAGACGGCATTCGTTCCCGGCACCTCAAAGAGTTCGGGAAATACAAGAGTTCAGGAAATAGCGGCAATACGCGCCGCGCTGCCGCTTGGCTGCGGGCGCCAAGGGCCGGATCCTTCTCGGGAAAAATAGGAACATTTTCGCCCCTCGCCGTTTTGCCTCTTGACGGTTTCGTGACAGGCGACGAAAGGTTGCGCGAACAGTTTTGACGGGTCGGTGACCCCGATAGGCAAACCGGTCTGCACACATCAACGACAGACCTTCCAAGAGAGGGGTTGCGGCACGACCGCAGCCCCTTTTTCGTTGGACCGGGTCGAGGCGGGAAGCGGTTTCCTGATGCCACAAAACACTTTATGGTGGCGCAAAGCCTCTGGCCGCAAACAAGTAATTTCATAAAATCAAAGGCTTAACGGGCGGCTCAGGCCGCCCGGCCTTTGGAGGGCAGTTTGACTCGTTATATCTCGACCCGGGGCGAAGCCCCCGAACTCGGCTTCTGCGACGTGATGCTGACCGGGCTAGCGCGCGACGGCGGCCTGTATGTGCCGACCATCTGGCCGCAGCTGTCCACCGAGACTATCGCCGGCTTCTTCGGCCGTCCCTATTGGGAGGTTGCGGTCGACGTGATCAGTCCCTTCACCGGCGGCGAGATCACCGACGCCGAGCTCGGCCGCATGGCGAACGAGGCCTACGCGACCTTCCGCCACCCGGCGGTGGTGCCGCTGCGGCAGATGTCGCCGCACCAGTTCGTGCTGGAGCTGTTCCACGGTCCGACGCTCGCCTTCAAGGACGTGGCGATGCAGCTCATCTCGCGGCTGATGGACCATGTGCTCGCCAAACGCGGCCAGCGCACCACCATCGTGGTCGCGACGTCAGGCGATACCGGCGGCGCCGCTGTGGAGGCTTTCGCCGGCCTCGAGAACGTGGACCTGATCGTGCTGTTTCCGCACGGCCGCATCTCCGAGGTGCAGCGGCGGATGATGACGACGACGGGCGCGGCCAACGTCCACGCACTCGCCATCGAGGGCAATTTCGACGATTGCCAGGCGCTCGTGAAGGGGATGTTCAACAACCATCGCTTCCGCGATGCGACCTCGCTCTCCGGCGTCAATTCCATCAACTGGGCGCGCATCGTCGCCCAGGTGGTCTATTATTTCACCTCGGCCGTTGCCGTCGGTGCGCCTGCGCGCGCGGTGGATTTCGTGGTGCCGACGGGCAATTTCGGCGATATCTTTGCCGGCTACGTCGCCAAGCGCATGGGATTGCCGGTGCGGACCCTGCGCATCGCCGCCAACGTCAACGACATCCTGGCGCGCACGCTGAAGACGGGAATCTACGAGGTGCGCGAGGTGCACGCGACGGCGTCGCCGTCGATGGATATCCAGATCTCGTCGAATTTCGAACGGCTGCTGTTCGAGGCCGGCCGGCGCGATGCGGCGGGCGTGCGCCGCCTGATGGAGTCGCTGAAGCAGTCCGGGCGTTTCGTGTTGCCCGATGCGACGCTGGCCGCCATCCGCGAGGAGTTCGACGCCGGGCGCGCCGACGAGACCGAGACCGCGGCCGCCATCCGCGCCGGCTGGCGCGAGGCAGGCGAGCTGGTCGATCCCCACACGGCGGTGGCGCTCGCGGTCGCCGACCGCGACACCACGGACACGCGGGTGCCGAGCATCGTGCTCTCCACCGCCCATCCGGCCAAATTCCCCGACGCCGTCGAAGCGGCCTGCGGCCAGCGGCCGCAACTGCCGGCCTGGCTCGACGGTTTGATGACCAAATCCGAACACATGAAGGTGATGAAGAACGATCAGGCCGAGGTCGAGCGGTTCGTGCTGGCGGTCAGCCGCGCTGCAAAGCAGGGAGTTGCCGGATGAGCGTCGAGATTTCCAAGCTTGCGTCCGGCCTGACCGTCGTCACCGACAAGATGCCCCAGCTCGAGACCGCGGCGCTCGGCGTCTGGGCCGGCGTCGGCGGCCGTGACGAGAAGCCGAACGAGCACGGCATTTCCCATCTGCTCGAGCACATGGCGTTCAAGGGCACCACGAAGCGCTCCTCGCGCGAGATCGTCGAGGAGATCGAGGCGGTCGGCGGCGACCTCAATGCCGGCACCTCGACCGAGACCACGTCCTATTACGCGCGGGTGCTGAAGGCCGACGTGCCGCTCGCGCTCGACGTGCTCGCCGACATCCTCGCCAATCCGGCCTTCGAGCCCGACGAGCTGGAACGCGAGAAGAACGTTATCGTGCAGGAGATCGGAGCCGCGCAGGATACGCCCGACGACGTCGTGTTCGAGCATCTGAACGAGCTCTGCTACCCCGACCAGCCGATGGGCCGCTCGCTGCTCGGCACGGCCAAGACGCTGCGCAGCTTCAACCGCGACATGCTGCGCGGCTACCTCTCGACGCATTATCGCGGGCCCGACATGGTGGTGGCGGCGGCCGGCGCGGTCGATCACGCTCAGGTGGTCGCCGAGGCCGAGAAGCGCTTTGCCAGTTTCGAGGCGGCGCCGGGCCCGAAGCCGCAGACCGCCCAGTTCGGCAAGGGCGGCGCCAAGGTGGTGCATCGCGAGCTGGAGCAGGCGCATCTGACGCTGGCGCTGGAAGGCGTGCCGCAGAACGATCCGTCGCTGTTCTCCCTCCAGGTCTTCACCAACGTCCTCGGCGGCGGAATGTCCTCGCGCCTGTTCCAGGAGGTGCGCGAGAAGCGCGGCCTCTGCTACTCCATCTATTCGTTCCATGCGCCCTATACCGATACCGGGTTCTTCGGCCTCTACACCGGCACCGATCCGGCCGATGCGCCGGAGATGATGGAGGTCGTGGTCGACATCATGAATGATTCGGTGGAGACCCTGACCGAGGCCGAGATCGCGCGGGCCAAGGCGCAGATGAAGGCGGGTCTGCTGATGGCGCTGGAGAGCTGCTCCTCCCGCGCCGAGCAGCTCGCCCGGCACGTCCTCGCCTATGGCCGGCCGCAGACGGTCGAGGAGCTGGTCGGGCGGATCGACGCCGTCAGCGTCGAATCGACCCGGGACGCGGCGCGCGCGCTGTTGTCGCGGAGCCGGCCTGCCGTTGTCGCATTGGGCAGTGGCAGGGGTCTGGACACGGCGGTGGCTTTTGCGGAAGGATTGACCCGGGCGCGCGCCAAGGCCCGGCTGCACTAGGAGCCGCCCAAGGGCGCCCGCCCCCGGAAGCATCACCATGGCCCTCTTTCGCCTGCCGTCCAGTGGACCCGCCGCCCTCGCACCGCGCGGCAACGGGCTGTTGTTGCGCGCACCGCAGATGTCGGACTTCCTGCAATGGGCTCATCTGCGCGAGTCCAGCCGCGACTACCTGACGCCCTGGGAGCCGATCTGGCCGTCGGACGATCTCACCCGCTCGGGCTTCCGCCGCCGTCTGCGCCGCTATTCCGAGGACATCGCCGCGGACCGTTCCTATCCTTTTCTGATCTTCCGCGAGCTCGACGGCGCCATGGTCGGCGGCATCACGCTGGCCAATGTCCGCCGCGGCATCGTGCAGGCCGGCACCATCGGCTATTGGGTGGGGCAGCCTCATGCCCATCGCGGCTACATGACGGCCGCGCTGCGGGTGCTGCTGCCGACCTTGTTCGGCGAGCTCAACCTGCACCGGGTCGAGGCCGCCTGCATCCCCACCAATGCGCCGTCGATCCGGGTGCTGGAAAAGTGCGGCTTCTCACGCGAGGGGCTCGCCCGCCGCTATCTCTGCATCAACGGGGTCTGGCAGGATCATTTGCTGTTCGGCCTCCTGCACGAGGATTTCCGCGGCTGAGCGGCCCGATTCATGCGGCCAAGTCCCCCTTTTTGCTGCCTTGGGTTCGCCGATTTTGGCGATATAACCGCATGCCCCGGACCGCGATCGGCCGGACAATTGTCATTGGAGTATAGGCGTTGATGGTGCAGCAGCTTCGGTCATCGCGGAATGCGTTGCGGCTGGGAGGGGGAATCGCGCTGGCATTGTCGGTAGTGCTCGCCTCTGTCCCGCCGGTGAAGGCCCAGTCTCTGACCGACCGCTTCAAGAGCCTGTTCGGCGGCAAGTCCGACGAGCCGGCCGAGCCGAAGCCTGCGCCCGGCCAGCCGGCCGAAGACGAGCTCGATTGCCCCCAGGTGACGGTGCGCGCGGGAGCCTCGACCTACGCGGTTGGCGTCCCGGGCAAGCCGGCCGTCGGCAACGACATTCGCTTCCAGGCCTCGATCACCAAGATGGCGCGCGAATGTGCCCGCAGCAGCGCCGGCATCACGGCCCGGATCGGCATCCAGGGCCGCGTCATCGCCGGTCCCGCCGGTGCGCCTGCCTCCGTCGAGGTGCCGCTGCGCTTCGCGGTCGTGCAGGGCGGCGTCGGCGAGAAGGTGATCGCCTCGAAGGCCTACCGGACCACGGTCGACATGACCCCGGGCGGCAGCGTGCCCTTTACCTTCGTGATCGAGGATATGACCTATCCGATGCCGGCCCCCGCGGTCGCCGACAACTACATTTTCTATGTCGGCTTCGACCCGCAGGCGCTCGCGCCCGAGCCGAAGGGGCGGAAGAAGAAATAGGGCAAGATGTTGCGGCAATCTCAGCCGTCATTGCCCGCGAAGGCGGGCAATCCAGTACGCCGCGGCTTCTCGCTTCAATCACCACTGCCTCTGGAATACTGGATCACCCGCCTTCGCGGGTGATGACGCCGCATTTGTGGATGATGTGTCGCCAAACAAAAAAGCCGGCGCTCATCGCGCCGGCTTTCTGATTGGTGAAGGCAGGACCCTCAGTTCAGCTTCTGCCGGACTTCGCTGATGCCCTTGGCGAGCAGATCGTCGGCGACCTGGCCCTTGACCGACTGCGACAGGATCGTCGAGGCGGCCTGGACGGCGGCTTCCGCCGCTGCGGCGCGGACATCGGCCAGCGCCTGGGCCTCGGCGAGCGCGATCTTGCTCTCCGCGGTCTTGGTCCGGCGTGCCACGAAGTCTTCCATCTTCGCCTTGGCATCAGTCGCGATGCGCTCGGCTTCGCTTCTGGCGTTGGCGATGATCTCGGCGGCTTCGCGTTCGGCCGAGGCGGTGCGCGCCTTGTAGTCGGCAAGCACCTTGGCGGCTTCCTGCTTGAGGCGCTGGGCGTCGTCGAGCTCGGCCTTGATGCGGGCGGCACGATGATCGAGCGCGGTCATCGCCGTCTTGAAGACCCCGAGATAGCCGAACACGACCATCAGGATCACGAAGGCGACGGCGACCCAAAATTCAGGTTCGAAGACCATCTCGACTAACCTTTCAGGGACGCATCGACCGCGGCATTGACCGAGGCAGCGTCGGGAACGACGCCGGTCAGCTGCTGCACGATCTGGCCGGCCGCATCGGCCGCGATGCCGCGGACGTTGCTCATGGCGGTGGCGCGGGTCGAGGCGATGGTCTTCTCCGCCCCGGCAAGCTTGGCCGCCAATTGCTGTTCCAGCGCCTTGCGCTCGGCCTCGGCCTGCGCATTGGCCTGGTCGCGGGATTCGTTGCCGATCGCCTGCGCCCGCGCGCGCGCCGCAGCGAGCTCGCTTTCGTAGGCCTTCAGCGCCGCCTCGGACTGATCCTTCAGCTTCTGCGCCTCGGCGAGGTCACCCTCGATCTTGTTCTGACGCGCCTCGATCGCACCGCCGATGCGTGGCAGAGCGAGCTTGGACACGATCACGTAAAGCAGGACGAAGAAGATCGCGAGCGACACCAGCTGTGAAGCGAAGCTGCTGCTCTCGAACGGCGGAAAGCCGCCACCGTGGTGACCACCGTCAGCCTCGGTATGAGCGCCCGCCGGACCTTTTGCGCCGCCATGACTCTCAGCCATGGAGTTCTCCTGTTGCTGTCACACGCGCCGTCCCAGGGACTGGAACGGCGCGAAAAACGTCGTCCTCAGAGCGGAACGAACAGCAGCAACAGCGCGATCAGCAGCGAGAAGATGCCGAGCGCTTCGGTCACGGCGAAGCCGAAGATCAGGTTGCCGAACTGGCCCTGAGCGGCCGACGGGTTGCGGACGGCTGCGGCGAGGTAGTTGCCGAAGATCACGCCCACGCCGACGCCCGCACCGCCCATGCCGATGCACGCGATGCCCGCGCCGATAAGTTTTGCTGCTGCCGGATCCATTTTAGACTCCTTGGAAGAAAGATTGGGTGGTGGGTGGAAATTCCCCGGACCGTTCAGTGTCCCGGATGAATGGCGTCGTTGAGGTAGATGCAGGTCAGGATCGCGAACACGTAGGCCTGCAGGAACGCGACCAGCAGCTCCAGCGACGTCAGCGCGACCGTGAGAGCGAGCGGCAGCACGCCGCCGACCCAGCCCAGCGCCCCAAGCGAGAAGCCGAGCATGGCGACGAAGCCCGCGAAGACCTTCAGCGCGATGTGGCCGGCCAGCATGTTGGCGAAGAGACGGACGCTGTGGGAGACCGGCCGCAGGAAGAACGACAGGATCTCGATGAACATGACCAGCGGCAGGATGTAGATGGGGACGCCGTGGGGAACGAAAATCTTGAAGAACTTCAGGCCGTTCTTGTAGAGGCCGTAGATCAGGACCGTGAAGAACACCAGCAGCGCCAGCGCTGCGGTGACGATCAGATGGCTCGACACCGTGAAGGTGTAGGGGATGATGCCGACCAGGTTCGAGACGCAGATGAACATGAACAGCGAGAAGATCAGCGGGAAGAACTTCATGCCTTCCGTGCCGGCCGTCGAACGGATGGTCGAGGCGACGAATTCGTAGGAGATCTCGGCGATCGACTGCAGGCGCCCGGGAACCAGCTGGGTGCCGCTGGCGAGCATCAGGATCGAGATGATGGCCACCGCCACCAGCATATAGAGCGACGAATTGGTGAAGGCGATCGTGTGATTGCCGATATGGCCCAGCGTGAAGAGAGGCTCGATGTTGAACTGGTGGATCGGATCGATTTTCATCAGCGCGGCATCTCTTGGTCTGCCGGGCAATGCCGGCGGGTCTCGGTCTGCCGGCCGGGCCGGCCCGTGCCGGCAAGACCGGCACGATCACTCTGCTGGTGCGGATCGGCTAAGATCCACCGCGCCTGTTCTGACCCGCGCCTGCCGTTCTCACCACATTCACCACGCCGGCGACGAAGCCCAGCAACAGGAACACGATAAACCCGAAAGGCGAGGTCGACAGCAAGCGGTCGAAGCCCCAGCCAATCCCCCCTCCGACAGCGACGCCGGCGATCAACTCCGAGGATAGTCGGAAACCAAGCGCCATCGCCGAGGCTCTGGCCGCTCCGTCTCCACCTTCACCTGCGGGTTGCTCGGTCTTGGTCCGGCGGTCGCGAAATTCGGACAACCTGTGATCAAGACTTCCGAGCCGTTCGGAAAGCGCAGCTTCCTCGGACGATCTATCGCGATCTCCATTCCCACCGTGTCCCGTGCCCTGTGTCATGCAACAAAGACCCGAAACGCCGCGGCTGAATGGAAATTACGCCCGCCACCCTCAAAAGCCGCGCGGACCATACTGATGGCCTATAATCAAGTCAAGCCAAGTCACGATTGCGTCGCTTTCGGTTATGTAGCTGATTTATTTGACAATATCGGCGCGAACGGCAGCGCTGCACACAGCGTGACGCCGCACCGCAGCAGCGTGCCGCAGGATCGGCGGCTGCGGCCACGCTTTCGACGCGCTGTCGGGATCGAAGACGCCGCAGGGATCGTTGATGTCGGTGTGCATTTTGGGCGGCGGATCGCTTTGCCGGGGTGTAGAATTTATCGGATTGCCACCCATGCGTCGTGGCGGAGAGCGCGATGAGACCAGTGATGTCATCCACAACATCCTTCCCAGGATCCTGGCTTGCAGCGGCAGCGTTCGCCGCGGCGATCGCGATCGGCGGGGGTCTGATGGCTGCGCCATCTGCGCCCGACGGCGAAAACGGTCGCTACAGCATGACGCCCATCCCTGAGGGCGTGCTCCGGCTCGACACCCGCACCGGCACGGTCTCGACCTGCACCAAGAACGGCGCCGGCTGGGCCTGCTATGCGGTGCCCGACGAACGGACCGCGCTCGACGCCGAGATCGGCAGGCTCCAGGCCGAGGTCGAGAAGCTGAAGGGGCAGCTTGCGGCGGGGCCGACGGTGTCGGGCAAGGTCGACGAGGCGTTGCCGAAATCCGATCCGCTGAAGAAAGCCGAGCCCAGGAACGCCGAACCCGAGAGCGCCGAGGGCGAGCGCAAGATCGAGATTCCGCTGCCGAGCGACCAGGACGTCGATCGCGTGATGTCGTTTCTGGAAAAGGCCTGGCGGCGGCTGATCGACATGGCCAACCGCGTGCAGAGGGACGTGTCGGGGAGGATTTGAGGACCCGTTGAAGCCCTCGACACGTTGAGCTCTCGTAGGGTGGGCAAAGGCCGCAAAGCGCCGTGCCCACGAAATCTATACGACGATGAGGAAAGACGTGGGCACGCTTCGCTTTGCCTACCCTACGACAGCTTTCCGAGTTGAGGGACCTTTCATGATATCCACCAAATCCGTCACACGCTCGGCGCCGTCGACGGTGCAAGTCACCACCATCTCATCCTCCCTGCTGACGGTGCAGACATCGGGCCATGGCTTCACCGATCTCACCAGCGAAGCTGCAAGATTCATCGACGAGGTTGGCGCCCGCGACGGTGCCCTGACGCTGTTCATCCGCCATACCTCGGCCTCGCTGACGATCCAGGAGAACGCCGACCCTTCCGTGCTCGTCGACCTCGCCACGGCGCTGTCCCGGCTCGCGCCGGAGAATGCCGGCTGGACCCACGACACCGAAGGACCGGACGACATGCCGGCCCACGTCAAGACGATGTTGACCGGGACCTCGCTTCAGGTCCCGGTTCTGAACGGCAGGCTCGCACTCGGCACCTGGCAGGCGATCTATCTGATAGAGCATCGCAAGCGCCCGCACCGCCGCGAGGTGGTGCTGCAATTCGTCGGCTGCAATCAGTAGAGCGTTTTTCGAGCCAGGTGGCCGCCGGCTCGCGCCGAGAAACAAAGCAAAAGCTGACATAAAACAAAACCGGCCGCGGAGACCGCGGCCGGTTGGTGCTGGTTGAGATCGGTGCTTTCGATCAGGTGCCCTTGATGTCGACGTCCTTGGTCTCGGGCAGGAAGAGGAAGCCGATCACGACGGTAATCGAGGCGAAGATGATCGGGTACCAGAGGCCGGCATAGATGTCGCCGGTCGAGGCCACGATGGCGAAGGCGGTCGCCGGCAACAAGCCGCCGAACCAGCCGTTACCAATGTGGTAGGGCAGCGACATCGAGGTGTAGCGGATGCGGGTCGGGAACAGTTCGACCAGCATCGCCGCGATCGGGCCGTACACCATGGTGACGAACAGCACCAGGATGAAGAGCAGGCCGACGATCGCCGCCACCTGCGGACGGAAGATGTCGAACGGATGCGACATCTTCACGATGGCCGCGTCACCCGCCTTGGGATAGCCGGCCGCCTGCACCGCGGCGAGAACCGCCGGGTTGCTGTCCTTGGCGTTGGTGTAGGGCACGTCCTTGCCGTTGACCACGACCTTCACGCCCGAGCCGGCCGGACCCGGCGCCGTCGTGTACCTGACGGACGATTGCGACAGGTAGGCGCGCGCGGTGTCGCAAGGCGCGCTGAAGACGCGGGTGCCGACCGGATTGAACAGATCGCCGCAGCCGGCGGGATCGGCCACCACTTCGACCTTGACCGTCTCGATGGCCTTCTCCAGCGCCGGGTTGGCGTTGGACGTGATCATCTTGAAGATCGGGAAGAAGGTCAGCGCCGCGATCAGGCAGCCGCCGAGGATGATCGGCTTGCGGCCGATCTTGTCCGAGAGCGCGCCGAACACGATGAAGAAGCCGGTGCCCAGCAGCAGCGACCAGGCGATCAGCAGGTTGGCGGTGTAGCCGTCGACCTTCAGGATCGATTGCAGGAAGAACAGCGCGTAGAACTGGCCGGTGTACCAGACCACGCCCTGGCCCATCACGCCGCCGAGCAGCGCGAGCAGCACGAGCTTGCCGTTCTGCCAGTTGCCGAAGGCTTCGGTCAGCGGCGCCTTCGAGCTCTTTCCCTCTTCCTTCATCTTCTGGAAGACCGGTGATTCGTTGAGGCGAAGCCGGATCCAGACCGAGATGCCGAGCAGCAGCACCGAGACCAGGAACGGAATGCGCCAGCCCCACGCTGCGAAATCGGCCTCACCGAGCGCGGTGCGGGTGAACAGAATCACCAGCAGCGACAGGAAAAGGCCGAGAGTTGCAGTGGTCTGGATGAAGGAGGTGTAGAAGCCGCGCTTGCCGTTCGGCGCATGTTCCGCGACGTAGGTGGCCGCACCGCCATACTCACCGCCGAGCGCCAGGCCCTGGGCGAGGCGCAGCACGATCAGGATGATCGGAGCCGCGATGCCGATGGTGGCCGCGTTGGGCAGCAGGCCGACGATGAAGGTCGACAGACCCATGATCAGGATGGTGACGAGGAAGGTGTATTTGCGGCCGACGATGTCGCCGACACGGCCGAACACGATGGCGCCGAACGGACGGACCAGGAAGCCCGCGGCAAACGCCAGCAGCGCGAAGATATCGCGGGTTGCCGGCGGATAGGCCGAGAAGAACTGCGCGCCGATGATGCCGGCCAGCGAACCGTAGAGATAGAAGTCGTACCATTCGAAGACGGTACCGAGCGAGGAGGCGAGAATGACGAAGCGTTCGTCCTTCGTCATACCTCCCGCGCGTGTTTCAGACACAGCCACTGTCGTCATGTTGGATCGCTCCCCAAAAATGCGTTTCCCTCGCGCCCCGGACGTCCGGACGTGCCGGATCGACCCAGGTCTTGGCCATAAGGTAACATCGGCGTGAAACCCGCCCCAATACGACTTTCGGCCTTGCGCACTGACGCGCAGCTGATGCGCGGTATCGGGCGCCGGTGCGCGATGTTAGGGGGGCTCCGGGATTAACCCCTTTGCGGCAAAGGGATAATGTGCACTTGCATGCCACGGCCGCTCGGGGAAGAATTGCCGCACCCCGGGATCGGTTCGCCGGCCTGCGAACGACAGCAAGAGAACGATGAACGCTCCATCGACCCATCTCGTCATCGCCGATGACCATCCGCTGTTCCGCGACGCGCTGCGACAGGCGGTGGCCGGCGTCCTGACCTCGGCCCAAATCGACGAAGCCGGATCGTTCGAGGATCTGACCAAGCTCCTGGAACAGTCCTCGGACGTCGACCTGATCCTGCTCGACCTCTCGATGCCCGGGATCTCCGGCTTTTCCGGCCTGATCTATCTGCGCGCACAATATCCGGCGATTCCGGTGGTGATCGTCTCGGCCTCCGACGACAGCGCCACGATCCGCCGCTCGCTCGATTTCGGCGCGTCCGGCTTCATTCCGAAGCGCTTCGGCGTCGAGACGTTGCGTGACGCCATCCTCAAGGTGATGGAAGGCGACGTCTGGGTTCCGGCCGATACCGACCTGTCCGCAGCTGGCGATCCCGACATGACGCGCCTGCGCGACCGGCTGGTGACGCTGACGCCGCAGCAGGTCCGGGTCCTCATGATGCTGTCGGAGGGTCTCCTCAACAAGCAGATCGCCTATGAGCTCGGGGTCTCCGAGGCCACCATCAAGGCGCATGTCTCGGCCATCCTGCAAAAGCTCGGCGTCGAGAGCCGCACCCAGGCCGTGATCGCGGCCGCCAAGATCGCCGGCGGCCAGTGGAGGCAGGGCACGCCGACGGGCTGACCCCCTGCTACAGCCTCTTCAGGAGCGCATCGGCAGCCCTGATGTCCGCCGTCTCGGAGCCTTCGGCAAAGCCGTCGAGGGATGATCGCAGCAATCGCTTCGCTTGCTCGTGCTGGCCGCGTTCGTCGAAGAGCCCGGCGAGATCGATTGCCGCTCGCAGCTCCCAGGCTTTCGCGCCTTTGGCGCGGCTGAGTTCGAGCGATTGCATGAGGCTGGCCTCTGCGTCCTCGATCCGCGGCTCCGGCTTCTCCGCCAAGACGCTGGCCCTCATGCGCAGCAGCTCGGGCATATAGAGGTGATCGCCGCTCCGCGCGACGAGGCGGATCGCATCGTCGATCAGCTCTGCGCTCTGCTCGATCTGCCCGAGCGCCAGCAAGCCCTGCACCAGCGCGATGTTGAAGGTCGTGGTGAGCAGCTCGTAGCCGGCATCGTGCAGCTCGCGCAGGCAGGTCCTGATGGTCTCGACGCCACCGGCGGCGTCGCCGCGCCGGATCGCGAGCTCGCCCTTGACGCCCCGGCCGACCGCGAGATAGGGGCCCATCGAGCGCGAATTGGCATGCGCGATGAAACGGTCGATGTTCTCGTCCGCGCCGTCGAGGTCTCCGCTCCAGAGGTCGATCGAAACCGCCCAGATCAGCGCGATACAGAGCGTGATCGGGTGATCCATCTGCGCGGCCTCGGCGACCGTCTGCTGCGCCAGTTGCCGCGCATCTGCGGGCCGGCCCTGTAACCAGAGCTCGCGGGCCAGCGTGATGCCGGCCCGGTTACGATGATCGAAGCCGTAGACGGTGCTGATCCGTTCCGTGCCGGGTCCTTCCCAGGCGATCTCCAGCATCTCGCGCGCGCTGCGATGCTCGCCGGCCAGATGCAGCGAGACGCCGAGGAGCGAATGGGCGAGGGCGACCGAGGCGGGGTCGCCCAGCGATCTCGCGACCGCGAGGCTCTCTCGCGCGTAACCGAGCGCGGCGTCGAACTCGCCCATCCGCTCGTGAAAGATATGCATGCGGCCGAGCAGCTGGAGCCGGTTGATGTCGTCGCCATGCGCTTCGGCGATCGCAAGGCTCCGGCTCAACGCGCCGCGCGCCGCTTCGCTGCCGCCGCGCGTGAACATCAAGGTCAGCCCGAGGGCGGCCTGGATGTGCATTTCTTCGCTGCTGCCGCGCGCGGAGGGCGCCAACGCCAGCAGCGCGCGTTCCGACCAGCGCCGGCATTCGATCAGCAAGGACATCGCCAGGAAGATCGGCGCCGCGGCGGCGGCGAGCGCAATGCCGATGCCGGGATCGCCGTTCGCGCCGAAGCACCAGTCGAGCGCGGCGCGCACGTTGTGAAGTGCCGAGAAGTGAGCCGCGCGTTCGTCCGGGCTCGGCACCGTGGCCCATGTCATGCCGGCCTGTTCCAGCCATCGCCGGTAGTAAGTCGCGTGGCGGGCAGCGAGCGCCGCGTCATCAGGTTCGATCTCGAGCAGGTAAGCGCGCGTCGTGTCGAGCAGACGGTAGCGCATCATGGCGCCGATCGGTCGCGGCGCGACCATCGATTTGGCAACGAGACCGTCGATGGCGTCGAACAGACGGGCATGATCGACGCGCTGGTCCGGCACGACCTCGAGCGCTGCGTCGATGGTGAAATGCCCGGCGAAGACCGCAAGCCTGCGCAGCACGAGGCGTTCGAGATCCGACAGCAATCCGTAGCTCCAGTGGAGCGTGGCCTGCAATGTCTTCTGCCGGGGTGGCGCCGTCCGCTGGCCTTGCCAGAGCAGATTGAGGCGCTCGTCCAGCAGCGCGGCCGTCTGCTCCAGGCCGTAGGCTTCGACCCGGCCGGCGGCGAGCTCGATCGCCAGCGCCATGCCGTCGAGCTTGCGGCAGATCCGCGCGATGATCTCGGCATTTGCGTCGTCGAGCGTGATTTGCGCGCCGCCGGCCGTGGCACGTTCGAGGAACAATTGAAGTGCGGGATAGGTCTGCGCTGCGGCGGCCGTCAGTCCGGAATTGTCGGGCGGAACGGCGAGTGGGGCCAACCGATAGACCTGCTCGCCCTCGACGCGCAGGGCTTCGCGGCTGGTGGCGAGGATATGGACCTGCGGCGCCGCGTGGAAGATCTCCGCAGCCAGCGGTGCGGCCGTGGCGATGACGTGCTCGCAATTGTCGAGGATCAGCAGCATCCGCTTGTCCCTGACATGCGCGAGCAGCGCGGGCAGGGGGTCCTCGGTCTCGGCCGGCAGACCAAGCATCAGCAGGATCGAGGTGATCACGAGATCGGGATCGCTCAGCGCGCCCAGATCGACAAAGTGCGCGGCATCGGAGAACGTTTCGAGCAGATCGTGCGCGATCGCTACGGCGACCGCCGTCTTGCCGACGCCGCCGGGGCCGGCAATCGTGACGAAGCGCGAGGCGACGAGCTTGTCGGAGACCGCGGCGATCGCATCCTCGCGCCCGACCATCCGCTGCAAGCGGTTCGGCAGCTTCACGGGCGGCAATTCCAGCCTCGCTGCGGGGCGCGGCGCCTGCGCGATATTTGTGCGCGAGATCGGCGCCACGAAGCAATAGCCGCGGCCGGAGAGCGTCGTGATGTAGCGGGCGCCATCCTTGCCGTCGCCGAGCGCCTTGCGAAGCGCTGCGACGTGAAAGCGCAGATTGGCCTCCTCGACCGTGAGGCCGGGCCACACCAACGTCATCAGGTCCCATTTGCTGACGACCTGGTTCGGGCGCGACATCAGCGCCATCAGCGTGTCGAAGGCCTTCGCGCCGAGCGGCAACGCGACGCCGTCGCGCATCACCAGCCTTTCATGCGGCGTCACGGAGAATGGCCCGAACGACAATGTTCCGGTCGCGGTTCCGGCCGGCTCGGTCATGGCGAAATCCTGGTCCTTTCGACAGGACCCGATAGCCAGATGAGCGCGATCGGGCAAGGCCGTCCCTGCATCGCCAACAGACCGCGGATGCAGGCCTTCTGACGCCGGCAAGATGCGACCTCACAATTTCTCACAAGTCCAAACGGGTGTGCCGTCGCGGCCACTGCTAGTCGGTGGCGTGACGGCAAGGAGAGCTTCATGACGCAGGCGCAGACACTCTACACGGCCAGGACCCACACCAGCGGCGGGCGGCACGGCGGCATGTCGCGCAGCTCCGATGGCCGGCTTGACGTCAAGCTGTCGCCGCCGGGCGGCGCAGGCATCGGCACCAATCCCGAGCAACTGTTCGCCGCCGGCTGGTCGGCCTGCTTCGAAGGCGCGATGGAGATCGCGGCCCGCAAGCGCAAGATCGAGCTTCCCAGGAAATGCGCTGTCGATGCGGAGATCGATCTCGTGCTCGACGACGGCGCCTATTCGCTCCGGGCACGGCTCAATGTCAGCCTGCCAGGTCTCGACCCTGAGATCGCGCGTGGCATCGTCGATGATGCGCATCAGACCTGTCCCTACTCCAAGGCCGTTCGCGGCAACATCGACGTCACGGTCGCGCTGATCTGACGCACCAGCACCCATCACCACAAGGTAACAACATCATGAAGCAGATGATCGACCATCAGCGCCGCAACTTCTTCGGCATCGCCGCAGGAACCATCGCCGCCGGCCTCGGCGCGATCGACCTCGTGCGCGCGGAGACGGAAGCGCCGCGATCATTCGGATCGAAGGCGTCCTTCGGCGCCATCAAGCAGATCGACGCCGGCGTCCTCAATGTCGGGTATGCCGAGGCTGGTCCTTCGAATGGTCCCGTGGCGATCCTGCTGCATGGCTGGCCCTACGACATTCACGCCTTCGTCGACGTCGCGCCGATCCTGGCAAAAGCGGGCTATCGCGTGATCATCCCCTATCTGCGCGGTTACGGCTCGACGCACTTCCTGTCCGGTGAGACGCCGCGCAACGGCGAGCCCGCTGCAATGGCCTCCGACATCATCGCGTTGATGGACAAGCTCGATATCAAGAAGGCTGTTATCGCCGGCTTCGACTGGGGCGCACGCACCGCCGACATCATCGCCGCGCTGTGGCCGGAGCGTTGCCGCGCGCTGGTGTCGGTCAGCGGTTACCTGATCTCCAGCCAGGCCGCCGGCAACATGCCGTTGCCGCCGCAGGCGGAGCTGCAATGGTGGTATCAGTACTATTTCGCGACCGAGCGCGGCCGCGCCGGATACGAGAAGTACACGCACGATTTCGCCAAGCTGATCTGGAAGCTCGCCTCGCCGCAATGGACGTTCGACGACGCCACCTTCGCCCGCAGCGCCGCGGCGCTGGACAACAAGGATCATGTCGCGATCACGATCCATAATTACCGCTGGCGGCTCGGGCTCGCCCAGGGCGAAGCGAGATATGAGCAGCTCGAAAAGAAGCTGGCGGTGGCTCCCGTCATCGATGTGCCGACGATCACGATGGAAGGCGACGCCAATGGCGCGCCGCATCCTGACCCCAGCGCCTATGCCAAGAAGTTTTCAGGCCGGTACGAGTTTCGGCTGATCACCGGCGGCATCGGTCACAATCTGCCGCAGGAAGCGCCGCAAGCCTTTGCCAAGGCCGTCATCGACGCCGACGGCGCCTGATCATTCATGCGATGCCTCGGTCCAGCGTGGCTGGACCGGGGATGTGTCGTCCTCCCAGCCTGAAGAAATCTCATGACGCCGATCGAATCCGAAAAGAACAAGAGATCCTATGCCGCGGCGATCACGCTGGCTGTGCTGCTTCTGGTCGTTCTCCTGACTTGCGTGCCATATCTGGTCTCGATCGCTCTTGCCGAGGGACCTGGCACGGTCGAGGCCTCGCCGATCTTCGGCGTCACCATTCCGTCGGGTTACAAGCAATGGGAACTCATCGCACCGGCCCAAGAGGCCGCGCCGCTCGACGAGCTTCGCGCCGTTGTCGGCAACCAGACCGCAATCGACGCCTATCAGGCCGGCAAGCTTCCATTCCCCGACGGCACCATCCTGGTCAAGCGCGCCTGGAAGCGGAAGCAATCGCCCGAGTTTGCATCAGCGACGATTCCCGGCGCCGCCACCACGGTCCAGGTGATGGTCAAGGATTCCAAGAAATATGCCGCAACCGGCGGCTGGGGCTTTGGCCGCTTCGTCAACGGCAAGCCGGTCGACGAGGCCCAGCACCGCGCCTGCTGGGGCTGTCACGAAGCCCGCGCGAGGAGCCGCGACTACGTCTTCACGCGGCTGGCGCCCTGAAACGGACCTCGGCCGGCAAATATTCCGCCATCCGCAGCGCGCACGTTTCGGCGCTACACCGCCCAAGCCACCCAACCTCTAGCGTGGTCCGGCGGGCAAAACAGCAACAGCTGGGTCAACCGGCCGAGACAAAAGATTCTGTTTGACCGAAATTCGGATTTGTCGTAGGTGTCGGCCACTCTGATCCTGCGAAGAGGGGCGGTCGTACGTCGTCACGAGCCGCGGATCAGGCTGCGGTGGACGCATTGGCGCCGTCGCGGATGCGAGACGCAGGGCGGGGTGATGGATTGAGCCGATCCCCGTGAGCTCTCTCGCAAGCCGCGTTGTACGAACGGCGCTGTGTGCGTACGGCAAAACCGTGTGGTCCTGGCCGTCGTTGCTACGGTCAAGCCTTGCGGAGGCGACATGGCGCCAACCGGTGCCATATCGGCGACTTCCGTGAGGCGAGGGAGGCCAGAGGGAAAGTTCGGCTCCCGGGAGAGCACGGCATAAGCCGTCCGACCATCGCGCAGGGAAGGCCGAGTGATTGGCCACACCTGTATGCTGCTGTGCGGTTCTTCCTGCGTGTGCATTTCGCGCAGCGGACCGCGGGTGCCGGTCAGCACCCGGCCTTCCCTGCGCCCTTTCTCCAAGAGGGCGTGACGCGAGCGCAAAACTCGGGCGAATTGCGCCGCGAGAACGCGAAGGCGTGTCTGCACGTGGGAATGCCGGTTTCAGTCTGCGACTCGAGCTGCCTGCCACAACCGCGATCTCGTAGGGTGGGCAAAGCGCAGCGTGCCCACGCCTTGTTGCTCATGGAGAGAGATCGTGGGCACGGCGCAAGTGCGCCTTTGCCCACCCTACGGCACCGCGGTGGGATTTCTGACGCGCCAAATGGCGCGGAGAGAGCTGTTCATCTCAGCTCTCGTGCCCGGACACAGCGCAGCGTCCCCCGGCGATGCGAAGCATCGTCCGGTGCGGTGCGCTGCAGAGCCGGGGCCCATCTCGCCGCGCAGTGCCGTGCCGCTCTGGGTCCCGGCTCGGCGCCGCAACGCTGGCGCGTTCCGGCTTGTCCGGGATACGGAGTGTTCACGTGGCGGGCGCTCGCAATTGCGCGCCTCACTCCGCCGCCACCATCTGCTGCGTGCGCCACTGGCCGAGCAGGGCGCGGAGCGAGGCCGGCTTGACCGGCTTGTTGAGCACGGCGACCTTCTCGTCGCGTGCGGCGACCTGCACGGCGGGGCTGCGGTCGGCGGTGATCAGGATCGCGGGGATGCCGTCGCCGAAACGGCGGCGGATCTCGCGGATCGCGGCGATGCCGTTGCCGCGATCGAGATGGTAGTCGACTAAGAGGCCGGTGACGCGCCGTCCAGCCGCTTCGATCGCCGCGATCGCGCCTTCGGGATCGGCGACCGCGATCACCTCGGCGTCCCACGCCTTCAGCAGCGTCCGCATGCCGTCGAGGATCGCCGCGTCGTTCTCGATGCAGACGATCAGCGCGCCCGAGATCGGCGTGTGCGCCAGCGGCGTCGCACTGGTCACGGCGGCGGTGTGGGTGATCGCCTTCGCCGTCGGCACCGTCACGGAGAACACCGAGCCGCCGCTTGCAGTCCCGTCGATGGCGATGCCGTGCTTGAGCACCCGCGCCAGCCGTTCGACGATCGAGAGTCCGAGGCCGAGGCCGCGCGCGATCCGCGCCCCCTGCTCCAGGCGATGGAATTCCTTGAAGATCTCGCCGCGCTTGACCGGCGGGATGCCGACGCCGGTGTCGTAGACACAGATCCTGAGCGAAGTGCCCTGGCGGCGACAGCCGACCAGCACGCGGCCGCGCGGGGTGTATTTGATGGCATTCGAGATCAGGTTCTGCAGCAGGCGGCGCAGCAGGAGCCGATCCGATTCGACCGGCAGCGAGCAGGGCACGAAGACGAGCTCGAGGCCCTTGGCCCGCGCGATCGGCGCGAACTCGATCTCCAGCGAGCGCATCAGATCGGCCATCTTGAAGCTCGAGATCGAGGTCGTCATCGCGCCGGCGTCCAGCCGGGAGATGTCCAGCAGCGCGCCGAGGATCTCCTCGATAGCCTGCAGCGATTCGTCGATGTTCTCGACCAGCCGCGTCTCCTCGCCGTTGTGCTGGCGCTCGACCAGGCTGGTGACATAGAGCCGGGCCGCGTTCAGCGGCTGGAGGATGTCGTGGCTGGCGGCGGCGAGGAAGCGGGTCTTGGAGATGCTGGCGTCTTCCGCCGCGCTCTTGGCCAAAGCGAGCTCGGAATTCAGCCGCGTCAGCTCCTCGGTGCGGTCGCGCACGCGCTTCTCCAGCGTGGCGTTGGCGCGCTCCAGCGCTTCGGCCGCCTCGAAGCTCGGCGTGACGTCGGTGAAGGTGATGACGAAGCCGCCGCCCGGCATGCGGTTGGTGAGCACCTCGATCACCATGTGGCGTTCCGGCAGGCGTTCGAGATACGGCTCGCTGTCGGTGGTGTAGGCCGCGAGCCGCTGCTCGATCATCGCCTCGCTGTTGGCCTGACGGTCCGGATCGCTCGCGTCCATGAATTCCAGGATCTCGCGCAGCGGCGTGCCGAACTGGACGATGTGCGGGGGGACATTGAGGAGATCGCCGAACTGCCGGTTGGAGCAGATCAGCTGCAGGTCGGCATCGAACACCGCGATGCCCTGGCGCACGTGGTTCAGCGCGGTCTGCAGGATCTCGCGGTTGAAATGCAGCGCCGCGTGCGAATCGTCGAGCAGCTTGAGCGCGGCTTTGGCCGAGACGGTGCGCTTGCGCAGCAGCAGCGACATCACGAGGCGGGAGGAGGCAGCTCCGATCGAGGAGGCGATCAGGTGCTCGGCGTGCTGCAACAGCTCGAAATCGGCGGGAGCTCCCGGCTCGAGCCGCAGATTGCGCTGCGCGGAGAAGGCCTCGAAGGAGTGCCGCGCACGGTCGGGTCCGAGATATTGCGCCACCGTGGTCTGGATGTCCTGCACGGTGACCGTGGTGCGCCAGCGGCGGAAGCTGGGGGAGATCGGCGCAAGCGTATCGGGCACGAACAGGTCGGCCTGCAGCAGCTCGATGGACGAGGGCCTTCGCGCCAGCGACAGCAGCACATAGGTCAGGATGTTGAGCGACAGCGACCAGATGACGCCGTGCATCAGGGGCGGCAGGTCGGCGCCGAACAGCGCCTGCGGCCGCAGCGCCTCGATGCCGAACGGGCCGTGCTGGAGCAGCAGGATCCCCGTGGTCGAGGAGTCCATGAAGCTCGGCATGAACAGCGTGTAGAGCCACACCGCGAAGCCGACCAGCATGCCGCCGATCGCGCCGCGCGCGGTGGCGCGCCGCCACAACAATCCGCCGAAGAAGCTCGGAGCAAGCTGTGCGATGGCGGCAAAGGAGAGCAGGCCGATGGCGGCGAGCTGGGTGCTGCCGAGCGCGCGATAGTAGAAATAGGCCATCACCATGATGGCGAAGATCGCGAGCCGCCGCGAGCGCAGCAGGAAGTTGCTGAAATCGGCGCCGCCGGTGCGCCCCTCGGGCCGCCGCTGCAGCACCAGGGGCACCACGAGGTCGTTCGAGACCATGATGGAGAGCGCGACGCATTCCACGATCACCATCGCGGTGGCCGCGGACAGGCCGCCGACGAACACGACGACGCTGAGCAGATCCGCGCCGGCTTCCATCGGCAACGCCAGCACGTACATGTCGGGTTCGGCCGCGCCGAACGGGAAGGTGACGAGGCCGGCAAGCGCGATCGGGATCACGAACAGATTGATGGCGACGAGGTAGAGCGGGAACAGCCAGCGCGCGCGGCCGACCTCGGCGTCGGAGGAGTTCTCGACCACGCTGACGTGGAACTGGCGCGGCAGCAGCATGATCGCGCACAGCGACAGCAGCGTCATGGTGAGGAAGTTGCCGATCGAGGGCGAGTAGTTGATCGCGCGCACCGCCTCCGGCGTCTTCATGGCACGCTCGATCAGCTCCTGCGGCGAGAACATCCAGAAGGTGACGAAGATGCCGGCGGCGAGGAAGGCGACCAGCTTGATGATGGATTCGGTCGCGACCGCCAGCATCAGGCCGTGCTGGTGCTCGGTGGCGTCGGTCTGCCGGGTGCCGAACAGCACGGCGAAGGCCGCCATCGCCAGCGTCACCATCAGCGCGACGTCGCCAATCAGCGGGATGTGGGAGAAGGCTTGGTCCTCGCTCAGGATCGTCTCCAGCGAGGAGGCGACCGCCTTGAGCTGAAGCGCGATGTAGGGCACCGAGCCGATGATCGCGATTCCGGCGACGGTCGCCGCTACCGCCTGGCTCTTGCCGTAGCGAGCCCCGATGAAGTCGGCGATCGAGGTGATGTTGTGGGCCTTCGCCAGCTGGATCACGCGGCGCAGGACGCCGGCCCCGAGCCCGATCATCAGGATCGGGCCGACATAGATGGCGAGGAAGTCCGTCGAGGTGCGGGTGGCGAAGCCGACCGAGCCGAAGAAGGTCCAGGACGTGCAATAGATCGCCAGCGACAGCGGATAGATCAGCCCGGGGGCACGACCGCGCCCGGCCGGCGAGCGGCGGTCGCCATGGCTCGCCACCAGGAACAGAAAGCCGATATAGCCGAAGGCGGCGGCGATCACGCCCCAATCGTGCAGCATGGCGAGCACGCGTCTCCCTGGGCACCGGCGGCGCCCGCGCTCATTTTCCCTGCAAATCTAGCGCGTTGGACGGGGCGAAGCGACAGCGAAATGCCGGGCAGCAGCCGGAATCGGGGGTTTCGTTAAGGTGGGAATGCGGATGCTGGGACTTACCCTCCCCTGGAGGGGGAGGGTCGATCGCGCGTAGCGCGAGCGGGGTGGGGTGATCTATCCACTCGGGCAGTATTGGATGTGGAGACACCGTCACCCCACCCCGCTACGCATTCCGCTTCGCTGCAGGCGTAGCGACCCACGGGCGAGCTACGCTCGTCCCGGACCCCTCCAGGGGAGGGTAAGAAAGACCTACTCCGCCGCCAGCGACTTGGCGCGCAGCGGCAGGCCGAGGCGGTCCCACACCTGCAGCAGAGCTTCGGCGAGCTGATCGATCAGGCCGTCGTCATGATAGGGCGAGGGCGTGATGCGCAGCCGCTCACTGCCCTTGGCGACCGTCGGGTAGTTGATCGGCTGGATGTAGATGCCATGCTCCTGGAGCAGGAGATCGGATGCCTGCTTGCACTTCTCGGGATCCCCGACGAACAGCGGCACGATATGGGTGTCGCTCGACATCACGGGCAGGCCGGCGGCGTTGAGGATCGCCTTGACGCGGGCGGCGCGGTCCTGGTGGCGCTCGCGCTCCCAGTTCGAGGCCTTCAGGTGCTTGATCGCGGCGGTCGCCGCCGAGCAGATCGCAGGCGGCAGCGCGGTGGTGAAGATGAAGCCCGGCGCATAGGAGCGCACGGCATCGATGATCTGGCCGTTGGCGGCGATGTAGCCGCCGAGGCAGCCGAACGCCTTGGCGAGGGTGCCTTCGAGCACGTCGATGCGGTGCATGACGCCGTCACGCTCGGCGATGCCGCCGCCGCGCGGGCCGTACATGCCGACCGCGTGGACCTCGTCGACATAGGTCATCGCGCCGTACTTCTCGGCGAGATCGCAGATCTTGGCGAGCGGAGCGACGTCGCCGTCCATGGAATAGAGGCTTTCGCAGATGATCAGCTTCGGACGGTTCGGGTCGGCCGCTTTCAGCAGCTCCTCGAGATGCGCCACGTCGTTGTGGCGGAACACGACCCGCTCGCAGCCCGACTGGCGGATGCCCTCGATCATCGAATTGTGGTTGAGCTCGTCCGACAGAATGAGACAGTTCGGAATGAGCTTTGCGATGGTCGGAATGCCGGTCTGGTTCGAGACATAGCCCGAGGTGAACAGCAGCGCGGCTTCCTTGCCGTGGAGATCGGCGAGCTCGGCCTCGAGCTGGACCAGCGGATGATGCGTGCCGGCGATGTTGCGGGTGCCGCCGGCCCCGGTGCCGACGCGCGTTGCGGTTTCGACCATGGCGCCGACCACCTTCGGGTGCTGGCCCATGCCGAGATAATCGTTGGAGCACCAGATCACGACGTCGCGCTTGCCCTTGGGCGAGTGCCAGACCGCGTGCGGGAATCGGCCGGCGGTGCGCTCGAGGTCTGCGAACACGCGGTAGCGTCGCTCGGCGTGGAGACGATCGAGGGCGGAATCGAAGAACTGCTTGTAATCCATCGGCAAAACCTGCAACGGAACCCGGCCAAGGCGGCCACCCATTTTTAGAGCTTTTCCAGCTCCAATGTCTATGCGCCAGCACACATTTGGTGCGAGGCGCGCGGGTATATTGATAGCGGCGTCTCGCAGGCGATAGTTGATGTGGATCAAACGCCTAACGCGTTCCGCCGCCGCGGATGGCGGCCCCTGCGACAGCCGCAGACCGCCGCAGCCGGCTTGGACATTTTGTCCATGGGGCGCCCTGCGTCCATGATGGCCGAGCTGGTCGCGCCGATCCCGCCGTCTTGTTTTCGTCCGGGCGCGGAGCGGTGCTCGCCAAGCTCATGCGAAAGGACGCCCGATGAAACGTGTCATGATCCTCAACGGTCCCAACCTCAATATGCTCGGCATCCGCGAGCCGCATATCTATGGCACGACGACGCTCGCGGAGATCAACGCGAGCTGCACGGACGCCGCAGCCAAGCTCGGCCTCGAGCTTACCTTCCACCAGTCCAACCATGAAGGCGTCCTCGTCGACCTGATCCAGTCGTCGCGGCAGGATGCCGACGCCATCGTCATCAACCCAGCCGGCTTCTCATTCACCTCGGTCGCCATCATGGACGCGATCAAGACGTTCGAGGGCCCGGTGCTGGAAGTCCACATCTCCAACATCCACGCCCGCGACGAATATCACCGCCACTCCAGGATCTCGTTCGTGGCGACCGGCGTGATCTGCGGCCTGGGCCCGTTCGGCTACATCGCGGCGCTGCACGCGATCGCGAACATGAAGTGAGATGGTTCCACAGACTCGCCATACCCGGGCTTGTCCCGGGCATCCACGACCTCGTTCTCTCGCGTGGAAGAACGTGGATGGCCGGGACAAGCCCGGCCATGACGATAACGTCTACGTCGTCCGAAACTGCAGCACGCCGTCCTTCGTCTCGGCGGTCAGCCGGCCCTCGACGATCATGTAGTTGACGTGGGCGACCAGCTCGCCGGCGGCAAAGCCCATCTGGTGCTCGTCGAGCACATGCTTGTTGAACACCACGGGCACCAGGGCGCGCGAGGTCTGCGGCACCTCGCGGCAGGCCTCCGCGATCAGGCGACAGCGCTCCTCGTGGTGGTCGGCGAGCTGCTTGATGCGGGTCTTCAATCCGTAGAACGGCACGCCGTGGCCGGGCAGCACCAGCACGTCATAGGGCAGCGTCGTGGTGAGGCTGGCGAGCGAGGCGAGATATTCGCCGAGCGAGTTCTGGTCGGGCTCGACCGCCCAGACGCTGACATTGGGCGAGATCCTGCTCAGCACCTGGTCAGCCGAGAGGAACAGCTTGTCGTCGGCGCAATACAGCATGACCTGGTCGAGCGCATGGCCGCCGCCGGTGATCACCTTGAAGCGGCGCGTGCCGATGACGACGTCGTCGCCATGGGAGATGCGGCGGTAGGAGGGCGGCAGCACCGAGACGCGCTTGAGATAATCCTGGCCGCGGCCCAGCAGCTTCTCGGTCAGCGACTCGTCCATGCCGTGGCGGCGGAAGAACAGCCGCTGCGCTTCCTGCCGCTCCGCGGTGCCGCGGTTCTGGTGATAGACCGATTGCAGATACTCGACCTGCGACATCACCAGCGGGCAGTTGAACCGCTCCACCACCCAGCCGGCGAGGCCGACGTGGTCGGGATGGGAGTGGGTGACGATCAGGCGCGTGACGGTGACGCCCTTGAGCGGTCCGTCGAACAGCTTGGTCCAGGCCTCGATCGTCTCCTCGTTGCCGAAGCCGGTATCGACCATCGCATAGCCGTCGCCGTCGGCGAGCAGGTAGATGTTCACGTGGTTGAGGCGGAACGGCAGCTTCAGCCGGGCCCACAACACGCCGGGCCTGACTTCGACGATCTCGTCGTGGCCGGGATGCTGATCCCAGGGATAGCGCAGCGCCTCGGCCGAGGACGGCGCGGTGTCGGTTTTCGCGGTCATGCTACCCGCTTAAACCCGGCGCGCGCGCCGCGCCAGCCGAAAAAGGACCGGACGGGGCCTTCGCATGGCGGTCATACCGGAGGCTTTTTCCGTGATGTGGGACCGCGAGACGCCGGCTCCCTCAACCAGGCACCCTCACGCCGACCCTCTCCCGCAGGCGGGAGAGGGGAGCGCAGTACCGATGCCGCGGCGTCCTACGCCGCCCGCATGTTGTTGAGGAACGCGTCGATCTCTCCGCGCAGCAGGTCGGCTTCGCGGCGTAGCGCGTCGGAGGCGCCCAGCACTTCGCTCGCGGCGGCGCCGGCTTCGGCGGAGGCGGTGGAGACGCCGACGATGTTGCTGGAGACCTCGCTGGTGCCGCCGGCCGCATGCTGGATGTTGCGCGCGATCTCGCGGGTGGCGGCGCCCTGCTCCTCGACCGCGGCCGCGATCGTCGTGGTCACGTCGTTGATCTCGCCGATGATCCGGCCGATGCCCTGAATGGCGCCGACCGCCGAGGTCGTGATGTCCTGCATGCTGGCGATCTGGGTGCGGATCTCCTCCGTCGCCTTGGCGGTCTGGCTCGCCAGGCTCTTCACCTCGGAGGCGACCACGGCGAAGCCGCGGCCGGCCTCGCCGGCACGCGCCGCCTCGATGGTGGCGTTGAGCGCGAGCAGATTGGTCTGCGAGGCGATGGTCTGGATCAAATCGACCACGACGCTGATGCGGCTCGCGCTGTCGGCGAGGCTCTGCACCGTGGCATCGGTCGCGCCGGCTTCGTCAACGGCCTTCTTGGCGATCGCGGCCGAGGTCACGACCTGCTTGCTGATTTCCTCGATCGAGGACGACAGCTGCTCGGTGCCCGACGAGACGGTCTGCACGTTGACGGAGGTCTCCTCGGCGGCGGAGGCGACCGCGTTGACCAGCGCGTTGGACTGGTCGGCGGTGGTCGACATGCTCTGCGCGGTCGACTGCATCGAATTGGCCGATTGCGCCAGGTTGTCGAGCGCGGTGCGCACCGTGTTCTCGAATTCGGCGATCTTCGCCTCCATGCGCGCGGCCCGCTCGGCCTTGGCGATGCGGTCCTTGTCCTGCTCGCCGGCGAGCGCCCGGGCTTCGATCATGCTGTCGCGGAACACGGTCAACGTGTCGTTCATCGCGCCGATCTCGTCCTTGTGCTTGGCGCGCGCGATCTCGGTGTCGAGATCGCCGGCCGAGAGCAGCTGCATGGCGCGCTGCAGGCCGGTGATCCGGCGCAGGATGTTGCGGCCGACATAGAGCCAGACGAACAGCGCCGAGCCGACCAGCATCGCGGCCCCGAGCGCCAGCATCACGGAGGTCGCGAGCGAGGTCTCCTGCTGCGCCTGGGAGGTCGAGGCGTTGGTCTCCTTCTGCACGCCGTCGACGAGCTGCTGCACGCTGATGCCGAGGCCGACATTGAGCTTGCGGGTCTCGTCCAGGATGGTCTGGCCGTAGTCGATGGAATCAAGCTCCTTCTCGCGCAGATTGAACACGCCGGTCTTGCCGGTGCCGAGCGCGAGCAGCTTCTCCGCCGTCTCGCGCAGCATCTTGTTGCCCTGGTTGTCCGGCAGCAGATCGAGATTGGAGCGCAGGCGGCCCTGCGCCGTCTTGAATTCCTTCTGGATGTCGTCGAGCTTGTCGCTGCTGTTGGCCGACAGCGCCGCGCTCATGTCGGCGGCCGCGAGGTTGCCGCTGGCGACGACGTTGCCGAGCTGGCCGACGGTCTGCGCGGCCTCGCTTGCATCGGTGGCGGACAGGTCGGCCGAGCCGAGAATGGCGTTGACTCGGGTCTGCGCGTCGAGCATCGCCGGGCTGGCCGCGCCGACGAAGGCGCCCTGCGCGCTGCGCAGCGCGTCATATTGCTTGTCATGGAGGGCGGCGATATCCAGCCGCTCGCGGGCGGCCTTGGCCAGGCTCTGCGCCGCCTCGTTGATGCTCTTCATCGTCTCGCTGAGTCCGGAGACGACCGATTTGTCGCCGCCGAGCTGAATGATCTCGGTGAGCTTCTGCTGCGTCTGCTCCTGCAATTCCTTGAGCTTCTTGGTGCGCTCGTTGAGGGCTTCCTCGCTTTGCGCCGCGAGCAGGGCCGGTCCCTGCGCCGCAAGGCTCGCGCTCAGCGCCGACAATTGCAGGCTGGCGGTCAGGCGCGGAATGTCCCGTCCGCTCAGCTCGGTCATGCGTCCGCCGAGATTCTGCAGCGCCAGCCCGGCGCCGGCTGCGATCACGAGGCCCATGCCTGCGATCACCGCGAACGCCGCAAACAGGCTGCCGCGCACGCCCCATGCCGGCATCTTGAATCGCGGCTTGAATCGACCAAGCAAAGGGCCAAGGCCCAGACGGATCGCCATCGAAAATTCCCCCAGCGTTCTTGCTTCTCTTTGTGGCCGGCAGTATCGGCACGGCCGGGTTAAAAAAATCGCAATATCCGCAAACGGTTGCGTCTGTTCCGCAGGGCGAAAAAAGAAGGGCCGGCGACGTCGCCGGCCCTTCGTCCTGGTAAAGTTGCGGTAACCGATCAGTAGCGCGCGGCCGCCGGGCCTGCCCAGTTGAAGCGGTAGTTGACGCCCGCCTTGATGGTGTGGTCGTCGGTGGTGAAGCTGCCGGTGCCGACGAGCGGACCCGCGGTGAAGCTCGCGTCGCCGAAATTGTAATACTGGTACTCGGCCTTGGCCGACCAGTTCGGGGCGAACATGTATTCGAGGCCGGCACCGACGGTGTAGCCGTTGCGGTGATCGCCCGTGATGACGAAGGCGGCCGGCACGCCGCCGACGGTCACCCTCTCGTTGTTGTCCGAATAGGCGTAGCCGCCCTTCACGTAGACGAGGCCGGGACCCCAGGTGTAGCCGATGCGGCCGGTGATCGAGCCGAGACCGCGCTGGTCGTTGGTGTAGGCGATGCCGCCCGGAAACACGGCGCCGACGCTGCCGGAGAGCCAGGAATACTGGCCCTCGACGCCGACCACGACGTTCGGGTGGAACTGCCAGTCCGCACCGACCTGCACGCCGCCGAGGAAACGGCCATTGCCGTTGTTGCCGGTGGAGAGGCCGCTGAAATTGTTGTCGCTGGAGAACGCGCCGCCGATATGGCCACCGATGTAGAAACCGGTCCAGTTGTAGATCGGCGCGGCATAGGCCGGCGCGGGCGACTTGTAATAGTTGCGGTTGCCGAGATCGGCACCGACGGCCGGCGCAGCCGCGCCCATCGCGAGCAGCGCAACGGTCGCAAACAGAATCTTCTTCATCGTCTTGAACTCCAGCACTCAATGTCCCCGGCAGGCGCGCTGTCCGCGCCGGCGTTGGTTCTGCAGATAGCTCGCTTTTGATGAAAATGCTGTCACATGCATGGCACAGCGAGACCCAACCCAACCTATTGGGCTGCAAATGATTTTCGTGCTTAATGCGGGCTTAAGAAATGCTGAAGGAAGGTTTAACGCCGCAGCGTCTCGGTAACCTCCACGCGCACTTCGTTAACCGAGCCGCCGGCGCGCCTCGTCCCGCATCTGCTGGCGGAACGCCGCGCGCTTTGCCGGTCGGTCCTCCTCGCGCACGTCATGGCGATCGAAGATGTCGAACTTCTCCAGGATCGGATAGCGCTCGCTCGCCATGGCGAGCACGCGCAGCACCTTGGTCGCCGAGGGCGTCGGGCCGCTCACCTCCCAACGCCGGATGGTGTCGGCACCACCTTTCTCAGGCAATCCGCAGAGCTTTGCCATGTCGAGCGCGGTGAGCTTCCGCTCGAGGGCGTCGGAGAGGTCGGCGCGGAGTTGCTTCAGTTCAGGGCCGGTCATGTCGCCTCAATCCGCGAACTCGGTGAGGCCAATGCACTAACGCTGATTCGGGTCCATCCGAAGGCGGACCGTCCGCTCCCGGCACCTTCCCCCGCGCACGGAGTTATGAACGGGGCGGCCCTGGATATCGTCCGCTGAATGGACACATGGCGGCAAGGGCGCAAGCTTCGGAGAGATCAGCCATGATGGGCTTCAAATTCGCCATTGCCGCCGTCATCGGGGCCGGACTTTTGCTCGCGCCGGTCGCGGCCGAGGCGAAGAAGCAGCGCGCGAGCAGGCCTTACAGTGCCGGCGTGGTGGCCCCGAACTACGGCGGCGGCGCGTCGCCGGCCGCGCAGCCGAAAGCGTACGGCTCGTCCGGAGCGTCGGTCGGCACCGTCACGGCGCCGTCGATCGGATCCTACAATTGGCCGTCGGTCGGGGTGACCAATTCCGTTCCGACCTGGAGCAACACCACTCGATAGAGCGATGCCGATCAGCTTGAACAGTTAGATTCCGCGGCGAACCTGTTGCCCGATCACGCAGCGCCATGCTGCCAGCCGCTCGGTCGGATGCTGGTTCATCCAGTCGGCGAGCTGCGGCGCGCCCATCAGGCAGGACTACACCGAGACCTCGGCAAAATCCGAGGTGGTGACGGTTTGCTCGTAGCAATTGTTCGGAGAAGCGAGACTGCAAAGCACCGCGATGATCTTGATCACGATCGGGTGCTCCCGTCGCCGACGAACGCCCGGCCAGGCGACACCTTATCCTGACCTTCGCCGGCCGGATCGGCCGAAGGGAAGATGCTGTCGTAGATGGCGCGCGCCTCCTGGATGAGGCGCATGCGCTCACGCTCGGACTTCGAGACAAATTGAATAACCTCGCCCATGTTGGCTCCGTATCAATTGGCATCCGTCATCAGATGACGAAAATCATTCCATTGGGATCTATGGTGCCGGCTTCGCCTTTGAAGCGGCACGGCTGATCACGACGGAATAAAATACGTGTGAGCGCACCCGGGCATCTCGATACCTCCAGCGCCGTTCATGCGCGGGTCGAGAAGCCGCTCACCACCTTGTATTCGCTTGCAATGCTCTTCGAGCCAGCGCGCGAATGCCGGTGTCAGCTTTGCTCCTTGCCTTCATCAGCAAGGATCATTCCGGAAAGCAAATGCCGTTGACTTGAATATGTTTCACCTTCGCGCATGCAAGTTTTTGGAACCAACGCGAGGTTTGGTGATCCGATGCAGTCACGGTTCACGCCGCCGGCGCAGGCTCCTTCCGTCCGGGCACCGCAGCCAGCAGCTCGCGCGTATAGGCATGCTCCGGCGCGGCGAACAGCTGTGCCGTGGGCTTCAGCTCGACGATGGCGCCGCGCTGCATCACCGCGATGCGGTCGCAGATCTGGGCGGCGACGCGCAGATCGTGGGTGATGAACAGCATGGAGAGACCGAGGCGCGCCTTGAGGTCTTCGAGCAGCTTCAAGACCTGCGCCTGCACGGAGACGTCGAGCGCGGAGACGGCTTCATCGGCGACGATGATCTCCGGCTCGAGCGCCAGCGCGCGCGCAATGCCGATACGCTGGCGCTGGCCGCCGGAGAATTCGTGCGGATAGCGTTCGAGCGCGCCGGCATCGAGACCGACCATCTTGAGCAGATCGCGAGCACGATCGAAGGCGATCTTCGCATCGATGCCGGCCGCGATCGGTCCGGCAGCGATGATGTGGCCGATCTTGCGGCGCGGATTGAGCGAGGCGAACGGATCCTGGAAGATCATCTGGATGCGATGGCGCTCGGCGCGCAGCGCCTTGCCGGAGAGGGAGGTGAGATCGGTGTCGCCCATCCGAACCGTGCCGCGGTCGGCCTCGATCAGCCGCATCACGAGGCGCGCCACCGATGATTTCCCGGAGCCGGATTCGCCGACGAGGCCGAGCGTCTCGCCCTTGAGGATGCTGAAATTGACCGCGCGCGCGGCATCGACGCGGCGGTCCTCGCGAAACCAGCCGCCTGATGTCACGTAGGTCTTGTCCAGACCGATCACCTCGACCGCCCTGGCCTGACCATCGAGGGGCTTGCGTGCCGGCGGATCGATCGAGGGGACGGCGGCGAGCAGCGCCTTGGTGTAGTCGTGCTGCGGCACGTTGAAGACGGCAGAGGCCGGACCTTCCTCCACCACCTTGCCATGGCGGAGCACCACGACCTGGTCGGCGATGTCGGCGACCACGCCGAAATCGTGCGTGATAAACATCACGGCCATGTTGCGGCTGCGCTGGAGGTTGCGGATCAGCTTGAGGATCTGCGCCTGCGTGGTGACGTCGAGCGCGGTCGTCGGCTCGTCCGCAACCAGCACCGCGGGCTCGAGCGCCAGCGCCATCGCGATCATGGCGCGCTGGCGCTGGCCTCCGGAGAGCTGGTGCGGATAGGCGCGCACGATGCGCGCAGGATCGGGGAGGCCGACCTCGCGCGCCAGCGACAGCGCCTTGGCGCGCCGCTCCCTTGGCGTCAGCAGGCCGTGCGCCTCGAACATCTCCGCCATCTGGTCGCCGATCCGCATCAAGGGATTGAGTGCGGTCATCGGCTCCTGAAAGATCATCGCCAGCCGCCGGCCGCGCAGGTCGCGCCAGCCGGCGTCATCGAGCTTGAGCAGGTCGCGGCCTTCGAACTGGATCTCGCCGGCGGCGACGGACACCGTATCGGGCAACAGGCCCATCAGCGCATGCGCGCACATCGACTTGCCGGAGCCGGACTCGCCGACGACGCAGACGATCTTGCCGGCGTGCAGGTCCAGCGAGACGCCGTCGACCGCGAAGGGCCGCTCGGCACCCTTCGGCAGCGCGATCTTGAGGTTCCTGATGGAGACGGCGGGCGGGGCGATCATCATCAGCGTCCCTCGCGCGAGAGGCGCGGATTGAGCGCGTCGTTGAGGCCTTCGCCGATCAGGTTCAGCCCGAGCACGGAGATCAGGATGGCGATGCCGGGAAACACGGTGATCCACCAGGCCTGGCGGATCACGGTGCGGCCGGCGCCGACCATGTAGCCCCAGGAGATCAGATTGGGATCGCCGAGGCCGAGGAACGACAGCGAGGATTCCAAGAGGATCGCGGTCGCCACCATCAGCGAGGCCAGCACGATGACCGGCGACAGCGCATTGGGCAGGATCTCGCGCAGGATGATCCAGCTGTTGCTCTGACCCGTCACGATCGCGGCCTGGACATATTCGCGCGTGCGCAGCGACAGCACCTCGCCGCGCACCAGGCGGGCGACCGGCGGCCAGCTCACGACCGCGATCGAGGCGACAATCGAATAGATCGAGGGCTGCAGGATCGCGACCAGCACGATCGCGAGCGCGAAGCTCGGGATGGTCTGGAAGAACTCGGTGAAGCGCATCAGGGCGTCGTCGACCCTGCCGCCGAAATAGCCGGCCATCGCGCCGATGGGAATGCCGACGACCAGCGCGACCAGTGTCGAGACGAGGCCGACCAGCAGCGAGACCCGCGCGCCGAAGATCATGCCGGCAAAGACGTCGCGGCCGAGCGCGTCGGTGCCGAGCGGCACGGCGCCGAGCGTGAAGGGCGGCAGAAACGGCCGCTGCACCATGCGCCAGGGCGAGTTCGGAAACAGCATCGGTCCGAACAATGCGATCGAGATCGCGAGCAGGAGGATGATCAGACCGATGACGCCGCTCGGGCTCTTGAACATCGATTTCCAGAACTGTCTCATGAGGCGAATTCAATGCGCGGATCGACCAGGCGATAGACGAGGTCGGTGATGAGGTTGAAGATCAGCACCATGGCGGAGCAGATCACGAAGACGCCGAGCAGCAGATTGTAGTCGCGCTGGAGCAGGGCGTCGTACATCAGCCGCCCGATGCCGGGCCAGGCGAACACGGTCTCGGTGATGACGGCGCCGCCGATCAGCGTGCCGGAATGCACGCCGGCGAGCGTGACGACCGGCAGCAGCGCGTTGCGCAGCACGTGGCGGCGCTGGATCACGGCATCGCCAAGGCCTTTCGCGCGCGCGGTCTTGACGAAGTCGAGCCGCTTCACCTCCAGCATCGAGGCGCGCGTCATGCGGGTGTAGGTCGCCATGAAGAACAGGCCGAGCGTCATCGCCGGCATGATCAGGTGCTTTGCGACGTCGACCGCGTGGGAAAAGCCGGTGAGGTTGGCGCCGACCGTCTCGTAACCGAAGCTCGGCAGCCAATCCATGGTGACCGAGAACAGCAGGATGCCCATCAGCGCCACCCAGAAGATCGGCATGGCGTAGAAGACCAGCGCAAAGACCGTGATGGCGGTGTCGAGGAAGGTTCCGGCGAAGCGCGCGGCGAAGGTGCCGAAGAGGATGCCGAGCATCAGCGAGATCGCAAACGCGGTCAGCGTCAGCAGCAGCGTCGCCGGCAGCCGCTCGCCGATCAGCTTTGCCACCGGCGCCTGCTGGCGGAAGGAGAAGCCGAGGTCGAGGCTGACCACGCCCTTGACGTAGATGAAGAGCTGCTCGGGCAGCGGCTTGTCGAGGCCGAACTTTTCCCGGAGCTGCTTGACGAAGACCTGATCGCTGGCGCCGGCCTCGCCCGCCATCACGATCGCGGGGTCGCCGGGCGCGAGCCGGATCAGGAAAAAATTGAGGACGACGATCGCGAGCAGGACGATCACGCCCTTGAGGATGCGCTGGGAGATGAAGGAGAGCATTTTAGACGGTCATATCTTGGAGCGTGAGCTGAAGCCACGTCGACGGTGCGCCCCCTCGCCCCGCTCTTGCGGGGGAGGGCTGGGGTGGGGGCCGTCTCCGCATTGGGATTGCTGAGAACTGCGGAGAGTATCCCCGAGTGGAGAAAACCCTCACCCGCCACGCTCTGCGAGCGTGTCGGCCTCTCCCGCAAGCGGGAGAGGCGGAGCAAGCCCGCCGTCCTCGGGAAATCCATTTGCGATTGCCCTGCCGCATGCGGGGAGAGGTGAAAGGAGCAGGGCTCACTTGTCGAGCCATGCGTCCTTGAAGCCGTCATTGACCCCGATCCCCGTCGTGATCAGGTTCTTGACCTTGCAGCGCGTGATGGTCGGGAATTGCAGCTCGAGCATCCAGGCCACCGGCACGTCCTCGACCAGGATCTTCTGCGCCTTCTCGTAGATCTCCTTGCGCTTGGAATCCGGCGTCGCGACCGCGCCCTCGGCGAACAGCTTGTCGATCTCCGGGTTGGAATAGCCCTCGACGTTGTTAAAGACCTGACCCTTGGCGATGTTGCTGGAGATGTAGTTGCGGCCGACCCCGAGTGCGGGATCGCCGTACTGATAGAGATAGGTGAAGGCGATGTCGTAGTCCCAGTCGCCGATCTTCTGGTTGCCGCCGGCAACGTCGGTGGCGATGGTCTCGATGTTGATGCCGACGTCCATGAGGTTCTGCTTCACGGCTTCACCCCAGCGCTGCCAGGTCTCGCCATAGGCGAGCGGCAGCAGGCGGATCTTCTCGCCCTTGTAGCCGGCCTCCTTCAGCAGCGCCTTGGCCTTGGCCGGATCGTACGGATATTTCTTCACGTCGTCGGTGTAATATTTGATGGTCGAAGCGGAGGGGCCGGTCGCGACCTTGCCGAGCCCGTTCCAGATCACGTCCTTGGCGAAATCGCGGTCGATCGCATACATGACGGCCTGCCGCACCCGCTTGTCGGCGAGCGGACCCTGCCGGTTGTTGAGCCACAGCCAGGCCAGCGGCGAGAAGAACTCCCAGCCGGCGCCGGTGACGCAGGTGTCCTTCAGCTTGGACAGCCGCGGCACGTCGAAATTCTCGACCGAGCCGCCGGGCAGCACGTCGACCTTGCCGGTCTCATACGCCACCGAGCGCGCCGCGGCGTCGGGAATGATCTGCCAGTAGATCTCGTCGAGATAGGGCTTGCCCTTCTCGTAATAGTTCGGGTTCTTGACCAGGCGGATGAACGATCCCTTCTGCCACTCCCTGAACATGAAGGGGCCGGTGCCGATGGGCGCGTTGTTGTAGGGATTGGTCTTGAAGTCGGTGCCTTCATAGAGATGCTTCGGCACCATCGGCATCGAGCCGACCTCGAAGATGCCGAGGAACGGGCCGAACGGCTGCTTCAGCGTGAACACCACCGTGTGGGCATCGGGTGCCTCGACCTTGTCGACCTGCGCCAGATTGGTGCGGGCGCGCGCATGCGTCTGCTTCAGCATCTCGATCGAGAACAAGACGTCCGCGGCGGTGAAGGGCTTGCCGTCGTGCCAGGTCACGCCCTTCCTGAGCTTGAAGGTGTAGGTCTTGGCGTCCTCGCTGACGCTCCAGCTCTCGGCGAGCTCCGGCTGCGGTTCGAGCTTGGGGCTGTAGCGCAATAGCCCCTCGAAGATGTTGCCCGACACCATCTGGGTCGGGCCGTTCTGCACCAGTGCCAGCATCAGGCCGGGCGGCTCGGGCTGGATCACGGCATTGATCACGCCCCCCGTTTTCGGCTCTTGCGCCATTGCAGGGGCCGTAAAGCCGCAAGCCAGGAGAAGACCAAGCAACACTCGTTTCGGCATGTCGTAACTTTCTCAAGCGAGGCCAGCCGAAAGCGCTTCGCAACGTGCTCGCGCGCAAAGCTACGACCAGTCCGTCCCAGTCCCCATCCGATATCGAGGCTCACACAGTCTCGTTCGGCGCCGCAAGATGAAAGTCTCGACAGCATCAGCACAAAAAATGTACAGCGCGTCCGGTTTTCCCCGCAGGCCTTCGCGCACGGAGCAATCAGCAGGCTTCGGTCATGGCGAGAGTTGGCGGAGCCGGTGCACAAGCTTGCGCCTGCGACCAAAAGCGTCAGACCGTCATGATGCGCTGAGCGCCCGTCGCAATTCGTCGAGCGCCTCTGCGAGCTGCTCGCGATGCGCGATATCGTCCTTGGGGATACCGGCGACGCTGCCCGCGAGCTCGCGCAGGATGCCGGCGAGCAGGCCGAAATTGATGTGCAGGTGGACCGATTTGCGCTCGTCGGCGGCGCCCGGATGTTGCAGCGTCAGCGCAACGCCGCTGCCGTCGAGCCGCGCCTCGAACCGCGACGAATGCTCGAACGTGCCGACATAGAACTTGTCGGGATATTCGAGCGCGACCTCGGCCTTGTCGGGAATCGGTCTGGACATGCGAACCTCGTTGATACCGGTCGATCCTGGCCGGGAATAGACCGGGCCGCCTTGCGATAGGTCAGGGGCGGCTTGCGAATTTGACCTGGATCAAAGTCGGGCCGGCGCCTTTGCGATCCAATAGCAACTGGCGGAAGGCGGCACTGCCTGTCCTGCTCCCTTGAGCCGTGAGACGATCGATGGACATCCAGGCCACCCCTATCCCGGCGCTTGACGATGACGGACCTGATGTCGCCAGCCGCGAGCTACCGCCGGATCCGGGCGTGCAACGCTGCCTGCAGCTGCTCGGCAATGCCGGCCTGCGCCCGACGCGCCAGCGTCTCGCGCTCGGCCAGTTGCTGTTCCTGAACGGCCACCGTCACGTCACCGCCGAGAGCCTCTATGAAGAAGCGATGGCGGCGAACGCCTATCTGTCGCTCGCGACCGTCTACAACACGTTGAACCAGTTCACCGAGGCCGGCCTGCTGCGCCGGATCGCGGCCGACGGCATCAAGTCGTTCTTCGACACCGATACCTCGGTGCATCCGCACTTCTACCTCGAAGGCGAGGACGTGCTGGTCGACGTTGCCGACGGCCTCGCCTTCACCAAGATCCCCGAGGCGCTTCCCGGCCACGAGATCGCGCGGCTCGACGTCATCGTCCATCTGCGCCGCAAGCGAACCTAGCGCCGCCGCGCGCGCCTCAGCGCAATCCGGCGCGCCGGAAGCCTTCCAGATAGTGCGCGCAATCGGCGTCGTTGGCCCACGGCAGCTGCGTCGCGATCCAGTGCAGCGAGATGCCCGGCTGGGCGCGGCGGAGCTCGCCCAGCGCCGTCTCCGCCAGCATGTCGTCGCCGGTCATGCCGGCCGAGACCGCGAGCACGCGGTAGGCGCCGGTGAGATCGCCGCGATGGCGGATCGCCTCGCGCGCGAGCGCGATGGCCTCGTCATATCGGCGTTCGGTGAAGCGCGCATAGCCGGCGATGCCGTGATAGATCGCCAGCGAGGGATCGCGGGGCGACAGCCGGATCGCACGCTGCGCGGCATCGAACGAATCCTTCGGCCGTCCGGCATAGGACAGCGCCAGCGCGTAATAACCCTGCGCCAGGGAGAAGTTCGGGTTGAGCGCGAGCGCCTGCTCGAACTCGGACAGCGCGTCCGCGAGCCTGCGTGTCGAGAAGCAGACGCTGCCGAGCGCGACATGCGCCCAGGCATCCTCATGATCGCAGCGGACCGCGGCCAGCGCGGCGGCTTCCGCCACCGGCGCCACCGTAGCGAGCTCGCTCCAGCCGAGATGCGCGCCGAACATGTGGTTGGCCGCCAGCAGCGACAGCGCCCGGCCGTAGCTCGGATCTATCCCGATCGCGCGTTCGAGCAGCGTTCGTGCGGTCTCGTGATCGCGCGGGGTCACGCGCCAATAATGCGACAGCGCCCGCATCAGGAGATCCCATGCGTCCAGGCTCGCCGGTGTCTTGCTGTGGGCGCGAAAACTCTCCGCCGCGTGAATCTGCGGCTCGATCGCCGCCGCGATCGCGTTGGTGATCTCGTCCTGGACGGCGAAGACGTCGCCGAGCTGGCGGTCATAGCGCTCGGCCCACAGATGGCCGCCCGAAATGGCGTCGTTGAGTTGCGCGGTGATGCGGACCCGGTTGTTCGACTTGCGCACGCTGCCTTCGACGACGTAGCGGACGCCGAGCTCCTCCGCGATCTGCCCGATATGGACTGCACGTCCCTTGTAGGTGAAGGATGAGTTGCGGGCGATCACCATGAACCAGCGCTGCTTCGACAGCGCCGTGAGGATGTCCTCGCTGATGCCGTCGCCGAAATAATCCTGTGCGGGATCGCCGCTCATGTTCTCGAAGGCAAGTACCGCGACCGCCGGGCGATCCGCCACGCGCGGGAGAGTGGGGCCGGCTTCGGCCGGCACGATCGCTGCGGCTTCTTCCCGGACCTCGCCGACGAAACGAAAGCCCTTGCGCGGAATGGTCTTGATCAGCCGCTGGGTCGCGCCATCGTCCCTGATCGCCTTGCGCGCGGCGTTGATCCGGCTGTTCAGCGCGGAATCCGAGATGATCCGATCGGCCCAGATCTGGCTGATCAGGTCATCCTTGCTGACCACACGCCCGCGTTGCGCGACGAGATAGAGCAAGAGATCGAACACTTGCGGCTGCAACGGCACGGGCACCCCGCCGCGGGTGAGTTCCCGCAGGGTGCCGTCGAGCACGTTGTTTTCAAAGCAGAATCGCACGGTTTCGTCGTCTCAAGCAAAAATCAAAGTCGTCTCAGGCGAAAATCAACCGCCCGCGAAAGTCTTGGGGCGTCCGATCCGCCATGGTGCCAAGACCAAACAGTGTCGATGTCTCGGCACAACGGAGCGTTTCATGACCCAACTTGATCATCAAATTCATTCCATGGGCCCGGAAGTTATGGGCACACGCATTTTCAAGCTCGCCGCCTTTTTGTACGGAATTGCGGCCTATCTCGTCTTCTTCGTCACCATTCTCTACGCCATCGGCTTCGTCATGGGGGTGATGGTCCCCAAGACCATCGACACCGGAACCGACACGCCGCCCGTCGAGGCGGTTCTCATCAATCTGCTCTTGATGTCGCTGTTCGCGGTTCAGCACAGCGTGATGGCGCGCAAGCAGTTCAAGGCGTGGTGGACGCAGTTCGTCCCGAAGCCGGTCGAGCGCTCGACCTATGTGCTGTTCGCGAGCCTGTCATTGCTCCTCCTGTTCTGGCAGTGGCGTCCGTTGCCTGCAATCATATGGAACGTCGAGAACCAGGATCTCGCCGTGACACTGGTCACGCTGTCCTTTTCGGGCTGGATCCTGGTGTTCACCAGCACCTACCTGATCAATCATTTCGAATTGTTCGGACTGCATCAGGTGACCAACCATCTGATCGGGAAGGAGATGGCGCCGCCGCGCTTCAAGACGCCGCTGCTCTACAATTTCGTCCGCCATCCGATCTATCTCGGTTTCATCGTCGCGTTCTGGGCGGCGCCGACCATGACCGCGGGCCATCTGCTGTTCGCCGCCGTCACCACGCTCTACATCTTCGTCGGCATCGCGCTGGAGGAGCACGACCTCGTCGCTCTCTTCGGTGACGAGTACCGGGACTACAAGCAGCGGGTCTCGATGCTTATTCCCTGGCGCCGATCGCTCTAGCCTCGGTGCGGCACCGCGCGCGTCCGCCGAACGGAGGACGCGTGGCCGCGCCCGGTGGGGCCCGCGAGCATCTCACGCGTCTGCCCCTCAACGTCGCCCCGGGGTGATGTCCCCTTCACCCCGACAGCTCCTCCCCGCATTCCATCTGTCCCGACATATCGTGGACGAGGAGCGGGGAGGGGATCCTTCGCTTCATCAACGGAGACGATGCAATGAAACATGTCGGAAACTGCTTCTGTGGCGCGGTGACGATCGAGGTCACGGGCGCACCGGAGGCGATGGGCTATTGCCATTGCCGCTCCTGCCGGTCGTGGTCGGGCGGTCCGGTCAACGCCTTCAGCCTGTGGAAGCCCGAGGCCGTGCGTGTCACCGAAGGCGCCGGCAATGTCGAGACCTTCGTCAAGACGCCGCTCAGCCAGCGCAAATATTGCCGGAAGTGCGGCGGTCATCTCATGACCAATCACCCGCCGCTCGGCCTGGTCGACGTCTTCAGCGCCACCATCCCGACGCTCGCCTTCGCGCCCGGCGTTCACGTCAACTATGCCGAGACCGTGCTGCCGATGCGCGACGGCCTGCCCAAGCTGAAGGATTTTCCGACCGAGTTCGGCGGCAGCGGCGAGATGATGCAGGAGTAGCAGCGGGGCTGCGCTTGCGGCCATCCTTCGAGACGACCGCTTCGCGGTCTCCTCAGGATGAGGACGGAGTGCGCGGCAGCAGCTTCAACGAGCGCGAGCACAGATCAGCCTCATCCTGAGGAGGCGCGTCAGCGCCGTCTCGAAGGAGGAGGCGTGCGCTCAGGCCTCTCCAAAGCGGCTTGGGCACGGACTGAAGAGGGCGGCAGCGCGCCGCCCTCTTATTCCTCAAGGCAGAACGCGAACGGACTAGCCGCCGCGCGATTCAACGACCTTGCGGCAGGAATCCGAGAGCTTCGACTTGTTGTCGCGCAGGCAGGCGTTCATCTGCGGCGGCTTGCCGATATGTTCGGCGCAGAATTTGCTGGCGTCGCCGCGGCAGGCCATCTGCTCCTGGACCGACGGACCGGATTGCGCGGCAGCGGGCAGGACGGCGGCAGCGAGCAGCAGCGCGGCAAGAACCGAAATCTTCATAAGGCACCTCTTTTGGAATCCTCGTTGGTCCCGACCGGGATCAATCGGGCCGGACCATTCCGCAAAGGCCGGCCGCCGGTCCATGCCATGTTCATGGCACCGGCCAACCCGCCCGGCTGCGGTACCCCCATCTTCATGGCATGTATTCGGGCGCCCTCTTTTGTCATTCAGGCTATACCTAGGCTGCGAAACCCGGTGATTGCATCGGGACGCCAAGGGGAAGCAGGAGAGCTAAGAATGTCGAAGAGAGCTGGAGCGCTGAGCGCGGGGCTGACGGTCATGGCGCTCGCGGGCGCGGCGATGGTGTCGCTGGGCACGAGCCCGGCGCAGGCGGTGGTCTATTGCAAGACGGTCGGCGTGCCCAAGGGCTGCGTGGTGCGGCCGACGGCGGCAGTGGTGGTGGCGCCGGGAGCGCCGGTCGCCGCCGCGGCGGTCGCAACGCCCGGCGTCGGCGCGCCCGGTGTCGGCGTGCGCGCGGGAACGCCGATGAATCGCGGCGGCCCGGTCAACCGCGTCGGCCGGCGCTGATATTTCCATTGAGTTGATTGCATTGCTTCGGGCCAACGGAGCCTGCGGACGAACACCCCCGTCCTCCGCAGGCAGCTTCCCGGCCCGTCCCCTCTCTCCGTGCGCCCCACACGTTCGGGGAGGGGGCCTTTCAGCCCGTAGCCATGTCGCTGTCGGGAAAGCGTTGCGGCAATTGCAGCCGCACACGCGTGCCGGACGAATCCGAGCTCAGATCGAGCACGGCACCGCAGCGTGCGGCGCGGCTTTTCATGTTGCGCAAGCCGCGCGCGGTCTGGCCGTTGCGAGCGGCCTCGCTGTTGCCGGCCGGCGCGAAGCCGCGGCCGTCGTCGGTCACGCTGATCACGCCATACGGGCCCTGGCCGGCGTCGAACGTGTCGATGGTGACCGCGATGCGGCGGGCCTGGGCGTGCTTGACCGCATTGGTCACGGCCTCGTCGAGGATGCGCACGATCTGGATGACGTGCCATGGCCGCAGTTCCGGATGCAGCGGCACGCCTTGCGGCGTCGCCACGCGCCAGTCGAGCGTGATGTCGTGCGGCCGCAATTGCGCCGTCGTGCGCTCGCGCCAGGAGCCGAGGGCGAGCATCAGGTCGCCGCCGATGTCGTCCATGGAATCGATGACGAGACGCAGATCCTTCAAGGCGGCCCGGGCCGCGTCGGTGATCATCGCGCCCTCATGGCCGCGCTCGGAAAGCGCGACGATGCTGACGAGCTGGCCGCCGAGGCCGTCATGCAGGTCGCGCATCAGGCGCGTGCGCTCGTTGGCGAGCGCGGCGGCGCGGGCGCGCTCCTCCTCGCGGGCAAAGCTCGCCTTCAGCCGTTCCTCGGCCTCCCGCACGCGCGTCACGAGCTGGCCGGCAAAGCTGTCGACCTGGTTCAAGGCGCGGGCGAAGCGCCAGGTCAGCCCGGCGCCGATCGCGACCAGCATCGCCGAATAGGACAGGCGCGAGACGAAGATGCGATCGTTGGTCGCGATCTCGACCACCGTGAGCATGTCCTGGATCCAGCAGGTCAGCACGATGGTCACGGCGCATCCGATCGTGAAGCTCGCCGCGTCCTGCCGCCGCACCACCGCCGTGGCCGTGATGCAAGCCATCAGGACCAGGCAAAGCCCGACGGTCGGAATGCCGAGCACCAGGAAAAGGATGCGCGGCAGCGGCGGGCCCCCGATCAGCCCGACCACGAACACGAGGATGCCGGGCACGAACAGCAGCGTGCCGTAGCGCGGCCAGCGCCAGCCGAAGAACAGCACCGCGAACACCACGATCAGCGCGCTCTCGATCGGTGCGGAGGCCAGCAGCACGGCGGCAAGCCGCGAGGTGGCGGCCGGCGGCACCGGCGGCGGCGCGAACGCCTGCACCACGCCGAGCACCATCGCCGCGGCCAGCACGCCGTAGACCGGCTCATGACGCCGCATCAGCCACATGATCGCGAGGATGACGGCCAGGATCGCCTGCCAGGCCGAGAACACCACCGGCAGCGTGACGAACAGCAGCGTGCGCGTCTCATAGGCCGGGCGCAGGGCGACGTCCGGGCCGACATAGACGGTGTCGAGAAAGCCCTTGAGCGGTCCCCATACGTACAGCCGTATCGTGATCTCGTTGCCGCCCTCGCGCAGCAGCGAAGCGGGAATGGCCGCGATCTGCGGCGTGTTGCGGTCGGGCCGGTTGGCATTGGCGTCGCGCCGGGAGTCGAGCACGACGACGCCGTTGACGGCGACCTCCACCGCGTTGCTGAAGCGCGGCAGGTAGACCGACCAGCCCGCGGCCGCTTCGCCGCTGGGGAACGTGAAGGCGCCGGTGTAGAACGGCGGGTCGGCCAGGGAATAGCGCGACGACGTGAAATGCGGCAGCGTCACGGGGCGGATCTGGCCGTCCTCCCGCGCCGAAAAATCGCTCAACGCGAAGCCTTCGGGATCGCTCGGCTGCAATTGCCGAAGCCCGAGGATGGTGACGATCACGATCAGGGCCTGCAGCAGCAGATAGGGCACGAAGCGCGAGGCCAGCAGCCGGCGCTGCGCGGCTTTGCCGGCTGCCTTCGTAGGTACTTTCGCCGGTGCTTTGGCCGCGATCTCACTCACAGCTTGATCAGGCCCTGCTGCACCGCCTCGAACACCGCCTCGCTGCGGGTGTGCACCTCGAGCTTGCGATAGATGTTCTTGATATGACCTGGCACGGTCTGCTTGGAGAGGCCGAGATGGCTCGCGATCTCGGCATAGCTGAAGCCCTTGGCGATGCCCCAGAGGATGTCGATCTCGCGCGGTGTCAGCCTCGCGGTGTTGAGCACGGGGCCGGGCGGCGGCTCCGCCGAGCTTTGCGCCGCGCCTTGCGTCCTGCGCACGATGAAGCGGGCGATCGAGGCCGAGATCGGCGAATGGCCGGCGACGAGGTCGCGCACCGTGGTGGCGATGTCGGTGGGGAAGGCGTCCTTGAGCAGGTAGCCGGTGGCGCCGACCGTGATCGCGGAGATCACGCTTTCCTCGTCGCCGAGGGCCGAGATCACCATGATCTCGGTGTCGGGGAAGCGCTGCCTCATCTCGCGGATCAGCTCGATGCCGTGGCCGTCGGGCAGCCGCAGATCGGTCAGCAGCACGCGCGGCGCGCCGCCGGCAAGCGCAGACCGGGCTTCGCCGAGCGTGCCGGCGCTGCGCACCTCGTAGCCGGCCTTGACCAGCGCATCCTGAAGCCGCCAGCAGGTCGGCGCGTCGTCCTCGACGAGGAGGATGGTGATGACGTCACCCGTCTCGCCCTGTTCGGTCATGATCTAAGGTCCCGCCCGCGTGTCCCCCGCGGCGCAAGGGCAAGTTTAGCCGCAGCGGGGATGCCGTGACACCCATAATCATGGGGGCGGGAAGTCATTGGACTGCCACCTGTCGGGGGACATTGCGGATGATGGACGGCCGCCGAGCCGCCGATGCTTTCACGGCAGGTCGACACGCGGCGGCGGATAGCGCCGCGCCAAGACCGACAGAGAAAGGGACCGCTCTTCGTCCGGCAATTCCAGATACGCCAGCACCAGCGGTCGCTTCCAGTCGCCGACACCGAAATCCATCGCCATCCATTTCTGCGGCTCAGGGCCCTCGAGACCCCGGACCCAGACCAGATAGCGCGGCAGATCGTCGGCGTCCGTATCCGTCGTGCGTCTCCTGGCCATCGAAGCTATCCGCTGCATCACCCATCATGCCGCACGATATAGGGAATATCCTGGCATAGGGAATAACTTGGCGAAGCCCGGGTGACTTGGGGGGAGCCAGCCGGCGCCGGGGACGCAATCGCCCTCATTGCCGGAGCGGCGCTCCGCCATGTGACTATGCTCGTCAGGCCTTCAACCGTTCGAGAAATGGGCGCATGAGCGAGACAACCTCATCGAGGTTGGTTTCGAGCAGCCAGTGGCCGCCGTCCAGGAGTTGCAGTTCGGCATCGGGCAGGTCGCGGAGATAGGCTCGTGCCGACTCCTCTGGCATGTAATGGTCTTGCGGCCCCCACAGGATCAACGTCGGCGGCCTGTGCTGCTGAAGATATCGGCGGTGCTCGGGAAACCATTGGCGGTTGGCCTTGAGGCCAAACAGAACGTCTGCGGCGGCGTCCTTCCGCCGCTCGGTCATCAGCGACCAGTGCAATTGCCAAAGGTCCGGCGCGATGAGGCGAGCCAGATCCGCGCGCACATCATTCAGGAACTCGTCGCGGAAATTCTCTTCGGTGACAGCCTGCCTCATCGCCGCACGCATCCCCCGGTCGGGCAATGTCCAGGTCTTCTCGATGTCGGCGTATTTCGCGCCAAGCGCATCTTCGTAAGGTATGTCACCGTTCTGGATGACCTGAGCCACAACCCGCCCAGGCCGCATGATCGCCAGCCTGGCCCCGATCGGCGAGCCGAAATCATGCAGGTAGATCACGAAGCGCTCGATCTTCAGATGGGTCACGAACCGGTCGAGCCACGCGGCATAGCCATCGAAGCTGTAATCGAAGTCCTCGGGTGTCCCGCTATAACCGAACCCGGGATAGTCCGGCGCAATCAGCCGCCATTTGTCGGCCAGCCGCGGCATCAGATTGCGGAATTCGTAGGATGAACAGGGATAGCCGTGCGGCAGGAGGACGACGGGCGCGCCTTCCCGTCCTGCTTCGCGGTAGAATGTGTCCACGGGTCCGATCTGAACCCTGCAATGCCTGACGCGTGTGTCCATATCCTGCTTCCTTCGTAGATAAAGCGACGTCTTCGGCGGGGTTCCCGGGGCCTGGAGGGAACAACGGCTGGAAGCTTGCCGTTACGGGGCAACATCGGAAAGGGAGGTCGTTGTGATCCATCATGTCTCGGTCGGGACGAATGATGTTCAGCGTGCGAAGCGCTTCTACGATGCCGTGTTGCCCATCGTCGGCATCATGCCGATGGCTGAGGATGAGGGTGGACTGGGCTACGGAAGCGGCACGTTTCACTTCAGCGTTCAGGTTCCGATCGACGGACGACCTGCGACCGTGGGCAACGGCAGTCACATCGCCTTTGCCGCCGAGGACCGCGCGATGGTCGATCGTTTCTACGCAGTGGCATTGAAACACGGTGGCAGCGACGATGGACCTCCGGGGCTGCGGCCGAACTACGACCTCAATTACTACGGCGCGTTCGTCCGTGATCCAGACGGTCACAAGATCGAGGCCGTGACCTATTCGGCAAGATAGGCGTGACGGGGCAACCCGCGGCTATCGCGTCTGGCTGAAGCCATTCCGCCCCAGCTCGAATTTCCGATTGACAGAAATTCGGAAATGTCGTAGTCGTTTGACATCCCGGCCCAAGGCAAAGGGGCGTTTCGCGATCGTCACGATACGCGGGCCGGGTCGCGGTGGACGTTGGGCGCATCGCGCGCCGGCAGTCGCAGGGCGGGTTTGACCCGTGAGCGGTTGAGCGGCGCGCACACGACCGGTGCGGTCCAGCGTACGGCAAAAGCGTGTGGTCCTGACGCCCGGGGTCTGTGCGTCAAGGCTTGCGGTGGTGAGGCGGCCCGACCGGGCACGCGCACTGCTCGTCCGCAAGGCGACGGGGGCAATAGTGCAACGCTCCCCGGGGAGAGCGCGCCATAAGCCGTCAAACCATTGCGCAGGGAAAGGCCGGGATGTCCGGGCTGCCCTGTATGCCGCTGTGCATCTGTCTTCGCGCAATCTGCGCACAGCGGACCGTGGGTGCCAGCCGGCGCCCGGCCTTCCCTGCGCCCTTTCCAACCAAGGGGCGTCGAGAGAAGCCCAAAGCTCGGGCGTCAGGCGCCGCGAGAGCGTGGAGGCATGTCTTGCTGTTTGAGTCTGGCGAACACAGTCCGTCGTCGCCAAGAGGCTCCGCCGCACACGCGTCCGTTTTCGGCTGTGCGTGGCCGCGCCACGCGAAGCCCGAAGGGCGAAGCGTGGTGCCCCTGGCCGGCAGTCACCTATTTCCTTAACTATCCGAATTTATGGCGATTTTAGTCACGGATTGCTGCCGATACCAGCAGAAATACCAGCAAGCTGAGACGCGCGGTACTCGCTGGCAAAAAATAAGCCAGCAGGCTCCCCGGCAGCAGGCGCGCCCCATGCCGTTCTGGTCTCCACAAGCGCCACGACCGGAATCGAACCCGGCTCCGACTCGAATCCCGATAGGATCGCCCAAACTTGATATCGCGAGGTCAAGGGAGCGCCTTGTCATGCGTAGTCTTTACACTTTGCCCCACGATGCCGAGCGAGATACGTACCTCGTGTTGAACGACTTCGGGGCGAGTCGGTTGCGCCTGGCCAGACCAACACTGAAAGCGCCGGCAGCGACCACTACGCCCGCGGCTTCCGCTCGATCGCCTCGACCCTGCTTAACGATGAGGGCACGTCGGCAACCGGAAAGCAGAAAGCCGCCGTGCGCCTCCGTTTGGCGTTTGCGTGATAGTGGTAATGAAATCATGACCGCAGGATCATGCCATGGCTGATGTGCCGAAGCTCGTCGAGGAATTGTGGAGCTTAACGCTGCTCGAAGCTATAGAACTCGCCGAGATTCTGAAGAAGAAGTGGCGACCGCCGGAGGTATCTCTAGCCGATATAAAGCGCTATCTTCCGCATTGGCCCGATGCAGTCATTGAACTGTGGCTGTTCTACCTCGCAAACCGCAGCGCTGGCGATACGGGTTGGCCGCCGCCGGAGCCGCTCGGCAATCACGCATGGGCAGCCATCCTTGGATACAGGCCCCTTTCATGGTGGCGAGAGGTTAGCTGGAAGCGCGAAACGACTGACTGTGGCTTTGCAAATCTCTGCCAGGGTACGAAGGTCATTGTGGCGCAGATATTGATGGAGAAAGCAAGCGGCACCATTGATGAGGAGACCGGGAGGCGATTCAAGAGGGGGGCCGATTACCTGATGAAGAATGGCGTCTTCGAAAAGCCGCTAGTTGCGATAAGGCTTCCCGATGGCTTGAGCATCCTCGACGGTAATCACCGGATAAGCGCATTCTGTGGCCTGCAAGAAACCCCCGCCGAATTACTGGAGCCGCGCGGTTTAAAGAAGCCGGCGCCCGAACAAGACCTATAGATTGGGACGCACAGCGGCGGCGAAGTGCCGCTGGATTATCTGCCTAGCCTTTAGGCCGCGCCGTCTACCGCTTTGATGCCGAGCTTGCCGAGTTCATCGCGGAGGAAATCGAGGTCGCAGCCGGGGCCGGGAAAAACCTCCGTGATCGTGCCATCTGTCATGGCCTTTCGATAATCAAAGCCGAGTTCGAGTCCGGGGGCAAATTCCATTTTCGTGCCATCGGCCAAGACAAAATGTCCCATGCCAATCGCCGAAAGCGAAATACGCAACTCGCGCTCATCAGCATAGCTCTTGTCCTTGACGTAGGTGTAGCGGATCGGATTGGGCATCCGATCGATATTTTCCCGCACCTCTTCCCACGACAAATAATCGACGATTCCGTAGTTTACGGAGAATATCTGCTTGCAGGCGTTTCCCCGGTACAGCAGTCCATTCCTGACGCTCATGATCTCATTGATGACGGCACGCAGCTTCGCGAAATCGAAAGCGATGCCGACTTTACCATGTGCGCTGCCGTTCCCGTACTCGTGCCAGATGTAGTCGGAGTTCTCCAGCGAGAAGCAGCACGCATAGGTCCGGTTTCGGCAGCGGTCATAATAGTCCGCCCCAGAGAAATCGGGTGCCCTTTCGAACTTGGCGGCCTCATTGGCGGCGCGATCTTGTTGCAACTGCTCACCGTCATGCCCGTCGGCATTCCGGAAGTCCTTGTAGCTATCGACCCGGTTGAAATAGAGGTATCCGCCGCTCACCGACCGGAGCAGGTTCTCAATCGTCATGATTTTGTAAAGCTGTTGCCCGTCCGGCGGTGCGGTCAGCGTTCCGGCGTGCGGTTCGATGGCCCCCAGCGCGGGGTCGAACGGAGCATTATCGGTGTTTTCGGTCATGGCAGCAGTGTGAGGACTTAGCGGCTGCGCAGATCGGCGGCCTAGCTTGCTCTCGTTTCGACCCTCGGCAGCGAAGCATGATATTCATCTATGCTGTTGAGATCAATCATGGTCTTGCCCCCCATCTTGTAGGCCCTGATCCTCTCGTGGGCGATCAGCTCATAAGCTTTAGTTCTTCCAAATTTGCCATAGCGGCAACCATCCTTGAACTCGACGAGCCGGCGCCGCTTGTTGTTATCACTCTCAACCATGAGTCCCTGCAAGCGCTTCGATGATCCCCCGATAAGATCAAAACCGCGCTGAGTGAGATGCGCATATCCATGGCGCGACGCTGTCGGTGCGGGCTCGCCAGAAGACCTACCGTTGTGGTGGCTGACGAGATTCCTGCTGACCCGTTTCGGCGCCATCTACGCGTAACCCAATTGCCATGCATCGATCTAAATTGTCTACGATGCCAAACAAAGGGTCCCCTGATGCCGCCCCCAAGTCCAGAGTGCTGTAGCGTGCAAATCGGATGGACGAGGAAGCGCGGCTCGCGGACGCTTGTATTGTCACCTAGTGCTTTTGACGTGAGAGGTTGCGCTGCATGCTGTGGAACAGGCCTGTGCTGCCAACTGCTCGAAGTTTGATATCGGGGACCTGCTCGCCGGAAATGGAAGGCTACAAGCGGTTGCGATCGAGACGCTTGCCTAACTCTCTCAAACTGGCATCGCGGTGAACTACGCGGAACCAGCCATCGGCTGTGTTTCCAAGAGGCTCCACCATGGCAGCGCCCAAGGTGCGCATGGGGCGTCCATCGACGTAGAGTTCGACACGGAGCATGCCCTGATCCGATGCCATTTGGGCTAACAATGTGATCTGGCCGGTCCGAGCGGTGATCCCTTCTCCGGAAGGATCGATTTCCTCGATTGTGAGGATCCCGTGATCGGCAGGACCGCGTACTACGAGGTGTATTCCCGATTGCATCTCTGAATGTCGTTTAGACGGCCGTCCCATTTCGCCGAACGTAAGGTGTGTCGTGACGGACCGAAGGTGAGGTTGCTGTTCCAACGCTTCACGCGCGCGATCGAATGTGTCGGTGGCCGCGTAGAGGTACCGCGCACTATGAACCGTTTGCTGATGATTGAGGAACAGGACCGCATCTTCATCAATATCGATCGGATTGCCGGACCTGAGGCCGTCTCTGTATCGGAACACTCGCTCCTTTTGATCTGCCTCGAGACTCGCTTGTTCAGCGAACTCATAGCGCTTCACAATTGTCGGGCAGTGCAAGGCAATCATAATCTCTGGTGAGATCGGCAGGACGACTAGTATGCCGTGCGAAGTAAGTCCGAGTTCCCCATAGGGAAAAGCATTCATCACTGCGGTGGGATGATCAGAGATTATGAACCGATGGTCCCCGTTTGCTCGGTATAAGGCGGGATACAGGCGCAGAAGCGCGACGACCTGCTCGCTGCGATCAAGGAATGTCCGTACTGCGCCGAGGCGCAGTGCTGCATCGGGGGGCGTCGCCATGGTCGGATTCTGATCCGGATCGTAGCCGAGCTGCCGTGTGATCTCCCGAAGACGATCAGCGAGGTGCGCCCGCGTGGTTCGACTGAAATGCGTGCGAAGCATCTGGGTGGCGAACAAGTCGGCCAAAGCAAGCCGATCATCCTCGGATAGCCAGGCTAGCGATTTGCGCGAGAGGATCTCCGCAATAAGCAAAGCCGACCGGGTGTCGACTTCCTGGAACAGATCTTCGAAGTTCCACTTGCTGGCGCCGAGACTGATGGTGTTGAAGTCGTTCTCTGAGCCAGCGTTGAGGATCGAAGTTCGGAATGATCGATCCGTTTGTTTGTCGAGCACATAGAGAAAACGGCGCTCCGCGTCCGCAGAGAAATTTCGAAGCTGCGCCTGTGGTACGAAGTGGTGCTTTTTAGAAGGCCGGTTCATTGTCTCTATGCGGTGTATTGACACAGAACATCCGAGTTCCTATCGACGCGAACGTTTCGTAGGTAGCAGCTCACTACACCGCTGCCGGGTAGCATCATCAACCGTGAACTCCTCCGGCGATTTACCACCTAATTCCCGCCTCCTGCCTCGCATCCATAAATTAGCTCGCTCGTCGTCGTAATACCGGGATTGGGCGAGCGCGGCGAGCTCCGCCACGGCTTTTGCCTTCCGCTCGCTTGCTCGATGCTGAACCTCAATCTCTCTTGCTCGGTAATGGAGCGCGCGGACCGCATCCTCGTGACCAGCTTCGCTATCCAAAGCGACCTCGATGGGAGGGCGTCCCCCAGTGTTAGAGTTTGTCGTCACGAGCCAGAGTTCCGCTTCTCTCCCGATCTGTCGAAGCGCGCGATGCTGCAGATCGGCGACGCGGGCAGCTTTATCTGCCTCGATTTTCGCTTGATTGGCGCGTTGACGTTCGGCTTCTTCTGCATGCTTGCGCTCAAGTGCGCGCGCCAGGGCGCCGTGGTAGGGAAGCCCAAAAAGGTCTAAGCGTTCTCGCGGCGAGAACCGGATTTGCGTCGCGATATTATCCAGGTCGTTCGTGAGCGATCGCCACTTCGTTTCATCGAAGTCGATCGCATCACGAGGTGAATGGCCGCGTTCCGGGAGCATTGAACTCCACCATTGTTCAAATACGAAAGCAGCGGTCTCATCCGCTGGAAGAGTGGCAATCAGCTCCTCAACTAATTGACGGAGCTCGCGCGTACGCTTGACCGGTCGCGCGCGGAGCTCGCGCGCCTTATCGATCCGTGCCTGTAGCGTATGTGAGGGCCGCCAAATCTCAGTCGGATCCGAATGAACGAAGCCAAGGCGCTCGAGTTGCGTTAGATATGCTTCGACGGCCTGGAAGGGGGAGTTGAACGGAATCCCGGCCGCTCGCACCCCACATACGATTTCGTCCGAAATGTCAGCAAACGATGAGTCGAGCCATCGTCTGCTTCGGAGTGCCGCGAGCCCATTTCGAGTTCGGAAAGGCGTTTTCGTTGGAGCGAGCAATGCTTCCAGAATAGCCGCTTGCCATTCCGCAACGGCCACTGTGAAGCAACCAGCCCCATATACCGGCAGATTGATGAGGTCGGCGAGGCCGTTTTTCCGGGCCGAAGATTCGCATGCCCCGCTTCCCGGGGATTCTGACGGTGAACGATGGCGATAGGAGCCGCGGTAATTTTCGATTTGCGTCCGCCTCTCCTCTGCTCGCTGTAGCGCTCTCACTTCGAGGCGTGCGCGCGCTTCACGTTCCCGCGGATTGTGCAGCCATGTTCGCGGCGCGTCGTAAAGTATCCGGTCTCCGATCTCGCTGAGCTTGTGGTCGCGGTACTGGGAGAGGTCGATCTCGATTGCGCCGACATCCATCGCTTGGATCCGGGCGATTTTTATTGAGTCGCACGGATGAGTGACCTTGAATTCTACGATGAGCCTGCGATCGCGTAAGAGCAGCACGACGTCGGGAACGATCTGCCCATCTTTGGTTTCTAGGATCGCTCGATCGAAAGTACGCTTCGCCGCCCGGACAACAACTTCGCGATCCTTCTGCTCCTCCACGACCTGCGCTGGCAAAGTAATTTCCAGGCGCTCATCCAAAATGAGTTTCGCAAACTTATGCAGGGCCGTCTCGCCGGCGGACGCGCATGACCGGCCATCTTGCTGAGCATTGTGCGCAAAATGGTGGGCCTGCACATCTCCCTTTTTCGCAACCATCCGCCTTCCGCAGCCGGGACAGACGCAGTTGCAGGCGAGCCCGGAGGGCACCTCGCCAATATGCAGGAGTCGACCATCGGCAGATTCGGCGACGAAAGCGCCGCCTTGCTCCGTACAGGCAAACAGTTCTCTCAGGCGTATAGACATCGTCCGGCTGCTCCCTGGCCGGTATCGCCAGGTGGAGTGTCAGCGCCACTCCATCCATCGTGCTACCCGTGATAGGTTTTCCAAGAATAGATCGAGGTATGCTTCACTGCCCAATGCGAACCCTGCTTTAAGCAGTTGTTGCCTGGTAGGAGTTGATTTCAGCTCGTGTTCTATTGAGCGTCGCCCCTCGCTTCGCCAGCCGATGCGACCGACAGACATCCTAGCCTTCCTGTCGCCGTTCTCCAGTTGATCCTTCAGTGCCCTTTCACTGTTCTCTTCAAGGTGGACCAACGCCCCCAGCGCCTCAAAACGATCGAACAGCAGAGCATTGTCTGTGGGGACGCCCAAAAACGCCGTGCCCCACTCGAAGGATACGTCGAATAGATGGTCGCTGAGTGGTGTTTTTCGGCGGTTGTTGCCTGTCGTGAAACCTTCAACGTTATTCCAGAGATTGTCGTCTGACCCCCTCCAGTCCCACAGGAAGAGCGAATTCACGAGACGTTTTGGGTCCCGCTCGTCCCTAGGCATCGAGAGAGAAAACAGGTCATGCAAGGTCTTCCAACGCTCTGCTCTCGCAAGTCCGAGCCCATATGCAGTCATGAGCAGAACGGCCGGATACGTCCTTAGATCAAGCCATATATTCAGGCCGCTGCCCACCTTGTTCGCCCTGGCAACGACGCCGCGGATCGTATCGGCAATGAGTGCAAGCTCGGCGTCATCCCCCCATCGTCCGAGAACACCAAAGGCTTTCGCGAGCGGCTCGGTAGTGGCCTCATAGAGTTTAAGGCGTCGGCGGAATTCCTCAACGGACCACACACCCTGCGGAGAGAGCTCCTTCGCGTCGAGGCGGTCGAAAAGCTTGTTAACTTCCTGTGTGATGACTTCATCGAGTCGAATGCGAAATTCCGGCCTCGCAACGTACCGCTTGATAGAGCCGACGAGGATATCAATCGTCAGCGGACTCTGCTTCCGAGTCTCGGCGAGTGTTTTCACCAGCTCGGCCAACTTCAGAAAAAAGCTATCGGCGTCGGCAACCGGAATGGTCACAGCCTTACGCTGACTGATGATGGGCTCTGCGCCGCTCCCAACTTTCCCCCGTATGCTCCAGAAAGTAGGGTAACGCCTGTTAGGAGCGCGCAACAATGCTGCCCGTAGCGCGTCATCCCACTCGCCTGACCAACCGCAAACTATAAGACCGTGCTCATCCAAAATGCGGTCGAGCAGCGCATCGTATTGCGGCGGATACACGCCTAACTCTTCGTCGGTATTCAGGATGCGTGCATCCTTGTAGTCACCATGAAGCTTCAGCACGTAGCACGGGCTATGTGTGAGCGGCTCGGCTCCTGACAAGCTGTCGACGGAGGTGACGACAGTTGGCTCAACGCCAACTTCTCGCAGTGCATTTTCTAATAGCCGATCGAAATTGGTCGTTAGTATCACTCGGACATACCCGTCGCGAACCAGGCCCGCGATTGCATGGTGCGCGGCTGTCGGAAGTTTCTTACCCTCTGCACGATCGTCTTCGTCAGGCTCGATGTACGAATGTAAGATGGATCGCCGTTCGGCAGGCGAGGCCGCCAGTCCTGCTAGAATCGCTGAATAATCGGGTTCCGCACCATACGTTTTGCGATACCACGTCGCCCAATCGGACTGATTCTTGACGCCTTGCGCGAGCGCGACTCGTCGAACTAGGTCCAAAGTGATTTCCCATCCAGTTGGAATCCCGGCTGCACGAGAGAGACCAGAGCCGAGAAGCAAAGCATAGACACCCTTGCTCTCGAACATCGAGAATGCGAGCTGAGTAATCGGATCGCTTGATAAAATGCTCATGGCAGGCGCGAATCACTAGGAGGGAAGGGTCCGAGCATAGCAAGATTGCGCAGCAATCAATCGCCGCTCGCGCCTGCTCGGGCGCGCCGCTTCTCGTCGTCGGGTACGAATCGGTCGGCGTACACGACGGACGTGCCGCGCTCGCCGTTGCGGACATTGCCGCCGAGCGCGAGCGCCTGGCGGAAGGTGGGCCCGCTCTGGCCCGAAAAGCCGTGCCGCGGCGCTCCAAAGGATCAGCACGTTGATCCCGGAATAATTCCGCCCGGTCGCGGCGTTTGGCAAGTGGCGCCTTCGCAGCCGCCGTCCTCCAAGGTTGGACCCAGGCACGCGCCCGGCCTCAAGTTCTGCGATGATATTGTCGGTAAGTTCATCGTATAGCTCGCCCGGTCCTGGCCAGCCCGAGCTTGTCAGGTCTTTCTGGACATCACCGATCTCCGCGACCGGCGCCGGGGCCCCTCTTTCAGCCCTCAACCCGTCACGGCGAAGCCGGTCCGCACTCTCACTCTGAAGGGGGCGTTGCGGGGGCTCCCCGCAAAAGGGGGCGGCTGAGACGAAGGCCGGCCGCAGGGGATGGCGTTCCCCTCAGAAGCGCAAAGCCGGGTTTCAGCTTCTCAGGATTGGCATCTTTCCGCCTTTCAGGACATCACTCGTCCGGCGGATACTCACGCGGATCGAGCTCGGAAAAGTCGGTCAGCGTGTCGCATCGGATGCAATAGTACATCTGCGAGGCTTCCTGAAAATGCATGCCGCATAGACATCCGCAGAACGGGCAGCATTCGTCGATTTCCAGATCGGCCCATTCCCACACGCCGAGGTATTCGGGAATGGCGTCGCGATCATAACCGACGATCTGGAAAGCATCGGCGTTCTTGGCGACAAATCCAGCGCGGCCGGCGCGCTTGAGAATGGCCAGGATGTCACCCGGCTCGATGTCGAACCATTCTCCACGCACATGGGTCGATCCAAAATGCTTGTGCAGCTCTCGTTCAAGCTGGAAGGCGTCGGTCGCTTCGATCCACCCGAGCAGTCGCAGCTCCAAAGGATTCCCCGTGTGGAGGTTGCGCTGGCGCGCCTCGATGTTCTTCGCCACGCCGATCTTGATCGGGGAGCATCCGTTTTCATCTTCGCCAATGAAATAGACCGGCACGTCGCGCTCCCCGCAGCGTCAACGGAGCCGGTCGAGCAGGGCCTCGACCATTTCCTGATTTGAGTACGCGATGATGTCGAGCGGCCGGCCCTCCTGCCTCATCAGCGTGATCAAAAGGCAGGCCGTGAAGGGCCAGAAGGACGAGCCGGGCGGCAGATTGTAGCCTCCGATCATCGCCGTCAGCCGCTCGGCGATCGGTGGATACTGCCGATTGCCCCAATGCGCGTGGGTCGGCGTCATCGCATGGATGATCACGGCGGCGAGCGCTATTCCCATCGCGCGCTTCTGCTGGACTTGAGCGTAGTTGTCCTATGCTCCTTCGCATAGGCGGCGAGGCCGCTGGTCATGAACTCGCGGGCCCAGTTATCGCAGCCGATTTCCTCCTCGGGCAGTGTCGACGGTGCGCTCTTGTCGGCGCAATACATGACGTGCCGGAATTCGTGCAGCAGCGCGAAGGCCAGGGCAAACGCGACGAGGTCGAACATCGTCTTGTGCTGGACATCTCCCAAGCTGTCGCGGTCAGCGGTCGGCTCGGGGATGTCCGCAGGCCAGGAAATCTGTGCGGTCTGTTCGGCCGCGATGAGCGATTGAGCGGTGCTGACGCGCTGCTTGTAATCGAATTCGTATTGCCCCCGTTCGGCATCGATCTTGAGGGCCTGATCAAGCGGCATTCCGGTCCATGTCGCCACCAGCAGGGCCGGCGAATACACCTCGATGGCACGCCATGCGCTGAAGCCGAGCAGCCAGAAAAAGTCGATCGTCTTGGTGTCGAACTGGATGCGCTTGTCATCGGCCTTCATCGTCACGCCCTTGGTGCTCGGCGCGACTTCCACACCATGACCATACTGGCTCCATAGGCCGCTGATCTCGTCGGCGCGCTCGGGTACAGCCCCGCGCAGGAGATGGAGGACGATGGTCCGGTCGGATGGTTCCGTTTCCATGTTCAACGATGCTCCTTTGATGGGCGAGGACGGCGACGCATGCATGGCGGGCAGATCATGGCCGCTCGCTTTCGCCTTGCGCGCCGGCCATGCGCAGATGAGTGATCGATGAAATGACCGAGTTCGCCCACATGGTGTTGCACTCGACGTCGCCGCCGCGCTCGAACCAATGGGTCGCGCCGGGTATGAGATCGAAGGGAATGGGGTGCGTCGCCTGTGGGTTGTGAAAGACCTCCAGTTCCTGACACCAGGCTTCGCCCCAAGGCCAGAGCGCTTGGTATTCGGCGCTGTCGACCGACAGATCGAAATCAATGGGCTCCAGCGCGCCCGGCGTTCGGTCGAAGAGAATGCCGCGGCGGGTCATCGTGAGGCCCGGCGGCCGCCATCCAGCGAGAAAGCCCATGCGGTTGAATTTGGCGAGCGTCGCCGCGTTGCTGAAGATGACGGCAGAGAGGTGAGCGAAGTCGGGATCGCGGAATAGCCCGGCCGGAATGCCGTGCCTGCCCGTAAGATTGTTGATCGGCGTGCCGATCGCACGTCGCCCGGCGCCTTCGCCTTCGACATCTGCCCGCAGGCCGTAGAGATAGGTCGGCAAAGCCTCGCGGCTCCAAACCATCGAGCCGGATTCATAGAAGTCAGCGATCGCCAGAGCGAAGGGTATCCCCTTTACATGATCCAGCTCATGATAGTTGCGCTGAAGCTTGCCGCGCAGCGTCTTGGCGAAGCGCTCAGCTGGCGCGCCGGTTAAGCGTTCATTTCGATCGACCGGAGCATGCACCCAGTCCCCGATCCCGCCGGAGCGGGGCGTCTCGGAATTCGCGGTCACGGCTTCGATCCAGCAGGCGGCGCCATCGTTCTCGATCAGGAAGTCCGGTGAGACATGCTTCTGCCGGACGATCAGGCCTTGCTCGCGGAAGCAGGCAAGAAGATAGAGTTCGAAGAGGCGGGACGCGAAATTGCTGGTCTGCAGATCGGGGACGAAATTGGCATCCGGATTGGGAAGCGCGAGGTAGCATTCGCCGACCGCCATCAGCGCCGGGAAATGGCTGATCGTGCTCGTCAGCAGGTCGAACTCCGGCGATGTGCCTCGCGATCCGGTCTTCAGCAGAAGCGGCCGTCGCCGTGCGCCCGGCGGCAATGGCTCGGGCGGCTCGCCAGCGCGCATGCTGATGGTGAGCTGATCCAGCGCGGCTTCGGGAGTGGGATAGGGGCCGCCTTCATCGACGCGGACCCAGCGATGATCGACACGCCTGCGCAAGGCCAGGGCGGTGAAGGTCCCGCGCTCCGGATCGAGGAGGATGCAGCCGCTCGCGCTGCCGTGTCCGGCTTGATAGCTCCCGAAGATCTGCGCGGGATCAAAATTGGGCCCACGTTCGAGCGACAGCGCATAGAGCTCAAACTGCCGCTGGCTGATCGGCGTGATCAGTCGCTGCTCATCGCCGACGGCCATGATCAACCTCACGGAACGGAAGGCGCCAGACGCGGGCACTCGGGCGCATCGTCATGATGCCTCCGCTGCGGCTTGCGCCAGAATGTCGTTGGCCTCCCACTCGTCGCCGCGCGGCGTGATGACGAACTCGCGATCCCAGACGCCCCAGCTTGTCGCCAGCGGAACCTGCGCCAAGGGGTTGTGGACATAGGTCAGCGGGCGGCTTCGACGCGAGAGGTTGCCGAGGCCAACGCGCGACCAGATCACACCTGAGATGTCAGCGAAACGCTCGTCGAGAAACGCCGTGCGCGGGATCGGATTGCGTTCGCGGTCGATGAAGGGGGCCGGGTGAAATCCTTCGTCAACGACGTTGCCGGTCTCGCGATCGATGGTGATGTAGGCATCTCCGATCGGAAATAACGTGGTCATGATCAGCGGCAACGGCTGGTCGGCGACATAGACGCCGAAGCGGCTCGCACTGATCGCGATGATCCTCGTGTCTTCCGGGCCGATCACACCCTGTTCGAGATAGCGCGCGATCCTCTGCGCCTTGGTCCAGAACGCCCCGGACGTGCGCAACTGCGCCTGACGGATCGGTGCGGCGAAGAGGCCGCCGCCCTCGTTGAGGGGGACCGGACGCACGATCTGGTCAGGACCCGGTGCGCCTTCATCTGGGGTAATGGCCTCGATCCAGATTCGGCGGCCATCTTCCAGGACGCAGAGGTCCGGCTGACCGCCTTCGCGCTGGCGCTCGACGACGGGAAGCAGGGTGCGGCCCGCCTCGAGCAGCGTGCAGCCCAGATACATCTCCCAAAATCGGCCATCGACATCGCGTGCGAAACCCTGCCGAAAGTCGGGGTCGGCATAAGGCTCGTAACGCCCCCACATCTCTTGCAGCATGGCGTGAAGCTGCTGCTCGATCGGAAGCTCGGCGGCTTTCAGGTTTTCAAACCCGCGATCGAGATTGGCGCCGTCGACATCGAATAGATCAGTCATCATCTGCTCGTCTCATGCCCGGCGCAGCATCCGCTCGATGCGAACACGGTGGAAGCCGTGCGAATGGACCTGCTGACGAAGCTGCTTGATGTCGTTGACGCCGAACGCCACCGCCGCTTTTAGCGGGCTGGCGAAGGTAGCGTAGAAGGTCCAGCGCGCGCCGTTCGGCAGCGTCGGATTTTGCCGGCGATCGGTGATAACGACGTCGCGCGGATCACTGCTGTTGCGGAAGGCGTGAAAGGTGAACCAGTCAGGCCGGCGATAGCGTGCCGCCTTGCTGAAGGGCACCGACTGAACTTTCACATCGGTCTGGTCGAGCACCCAATCTCGCTGCTCCAGGATCTGCCGCACCATATGGCCGACCATCTGCTTCACGCGGTCGGCCAAGACCTCCTCGCGGAATTCCGCCAGGAGCTGCTCCTCGATGCCTTCGACCGCGGGCTTGCCGAGTTCGGACGCGGTCTCCAGGCGGGCGACGTTTTCGGGCCGCGTGAGAAAGGCCCAGATGCGCTGGCCAAGTTCGGAGGCGTAGAGCGACGCAAATTTTTCGGGGCTATAGGTAAACATGACAGGCCTTCCTTTACCGGGCAAATATGGCCGGTTATAAGCTCCTGTCAATGGTGCGCGCTGCGCGTCCGCAGATATCGCGGGGAGGCTGGATTGGATTTCGAGGATCTCGTGACGGCGCTCGAGCCGCCGCCGAACCGCGCCGGAAAATCGGACGGCGCCCACGAACATCATCTGTATGAGGGCGCGGTGATGGTCGCCTACGCGATGCACTTGCTCCGCACGCAGGGCGCACGGGACGTCCGTGTCCATCCCGACGGCGAGCACGGAAAGCAGTTCGATTTCGCGGGCTGGCTGGGGCGGCGAGCGTTCACCAAGGTCTCCGGCGTCGGTAGCACCGCCTATGGCGGAGTCTATCGAAATCCGGCGGGCCAGACGATCACCGTCAACCCGAAGTCCGGGCTCGGTGATGTCGTCGCGAATATCGGCGACCACGTCATCTCGGCCGAATGCAAGGGCGGCATTATCAACGCGCGGCATCCAGGCCAGTTGTCGCGGCTCTACCGGGGTCTTTGCGAGACCGTAGGCCTGCTGATGGCCACGCCATCGCAGGGGCGTCAGGTGGCCGTGGTTCCGCTGACGGACGGCACCTTGCGCCTGGCCGAGCGGCTCGCGCCGCGGTGCGCCTTGGCCGGCATCGAGATCGCGCTCGTCGGCAGCCGCGGCGAGGTTTTGGAAGTGAAAGCTAGAGAGGCGGCCAAGCAGGCGGCGGAAAGGAACGACACGTGAAACGGGTGCTGACTGTCGGGCTGACTTACACCGGCGACAAGATCGATGGCGTGGAGATCGAAAATCTCGGGCTCTGCCAGCCCGATGTCGATCGAGAGCGGGCGGCCTATCCGCTCTACGAATACGACACGATCATCATCAATCCGGAGAGCTACACGCATTTTCTGTTCGGTAAGGCCGGAGAGTTTTCGAACGAACTTTACGAGCTGGGCAAGCTGAAGGGGCAGAATGACCGCTACGACCTCGACTCCGCCTTCGATGGCGAGGACCGACGCAAGGAGATGGAGGCCGCGATTGCGGGTGGCGCGACGGTCGTTTGGTGCCTGTCCGAGCCGAAGCGGGTGAACTTCTTCGGCTATCGCGAAACCCATCTTGGATATGTGGCGCCGAAAGTGGCGAGTTTCGTAAAGCGTTCGGAGCTTCTCATTAAGAAGGGGCGCAGGATGGGGCCGGTCGATCTCGACAGCCCCTTCGCGCGCTATTTCGAGGTTCTGTCGCGGACCGGCGGCTGGACGCTGTGCCTATCCGATCCCGGCGAAGGCTATGGGTCGATCGCCGCGACGCCGGAGGGCTACAGCCTCGGCGGTCAGCTGATGCTCGGCACCCCGACGGGCTGGCTGCTGACGCCGCCGACGTCGCAGGAAGCCCAGAACCAGCTCGTTCGCGACAGCCTCGCGTTGGAGAAGGCCGATCCGGCGCATGAGAAGTATCACGGCATCTTCCTGAGCCATACTGGCGTCGACAAACCCTTCGTGCGCCAGCTTCGCAAGGATCTGCTCGCTCATGGCGTAGAGCATGTGTGGCTGGACGAGGCCGAAATCGACATCGGGGACTCGCTGATCGCCAAGATCGAAGAGGGGATGAAGCTCAGCCGCTACATCGCCGTCGTCCTGTCGAAAAAGTCGATCGGCGCTCCTTGGGTGAAGAAGGAGCTCGACGTGGCGATGAACCGCGAGATCGCGAGCGGCGAGGTGGTCGTGCTGCCGCTGCTCTACGAGGAATGTGAGCTGCCAGAGTTCTTGAAAGGCAAGCTCTACGCCGATTTCTCCAAGCCCGAGGAGTACGAGGCGGTCCTCGGCAAGCTTTTGCGGCGGCTCCGGATCTCCTGATGAGCGAGACGGGTCCGAGAATGGCGATGCTGATGGCGATGACGGACCTGTGGCGCATACGACCGCCCGGGCCCGACAATATTCTTGCGCACCCGGCCTTCATGCGGCTGCGTGAGATCTGCCGCGACGACTACCCAAACGCCGGCAAGAAGGGGCCGAACTTCGCGCTCTCGACGGCATTGCGGGCGTTGGGCCTTCCATGTCACCTGCAGAAGGACACGGCCCATCTTGCCATGCCTGTGGAGGAAGCGGCGAAGGGATTGGACGCGGCGCTGCGCGCTACCCGGGCCAGGCGCATTCACCTTGCGCCGCTCGATCTTGCCGCCGACCTGCCGCCGCACGCATTCGGTCCGGCCAGGGTGTGCCGGTTGAGCGCCGACGAGCTGCGCGGCGTGATCGATGCGCGCCGGCTGAGGCGGCTTTATCCGCGTCAGGACTTCGATGCCGAGCGCTTCGCCGAATTCCACTGGCTGATCGTTGAGGAGGTCGTGGTGCTCGAGCAGGAGCCGGAGGAACGCGCGGTCCCGGTCCTGTTCATGGACCTGAGCCTAGATCTGGGGCGGGTCGAACCGCATCAAGGGCGGTTCCCGACTGCCTTGGAAGAAGCGCTGTTCTTCCTCCTGCTGGCCCCCTGGGAGAGCTGGTCGACCATGCAGGAAGTCGATTGGCGGGGCTTCCGTGTGCCATGGGTCTACACGATCGACAGCGACATCTTCGTTCGTCCCAGTTCGCCGCCGTCCCCCGACACGTTGAGCTGGGAGGACCGGGTCTACGACGATGGCTATGGCGGGACATACGAGGAAGAGCGCCCGGTCGAGCTGCACCTAGAAGAGGATGCAAAGACCGAGCTGACGGTGTGGGACCAGAGCCGATGGACGACCGTCGAGCAGGCGAAGCAATCGGTTTTGTTTGAGACGCCGATCCCTCACTTCCTCGTCCGCGCGTTCCTGGCCGAGGGCGTGGATGAATTCCTTGCGCACATCACGACGATCGAGGCGGCGCTCGGCTTGCGCGCGGACTATCAGAAGAATTTTCGCATCGCGCCTGACCGCCACAAAGGGATGCGCGCCACGAATAGAATTCGGGGACGGGTGGCCGGCCTGCTGGGCGATCGACGCTTCGCCGATCAGTATGAGCAGCTCTTCAACGTGCGAAGCGCATTCCTGCACGGCCGAGCCATGACCGCCATCTCGACGAAAGAGCGGGTGATGGCGCGGTCGTTGGCCCGCCAGATCGTCGAGGCGTTGATCCTTGCGACGCTCGCGGGGCCGATCAGCTCGCGGGAGGATTTCCTGGATGGTCTACTCGACAGGGGTTCGCCCTTGATCTAGCCGAAATAGACGGCTCCCCAGCAAGTCCGCTGGCTTGAAAACTGTCAGAAAACCGCGTATATTTCTGACAGGAGAACGGCCATGCAACGGTTAACCGAACAGATTCTCGCGCATGCCGAAGGGTTGCCGGAAGGTACGCCCGTGGCGGCTAAGAGCTTGCTTCACCTCGGTAATCGCGCCGCGGTGGATCAGGCTTTGTCGCGTCTGACTGAGCGGGGCCAACTGATCCGGGCCGGTCGCGGCGTCTATCTCCGTCCCATCACGAGCCGGTTCGGAACGAGGGCCCCCTCCGTCCAGCAAGCGGTCGAGGCGCTCGCCAACCAGCGCGGCGAAGTCATCGTCCCGAGCGGGGCGGCGGCGGCCAACACTCTCGGCCTGACGACCCAGGTGCCGGTTCGGTCGGTCTATCTAACCTCCGGCCGCAGCCGAACGATGAATCTCGGCAAACAGGTTGTCGAACTTCGTCATGCTCCGCGCTGGCAACTCGCCCTGGCTCATAAGCCGGCTGGCGAGGCGGTGCGGGCGTTGGCCTGGCTTGGGCCGGAGAAAGCGGAAGCCGCCTTGAAAACGTTGAAGCGGAAGCTCTCGCCGTCCACTTTCAGCGAACTGGTCGCGGCAGCGCCGCAGCTTCCGACCTGGCTCGCGCGCAGCGTAGGAAAGGCGGCGCATGGCTGACGCCTTTCTCCACCTTCCGGTCGCTGACCGCCGCGAGGCGCTAAGCGTCGCGGCCGATCAGTCGGGACGACCGGCGCACCTTCTCGAGAAGGATGTGTGGGTGGTTTGGGCGCTCGCCACGCTCTACGGGTCGGCGCTCGGCGAGCATCTGGTGTTCAAGGGCGGCACGTCACTGTCGAAGGCCTATGGGGTCATCCGGCGGTTTTCCGAGGACGTCGACCTGACCTACGACATCCGGGCGATCGCGCCCGACCTGGTGGACGGCAACGGCGAGGCGTTGCCGAAAACACGTAGCGAGGAGAAGCGCTGGTCGAGCGAGGTGCGCAAGCGCTTGCCGGATTGGGTGGCGGGCACCGCGCAGCCGGTCGTCGCGGACGCGTTGGCTGCCGCGACGTTGGCGGCTGCCGTCCGCGTGGAAGGCGAGAAGCTGTTTGTCGACTACGAGGCGACCACCGCTGGCTCGGGCTACGTCGCACCGAGTGTGATGCTGGAGTTCGGGGCGCGATCAACGGGCGAGCCGGCGAGCCTCCGCGACATCAAATGCGATGCATCCGGCCTGGTTGAAGGCGTAACGTTCCCAACAGCGCGGCCGCGCGTGATGCACGCCGAGCGGACCTTCTGGGAGAAGGCGACGGCTGTCCACGTCTTCTGCCTCCAGCAGCGGCTGCGCGGTGATCGCTTCGCACGCCACTGGCATGACATAGCGCGTCTGGATGACGCCGGCCTGGCGGATGCGGCTTTCGCCGATAGGGAGCTGGCGAACGCGGTCGCGCGCCACAAGGGCATGTTCTTCGTTGAGAGGGCGGCCGATCGAAGTCCGATCGATTATGCGGCTGCCGTGAATGGCGGTTTGCAGCTCGTGCCTGGCGGTGATGCCGCGAAGGCGCTGGAAGAAGATTATGGTCGCATGGTCGAGGACGGTCTGCTGTTGGAAGATGCTGAAACCTTCGAGGTCCTCATGGCGCGGAGTGCAGATGTCGCGCGCCGGGCAAACGAGGCGGCGAAATAGAGATTTGGGGGGAATGCGGTGGCGGATGCAGACAAGACGGAGCCATCGAAGCTCACATTCAAGTTTATTCGCGGCGTCGAGGGTGAGAAGGCTGATTATGATTGGCCTGATGGGGCGGATATTGTCAGAAAGGCGTTGGCTGAGTCACTGAATGCCAAAAATGTGGCGTTCCTCCTGGGAGCTGGCTGTTCTTCGTCGTGGGCTAATGACAAGGAGGTCGGCATCCCAACGATGGCGCCCCTCGCGAAGGAATTCACGGCGGCACCGAAGGAAGGGGATCAATCGTTCCCGACAGCCGACGAACGTGATGCTCTGTTGAAGCAGTTTGGAATCGACCTCGGTGCCGCGGAGTATGCGCGCAACCTAGAGCGGCTGATGGAGCTTCTTTTCAGCCTGCGCTTCGTCTTAGTGCGCAGTTCGCTGAGTGATGCCGCCACAAGACTCAAGACTGTCGAATCGATCATCAAGAAGGTTCAAACATTTCTTTGGGCCAAATGCACGAACGGCGCCTTCGCGAATGGCGACCATACCGTCGTTGGCCTTTATGAATCCTTCTATCGCAAGCTTGTGCTGCGCGACCGATCTCTTCCGCGTCCTTGGGTGTTCACCACGAACTACGATCTCTTCAACGAGACCGCAATGGATAGGCTCGGCCTGCCATACACGAACGGCTTCTCCGGCGTTGTCGAACGGCGGTTCAATCCAGCGACGTTTCGGTACGCCCTCGCTGAACAGCTCGATGTCACCAGCCGCAAGTGGTCTGCGGTCGATGGCTTTGTCTATCTGTGTAAGATTCATGGGTCCATTAGTTGGACAGAGGACGATCACGGACTTTTCCCGATCCGAGAAACGGCCGTCTCCAAAGAACCGGGCAAGGTGATGATCTATCCGACGCCTGCCAAGCAGAATTCGAGCCTTGGGTCTCCCTATGCCGATCTGTTTCGGGAATTCCAGTCACGCATTGTTCGCGAACAGAGCGTGCTATTTACGATGGGGTATGCCTTCGGCGACGAGCACATCAACAATATCATCTATCAGGCCCTGACGATTCCCACGTTCCGGCTCGTGATCTTTGTAGATCCAGATTTGGACGGGGAGATTGCGAAGCTTCGCGCGCTAAATGATCCACGAATTTGGATCATTGGGGGTGCCGGACGCAGCGCCGGACGCAAAGCCCATTACTTCGACACCATTATCGAAGAGTTCATGCCGCAACGCCCGAGCGAGCGCATTGATGACGCCGTTCGGAAGGTGATCGAGGCGATGGCCCCGAAGAAGGAGGCCGCGGCTCCCCAGAAGGGGGAGGATGACGATGAGTCGTGACGATCGGAAGCGCGCAATCGGCAAGGTGGTCTCGGTCGCGGCCGACCGTTTCGTGATCGAGATGCATGCGGGCACCGACAACTTCACCGTCGTCGGATTCGACGACGTTCACTATGTCGCCAGGCTCGGATCGTTCCTGATGGTCGCGGTGCAAACCGAGTACGTGGTTGTCGAGGTCGTCGGCCTGCGTGAGCGCGACGTTGGTCATGTTAGTCGCAGTGAAGGGGAGCTGGATAAGGCTTCTTCGGCGAAGTACCTCGATGTCGTTCCCGTCGGGATGCTGCCTCAAGATCGGCGCGAAAGGTTTCGCTTCGGCGTCTCCGTGTTCCCGTCACTCTACGGCGACGCACTGTATGCGCTGGACGCTGAACTGGATCGAGTCTTCGAAACCGATCATCCTTCGGAGCCTACACCCCCGATCGACAATGTTCCACCCACGCCACCTGATGCCACCCGCTATCGCGCATTGACGATCGGCCGGTCCGTCATATTCGAGGGTTACGACGTTAAGGTCAGGATCGATGATTTCTTCGGCGGACACACTGCCGTCCTGGGAAACACAGGGAGCGGGAAGTCCTGCACGGTCGCATCGGTCCTCCAATCCTTGTTCGAAAAGGCGGAAGAACACCATGCTCGCGGTGCCACGTTCGTCGTATTCGACGTCAATGGAGAATATGCGAAGGCGCTGTCGCCGCTCGCAAAGCGCAAGCAGATCGGCGTGGACCATGTCATTCTGGACGGCACCGCACGCACGGAGCGTTTTCGTCTGCCCCATTGGTTTCTGGAGCAGTCAGAGTGGGAGCTGCTTCTGCAGGCCAGCGAGCGCACCCAACTACCGATACTGCGCATGGCGCTCGGGCTGGCAACATTGTTCTCAGCGGGCAGCGCGGCGGAGCTGAAGGGGATCAAGAACCACATTCTGGCAACCTGCCTGAGCCAAATTCTTCGTGACGACACAGGCAGTCCGTCAAAACACGATCGCATGGTCGGTCTGCTGCAAAGATTCAACACGCCGGAGATCAACAATCAAAAGATCGCGCCATTCATCAAAATCGGCTTCGGCCAGATGGCCAACCCTGCCGGTTTAACAACCTATTTGTTGGGAAACGCCAATGGCGGCGGATTTATCATCGAAGGTTTGAAATTCCCGGCATATGCCAACCTTCCCTTTGAGTTTTCCGCGTTGGGAGAGGCGCTCGATCTGGCGATCCTATACGAGGAGGCTCACGGTAACCGTCAGATCCGAGATTACTGCTCGCAGATGCTGACGCGTTTTAAGTCGCTCGAGGAGCGACCTGAATATGCGTTCCTGCGCTACGACCTTCAAGGAAGCCAAGCTGGGCCGTCGCTCGAAAACTTCCTTGAGCAGCTCCTCGGTTTGGCACGCGACGGAGCGGGTTGGGTCAAACGCAACCAGATCGTCATCATCGACATGAATGCGGTGGAGGATGAGGTTGTCGAGCTCGTAGCGTCAGTGCTCGCTAGAATGGCCTTTCGGCTGCTCCGACAAGCAGATCCACGCAATCGGTTTCCGATCCATCTGCTTCTTGAGGAAGCGCATCGATACATCGCGGAGAAGCCATCCCGCTATGCCATAGACGCCAGCAGAGTTTACGAGCGGATTGCCAAGGAAGGGCGAAAGTACGGGCTGTTCATTCTCGCCGCTTCGCAGAGGCCCAGTGAACTCTCGAAGACCATTCTTTCGCAGTGCTCGAATTTCGTCATCCATCGAATCCAGAATCCCGACGACCTTGCTCATATACGGCAGATGACCCCGTTCATCTCCGAGGCGGTCCTGAAGCGGCTCCCGTCGCTTCCGAAGCAGCATGCGCTGGTCTTCGGCACCTCCGTGAACCTTCCCACGACCTTTCGCGTGCGCGACGCAAATCCTTTGCCTGCAAGCGATGACGCGAGAATTAGAGATTTGTGGTTCCATGAGGAGGGGCGAGCGGCTCAGGTTCGCATTACGCCGGCAACTTTCGAACATGGCGATGATAGCGTCGCGGCTGAGGGGAAATGAGTCGACGATCGATAGTTGTCGAAGGGCCGCTTGCATTCCGTACAGCGCGGATCGCTGCCGCACAGCGAGCGGATTCTGGGCTGCAGATTTTCACACTTCCACTGCTTGCTGCACGTCTCGCCGGAGGCTTTAACCGACCGGCGCGATCCCAGGACCTCGACCCAGCCATTCGCGCTGCACTCGCCGCCGGCGGCTTGACGGAGCTCGAAGGTATCCGTCAGCTTCCGGGCACGACACGGTCAATCGCCCGCACGCTCGCAAAGGTTTGGCAAGCCGACCTCGATCTTGAGGGGCTCGCTAGCCACAATGCTCGGCTTGCCGAGCTTGCGGAGGTCGAGCGCCGCGTTCGCGCCAACCTCCCAGCAGGGGTTCTGACACCGCGCGACTTGCGCGATGCCGCAATTGCGCACGCGGCCCATGCGGCTGCAGCGCTCGGGTCAATCGATATCGATCAGCTCAGTGAGATTGCATCGGTCTGGCGTCCGCTTCTTGCGACGCTCGCGAAGACGGTCCCACTCGCTTGGCGCAATCCTGGAACCTCCGATGCGAACTGGTTTCCGGGCCAGTTAATTACCAGCGACCGCGAGATGGCTGCGGACATATCCTTAGTTTCCTGCGCGAACCCGCGCGCCGAAGCAGTCGAAGCGCTACGTTGGATGCGTGAACTCATTGCCTCTGGCCGCGCGCGACCCGATGAGATCGCGATCTGTGCCACGGCCACCGAGGACTGGGACGAGCACTTCCTGGTTCTCGTCGCGGACGCGGATCTCCCACTCCATTTCTCGCACGGCGTGCCGGTCCTCGCATCGCGCGAGGGACAAGCGTGCGCCGCACTTGCCGACGTCCTGCTCAACGGGCTTGGCCAGGATCGCCTCCGGCGACTGTTCGGCCATGCCGCGGGTCGAAGCCGTGCCTTGGCCGACTTGCCTGCGGACTGGTCGCTCGGCCTCCAGCCTGGTGCGGCGCTGTTCGAGATTGATCAGTGGCAGCGCGCGCTTGACGAGGCGACCGGCCGCCGCGCCGACGCAGGCGATCCAAGACCGGTCGTGATGCCCATTCTGCGGCTGCTTGCGAGTGGCCCCGAGGCGGCTGCGCAGGCCGGCGCGATGCTATTGGGCACAGCGGCCCGTGCGCTCTGGACCGAGGCGCTTCGACGCGCGCCGGCCGAAGGGCTCGAATTCTCACTAGAGGACTTGCGGCTGCCCGATGGACGCGATCCAGGCGCGAGCGCTGTCTGGTGCCCGGCGAGCCACCTTGCAGGTGCGCCGCGTCCCTGGGTGCGCCTGCTCGGCATGACATCGCGCTCTTGGCCGCGCCGCACGGCCGAGGACCCACTGATACCGGCCCACATCCTGCCGCGCTCTGTGCTTGACCCTGATCCCGTCGCCGAGCAAGATCGACGCGCCTTTGCCGTCATCACCAGTCAGGCGGCGCGCGGCTGCGTTCTCTCGCGAAGCCGGCGTAACGCTCAAGGTGGGCAGTTGTCCGCCAGCCCGCTGATCCCGCAGAGCGCATCTTTGCAGATCCTGAAGCGGGCGCGCATTCCGCAGCATGCATTCAGCGAGGCCGATCGTCTTCTTGCACGGCCGGACGAAGCGGCGACATCGCCGGCGCTCACCGCAGCCAATCTCTGCTGGCGCAACTGGCGGCGCCCGATCGTCACCGCCCACGATGGCCAGGTTCGCGCAGACCATCCCCAAATCGTCCGCGCAATCGGTGATGTCCAGTCCGCCACCTCCTTGCGGCTGATGTTGCGCGATCCGCTCGCCTTCGTCTGGCGCTACGCGCTGGGCTGGCGCGCGGTCCCAGAAGACGATCAGCCCCTCACGCTGGACGCACGCTCTTATGGTGAGCTGGTCCATGAGTTGCTGAAGCGCACGGTTGATGCGCTCGAACCTGTGCCGGGCTATGCGCGTGCGTCCCGGGAGGAAATCGAAGCTGCGCTCGCGACCTCGACGGAGACGGTCCGCACGCATTGGCCACTCAAGCGATCGGCGCCGCCCGCGTTGCTCTGGAAACACACGCTCGCTGCCGCAGCTCAGCTCGCCCTCAAGGCACTGACGCTTGACGAGACGTTCCAACCCGGTACGCGAAGCTGGACGGAGCTTGCTTTCAGTCAAGCTGGCGATGGTGCGATGGCACACGATCTACCCTGGCGCCCCGATTCCCTTGTTACGATTCCCGGTACCCAGGTGCGCATCCGAGGCAATATCGATCGGCTCGATCTCACCGGCGACCGTCGCGGCGTGCGCGTGTCGGACTATAAGACCGGCGTAGAACCGCGCCGAGCGGAGGAGATCGTGCTTGGCCGCGGTGCGGAGCTTCAGCGCGTCATCTATTCGGTCGCGGCCAGTCAGTTGCTCCCCGACAATCCGCGCGTGATCGCGCGCCTCGTCTTTCTCGGCAACAAAGAGCCGAGGCCCTATCGCCTACCGGACGTCGACCAGGCGATCGCCGAACTCGGCGGGCATGTCACGGCGGCCATCACCCTCCTGCGCGGTGGCCATGCCCTGCCTGGCCCCGACGCTCAGGAAGAGCACAATGACTTCCGCATAGCCCTGCCGTCGTCGCCAGCAGCCTATCTTCAGCTCAAGAACGGCGCGTTCATGCGCGCTTTCGGAGGGTTTGCACGAGTGTGGGGCTGCCGATGACACTCGCCGACGATCCCGCACGGCTTCGCATCCTGACTGATCTCGACGCCACGTTGCTCGTCGAGGCCGCCGCCGGCACCGGCAAAACGGCGCTAATGGCCGGACGCCTGACCATGCTGCTCGCGCGTGGCACCGAGCCCGGCGCGATCGCCGCGATCACTTTCACAGAGCTTGCCGCGAGCGGGCTGGCGACGCGCGTGCAACGCTATGTCGAGGAGCTGCTTGCGGGACGTGTGCCTCAACCTTTGCGGCTTGCTCTGCCCAACGGACTAAACGTGGACCAACGACGCGCACTTTCCGGTGCAGCGGCGAAGCTCGACGAACTGACAACCGCCACCATTCACGCATTTTGCCAGACGATCATCTCCAGCTATGCGGTTGAGGCCGACATTGATCCGGGCGCGCGCATTCTTGACGCCGTTCAGGCGGCGGCGGCCTTCGATTCCGTCTTCGAGCAGTGGCTGAAACGGCGATTGAATGCGCCCGAGCGGCCAGGCGATGCCATCGCGACACTCTCGCGCGATGATCCGCGTCGCATCGTCGATACTCTTCAGGAACTCGCACGCTTCCGTCTCAGATATCGCGGCGCACGCGCTCTGCCCGCCGAGCTCGGCGGTCGGCCCGACATCGACCTGGTCGACGCCGTCGCGGACTTCCGACGCTGGATTTCGTCGCAGCCGGTCGAGCCCAAGACCCTAGAATTGGTCGGAGAGCTTGAGACGCTCGCCAACTTCTACGCCGGTAGTTTCGACCCTCCACCGGATTTTGCCACGCTCTGGCGTCTCGCCCATCCGCCACAGCTCGCGTGCATGCGCCGACACAGTTTCGATCTTCTCACGCCGAGACGGAAATCAGCTTGGGAGCGTGTCGCGGGCAAAGAGCGAGGCGCGCTCCTCAATGAAGAGGCGACCGCATGCTTTGAGCGGGTCAATCGCTGCTACCGGACCGTTCTTGGTCGGTTCGCGACCGCGCTTGTCGCCCAGCTTGCGGCCGAGCTCGACGAAGTACTCGATGACTACGCCGCCTTCAAACGGGCCGCTGCAGTCTTGGACTTCGACGACTTGCTCGAGAAGGCGCGTGCGCTGGTGCGCCAGCATGACGACGTGCGCCGCGCGCTTGGAGAACGCTATCGCCACATCTTCGTCGACGAATTTCAGGACACCGACCCTGTTCAGACAGAGATCCTCTTCGGGATCGCGGGGAAGGATCGCGCCGGACGCTGGCAGGACAGCGTGCTGCGTGCCGGGGCTTTATTCATGGTCGGTGACCCGAAGCAGGCAATCTATCGCTTCCGAGGCGCCGATATCGGCTCATACTCGCAGGCGCGCGCCGCTGTTGAGCGGCAATTGCCGGAAAATATCGTTCAGGTCACCGCCAATTTTCGTTCGCGTCCCGACATCCTTAGGCACATCAACCGCTGCTTCGCGCGCCCGTTGTCGGGAGAAGGCCAGCCCGGTTACGTGCCGCTCACGTCGACGCTCGGCGACCCCGATCATGATCTGCCCTGCGCGGCGCGAATCACAGTGGATGTGCCGCCTGATTCTCGGCCCGCTCAAATCCGCGACGCGGAGGCCGAAGCCGTTGCCGATCTCTGCACCCGCCTTATCGGCAATCTCCCTATCCGCGACGAGGACGGCGCAATCGTACCGCTCACTGCCGGCGGCATCGCCCTGCTTGCGCCAACTGGCGCCGAGCTTTGGCGTTATGAGCGCGCGCTCGAGCAGCGCGGGCTGCCGATCGCCTCGCAGGCCGGCAAGAGTTTGTTCCGCCGGCAAGAAGTGCAGGACCTGCTCGCGCTAGCTCGCGTACTCGCCGACGCTGGCGACACATTGGCCTTCGGCGCGCTGCTGCGTGGCCCACTGGTCGGGCTTACTGAGGAGGAGCTACTCGACATCACCGTGGGTCTTCCGCCGCATCTCGATCGCGCCGAAGCGCCCCAGCGCTTCTCGGTGCTGACCGATGTCGATCATGTCGCCCATCCTCTGGCACGTCGCACGCTCGCGATCCTACAAGACCTCAGAAAACGCGTGCGGGCGACCACGCCTGCGCTGCTCTTGGCCGAAGCGATCGAACGCCTCGCGGTCCGTGCAACCCTCGCCGCGCGCGAGGGTGATCGTAGTGCGCGCGCGGCCGCCAATCTCGAAGCGTTCCTGGAACGTGCGCGGCCTTACGGTGTGCGAGGCCTCAGGAAGTTCGTTCGGGATCTCGCCCGGGAATGGCGCGACGGCGTGCCCCACAATGAGGGACGAGTTGATGCGGAAGGCGATGCGATCGAAATCATCACGATCCACAGCGCTAAGGGTCTCGAATGGCCGGTGGTAATTCCGATCAACACCGGCACCTTGCTGCGCTCGCGCGAGGCATTCGTCTACCGCGCCGACGACGAAACACTGCATTGGCTGATTGGCGACGTGGTTCCGCCGGAACTGCTTCGCGCACTCGAGTCTGAAGACGATAGCTTGGCCCGCGAGCGGGAGCGCCTCTGGTATGTCGCCTGCACGCGCGCCCGCGAACTTCTGATCGTTCCGGAATTGCCTCAGGCTGAGCAGCGGTCCTGGGCACGGATCGTTGATCTTGCGCATCGGGACTTGCCGCAGCTTGTCCTGTCGCACTTGACGCCGGTCGCCCGCGTGACCGACGTCGCGCCTCCGAATACGCAGACGCCGGAGCTGTTCGGGGCAGAGCGTGCCGCGATCGCCGCCGCGGCGATGCCGCTCCAGTGGCTGCGGCCAAGCGATCACGATCCTGATCGAGCGCCAAGAGGTGAGGCGATCGCGATGGAGCCTGGCGAAGCCCCAGAAACCGAATTGCCGGTCGGCGCCGGCCGCGTGCGGGGCCTTATTCTCCACAAGCTGATGGAGGAGATGCTTACCGGCGAACTGGCCGAGGAGATGCCGGTCGTCGCTGCACGTGCGCGAGTGCTGATGACGCAGCTTATAATTGATGCTGACAACGGAGCGAAGCTTCCGGACCCAGAGGAAATAGCGGTGACCGTCGCGCGCACCCTTGCACTGCCCGAAATCGCCGCACTCAGGCCAAGCCTCGCTCCGGAGTGGCCAATTTATGCGATGCTCTCGGCTTCACCCGCGGCGACTGCGCTGGCTGGGCGGATAGATGCCATCGCTGTTCAAGATGGTCAGCCTGCCGTTGTCCTGGATTGGAAGAGCGATGTCGCGCCCAGCGAGCAGGATAGGCGCGATCATGCCGCTCAGCTGAGCGACTATCTTCGTGCCACAGGAGCACCTCGGGGCGCCGTGGTTTACATGACGGATGGCGTCATTCGGTGGGTCACGACTAGAACGCCACGGTAAAATTCGTGAGGCGGTCTTTTGGACGCTCCCGATCGGGGCTGCCCACCCGGCTAAGCACTGCAAACGGGTTGCGTTATGACGGCGTGGCTTTCACGACGGCAGATTTTTGGGGGTCATACCGATCTTCGTCGTAGTCTGTAGGAAAATCGGCGAGCTCGGTCTGCTTTGTATTTATCAGGCGTTTTGGCTGCGCCTGATGATAGATGGCGAAAGGTTCTCTTTCCACCTTGAACAAAGAACTCAGCAATTTCAGCGCAATTGGCGCGCAGCGCGTTGACAATTTGGACGCAGCCCAAAATACGTGTCAGATACTAATCGTCGAGTTGACTCTCGAACTTCATTAGGAGGAACTCGGCTATGCCAGGCCCTTCCAAATGGAGGCCGATCTCGTCGAGAGGATTATCCGGTGAACCCGACTGAGAGCCCCAATTCATCGTGCTCACCACGACGTGATCTCTGTCCCACAAAAGAAACTTTGCATGGACTTGCGGATCCTCCACGGCGATCAGATCGACTACACCATGTAGCCGTTCGCGGTGGGCCTTGACGTGCCGCCGTTTGATCGGCCCGGTCTGGCGCGAGTAGTAAACACGGACGTCGTCGAGTCGGCGTCCTGCGATTTCGGCGGGGTTAAAGATCGCCGGCACCATGGGAGCTCCGACCTTGTTGGTACAGCAGACAAATCGCTCTTCGGCTTCGTGAGCAACCCTCCGAATCAATCGCTCATGATCGTCAGCCTGGAGAATGCTCATCCGAACTGGAATACTCCCTCCAGCATCGGCGCTAGATGTTAAGGCGCTCCGCGAGCGCCTTAAATCCGATGCTATGAATTGGAGCGTCTCAATCGAACGGCTGGCGCTTGAAAGAGGTGACACGATAGAACGCAAAAGATCCAGGCCCGCCGCGGCCGCGCGGTTCTCTGTCAGCTCGACAGACACCTCCAAGGCAGAAAAGGGCGACGACAGCCAATTGGAGGAGCCGAGCACGACGACAGCGCCGCCGTGGCCGTCATCCGCGGCAAGGCATTTCACATGGCTTCGAACAGAATCGCGCTGCGTGAACACAAAGCCACGCGCGCGACGGACCGACGAGAGCCGCATATTGAGCTCCTGCATCGCGATCGCGTTCTTTCTGTCGGTGTCTAGCGCAGTACCGTAGAACAAGTGGCAGCGCACGCCACGCTGCGCAGCCTGTTCAAGAGCTTTTCGAATGCGTTCATGTTGCTCCGTGTATTTTTCGCCGTGAGGCGTCACAAAAGTCGAAAGTACGAAAACGTCTTCCTCGGCCTGACCCACGATGCGTTCGAAGCATTCGAGATGCTGTTCGCCGCCGACGATCAATTGATCGGTGCCAATCATCGTATCGACGGTCACTGACCGGCTTGGCTGCGGATCGCTAGCTTCCGGCAGAATACCAGTCCTGATTGTTGCTTGAAGAGCGCCGATCAAGTCCTGGCTGGCCCCCTCAGGGAGCAATCCGTTCTTGACGTCGTTCAGTTCGATCGCGAGATATTTTCTTTCGAGAACGGAGTTGATCGTTTGAACGCCGCGCAGCCATTCGCCGGGACGGAGCATGCCGGCGACGAGCTGCGTTACGCGGACCGCCATTGTGTCATCGGTCTCATCTGGGCCCGGAGGAAAGTTGACCTTGTGATCTGTATGGGTCATCCGATAGAGTGGAGCGGTCTCGACGTCGCGGTTGCGAAAGACCGAGTGTCCGACCTTCTCCAGCACTAGACTGATGTGAATCTCCCGATCTTCAGTTCGCTCCGGCAAGGCGCCACCCAACCGGATGAAGTCTTGACCGACGCCGCTTGTCGCCAATTGAGGGACAGGAGCCAGGCGAAGCTCGACCAGGCCGAACTGCATCAACCGCGCGATGGTCGAGCCCGCGACCTGGCTTGGAATCCCGAGCGACGTTGCCACCTCTTCGATCGTTTCTGGGGTGCGATCGAGCGCGAGCAGGATCATTTCTTCGATTGGACTCCATCCCCATGTGCGTTGAACGATGGCGCGCGCGCGATAGTGCCAAGCGGGAAGGTAGATTTTCACGCCGGAAGCCTCCCGTTCTCGTCGATCGCGACGATGGATGCGCCTTTCACCTTAATGCTAGGAGCATCCTTCCTGACGAGCTCGTAATCGGTCCCGGCGAGGGTCGCGAGCTCCTTCAGCATCTTTCGTAGGAATTCAAGATCGTCCTTTTTTGCATCCGGATCGATTCCTTCGACCACTTCGCGAATGAAGCGCTGGCTTGTGGCAAGAATCAGCTTTTGCTTGGCGCGGCTGAGCAGCACATTCATGCGCTGTGGGCTTTTGACGAATCCGAGCGCGCGCGATCCCACCATGACATTGTTGCGCGTAAGGCTGGCGGCCACGACATCGGCTTCGCCACCTTGGAAGCTATCGCTGGTAAAGACGAACTCACCATTACTGCGCGGGCTCGCGAAGCCGAACAAGGTCTTGTCTTTCCTGACTTGGCCGCGCAGTAAGCGCTTGAACCATCTCACCTGCGCCGCGTAGGGCGAGATGATCACGAGGGTCGGTCGGCGGCCGTCCGCGCCAACTATCGGCCGCAACCCTTTCAAGGCCGCTATCAAGGCCTGCGCCTCAAGCTCGTTGCGGAATGATCGCTCCACTTTGTGTTCGAAATGTCGCCGTTTTGACATGCTGAGGGGCGGAAAATCGAGAAGAACGATTGGAGAGGTGAGGTACGCGACCGTGGACGTGACCGTTAGCGTGCGACGCTTGACGCGGTCGGAGGGAGCGAGCTTTCTGTCATAAAAAGTATTCGAGACGAGATCGCCGATGGCGGGGTGCATGCGGCTCTGTTCCAGCAGCGTGTTGACGATCGTGCTCGGACGCCCCGTGTCCTTTTCGCGCTCAATTTCGCGCTCAGCTATTGATCGAAACGGTTCTTCAAGACGCGCCGCTGTTGCGAGAGCCTCCCTCATCAGATGTTCGCTCGACTTAACTGTATCAAGCGCCTCAGTAACTTCCGGCGGTAGATCGGAGATGGTTTCAAGCCGCTCCTTCGCGTCCCGCAGCAGATCAACTGCGCGCTCGGGATCGTAGAATTGTTGCCGCTGGGCGGCATCGAATGGAGAGAGTTGGTTGTGATCGCCAACCATGATTCTTCTGTTGCCCAGCAATAGCGCGCCGATCAGTTCCGCACCGTTGGCGCGGGCCGCTTCTTCGACGATGACCCAGTCGAATTGATCGCCATCGGCAATCATCTCCTCGATGATGTGCGACGATGTCGTGGCAAGCGTGACATCGGAAGAGCGCAGCAGCAGATTGTCGGTATCGCGAAATACGCGTTCCGCAACCGTCGCTTCCGACGCATCAACGGGCCGGAGCGCCTGCTTGATTTGATAGCGTTGGTTGACCATCATGCTTTCAGCGGCGTGGTCGACCGTCGAAACGGACCTAAGAAGATCAACGGAGCTCGCACGCAAGGAGCTGACTTCATCGGTCGATCGTGTCCGCTCGACACGAACGACGATCTTCGTGCCGCTCGCCAGTGTCGCCTTGAGTTCGTCCTCCATTTGAATCAAGGTCTCGTGGTTTTGCGCCGACACTAGAAGCCTTGCGTCCGGTGTTTTGTCCAGAATGCTTTTGACAAGATTCGAAATTAGGAACGTCTTGCCGACGCCAGGAGGGCCAACAACGACATTGATGGACTTGCCTGATACGATTGCGTCCCATGCCACCTTTTTCGAACCGTCCATCTCGTCCGGCGGCACCGCATTCGGGGTCGCAATATCACGTAATACTTCGTCCAGCGCGACCTGCGCCGGATCGTCAATCGCTCTCAAGAGTTCAATATTCGTCCGGGCCGCCACAATATTTTGAAGGCGGCGGCGAATTGCGCGTTCAAATCCACCATCTCTTCGAGGACGAAGAAAAAGAAGCTGCCCCGGTACAACAGCTTCGCTTGTCGCGAACGTGAACGGTAGGCGGCCGTCGACGACACCGCCCGTTCCCTCATAACTGAGTTCCGGAAATCGCTCCCGATCGCCGGCGAGCGCGTCGCTGCGTGAAAGAGTCCAATTTGGTTTGCCGTCGTCGTACTTCAATTCGCGCGCCAAGGCGTCGTATGCCGGGCGCAGTCCCATCAGCTTGCGTCGCATGTCCCGGTCGGGATCTTCGCGGGAGGCGATCCAGGCCAAATCTGAATCCCCGCCGGACGGCGGGTGAAGCACTTCGACGGGATAGATTCGGAATTGCTCCCGCAGCCAAGTAAAGGCTTCGAGAAGAATGAGGGCGTACCAAGTGGGAATCTCTTCGACTGATCGGCTCACTCCTGTTGTGACACTCGCGTCAATCCACGGTTTGGCGCCAGGGCCAAGCCTGCGTACTCGCTCTTCGGCGCTTCTCCGAGTTCGCGCAAGATGAATCCGGTGGCGAACCTCGACGGCATCATAGATGTAGTCGTCAGGCCGCCTCTTGTTGGCGTTCTCGATCATGCCGACATAGTCATCGATGACTTTCACGCCATACGCGGCAAGGTCGGTGACGATACGCACGAAGGCCTCATCTACGACAACAGTGCGTACCGTTGGTCCGCTGAGATCCTCTTCGACAAAACGGAGGACCGCATCCCTATCGTCAGCCGGGATGGTGCCCGATGTAAGCGATGCAAGGTCGCTTTGGGTAACCTGGGTGGAAGGGTAGAGAATTAGCTCGCCTTCGCCGCTTGACCCCGACCGGTCAAGATCGGCCACGACCTCGGCGATCTCGTTTAGCACGATACTTCCGTCGAAAAGCTGGTAGCGTGGCGGATCGGCAAGACGATTAAGCATGCGTCGCTCGATCGACAGCAGGGAAGGACCGCCGCCGTCCTCGGTCAGGCCGAGGATCCGCGACGCTGCCTGCCCAAGATCACTCCAGTCCCGGCGAAACGAGACGGTGCCGGAGGGCCGCAGCAGATGTCCCGCGCCGCCCACATCGCCGTCGGCAATGTGTACGCACGCTTCGTAGCCGCCGAGTCGGAAATCCTCTTTTTCATCGCTATGCGAAAAGATCGTATGTTCGCTGACAGCGCCGTGCACGATGCCCGCATCATGACAAAGTGCAAGTCCTTCAGCTACGCGCAAGATATTGCGCCAAAACATCTTGCGGCCGGTCGTCGTAAGCAGCCGGCCTTCTCGCGCTCGAACCCTGTGCAATGACCCGCAGATCGGACTGCCAGGATCAACCATTAAGATACCGATCTCTTCCTGGTCCTCGACGATCTCAAGAACCTCGACCAATAACTGGCGCGCACGGCGTGACGACAGAACACGCCGGACACGCCTGAGGCCGTGCGTGATGAGCCGCTTCAGGTCCTCGTCCAGCGGGGTTCCGGTCTTCTTGAACAGACGAAGAAGATAGTCCTCGCCGTCGGCGATGCCGGTGGCAAAACGAAGTTGAGAATTCCAACCTTCGGTGCCGCTCGAAAACGCGGTATCAGCAAACTTGAATCGTGCGTCGAGCGTCGCTTTGCCTTGCATGGTAGCTCGCGCCATAGCGCCGTAATCCATCCTTGAAACAGTACAAATGCGGTGATTCGTATATGATAGCGCAGTATATGCTTTGGGTCAGAGTTATCGACTGCAAAGCGATATTTTGCGCGTTTTCCCAAGCATGCTCTGTGTAAATTGGGGGAGTGGATGGCACCTATTGCAAGCAGCAACGAGATGCGGTTGGACCCGCCAAATCAAGCCAGCATGAGTGGCAATTGATCATCATCGAGCCCTGACCCAACAAACCCCCGAAACAGAGATACCGATTAACCGGATCGGCCTCTTTGGCGGCATAAGTTGCGCTAATAGTTCAAGAGCCAGGCTAGAGAGATCGTCCGCGGTGTCGTTCATGCGTACGGACGTGCTGCGAGTGATCAGCTCGAAATCTGAAAAGGATCGCCGTTTGGCCTCGCGCGCCCGTCGCCTCGCAGTGTTGCCGGACCTTGTCGACCAGTGGGCGCAGTTCGATGGTCAGCGCTTCGTGGTCTGCCAAGTCCCGCGAAACGTGCTTTCGGCGCCGACGGACCTTCGGATTCGGTTGGCACGGACAGGACGCTCGTCAATCCCCCGCGAGATCCAGTAATAATACGCCCCAGCTTTCCCAAAATTGGCGTTCATGAACTCGAGCGACTGATTGCGCATATTCATGCCGGTGAAGATGCCAAGGCCATGCATCTTCGCACTGGTCGCCGGTCCGATTCAATGGAATTTGCCGACTGGGAGATCCTGAACGAAGCTCGGCCTCATCTTTGGCGTGATCACGAACTGTCCGTTGGGCTTCCGTTGGTCGGACGCAAGTTTTGCCAGGAACTTATTGTAAGAGATGCCGGCAGACGCGGTCAGGCCTGTCTCGCTCAGGATCTTGACTCTAATCAAGGTCGCGATCTCTGTCGCGATTGGGAGGCCTTGGATGTTCTCGGTGACATCTAGGTAGGCCTCATCTAACGACAGGGGCTCAATGACGTCAGAATGCTCCGCGAAGATTGTCCGGACGTGTCGAGAGACCTCCTTGTAGACTTCGAAGCGCGGCGGCTTTACGAAAATTAGCTCTTTGCATTGCCGTTTGGCTGTCACTGACGGCAATGCCGACCTAACTCCAAACTTTCGCGCCTCATAGCTCGCTGCAGCTACGACACCGCGCTCTTTCGATCCCGCCCACAGCGACTGGCTTGCCACGCAAGTCCGGATTGTCCCGCTGCTCCACTGATGCGTAGAAGATGTCTATATCGACAGAATGATCTTGCGCTGATGCGGTGCTGGCCCCGTTTGGTAGTCGGTCTCGTCCGTCACGTCGTCGGCCCTATTGGGTCTTCCTTGACGCCGCGAGCGACGACCCGGAGGCTTCCGTCCGGAAGCGGCCTTTGCAATTTCAGTACTTCGTCCGCAGGGGCCGTCATCCAGGTCTCGACTTCATCTGGCGTTGTCAGGATCACCGGCATCGCCTTGGGGTGGATGGCGCCGACCTCGGCGTTGGGCTCCGTCGTGAGGAACGCGTAGAGGTCGTTGGTCGTCTCGCCTTCCTTGACCTTCCGGACGGACGTCCAGTTGGTCCAGATACCGGCGAAGCAGGCGAGGGGACGTGTCTCATCGAGCGCGAACCAGATATCACCGCCCTCGGCCTTGTTGAACTCGCTGAACGAGTTGAACGGCACCACGCAGCGATTTTCAGTCCCCAGCCATCGCGTCCAGTGCTTGCTCTTCACATTGCGGATGTTGGTCGTGCCGCCGTCCGGCTCCATTCGCAGCAATTCCTTGAAATCCACTGCCTTGCCCTTGGCCTGCAGCTTCTCGGCTCGCTTCTTCGTGGCGTCCATCAGCGCCTTTGATGACGACGGCATTCCCCATCGCGCCGTAGCGAGCTCGCGGCCCTCCACTCCGTTGCGCACGATCGGTGCCTTGTAGTCGGGAAAATCCCCCGGCATCGGCGCCAGATTTCCAACGTATCGGTTGACAACGCGGAACAGCGCGTTGATCGCGGCTTGATTGGTCGTGATCGAATAAAGATTGCACATCGGTCAGGATTCGGCTCGAGGGTGGCGCGGCTGCCAGGTCAACTGTAGCAGAGTCGCGGATGGACGCCGGCCGGCCTTGGCACATTTGCGACAGCGCAGCCGGCTGGCGAGATCGTGCACGAAGGTGGTCGGCGGGTGCTTCATCGCGGCCAGGTCGACATCGCTCGGCGTCTTGCAGCGCGCGCACCTGATCTCCAGCCAGGGGAAGCCTCCATTTACGGCCTGATCGATGGTCGGCGACGGATCGATCGGTTCGCCGTCACTCCACATCCGCTCGTTCCAGCTTTCGCAAAGCAGCCTGTCGGCTTGCTGGATCATCGCCCCGCCTTTGGCCCGCATCTCCGCCGATTGGGTCGCCAGCATGCTGGCCATCGCGCGTGCCTTGCCGAGCTCTTTCGCCAGAGCCTTGCGATCGCCGCCCGACAAGGGCGTAGGGTGATACTTCGGGGCCATCCAGACATCCAGGCGCAAAGAGATCGGATCGGCAAATCCAGAGCGGCTACGGCGTCTCGAACGCTGGCCAGCACCCGTCTTCTTCATGCCTGCCGGTGCGCTGCCGGCAGGTATTGTCGAGCAGCCGCTGCGCGACGTCCTTCCAGAGCGCGTTGGCGCCATACAGTCGAACGGCATCAGCGGTCTGGATTTCCACGGTCCGCTCGCAGCGGCGGCAGGAGACGCGCAGCACGTGACGCTGAATCTCGGAAAGACGTCGCTGCCGCATCTGAGCCCCGGTCGTGCCGGCGCGTGCGTCTTTCAGGACCGATTCCCAATATTCGGCCGGGAGGGGGGCATCTGGACCCGCAGCGGGCGGCGCTCGTCTGCGGTCGGCTTCAGCGGCCAATTTTTCCATCTGTTTCGGGGTCGGCATGCGCCAGCTCGCGGGTCGGTCGGTCATGCCCGAATTAGAACATAACAAGAACAAATGTCGAGTCCGGCCAGGCAGGCCGATGAGAAAAATCCCGCTGTGGGGCGGGTCGCGATGTCGGAACCAAGCCCGGTCGTTCGTCTTTAATCCGGCATCAGTAATGGAGTTCCCCGCGATGGCCCCCCGCGCCAACTGGAAAGGCTTCCTGCGTCTTTCCCTCGTCACCTGTCCGGTTGCGCTCTATCCGGCCACGTCGGAATCCGAAAAGGTCTCGTTCAACCAGCTGAATCGAAAGACCGGCCATCGGATCAAGTACGCTAAGGTGGATGCCGATACCGGCGAGGAGGTCGACAACGAGGACATCGTCAAAGGCTACAAGGTCGACACGGACACCTTCATCGAGGTGACGAAGGAGGAGCTAGAGAACGTCGCACTGGAATCAACGCGAACGATCGAAATCGACGAGTTCGTCGACCGCAGCGAGATCGATCCGCGATATCTCATTCGCCCCTACTATCTGCGTCCCGACGGTAAAGTCGGGCACGATGCTTTCGCCGTTATTCGGGAAACCATCCGCGAGATGAACAAGGTCGCGATCGGCCGTGTGGTGCTGACCAATCGCGAGCACATCATCGCGCTGGAGCCGTTGGACAAGGGCCTGATGGGAACGCTACTGCGCTATCCTTACGAAGTCCGTTCAGCTGATGAGTATTTCGACGACATTCAGGATGTCAAAGTCACCAAGGACATGCTTGATCTCGCCAAGCACATCGTCAATCAGAAGGCGGGCCATTTCGAGCCGGACAAGTTCGAAGACCAATACGAAACCGCCCTCATCGAACTGATCAATCAGAAGCGCGCCGGCAAACCCATCACCGCGAAAGCGCGTCCCCGCGGCGAGAACGTGGTGGACCTGATCGACGCGCTGCGAAAGAGCATCGGAAGAGAGGGCGCCTCAGCGACAGAGGCACCCAAGAAATCAGGAAAAAAGCCGCGCAAGGCGGCGGCCGGGCAGAAGGAAATGCTGATGCCGATCGCAGGCAAGAAGCCGGCGAAGGAGGCCGCGGCGAAAAAGCCGGCGGCCAAGCCGCAGCGGAAGTCGGCTTAGGTGTCGTGAAGCATCCGGTGACGCCGGACGGCACTCCTTCGTCGTCCGTGGCAGGCTCTGGCGAATGGCAAATCCGTCTCAACGAGGTCACGCGAGATCATCTCGTCGCCGTCTAATGGCGACCCGGCGGGTAGGTGCGTGCGCCAGGAAGGCGGCCGAGCGCGAGGCCGAAGTAACGGTGCATAGGACCGCGGACGAAGCTAAGCAGGCGCTTGGCGAACGCGGTCCCGTATGGCGGGACGACGGCTCGCCGGCTCTCGATTGCTCTGCAAAGTAGGAGCCATATGGCTGCGGTGAAAAAGACTTCCAGGAGATCGACCTTGAGCGCGGGCATTCTCGCATACCGCAAGGGAGGAGCTCGGGGGCTCGAGGTTCTGCTCGTTCATCCCGGCGGTCCGTTCTGGCGTGAGAAGGATGATGGCGCCTGGTCCATTCCAAAGGGCGAAATCGATGCCAATGATGTTCCGGAGAACGTTGCTCAACGAGAATTTGCCGAAGAACTCGGCCCGAGCGCTTCGATTGGTCCACTCCAGGCGCTGGGGGAGGTCCGACAGCGAGGAGGCAAGCGCGTCATCGCATTCGGCGGCGAGGGACACTTTGATCCGGCAGCACTGACCAGCAATACCTTCGATGTCGAATGGCCGCCTCGAAGCGGTCGACGGCAGAGCTTTCCCGAAGTCGACCGCGCGGAATGGTTTGATATCGAGTTAGCGCGGACCAAGATGCTGTCCGCTCAGGTAGAGTTTCTCGATCGTCTTTTGGCGATCTCGGCTGAGAGCGTCGGGAAATGATGTTCAGGATTGGAGTCATTTCGGACACGCACGGCCTGTTGAGGTCCGAGGCGGAGCGAGGCCTGACGGGCGTCGATCACATCATTCATGCCGGCGACATGGGACGCCCCGAGATCGTCGACGCGCTTCGCCGGATCGCACCCGTCACGGCCGTTCGTGGAAACGTGGACAGTGGCAAGTGGGCTCGCGACTACCCCGACACGAAACTCGTCCGTCTGGCAGGTAAGTCGATCTACGTTCTGCACGACCTGAAGACGCTGAAGACCGATCTCGGCGCCGGCTTCGACGTCATCGTCTCCGGGCATTCCCACGTACCGAAGATCGACACGGTCGGTGGCATTCTCTACCTGAATCCCGGCAGCGCGGGACCTCGGCGTTTCAAGCTGCCGATCACGTTTGCGACGCTCGAACTCACGCCTGACGGCATGCGACCGGAAATCCACGACCTTGGAGGCGAGTGAGTGTCGGCGGAGAGTGCATCAATCCTTTTTGCCGGCTTTCGCCGAAGGGAAGCTACTTGCGCGGACGTTCTCGCTCACGCACGACATCCTTCGCCCGCTTGTCGGACCTGAGCCCGAGGTAGACGGGCTGGCGCAGTTCGCCCTTGCTCGTCCACTGCGCAAATTTGACCTCGGCGACCAACGAGGGCTTGACCCAGGTCGTGGCGGCCTCGTCCTTCACTTTGGCAGGGAAGGGTGATTTCGGGATCGTCAGCTTCACGAGCTTGGCGTGGAGGTCTTCCAGGACCTTGTGGCTGAAGCCAGTGCCAACATGTCCGATATAGCGCCATGTGTCGTCTTCCCGCACGGCGAGGACCAGGGCGCCGAAGTATGGTCTTGTACGCCTCGGCGCCGTGAAGCCCGCGATCACCACTTCCTGCCGCTTTGCTGTCTTGATCTTCAGCCAATCCGCCGTCCGGCTTCCGGACGCATACGCGCTGTCGGCGCGCTTCGCCATGACGCCTTCCAGACCCTTCCGCTCGGCCTCGGCGAAGAATTTCATGCCGTTCGCTTTGCGGTGATGGCTGAAGGCGATCAACTTGTCGCGCGGCAGTATTGCCTTCAACCGCTTCTTCCGCTCGAGGAGGGGGTGGTTGCGCAAGTCCGCTGCGTTCTCAAACATGAGATCGAAGGCGCAGTACAGCAGCTTCGCCTCATGGCGCAGCGCGTTTTGAAGCAACTGGAAATGTGAGACGCCATCCTTACCGATCGCGACAAGCTCACCATCGATCACGGCGTCGCCCTTCACGCCCTCCAGCGCTTTGGCGACCTCAATATAGCTGCGGCTGATTATCTTGCCGTTGCGGCTGTAGAGCGCAACTTTGCCCCGCCGGATTTCCGCGATCATCCGGAAGCCGTCGTACTTGTCCTCGAAAACCCAGCTGGGGTCGTCGAACGGCGCCTCGGTAAGCGTAGCAAGCATCGGCTGCAGGCGCTTGGGCAGGGTCGACATCCGGCTCATTCAAGGCCAATCCTTAAGAGCGCGTTGCGAAATGCATGGACGTCCTTCAAGGATTGGGGAACGCTTCGGGGCCGCGTCGTGTTCCGCAGGCATGGTGGCGTGCGAGACGTTGACGATCGACGAGGGCGGATCAGACCGATGGCCAGAAAACTGAAGACCTATCAGACCTCGCTGGGCTTCTTCGATCTGGCGATCGCCGCTCCCTCCATGAAAGCGGCCCTCGAAGCCTGGGGCGCTGACAGCAATCTCTTCCACCAGGGCGCGGCGAAGGAAAGCGACGATCCGGACGTCATCGAGGCGACTATGGCTGCGCCGGGCATCGTTCTGAAGAGACCCGTCGGCTCCAACGGGCCATTCAGGGAGCATGCCGAGCTACCTACCGACCTTGCCAGCGGCAGCTCAAAGAAGACAGGCCGCCGTCAACCGCGGAAGCCTTCTAAGCGGGCCCACGACGATGCGGCCGACCGGAAGGCTGCACTTGCTTTAGAGAAGGAGCAGATGCAACGGGAGCGCGAACGTGCCAAGGAGGAGGCCGTCCGGCAGAAGGAGCGTGAGCGACGGCAGCACGCCGTCGACAAGGCGCAAAGTGCCTTGGACGCGGCCCGTCGCAAGCACGAAGAAAAGGCCGCTGACATTCAACAACAGCTCGAAGTTCTTGAGGAAAGCGCGCGGGACGAGGAAGCGCGTTGGGAAAAGGAGAAGGCCCGGTTGGAAGTCGCGTTACGACGCGCGCGAGGCTAGGTCTCAAAGTGCGACCATCTCGTGTCTTAGCGTTGACGCCTGATTTGCCGCCGAGACCGGAAATTGCCAGACTCTAAACTGCCAAGTCGCGAGCCTTAGCAGTTGCGCTCTTCCCGCAAGATGCGCTCCAGATCATCCTCGAAGATATTTTGCGTTGCTTCAAAGAGAGCCAGGAGCTTCAGAGCTTCTGCGATGTTTGCGCCACCCTTGCGGACCATCCGTTGCTGCCTTTCGACGATCTGACGTCCTTTGGCAACATGGTGACGGGCAAGGATGACACGTTCGGAATAATGAGACATTGGTGGCTCCTGCTGCAGGCGGGAGCGCGATTGGTCTCTCAGTCACCGGTGCCCGCGGGCAGAGTGCCTTTGCCGGTGATGACCAGATCATACTCCGTTTCGCGAATTCGGACACTGTCCAATTCAAGCAGGTCAATCTTGAATGGTGGGTCTCGAGCGGGCGCGCTCAGACTGGGCGCTCGCTGGTAACTATCGGTCGGAAACCGCCCGCCCTGCGGCCTCATTGACCTTTGCGCGGTCCCGCCTGTCCTCCGGAGACAGCTCCATAACCGCTCGATGGAGCTCCGCAGGGATCGTCAGCGGACTATCGAGCGGCTTTTCCGCCCACTCCCAGAAGCGGTCAAAGGCATCCATTACAGATCCTCCCGAAGCCCCCTGAAGAAGGGATGACGGACTTTTCCCTCCGCTGATTTTGCACGGTACTCTATCTCGGCCAGCAGCTTGGGCTCGACCCAGATTCCTTTGTGCGCAATCCGCTTTGCATAAGGCTGCGTCTTGCGGATCAGCGGCTTCAGACGCTTCTGAAGGTCGGCGGCTGATGCCTTGTCGAATCCATGGTCCACCTTCCCGGCGTATATTAGATCGTCGCCCTTACGCCGGCCGACGTAGATGCCGTCCCACTTCGTTCCATCGAGCGCGAAACCCGCAATAGTCAGGGTCTCACGCTGCACGCAGGTCTTCTTGACCCAGTCATTCGTGCGTCCGGCCGGATAGGCGCCGTCCCGGACCTTCGAGACGACACCTTCGAGGCCAAGCTTGCAGGCGTGCGCAAACATCTCGCGGCCGTCTATCGCGAAGCTTTCGCTGAACTGGATGTCGGTGCCGGTCAGGATCTTCTTGAGTTCGGCCTTGCGCTGAAAAAGCGGTAGCTTCCGGATATCTCGGCCGTTCAGATAGAGCAGATCGAACGCCACGAGCACGATGCTCCTCGACTTACCCTTGAGCTCGTTCTGCAGGACCGAGAAGTCGGTCGTGCCATCGGCAGCTGGCACCACGATCTCGCCGTCCACCACCGCAGAGTTCGCCTTGATCCGCCAGGCGTCATGAGCGACCTTCTTGAAGCGGTGCGTCCAATCGTGGCCGCGCCGGGTGGAGATCTTCGCCGTCTCGTTGGCCAGATGGACCTGAACACGGTAGCCGTCGAACTTGATTTCGTGGATCCAGCGCTCTCCCGACGGCACTTTCTCTGTCGAGGATGCCAGGGCCGGTTCGATGAAGGCGGGGAAAGGCGCCTTGACGCCGATAGCCGCCGGCTTGTTACGCTGAAACGCCACTGAAGAACTCCACGCTACAGCCGATTCAAATTGGCACAGTTCGAATCGTTCCGGAACCTGCGAATCCCTGTCGCGTTGCTTCGATGTCCCAACAGGAGGCACCGATGGCGGCAGCGAAGAAGAGCAAAACGGCGCGCGGACGAAAGCAGGACCGGGCGCGGGTGGCAGGCGGGCAGGACTACGAAGTGCAGTACGAGGCGAAGAAGACCGGAAAGTCGGCGCCGGCGGTGAAAAAGGCCGTCAAAAAGGTCGGCAACGCGCGCAAGCGGGTGGAGAAACGGCTAGGCCGCTGAGTAGCAGACGGGTCGGCGTCGGTGCTTAGCGCGGGTCCTCCTCGTCAGGGGGGCATTCTGGGCAGGTATCGCCAATCGAGTCGAGCACGTCGTGAAGCGCGGCCTCCGCGGCTTGACGGGAGACGTCTGCTGGCGGGTCTCGACGGGCAATATCGAAGGCTCGCTCTCGTGCATGCGGATCGGCGCGGTCCTGCATCCAACCATGCTCTTCGCATTCGCGGATGGCGCCCGCTTCCTGGAGCACGTGGATCGCCCAACCCTGCAGTGTCCGTATCGCCGGCCTTCGCTCACTGGTCATCAGCATTGAATAACTCCGAATACACGAATCTAGTGGTCCGCCGTTTGTTCCGGCTGCTAACACAAGGCTGGGATTCTCAGTCAGCAGAGGACAAGGTTTTCGCCCGTTCTGAGACCACTGTGAAATTGCCAGGCTGTTCTCGCAGGATTGCCAGCATCACTTTCGCTCAAGTCTTTTAGTGGTTGTGCGCGTGCGGCCAGGGCCGCACCGGGCTCTCGTGAACCGAGCCGCGCCGCGTCTCGGCCTGCGGCTTCGATCCCTCGCGCCAGAGCTTTGGTGCTCCTCGCCGGGGGCACTCGGAAAAGGGGCTCGCCTGCGGCGATCGTTATCACTGCCCCGTTCCCGGGTGCCCTTTTAACCGGTCTCGTCGCTGCACTCGGTCCCGCGTGCCGCCTTCGGCGTCGCTATGCTCACGCTCCTGCGGGTGCCATTTCTCTTGGGGCGATGCGCCCCTGGCGCACGCCGGATCAGGCCTGCGGCCTAAGGCAAGAAGCTGAGAGTAAGAGTGCAGGCTGGTTTTCCGTGACGGGTTACAATCTGCGAGAGAGGCTCGCGGTGCCCGTCGCGGAGACCCGCGATGTCAAACCCTAATGCTTGCGCGCGCGCCGGCCAGGACCGGGCGAACCTCTACAACGAAATCACCGACAAGATCATCGCCGAGCTTGAGGCCGGACGCGTCCCCTGGGTTCAGCCCTGGGGTACTGCCGCGGCGAAAGCGCCGCTGGCCATGCCGAAAAATGCGTCGACCAACCGGCAATACAGTGGTGTGAACATCCTCATCCTCTGGGGAGTCGTGATCGAACGCGGATTTACCGGTCAAAGTTGGCTCACTTTCCGCCAGGCACTCTCTCTTGGCGGCCACGTTCGCAAGGGAGAGCGCGGGACTACCGTCGTCTACGCGGATCGTTTCGTGCCGAATGATGAAAAGCGCCGCGCCGCCGAGACCGGCGAAGACGCGCAGGCGATCCCGTTCCTCAAGCGATTTACCGTTTTCAACACCGATCAGTGCGAGCAACTGCCCGACGACATTGCCACCGCTGCGCCGCCGCCGCCGGCCGGCCTCATCGAACCGACGGTCGATGCCCTGATCACGGCCAGCGGAATTCCATTTCGGATCGGTGGAGATCGCGCATTCTATGCAACAGCCGAAGACTATGTTCAGGTCCCGCCGCCGCAGGCCTATTTCGAACCCATCAACTGGCACCGTACGGCCTTGCATGAACTCGGTCATGCGACTGGGCACCCGTCGCGTCTCAATCGCGACCAGAGCGGATCCTACGGTACCAAGAAATATGCCTTCGAAGAGCTGGTCGCCGAATTGAGTTCCGCGTTCAGCTGCGCGTCGCTAGGGATCGTCCCCACCGTGCGCCATGCCGACTATATCGGCTCCTGGCTCGAAGTCCTGCGTGAAGACAATCGCGCCATCGTGCGGGCCGCCTCGCAGGCGAGCAAGGCCGCGGACTATTTGCTCGGTTTCGTTCCCGGGTCCATTGAGCCCGCATCGCTGGATTCGGCTGTCGCCGATCACGAGACGGCGTGATGCCTGGCCTCGCGCGAGAGTGAGAGGAGGGGAGGCTGTTCGCGACGGGTTGGAAGCCGAGAGAGAGTCTCACGGCCACCCGTCGTGGAGAGCCAAAATGACGAAAGCCGTACAAAAGATCACGCTGTCCCCTTCTCGGGACATTCCCTTCAACAAGCTCGTGCTCGGCCAGTCGAACGTTCGCCGCGTCAAGGCCGGTGTCTCGATCGAGCAGCTAGCCGAGAGCATCGCGCAGCGTACGCTTCTGCAAGGTCTGAGTGTCCGGGCCGTCGTCGATGCAGATGGCAACGAGACCGGCATGTTCGAGGTGCCAGCGGGCGGCAGGCGCTATCGCGCTCTCGAGCTCCTGGTAAAACAGAAGCGGATGTCAAAGACGCAGGCGGTGCCGTGCGTTGTGCGTGAAGGGGGCATCGCCGAGGACGATTCGGTGGCGGAGAACGATGAGCGGGTCGGCCTGCATCCGCTTGATCAGTTTAGGGCCTTCCAGACACTCCGCGATCTCGGCATGAGCGAGGAAGACATTGCCGCGCGTCATTTCGTGAACCCTGCAATCGTCAAGCAGCGCCTGCGCCTGGCGTCGGTCTCGCCAAAGCTGCATGAGGTCTATGCCGAAGACGGCATGACCCTCGAGCAGCTCATGGCGTTCTCGGTCACGGCCGATCACGCCCGCCAGGAGCAAGTCTGGGAGAATGTCAGCCGCTCCGGTTATGACGAGCCATACCAGATCCGCCGGCTGCTCACGGAGAACACCGTGCGCGGTTCCGATCCCCGGGCCCAATTTGTGGGCCTCGATGCCTATCAGAGCGCGGGTGGCGGCGTTCTGCGGGATCTGTTCGAGCACGACGACGGCGGCTGGCTTCAGGACGTCGTCTTGCTCGACCGCCTCGTAACCGAGAAGCTCAAGGCCGAAGCTGAGACGATTGCTGCCGAAGGCTGGAAGTGGATCTCGGTCGCCGTAGATTTCCCCTACGGTCACACTCAAGGCCTACGACAAATCGAAGGCAAGCCCGTCGATCTCTCGCCTGAGGAGCAGGCCACCATCGATGCGCTGAACGCCGAGCAAGCCAAGCTGGAAGTCGACTACCGGGATGCCGACGAGTTGCCCGACGAGGTCGATCAGCGTCTCGGCGAAATCGAGTCGGCCCTGGCTGCATTCGAAGACCGGCCGATGCTTTACGAACCGGCGGAGATCGCCCGAGCTGGTGTCTTCATCAGCATCGACTCCGAAGGACGCCTCGCCGTGGACCGGGGTTACGTCCGGCCGGAGGACGAGGTGCCGGCAACTGATCCTGATGTCGGGCAGGGCGCCGATGCGTCGTCGACCGAAGGTCTTGAAGTGGGCCCTTCCGTCCAGCGCACGGTCATCGCGGTCGCAGGCGGCGCTGCTGATGCCGAGGAGGATGATGAGGACGCGACCAAACCTTTGCCGGATCGTCTCATCATCGAGTTGACGGCGCATCGTACACTGACATTGCGTGATGCGTTGGCGGGAAATCCAGCGGTCGCGTTCCAGGCAGTTCTGCATAACTTCGTGCTGACGGCCTTTTACCGGTTCGCATCGTCCGGGAGCTGTCTTGAGATCAGCCTTCGCACGCCGAACTTTCCCGCCCAAGCTCCGGGGCTGAGGGAAAGCGTCTCGGCCAAAGCAGTCGAGGCGCGACATGAGGTCTGGAAGGCACGGTTGCCAAAGAGCGAGAACGATCTCTGGGATGCGCTGACGGCTCTCGATGGTGGTGCACAGGCGTCGCTGTTCGCCCACTGTGCGTCGTTTGCGGTCAACGCCGTCCATGAGCCAGCCAATCGCTACAATCAGGGTCGCGTCTCCGCCCATGGCGTTCGCACGCGTCTCGACCAGGCCGATGTGCTGGCGCGCGCGGTCGGGCTCGACATGGTGCAGGCCGGCTGGCGACCGACCGTCGACAACTATCTCGGCCGGGTTACCAAGCCGCGTATTCTGGATGCCGTGCGGCAGGCCAAGGGCGAGTCGTCGGCGCAACTGATCGACCATCTGAAGAAGGCCGACATGGCCAAGGAGGCTGAACGACTTCTGGATGGCTCGGGTTGGTTGCCGGAGCCGTTGCGTCTCCTCGATCCCGATGCGGCGTCAGAGCAGGAGAGCGAGGCGGGCCGGCTGCCCGAATTCCTCGCCGACGAGGAGGATCAGGAGACCGCCGCCGACGAAGATCCGCAACATCTCGACGCGGCTGAGTGATCATCACAGAGCGGGGCGGCTTTGGCCGTCCCGCGGTTGCTTGGGGACCGGTGTGTAGCGCTGGTCCCCATTCTTATTGGGAACGGCGGAGAGTGAGAGTCGGGCCGGGAAGGGTTTGAGCCGTCGGGGGCAAAGGAGAGCGCCTGATGGTTCGACCCATTCCTGCTCTCCGAAAGAATTCCTGCCATGACCGAATCTCTTGCCGGCGGCATCGCCACGCCGCTCTCCATGCGTGCCGCTGCAAATCTCACCTCTGCCGCTGTCAGGGCCGCGCGACAGGTCCTGACCGAGCTCGAACGCGGCCGTCGCATCGATGCCGCTGTTCTGCGTAGCGCCATGGAGTCTGCCTTTGGCGCCTCGGACACGGCCGGCGTTTGGAATTGGAAGACCGCCTATGACGTCTGCGAGGCGGCAGCCGTTCTGTTCCTTCGCAAGTTCGGCCCCGCGATGCGTGCCAAGGCTGGGTCGACGGCAGCAATGCTGCCGATGCTCACGAAGATCGCTAGCTGTCTGCCGACCCACACGCGGCGTTCCGAGGACAGCCAGGCGCTTCAGCAATTCTCGACGCCGATCCCGCTTGGGCTGGCCGCATGCGCCGCGGCTGGCATTACGCCGGCCGATCGCGTTCTTGAGCCTTCTGCTGGGACCGGTTTGCTCGCCGTCTTTGCCGAGCTCGCCGGCGGCGTTCTGGTCTTGAACGAGTTGGCCGAGGCCCGCGCGGCGCTGCTCGATCATCTCTTCGCAGGCGTTAAGGTCTCGCGGTTCGATGCTGCACAGATCGACGACCACCTCGACGCGAGTGTCGTGCCGAGCGTCGTTCTGATGAACCCGCCGTTCTCGGCATTGACGAACGTAGACCGACGGATGACGGATGCGGCTCTCCGTCACATCGCTTCAGCGCTCGCGCGTCTTGGCGACGGTGGACGCCTTGTCGCCATCACTGGCGCCAGCTTCGCACCGGATAACCCGGCATGGCGAGAAGCCTTTGTGCGGCTCCAGGAACGCGGGCAGGTAGCGTTTTCTGCGGCGATCGACGGCGCCATCTACGCGAAGCACGGAACACAAATCGACACACGGCTGCTTGTGATCGACAAGCTGCCCGCTGCCGATCCGACGGCTTTTCCGGCTTCGCCAGGCATGGCGGCCGACGTCGCTACCTTGCTCGACTGGGTGAACCAGCATGTGCCTCCAAGGCTGCCCGTCGCCATATCACCGGAGATCGTCGCTATCGAGCGGCCGGCTATGTCGCGATCGCTGGGCGCCGTTGCACCACGCTCATCGTCTTCTTCGAGAGACGCCGCGCCAGAAGGCGTCGAACTTACATACGAAACGGTCGAATGGTCGCCGCCGGAAGGCACCCGGCTCACCGATGCCCTTTACGAGGAATACGGATTGCAATCGATCCGTATTCCCGGATCGTGCGCACACCCGACCAAGCTCGTGCAGTCCGCGGCGATGGCGTCCGTTGCGTCACCGAAACCATCCTATCGTCCGCACCTGCCTTCGAGTCTGGTGGCAGATGGAGTTCTGTCGGACGCCCAACTTGAGAGCGTCATCTATGCCGGCGAGGCGCATTCTGAGTTTCTCGTGGGCTCCTGGACGGTCGATGCGACCTTTGATGTTATCGCCGCCGCGCGCGATGACGCAGAGAATGCCGTCCGCTTTCGCCGCGGCTGGTTCTTGGGCGATGGCACCGGCGCGGGCAAGGGCCGGCAGGTCGCCGGGATTCTGCTCGACAACTGGCTCAAGGGCCGCCGACGTGCCGTCTGGGTCAGCAAATCCGACAAGCTGATCGAGGACGCGCAGCGCGATTGGTCCGCGCTCGGGATGGAGCGCCTGCTCGTTACGCCCTTGTCCCGGTTTCGCCAGGGCACCCGGATCCGGCTTGCGGAAGGCGTCCTATTTACCACCTACGCCACGCTACGGACCGACGAGCGTGGCGAGAAGCTTTCGCGCGTCAGGCAGATCGTCGAATGGTTGGGCTCGGACTTCGACGGAGTGATCGTCTTCGACGAGAGCCACGCCATGCAGAATGCGATCGGGGGCAAGGGCGAGCGTGGTGACCAAGCGGCCTCTCAGCAGGGGCGCGCGGGCTTGAGGCTCCAGCACGCGCTGCCGAATGCCCGCGTGGTCTATGTGTCGGCGACGGGCGCAACCACGGTCCACAATCTCGCTTATGCCCAACGCCTCGGCCTTTGGGGCGGCGCCGACTTTCCGTTCGCCACCCGTGCCGAGTTCGTCGAAGCGATCGAGGAGGGTGGGGTCGCGGCCATGGAGGTGCTGGCGCGCGACCTCAAGGCGCTCGGCCTCTACGCAGCCCGCTCGCTCTCTTACGAGGGCGTCGAGTACGAGCTTGTTGAGCACCAACTGACGCCGGAGCAGGTCCGCATTTACGACGCCTATGCCGGTGCGTTCAGCGTCATCCATAATAACCTGGACGCGGCGATGCGGGCCGCCAACATCACCGGCGCAACGGGAACGCTGAACGGGCAGGCCAAATCTGCGGCACGCTCCGCCTTCGAAAGCGCGAAGCAGCGCTTCTTCGGTCACCTCCTGACCTCGATGAAGACCCCGTCACTGATCCGTGCGATCGAGAACGATCTTGAGGCTGGGCACGCCGCGGTCATCCAGATCGTGTCGACGGGCGAAGCGCTGATGGAGCGCCGGCTCGCGGAGATTCCAACTGAAGAATGGGGCGACGTCCAGGTCGACATCACCCCGCGCGAGTATGTCCTCGACTACCTCGCCCACTCCTTCCCGGTCCAGCTCTACGAACCCTTCACCGACTCGGAAGGTAACCTCTGCTCCCGGCCTGTCTATCGCGACGGCCAGCCGGTCGAGAGCCGGGAAGCCGTCGCACGCCGTGACCGCCTCATCGAGAAGCTTGCCTCGCTGCCGCCGGTACCTGGGGCACTGGATCAGGTCATCCAGCGCTTCGGCACCGAACTGGTCGCCGAGGTGACGGGCCGCTCGCGCCGCGTCATCCGCAAGGGCGACCGGCTGGTGGTCGAAAACCGCGCAGGCTCGGCCAATCTCGCCGAGACCTCGGCCTTCATGGATGACGTCAAGCGCATCCTCGTGTTCTCCGACGCCGGCGGCACGGGGCGGAGTTACCATGCCGAACTGTCGGCGCGGAATCGCCGGTTGCGCGTCCATTACCTGCTCGAGCCCGGCTGGAAGGCCGACGCCGCGATCCAAGGCCTTGGCCGCACCAACCGGACCAACCAGGCGCAGCCGCCGCTGTTTCGTCCGATTGCGACAGACGTGAAGGCCGAGAAGCGCTTTCTCAGCACCATTGCCCGCCGGCTCGATACGTTGGGAGCCATTACGCGCGGCCAACGTCAGACCGGAGGACAGGGCCTGTTCCGGCCCGAGGACAATCTCGAAAGCCAGTATGGACGTGATGCGTTGCGTCAGCTCTACACGCTGCTCGCGCGAGGCAAGGTCGACGGTTGCTCGCTTGGGAGGTTCGAGGATGCAACCGGTCTGAAGCTCATGGATGCCAATGGGCTCAGGAATGACCTGCCGCCGATCACGACCTTTCTGAACAGGTTATTGGCGCTCACCATCGACCTCCAGAATGTGCTGTTCACCGCCTTCGAGCAGCTCTTGACCGCTCGGATCGAAGGCGCGGTTGCATCCGGCACCTACGACGTCGGGTTGGAAACACTCCGTGCCGAGAGCCTTGTCGTCACCGACCGGCGGACGATCTATGACCAGCGGGGGACCGGCGCCGAGACCCGGCTGCTCACTGTCACACAGCGCCAGCGCAATCATCCGGTGAGTCTGGATGACGCTCTTGCTCGTCTTTCCGATCGTCAGGCCGTCCTGCTGGTCAATGAGCGCTCGGGACGAGCCGCCGTGCAGGTCCCCGCGGCGAGCGTCATGCTCGATGACGGCGAGATCGAGCGGCGCGTCCGTCTGATCCGGCCGATGGATCAGCACACGGTCCCCTTGAGCATGATGGCGGAGAGCCACTGGATCGAAGCGGACCGTGGGCGCTTCGCTGCGGCCTGGGTGGCGGAGCTTGCCGAGGTGCCCCAGTTCACGGAAAGCACGATCCACGTTGTGGCGGGCTTGCTGCTCCCTATCTGGAAGCGGCTGCCGAACGAATCAACCCGCGTCTATCGGCTCCAGACCGATGCGGGCGAACGCATCATCGGACGCAAGTTTTCGGCCACATGGGTCGCAAACGTCCTTTCGAGGGACGCGCCCGCGCTGACGCCGGACGCTGCCTTTGCCGCGCTGATGGAGGGACGCACCGTCCTCGACCTCGCGGAGGAACTCCAACTTCGCCGCGTCCGGGTGATGGGCGCCTATCGCATCGAGCTGTCCGGATTCAACGACACGATACGCGATCGCCTCCGTGCTTACGGCCTCTTTGGGGAGATCATCTCCTGGAAGCTGCGCATGTTCGTACCCACGGACGCGAGCGGCATCGAGGTCCTGTCCAGGGTGCTCGACACCTATCCGGTTACGGGCGTCAGTGAGCGGGAGGCCGCGTGATGGCCGGCGATGCTTCCGAACTGGCACGCCGCCTCTCGTGCGAGGCTGAGGCGGTGTGCCGACACTATCTCTCTAATGGCAGGCGGGCGGGGCGGTACTGGCTGGTCGGCGACGTCTACAATACGCCGGGCCGCTCGTTGTTCGTGCGGCTGCACGAATCACCGAAGGGACCCGCTGGGAAATGGACCGACGCCGCGACCGGAGAACATGGTGATCTCCTCGACATCATCCGCGAAAGTCTGGCCTTGCGAGACTTTCGCGAGGTCGCCGAGGAGGCGAGGCGCTTTCTGAAGCTGCCTCGTTCCGAGGAGCAATCACTCCCGAGGCCCGTTCGTCCAGTCGCGCCGGCCGGATCGCAGGAAGCCGCTCGTCGGCTCTTTGCGATATCCAACCCGATTGAAGGGACATTAGCCGAGGCGTACTTGCAGCGTCGCGGAATTAGTTGCATCAACCATGGTGGCAGCTTGCGCTTCCATCCTCGTTGCTACTATCGACCGGATGAGCATTCGTCGACCGAAACCTGGCCGGCGATGATAGCCTGTGTCACCGACCTCGATGGACGGATCACCGGCGTGCACCGCACCTGGCTAGATCCACACGGTTTTGATCGCGTGCGGCTCGGCAAGGCTCCGATCGACACACCACGACGCGCCATGGGTGACCTGCTCGGCAACGCCGTTCGCTTCGGCGTGGTCGATGATGTGCTCGCTGCCGGCGAGGGAATCGAGACCATGCTGTCACTGCGTTACGCACTGCCGGCCCTGCCCATGGCGGCCGCGCTTTCGGCTAATCATCTCGCAGCGATGATGCTGCCATCTGGCCTGCGTCGGCTCTATATCGCCCGCGATGACGATGCTGCCGGAGATACCGTACAGGCGATTCTCACGCAGCGCGCGGTAGAGGCCGGCGTTGAAGCGATTCCGCTGTCGCCTCGGGTGGGCGATTTCAACGAAGATCTGCACATCTTTGGCCTCGAAGCCCTCCGCGCATCGTTGCGGCTTCAGCTCGTACCAGAGGACGTCGTCCGTTTGCTGCATTCGTCGTTGGCAACCGCGGAATAGCCCCGGCAATTCGATGGGCATCGACAGGTCGGTCGCGGTGCGGCCACTGCCGGGAGAGCACGCGACCACGGCCTTCTAGAGGGCGATCGGACGGCAAGCGGCTCGGACCGGCAATGGCTGCGTCCGGCTATTTTCCGCCGCGCGCCGGCGACGAGAAGACACATTAGCCATCTGGCGAGCGCGCTTTGCATCGCGAAGCAAAATAGCCCGGCCTCCGCCATCCTCCGCTGCGCTTCGGCCCTCCGCTCTGCTCCGGGTTCTGGCCCGTTCCGCCTGCCGTCTGAGTGATCGCCACGAAGGCCGCGATGGTCGCGGCCGATCCGGCAAAGGATCGCCTCCATGACCGACCACGATGACATCGAACCACCGCACGACGCATCTCCGACCGAACACGTTCTTGCCGAATTGCAGCTCTTCGGTTACCGCCCCTTCGACGACCAGCCCGATCCACGGCCGCTTCCCGACGGCAGGATCATTACCGGTGCCGTCGTCGATATCTTCGATGCCCTGGTCGCGACGTTGAGCGACACGCGGCTCGAGCCGGACCTCGACGATCTGCTCTGGTCGACCGTCAACCTGTTCCACCGAGCCGTCGACCGCATCGGTCGCCAACTCGACGACAACGAACAGGCGCAACGGAAGAGTCAGCGCGAGCAGGACGGTTCCGAAGTTCGATCCGTCGAACTCGAACGCATCACGGCGGAAGGCACCACGTTGATCGAGCGACGCAACTGCCTGGAGCTCTTCCGTGACCAAGCCATCGAACGCTTCGAGACTCACACCGGCACATTATGGCGCCCCCGATCGGGATCGCTGGTGAACCACCGCACCCTGACCGCGGCGATGATCGACTCCCGCGACTTCATCGCAGCCAAGCGCCGCGCCGAGACCGAGATCCTGCTGCCCTCAGGGCCAAAGATCGCGCTCACCGGAGGGCTCGACTTCAACGACCACCACCTCATCTGGGATCGTCTCGACAAGGTTCATGCCAAGCATCCCGACATGGTCCTGCTGCATGGCGGCTCCCCGAGGGGGGCCGAACTGATCGCCTCGAAATGGGCGAGCAACCGCAAAGTGGCCCAGATCGCCTTCAAGCCCGACTGGACGAGGCACGCCAAGGCAGCACCGTTCAAGCGCAACGATGCCATGCTCGAACTCCTGCCGATCGGCGTCATGCACTTCCCGGGCACGGGCATCCAGGACAACCTCGCCGACAAGGCGAAACGGCTCGGCATCCCGGTCTGGATGTTCGGCGGCGCATGAGCGCCGTCTGCTCAACTGAAGTCTTTGAGGCGAAATTGCTCCCGCCGCAACTCCGCCTCGTTTCAGTCTCATATCCAGAGTTGCGCCGTGGTGGTGGTGGAAGGCGCGACTGGTAGATCTATGCACATGGAGCCACCACCATGCTCGCTATTGGGCTTGTTCTCAACACACTCGGCATCGGTCTGTTCTGCTGGGCGATCATTGCGCTTGCCGTGTATGCCCTGCCGTTTTTTGTCGCACTCATTATCGGGATGATGACGTTTCACAGCGACGCCGGCCTCATTGGCGCCATGCTTATCGCGACGGCCGGCGGTGCGCTGACGCTGGTCCTCGGCCAGGTCGCCTTTGCTGTTACTCGGTCCTCGGCCTTGCGCATCGCGATCGCAACAGCATTCGCTGTTCCCGCCGCCGTCGCCGGCTATCATGTGGTGTTCGCCGTGTCCAATATCGGGGTGCCCTCGCTGGCTTGGCGTGAAGTCTTCGCTTCCTTGGGCGCGGTTTGCGTTGGCGGCACGGCGATGACGCGCTTGGTGGTTTTGGCGAAGACCCGCCCGTTCGAGCCCGATGTGGTGGTGGAGAAACCGTCCTAGCCAATTCTTACGGCCGCATGGCCCCAGGGGCGATCGCTTACCGCTGCCATGTCGAATAGCTTCGTTTCGCGTAGATCGGCGCGGTGAACGGGATGATCGAACTTGAGCGCGGAGATCTCGTCCTGCTCGGAATTCATCGATCAAGCTGCCGACATTCGGTCTGGCCCACGCAGCCGCGGCAGAACGATCTTATCTCGATCCGTTCTTGGGAGACGATACCGCCTTTTGCAGGAGATTGTTTCTCTTTCCCCGCTGAATCGTTCACGCCTCTTGTTCATCAAAACCGAGATAGCCACGCTTCTCCAGATATCGTGGTTCAGCACGCGGACGCACGTGGCCTCGTTGATGGCTTGATCTGGCCGAAGACCGGCTTCGCCTCGATCGTCTGAGCCGCAACGCCGTTGATGCGACTTTCTTCCCCTGGGCTTCGCCCATTCCTCGCGAGGCAAGAAAGTCGCCACAACGACGTCCTCCGCTGCGCTCCGGCCCGAGCGGGTGCGTCGCCGATCGTCCTCGGCCCTAGATCGCCATCGAGGCCGCGGTGGTCGCGGGCTCGAAACACAACAGGAGAAGTGACATGGCTAACATCGGTTCTTTCAAGAAGGTCGGTAACGAATTCCAGGGCGAGATCGTCACCCTGAGCCTGAAGGCCAAGGGCGTCCGCATCGTCGCCGAGACCAACCGCTCCAATGACAACGCCCCCAGCCACCGCATCTATGTGGGCCGGGCGGAGATCGGCGCAGCCTGGTCGAAGCGTTCCGAGGAAGGCCGCGACTACCTCTCGCTCAAGCTCGACGATCCTTCCTTCAACGCGCCGATCTACGCGAACCTGTTCGACGACGAAGGCGGTGAAGGCTACACCCTGCTCTGGTCGCGGCCGCGCAAGACCGGCGAGTAGGCCACTTCATCAAGCCCCGTCCGGTCTGCCGGGCGGGGCTTCCCATCCTTCCAGGCGTCAGTGAGCGCGAACCGGCCGCCGGATCGAGCGGGTCGGCTCAATCACTCGGCCTGCCCCCGAGTCCTTTTCTTGGTGCTTGTGGGCGGGCGAGTGAGCAGGTCGGCGGCCTCGACACCCAGGCTGCGAGCGAGCCGATCGACAACGTCGATACCCGCCGCATAAACGCTTCGCTCGAGTGCGCTGATATAAGTGCGGTCAATTTCAGCACGATGAGCCAATTCCTCCTGTGACAAACCACGGGCCTGCCGGAGCTTCCGCAAATTGATTGCAAGTATCTCGCGTATATCCATACGCGAGAGGGCATGTCCTTGAAGAGTATTTCACCACGGAGTATTTTCGACAAAACGCGATCCGGACGGCTTCCGCGACAATTTTGGCGCTTCTGCTCCTTCCTGCCCGCGTGTTAGAAATTGTCTAAACTAAGGCGTGGAGTCTTATGAGGAAGCCGCCGCTCGACCCAGGCGTCGCCGACGCTGCGCCTGCAGATCAAATTCTCACTGCCTACGATGAGCAGCATGTCGTGACCTACATGCGCCTTCTGCAGGCCGAAAGCCAAGGGGCTGACTGGATGGAAGTCGCTCGAGTGGTGCTGCATATCGATCCGGTGCGGGAGCCGGACCGTGCGCGAAGCGCATATCAGAGTCATCTCGCGCGCGCCAAATGGGTGACCGAGCAGGGACGCCTCTTGCGCGGCACCGGCTCAAAATAGAAGAAAACCGCCGGCCGGCGACTTGCAGGCAGAACTATTTTCTTTTGCTGATCGGTGGTCATTCCGGTGCACCACGTGGTGCCAAACTAGGGGCTTCCTACAACCGCCTCGTTCATACCTATTGCGGCGCAATCGTTGTTAGCAGCGTGCAATGGGGCGGAAGCAATGCCTGAATTCGACTGGCGGTCGCCGGAATCCTACAAGAGCCTACAAGACGCCGAAATCACCGACATCGCCTGGGAATGTCTCCGCCGCAACGCCGGTTACCGGCGTGAGTACGAGGTGATGATTGCCAACAGCCCGAACGGCGAAGTGACTGACGAATTCAGGAGGAGGTGGGGCCTCTGCTTTCGCCCATGACCCGCGGCGGTCGTTCGATGAGCAGACGATCTTTTGGGCGCCTGAGGTTCTAGCGGCGGTCGTTCCGGTCAAGGTTGCCTCGGCCGCCGATCGCAGTTCAGCGCCTCAACCGCTGCTTGACCTTGCAGCAGGCCAGATGCGCCGCGCCGCCGACGGCTGGCACGCCGTGCTGCGCATCGGTGCAGTGGATCACCGTGTCTGGTCCAAGGATCCACCGGTGCTTGGCGCGTCATATGCAGCCGAACTGCCATTTGACGGCGATTTCGGCGCGCGTGCGTATGCAGCCCGCCGGCTGTGGCGCGCGATGAATGGACGCGCACCAGGTCCTGCCTTTCACCAACTATCTAAACAGCGGCGCGAACGCTTGAGCGCCGCGATCCGTGCGCTTGATGCTCGCAGCGCCGGCGGAAGCTATCGCGTTATCGCCGAAGCGCTCTTCGGCAAAAAGCGAATCCCCGACCGTGCCTGGAAGACCCATGATCTGCGCAATCGAACAATCCGCTTGGTGCAAGGCGGCCTTGCGTTGATGCGCGGTGGTTACCGCAAACTTCTGCGGTCCGGGCGCAGGGACGAATAGCCCTTCCGGTTGGGGGGTATCGAAAGCGGCCCCCTCCATATTCGGCATCCCCCTCCGAGATCTTGCTTCTCCATGATGACCGCACACACGCCGGCCTAGCCAGGCGTAGTGCGATGTCCTCCTGGAGTCCTCAAATGCCCGATCCGATGGCCGGTCTACCACCGCGATTCCTGCGTACACCTGAGGCCGCGCGCTATCTTGGCCTGTCCGGTCGCACGCTCGAGAAGCACCGCACGTACGGTACTGGACCGACGTATCGGAAGATCGGCGGACGTGTTGTCTACGCCGTCGATGACCTGAAAGCGTGGGCTGACCGCGGCGCCAAGACGTCGACGTCCGATCCCGGGAAGGGGACGGTACTGCCGGCCAAGAAGCAGCCCGCGCTGCGCCCGTATGCGGGCCAGGAACGTCGCTGATTGCCGCGTGAGAGTAGTGACCATGCGGCGCAAACACCATTCGGAGCGCGACCAGCTTGAGCTCTTTCGGGCGTTGCCCGGCGATCTTGCGCCGCGCGACGCGCAGGATCTGATGGCGTATCCGTTCTTCTCCCTCGCAAAGACTAAGCGGATCGTGCCGATCGACTTCCGTGCCGGTGCGATCGCAATTCGTGTCGAAGCCGTGCCGGAACACGGCATGGCGACGATCTGGGATGCAGACGTTCTGATCTGGGCCGCGTCCCAGATTGTCGAAGCCCGTGATGCCGGCCTGAAGACGTCGCGCCTGATGGCTGCAACGCCGTATGAAATTCTGACGTTCGTCGGCCGCGGCACCGGCGCACGCGACTATGATCGGCTGAAGGCGGGTCTCGACAGACTTCAGTCAACGACCGTGCTGACGTCGATCCGTCAGCCGGCAGAGCGGCGACGGCATCGCTTCTCCTGGATCAACGAGTGGAAAGAGACGGCCGATGCAAATGGCCGCCCATTTGGGATCGAGCTGATCCTGCCGGATTGGTTCTACGCTGGCGTCATCGATGACGCGCTCGTGCTGACGATTGATCGCGCCTATTTCGAGCTGACGGGCGGACTTGAGAGGTGGCTTTATCGTCTTGTGCGCAAGCACGGCGGACGCCAGGACGGCGGCTGGAGTTTTGATCTGGTGCACCTCCATGCCAAGTCCGGCATCCTCTCGCCCCTCAAGCACTTTGCTTACGACGTGCGCCAGATCGTCCAGCGCCAGACATTGCCCGGTTATCAGCTCGTGCTCACGCGCGACCCTGATGGCACCGAGCGACTGAACTTTGCACCCACGCCTGTTGATCCCTTAACGGCCCGCTTGCGCCGGCGCGGTCTCATTCCAAATTCGGAGGACAACCTGTGAATCAGCTCGTGCTATCGGGGACCGCAACCCTCGTGCTATCGGGGACCCGATCCTCGTGCTATCGGGGACCGGAATCGAGCTTAAGAGCTTGTTTCTCCGCGCTTTCCAGCCGCTCTAACTTTACTAACCGGAAATCCTTCGGATTTCTTCTAACGGAGCAGGCCGAAAGCGGCGTCGATGGCGCTCGGCAACGGCAGTCCGACAGGCCAGCCTGCCTTTGCAGGCGATACACACTCTCGACCGAGCCCCAAGCTCACGGCTGCCAGCCCCAGCGTCCGGGAGCCGCCGCATGAGCGATCTCACGGAAGTGGAAGTGTTGTGGCTCGAGAAGCGCATCGAAAACCGCATTCGGTTCGGTCGCATTGTCGGGGAACGGAAGCTTGATCGCCATCGGCGTGTCCTGTCATTCGCGCCAGGCAGCATCTTTGCCTTCGTCCGGTGGACCTCCAACGACTTTGGCACGATCATTTCGCGCATCGACATCTTGCGCGCGGTCGCACTGGGACAGCGCTGCTCGACCGTTCCTTATGTGACGCCCGGCGGTGAGATTCTGCTGCGCCTGTCCGGCTGGCCGAAGGTCGAGCGCGTGCTGCAGATGATCGATGCCGTTGAGGCGCTCGGCGTCGATCCGGCTGATGTCGCTCCCGACCATTGGCATCACGTTCACAACCGTCTGTCCGTTAATGAAAACCCGCGCCCGTATACGAAAGCGCGCCATCAGGCCTGGCTCCATCGCCAAAGGGTGATGCGATGACGGGCCGCCTACCGATGCTGGCCGTGACGATTGGGGTCGCTGCTGCGCTCATCGCGACGATCGTCCTGGAGCCGATTCCGCTATACATCTGGAACGCATCCGCGAGCGTGCCGATCGGTCTCTACCGCCTCCGACCGGCGGACCAATTCCAAGTTACTGAATTGGTCGCCGTGCAGCCGCCGGAGCCGCTCGCGACCTTCCTCGATTTGAACGGCTATTTGCCCATTGGCGTGCCCATGCTGAAGCGCGTGCTCGCCCTTCCGGGGCAGAGTGTTTGCAGAACCGGCCTCACGATTTCGGTCGACGAGGTCGCGGTGGGCGAGGCGAAGGACCGCGACGGACGCGGCCGGCCGCTGCCGAAATGGCAGGGCTGCCGCGTCGTCGGCGACGGCGATCTGTTTCTGATGAACTGGCAGTCGGACGACTCTCTTGATGGCCGGTATTTTGGATTTCTTCCGGCATCCAGCGTGATCGGCCGTGCGATGCCGGTGTGGACGTGGGAGGGGTGATCGTGCGTATTCGACGTGTTCTCCTCGCCATGCCCTTGTTCGATCGATTGCGGGATCATTCCTCCGTCTCGATCGATGTCTGCAAGGCTGGCGCGAGCCCGACCGCGTGCTTGGGTCGGTTGGGCACGCGCGTTTGTGCAGTCGTGCCCGTGATGCTTCTTCTGACCGCGTTCGACGGTGCTGCTTTGGCCCAGAGCGGATCAACCGCCCAGCCGGCGATCAGTCAGACCGCTCACTCATTTGCCGGCTTCATCAATGAAGCCGCACAACGCTTTGCGATTGCGCCGAACTGGATCCGATCAGTCCAACGCATCGAGAGTGCTGGTGACGTGCACGCCAGATCGCCAAAAGGCGCAATGGGCCTGATGCAAATCATGCCAGCGACTTGGGCGGAACTTCGTGTGCGCTACAATCTCGGGAACGACCCCTACGACCCGCACGACAACATTCTGGCCGGTACGGCGTACTTGCGCGAACTGCTCGATCGGTATGGCTCGCCTGGCGTGTTTGCGGCGTACAATGCGGGACCATCTCGCTATGAAGAGCATCTTGCGGGCGGCTCTCTGCCAGACGAGACGCGAGCATACGTCGCAAAGCTTGCAAATCTGCTTGCCGTCGAACTGCCGCCGAGGTGGACGTCCGGCGGACAGTCATCAGCAGCTGCGACGCTATTCGTCACGCGATCCGATCTCATGAAGACGCGTGATCGGTTGTTGGCGCTCATGCCGTCTAGCGGTGTCACGACCGCGTTCTCGGCGCCCGATGTTTCGCCCATGGTCCCCCGGCCAATTGGCATGTTCGTCCCTCGATCGGATTCGGGAGTATCGCGATGACCAGGTGTGCGGGTTCGCAAGCTGATGGTGTATGGGCGATGCCTTCGGCCCGCGCTCTACTCGTCGCTTCGCTCCTCACCGAGCCACCCTTCGGGTGTCTCGGCCCTTCGGGTAACGATCGCTATCGCAAGCGCTCGGAAGCAGTGGGGGCTTCGCGAGTTGGCGGCCAGGTCGCGGTGGCTCTTTCGGGAACCGGCGACCCGGAGACCACGACGGCAGGACGGCGAGATAAAAGGGGCTCGCCGCTCGAACCGCAAGCCATTGACATGGCTTGGGTTCCGGCGTGCCGGTCGGTCGGGGCGCGTGCCGCGCCTTGGATTTTTAAGAATGAGATCAACTACATTTTCGGCACTCTACGCGTTTTGGCGTCCTTCGAGGCGCAGTCATGACCACGGGCGACAGCGATCTGCGTATCCGGCCCGGGCGCATCCGCAGTACCCGCGCGCCGAAGCCGAAAAGCTTCATCAATCAGGTGCTACGCGCGGCGAAGAAAACCGGACACACCTCGGGTCAGACCCCGGCCGGCAGGCGTTCCGCGGCCCATGGGCGTTCGACGTTTGGCCGCGGGCGCCTCGCCTTTAGCCGGGCGAGATTGTTCAGCCCGACGCGGCGCGTTGTGGTGAAGGCGCGCGTGGTTCGCCACAAAGGACGAGCCTTCCGCTCAGCGCCGCTGACGGCCCATCTCTCGTATCTGAAGCGCGATGGCGTGACCCGGAGTGGTGAGCGGGCCGAGATGTTTGATGCCCGCGGCGACGGCGCCGATAGCGCGGCGTTTGCCGAACGCTGCAAGGACGACCGTCACCATTTCAGGTTCATTGTCTCGCCGGAGGACGCCGGCGATATGACCGACCTGAAGGCCTTCACCCGCGACCTCGCCAAGCAGATGGAAGCCGACTTTGGCACGCGACTGGATTGGGTGGCTGTCGATCATTGGAATACCGACAATCCTCACGTCCATCTTCTCGTTCGGGGGGTCGACGAAGAGGGCGCTGATCTCGTGATCTCCCGCGACTACATCAGCCGGGGCCTGCGTTCACGCGCCGAGGAATTGGTCGCGATCGAACTGGGTCCAAAACCGGAGCACGAGATCCGCAATTCGCTGGAGAGGGAAGTCTCGGCGGAACGATGGACGCGGCTCGACCGGGAGGTCCGACTGGCGGCGGAAGAGACCGGGTATATCGATCTTCGACCCAAGAATCCCGGCAGCGCGGATCCTGAGATCCGCCGCCTGATGGTTGGCCGTCTTCAGCACCTCGAGAAGATGGGCCTTGCCGCATCCGCCGCACCAGGGGAGTGGATGGTCGGACTCGAGGCCGAGCGCAGCTTGCGCGACCTCGGCATGCGCGGCGACATCATCAAGACCATGCACCGCGCCTTTACCGAGCGCGGGGAAGCGCGCGGCGTCGCCGACTTCGTCATCGAGGGTGGACAGCCGACGTCTCAGCTTATGGGACGACTGGTCGAGCGTGGATTGCATGACGAACTGACTGGCGAGGCCTACGCCCTGATCGACGGGACCGACGGACGCGCGCACCACGTGCGCTTTCGAGGTATCGAGGCCTTCGAACATGCTCCGCCCGTTGGGGGAATCGTCGAAGTCCGACGCTTCGGTCAAGCCGGCGATCCACGGCCGACCGTGGTGCTCGCCATCCGCTCCGATCTCGATCTTGCCGAGCAGGTCACCGCAAAAGGCGCGACCTGGCTTGACCACAGGCTGGTCGAACGCGACTCCATGCCGCTTGCCATGGGCGGATTCGGCCGAGAGACGCGCCAAGCCATGGAAGCCCGTACCGAGCATCTGATCCGGGAGGGCCTAGCGCGGCGGCAGGGCCAACGCATCATCTTGCAGCGCAACCTCCTGAACACGTTGCGCCAGCTTGAACTGGACCAGGTGGCCGCAAAAGTCTCGGCCGACACCAGCCTCCCTTACGTGAAGTCCGAATCCGGGGAGCATGTGGCGGGGACATATCGCCAGCGTCTGACGCTCGCCTCGGGACGCTTCGCCATGATCGACAATGGGCTCGGCTTCCAACTCGTGCCCTGGTCGCGCGAACTCGAAAGGAGGCTCGGCCAACACGTCACCGGCGTCGTGAAGGACGGCGGTGGAATCGAATGGGGCTTTGGTCGCAAGCGCGACCTCGGTCTCTAACAATCGCACCAATCCAGCTGCGGAAGGGCGTTCGGGATGTCCGGAACCAAAATCCTTTGGGGGCAGGTGATCGTGGTCGGCCTGATCGTTTTGCTGGCCATCTGGGGAGCAACCGAGTGGACGGCCTGGCGGCTCGCCTGGCAACCGGAGCTTGGGCGGCCCTGGTTCGAACTGTTGGGCTTCAAGGTCTATTACCCGCCCGTCTTCTTCTGGTGGTGGTTCGTCTACGACGCCTATGCGCCACGGGTCTTTGTCGAAGGAGCCTTCATTGCGGCGTCGGGGACCTTCGTTTCGATCGCGGTGGCGATCGGCATGTCGGTTTGGCGGGCGCGCGAAGCCAAGAATGTCGCGACCTATGGGTCGGCGCGCTGGGCTGGTGCGGACGAGGTTCGAGCGGCGGGACTTCTCGGTCCGGATGGTGTGGTGCTCGGCAAGCTCGACCGCGACTACCTTCGCCACGACGGGCCGGAGCACGTGTTGTGTTTTGCACCCACCCGATCCGGCAAGGGTGTCGGTCTTGTCGTCCCCTCGCTCCTGGCTTGGCCCGGCTCGGCCATCGTTCACGACATCAAGGGCGAGAATTGGCAACTGACCGCGGGCTTCCGCTCGCGACACGGCCGCGTCCTGTTGTTCGATCCCACCAACCCAAAGTCCTCAGCCTACAATCCGCTGCTCGAGGTCCGGCGCGGGGAATGGGAGGTTCGCGACGTCCAGAACGTGGCCGACGTCCTGGTCGACCCCGAAGGCTCCCTCGACAAGCGGAACCACTGGGAGAAGACCAGTCATTCGCTCCTGGTCGGCGCCATACTCCACGTTCTCTATGCCGAGGCGGACAAGACCTTGGCCGGCGTCGCCGCCTTCCTGTCCGATCCGAAGCAGCCGATCGAGACCACGCTGAGGGCGATGATGACTACACCGCACCTTGGCGAGCAGGGCGCCCATCCCGTCGTCGCCTCGACCGCGCGCGAACTCCTCAACAAATCCGAAAACGAACGCTCCGGCGTCCTATCCACCGCGATGTCGTTCCTCGGGCTCTACCGCGATCCCGTCGTGGCCCAGGTGACCTGTCGCTGCGACTGGCGGATTGCCGATCTGATCGCAGATGGTCGCCCGACGACGCTTTACCTCGTGGTGCCGCCGTCGGATATTTCTCGGACCAAGCCGCTGATCCGTCTGGTGCTGAACCAGATCGGCCGGCGCCTGACCGAGGATCTACACGCCCGCGACCGTCGGCATCGAGTGCTAATGATGCTCGACGAGTTCCCGGCGCTGGGGCGGCTGGATTTCTTCGAGTCTGCGCTCGCCTTCATGGCGGGGTACGGCATCAAGAGCTTCTTGATCGCGCAGTCGCTCAACCAGATCGAGAAGGCCTACGGGCCTAACAACGCCATCCTCGACAACTGTCACGTCCGCGTCAGCTTCGCGACCAACGACGAGCGGACCGCCAAGCGGGTATCGGACGCGCTCGGGACCGCGACCGAGATGCGGGCCATGAAAAACTATGCCGGCCATAGATTGAACCCGTGGTTGGGGCACTTGATGGTCTCGCGGCAGGAGACGGCCAGACCTCTCTTGACCCCGGGCGAGGTCATGCAGCTTCCACCGATGGACGAGATCGTCATGGTGGCGGGTACGCCGCCGATCCGGGCGAAGAAAGTTCGCTACTACGAGGATAGGCGGTTCACCGAGCGGGTTCTGCCGCCGCCAAATCCGGCGAGCGCCGGCCGATCATCGAGAACGGACGGTTGGTCAGCGCTAGGACCATTGAAGCCGACGGCGGGTCCAACTGACAAAGCCGCGGAGGTCGAGGAAGACACGGCGAACAGCGGACTCCGTCGCGAGCCCGAACTCCCCGATCACGTCGCGATCGCCAAGGAGACGACCGAACCGACGCCGGCAGAAGAATTTGCCGCCGTTCTTGACGATGACGAGGATGGGGTCCGCCAGTCCCGGCTCATACGCCAGCAGATGCGCGGCGTTGCGCGTCAGGTCGCCATGGACCCGAATGACGGTATGGAGCTCTGAGGCATTATGCGCGACCGGATGAACGTCTACTTCCCGCCAGAACTGCTGAAACAGATCTCAGAGCTCGCCGATCGCAAAAGACTTTCTCGGTCGGCGATCGTGGAAGCGGCAGTTGTTTCGTTTCTGTCCCCGGATGGAGCGGACAGGCGAGAAGCGGCGTTTACCCGGCGCCTCGATCGGCTGTCGCGCCAGATGCAGCGGCTGGAACGCGACGTGGGCTTGACGGCCGAAAGCTTGGCGCTCTTCATCCGCTTTTGGCTGACGATCACGCCGCCGCTACCCAACGACGCACAGGCTGCCGCGCAGGCAAAGGGCAGGGATCGTTTTGAAGGATTTGTCGAAGCACTCGGGCGCCGTTTGCAAAAGGGGCAAAGCTTTCTCCGGGAGATTCCAGAAGACATCGGTCGTCAGGAACCGGCCGAAGAAACTTGAGAGAGCCACGTAGACAGACCATTTCGCGGATCCTTCTTATTCTACGCCACCCTACGACCGCAGGGATTTACCCGAACTGACGAAAAGCTGGTCGCGCTATCGGCTCGCACGAGCTGACAGCAAGAGGGCCAGCATGCAAATTTCCGGGACATGGCGTCTCATCTCGCGCGTTTTTCTCCCGTTTGCTGCTGGATACTATCTTTCGTATCTGTATCGAACGATCAACGCTTTGATCGCCAGTCATCTCAGCTCGGATACCGCGCTCGGGACTGCCGACCTCGGGTTGCTTACGTCAGTCTATTTCCTGATATTCGCGGCGGCTCAGATCCCTGTCGGTATATTGTTGGATCGCTTTGGTCCGCGTCGCGTCCAGAGTGTTCTGCTCTTGCTAGCCGCAGCGGGCGCCGGACTCTTCGCGATATCGACCGGTTTCCTGTCGCTTTTGATCGCGCGTGCAATGATCGGGCTTGGCGTGGCGGCGGCGTTGACCGCAGGACTGAAGTCGATCGTCCTTTGGTTCCCCAGAGAACGAGTTGCCTTGCTTAACGGCTACATGATCATGCTGGGATCGCTAGGAGCGGTGACCGCTACGGTTCCCGTAGAATACCTACTCGCTTGGATGAGCTGGCGGCAGCTCTTTGAGATCCTAGCGGCGGCGACCGGCGCGACGGCCATTTTCATCTATGTCGTGGTTCCCGAGCGGGGCATTGTCCCATCAGCAGCCTGCGCCACTCTTAGCTCCGTTTTCAGCGATCGGCGCTTCTGGCGAATGGCCCCGTTGTCGGCGACTTGCGTCGGATCAGCCTGGTCTCTGCAGGGGCTGTGGGCATCACCGTGGCTGATCGACGTGGAGAGGCTTGATCGCACAAGTCTCGTCAGACAGCTGTTTACAATGTCCGTCGTACTAAGCGGCGGTGCCTGGTTGTTCGGTATGGCCGTCCATTACATCAAACGCAAAGGAATCGGAGCGGAGGCTATATTAGTGGTGGTTGCAGTGCTGTTCATCGCAGCCGATTCAGCCTTGATCTTGCGAGCGCCCCTGCCGTCCATCCTGCCCTGGTCGGTTGTCGCAATTGCCGGAACGGCAACCGTGGTCAGCTTCGCGGTAATAGCGGATTACTTTCCGCCGGAGCTTGCTGGTCGTGCCAACGGCGTCTTGAACGTCCTGCACTTTGGTTGGGCATTTCTGGCACAATACGCGACAGGCCTGATCCTGGAGCAATGGCACACGATCGATGGCCATAGGTCCGTCCAGGCCTATCAGGTCGCGTTCGGCCTCAACGTAGCGCTGCAGATCGCAGCCTTGGTCTGGTTCGCGCTGCCTTGGCGTAGAGTCTGCGCTTCATGGATGAGTTTAACTTCCCGCTCCACGCCAGCCTCTGTTTCCAATGGTGTCAAGTCGGTCGGCTTGTACGAGAATTCGCCCATCCTGATACCCGCGGACGACGGCGCGGAGTGGTGAGCGATAGCTCTTAGCGGACTGGTACGATTGAGCAGGAGTCCAATATCAGTTCTCAGTCTTCCTTTTTCTACGCCAGTCTACGATCACCGAAAGCGCTTGTTGCGCCAACTCCATAGGTGCTTTTTCTAATCATCCCATCTGAGGGCCCTTTGCGGACGCTCTCACTGGGTGGGGACGACGGTGCCAAGCCATTCCATTCAATCGGAAGCGAATTCGCGCGGCGCGCGCATGCTTCGTAGTGCGCTTGGCACAGCGATTGCCGGCTACCTCGAAGATGAAGCGATCATCGAGGTGATGCTCAATCCGGATGGGCGGTTGTGGATCGACAGGCTGTCGAGTGGCTTGATCGACACAGGCAAAACTCTCTCCGCAGCGGATGGCGAGCGCATTGTTCGCCTGGTAGCGCACCACGTAGGTGCGGAGGTGCATGCCGGGGCGCCACGGGTTTCGGCAGAACTGCCTGGAACTGGTGAGCGCTTCGAAGGCCTTTTGCCTCCGGTCGTTGCCGCCCCGGCCTTTGCTATCCGCAAGCCAGCGGTCGCGGTGTTTACCCTCGACGATTACGTCGCCAAGGAAATCATGACCTCGGAGCAGGCCGAGATCCTGAAGAGCGCGGTCGCCGCACGGAAGAACATCCTCGTCGCCGGGGGAACGTCGACCGGCAAGACGACTCTGACAAATGCGCTCCTGGCCGAAGTGGCAAAGACTGCCGATCGGGTCGTGCTGATCGAAGATACGCGCGAACTGCAGTGCACAGCGCCCAACCTTGTCGCTTTGCGTACCAACGATGGCGTGGCGACGCTATCGGACCTCGTTCGCTCCTCGCTGCGACTGCGTCCTGACCGTATTCCGGTCGGCGAGGTCCGCGGTGCCGAAGCCCTCGATCTGCTCAAGGCCTGGGGTACCGGGCATCCCGGTGGCATCGGGACCATTCATGCTGGTACCGCGCTCGGTGCCCTGCGGCGGCTTGAGCAACTCATTCAGGAAGCCGTCATCACGGTTCCGCGTGCCCTGATCGCCGAGACCATCAACGTTATCGCCGTGCTGGCGGGGCGTGGCGCTGATCGTCGCCTCGTTGAGCTCGCGCTCGTCCGGGGGCTTGGAGCTGCCGGCGACTACAGCCTTTCAACAGCAGGAGACTGACATGCGTCAGCAAATTCGTTTTCTTCGAGGTGCATCGGTGGCCGCCTTCGGCACGGTGCTTTTGGCGGCGGCGCCGGCATGGGCCGCTGGTTCGAATATGCCATGGGAGCAGCCGCTCAATCAGATCCTGCAATCGGTTGAAGGTCCGGTTGCCAAGATCATCGCGGTCATCATCATCGTCGTGACCGGGCTCACGCTCGCGTTCGGGGATTCGTCGGGTGGTTTCCGCCGGCTGATCCAGATCGTGTTCGGCCTGTCGATCGCATTTGCCGCCTCGAGCTTCTTCCTATCGTTCTTCTCCTTCGGCGGCGGCGTGGTGGTTTGATGGATGAACCGGTCACAGGTTTTGTCGTGCCCGTTCACCGCGCACTCACTGAGCCGATTCTGATGGGCGGCGCGCCGCGGTCCGTCGCGATCGTGAACGGCACGCTTGCTGCGGCCCTTGGACTTGGATTGCGGCTCTGGATCGCGGGTCTCATCCTCTGGTTCATCGGCCACATGGCCGCCGTCTGGGCCGCCAAGCGCGATCCCGCATTTGTCGATGTCGTGCGCCGACATCTGCGCATTCCCAGCCACCTCAACACCTGAGCGCTCCGCCATGATGAACCTTGCCGAATATCGTCATTCCAACGCGCGTCTCGCCGACTTCCTGCCCTGGGCAGCTCTCGTCGACGAGGGAATCATCCTGAACAAGGATGGTTCTTTCCAACGGACAGCAAAGTTCCGGGGACCTGACCTCGACAGCGCGGTGCCGGCCGAACTCGTTGCCGTCGCCGGTCGTCTGAACAACGCCTTGCGCCGCCTCGGATCCGGCTGGGCCGTGTTCGTTGAGGCGCAGCGTCATTCTGCGGGCGCTTATCCTCCAAACACCTTTCCGGATGTCGCGTCTGCGCTGGTCGATGCCGAACGCAGAGCGCAATTCGAGGAGGCAGGTGCCCACTACGAGTCCAGTTATTTCCTGACCTTCCTCTATCTGCCGCCGGAGGAGGGAGCGGCTAAGGCGGAGCGATTGCTCTATGAAGGTCGCGACCGCACCGTTGGAGCAGATGCCCGGGAGGTGTTGCGCGGCTTTATCGATCAAACCAACCGCGTGCTGCAACTCGTCGAAGGGTTCATGCCGGATTGCGCCTGGCTCGATGATCAGGCCACGCTGACCTATCTGCACTCGACGATCTCGACTAAGCGTCACCGCGTTCGCGTGCCCGAAATTCCCATGTACATCGATGCGCTTTTGGCCGACCAGCCACTGACCGGCGGGCTTGAGCCGATGCTGGGTTCAGCGAACGTGCGGGTCTTGACGATTGTCGGCTTTCCGGGCGCGACGACCCCGGGGGTCCTGGACGACCTGAATCGCCTGGCATTCTCGTATCGTTGGTCGACGCGCGCAATCATGCTCGACAAGACCGATGCCACCAAGCTGCTGACCAAGATTCGGCGGCAGTGGTTCGCCAAGCGAAAATCCATTGGCGCCATTCTCAAGGAGGTCATGACCAACGAGGCGTCGACGCTGCTCGATACCGACGCCCACAACAAGGCGATCGACGCCGACGCGGCGTTGCAGGAACTGGGGTCGGATCAGATCGGACAAGCCTTTGTTACGGCCACCCTCACTGTGTGGGACCGAGATCCCAACGCTGCCGATGAAAAGCTGAGGCTGGTCGAGAAGGTCATTCAGGGCCGCGATTTCACCTGCATGATCGAGACGGTGAACGCTGTCGAAGCCTGGCTCGGTAGCCTGCCGGGACATGTCTATGCGAATGTGCGGCAGCCACCGGTCTCGACGCTCAACCTCGCCCATATGATTCCGATGTCAGCCGTGTGGGCCGGTGAGGCGAGGGATCTGCACTTCAAGGCGCCGGCACTCCTGTTTGGCAAGACTGAGGGATCGACGCCCTTCCGATTCTCTCTCCACGTCGGCGACGTCGGCCACACCCTCGTGGTGGGCCCGACCGGCGCCGGAAAATCCGTTTTGCTGGCTCTGATGGCGTTGCAATTCCGCCGTTATCCGAACTCTCAGGTCTTTGCGTTCGACTTCGGCGGTTCAATTCGGGCGGCTGCGCTCGCCATGGGTGGCGACTGGCATGATCTCGGCGGTGCATTGTCAGACGGGGACGAAAACCCCGTCGCCCTGCAGCCGCTGGCCTGGATTGAGGATCCTTCCGAGCGCGGATGGGCGACGGAATGGATCGGCGCGATCCTGGCACGGGAAAAGGTCGAGATCACCCCGGAGGTCAAGGATCATCTGTGGTCGGCACTGACATCTCTCGCTTCGGCGCCGAGGGAGGAGCGGACCCTGACGGGCTTGTCAGTCCTGCTCCAATCGAACTCTCTGAAACGCGCCTTGCAACCTTATTGCCTCGGCGGACCTTCCGGGCGCTTGCTCGACGCCGAATTCGAGCGCCTTGGCGAAGCCTCGGTCCAGGCGTTTGAGACCGAAGGTTTGATTGGAACGGGTGCTGCGCCGGCCGTGCTGTCGTACCTCTTCCATCGCATCGGGGGCCGTCTCGACGGCCGGCCTACACTCCTTATTGTCGATGAAGGTTGGCTTGCCCTCGATGACGAGGATTTTGCGGGGCAACTCCGGGAATGGCTGAAGACGCTTCGGAAGAAGAACGCGTCCGTCATCTTCGCCACACAGTCGCTTTCTGACATTGATGGCTCCGCGATAGCACCGGCGATCATCGAAAGCTGCCCGACGCGCCTGTTGCTGCCGAACGAACGGGCGATCGAACCGCAGATCACCGCCATCTACCGCCGCTTCGGACTCAACGATCGCCAGATCGAACTTCTGAGCCGGGCAACGCCAAAGCGCGACTACTATTGCCAGTCTCGTCGCGGCAACCGGATGTTCGAACTTGGCCTTGGTGAGGTTGCGCTCGCCTTCACCGCAGCCTCTTCCAAGACAGACCAGGCAGCCATCGCGCAGCTCCTTGCCGAACATGGACCTGACGGCTTCGTGCCCGCCTGGCTCCAGCACCGCGGCGTCGCCTGGGCCCTCGACCTGATCCCCAACCTCGTCAATCTGGAGAAATCGCAATGAGACCTCTTGGCCTATTGGCGACCACGGCCGCCTTCGCGCTGCTGCTTGGCGTCACGGTGCCTGCACGGGCGCTGATCGTCTTTGACCCCACCAACTACGTCCAGAATGTCCTGACGGCCGCGCGGGAGCTCCAGCAGGTTAATAATCAGATCACCTCGTTGCAGAACGAGGCACAGATGCTGATCAATCAGGCAAGGAATTTGGCAAGCCTGCCGTATTCATCGCTGCAGCAACTGCAATCATCGATCCAGCGGACCCAGCAATTGCTGGCCCAGGCCCAGCGGATCGCCTACGACGTTCAGCAGATTGATCATGCCTTCTCGACAAGTTACGCGCCAGCGACCAGCAGCCAATCGAACCAGTTGCTGATCTCCAACGCTCAGTCACGTTGGCAGAATTCCTATGCCGCAACGCAAGACGCGCTTCGCGTCCAGGCGGGCATTGTTGGCAACCTCGACACCAATCGCATCCAGACATCCGCGCTCGTAACGTCAAGCCAGGGTGCCAGCGGCGCGCTGCAGGCAACGCAGGCTGGCAATCAGATTCTCGCGCTGAACGCGCAGCAGCTCGCCGACCTCACCGCCGTCGTGACGGCGCAAGGTCGGGCGCAGAGCCTTGAAGCGGCTCAGCGCGCCTCGGCCCAGGATCAGGGACGAGAACAGCTTCGTCGGTTCCTGACTCCGGGACAGGGCTATCAGTCATCCAACGTACAGATGTTCCACTGATGACGGACATAAGGGCATTCAAGGCGTTGTCGCTGCTTACGACAATCGGCGTGTTGGTCGTCACTGCCTGCACGATTCAGCTTCGCGGTGGTGACGAGCAGCCCGCGCTGCCGAAGGCCGCGCAGACGACAGATGCAACCAGCTCTGACCTCGCACGCTGCCGCAGCGTCACTGCGGAGGAAACGGCAGGTTATCAGCATTGCAGGCAGGTCTGGGCCGAAAACCGGCGACGCTTCTTGGCCAAGAAATCTGGTGCCGCGGTTCGTGGCCAAGAAGAACCCGCCGCTGCGTTGGCGCCGGCCCCAAAGGATCAGAGCCGGATCCCGCAGGGATATCTGCTACCGGCGACACCTGAGGCGAGCAAGCCATGACGGGTACGGGGATTATCGACCAATTCCTGGAAACGTTCACGCGATATATCGACAACGGCTTCGGCCTGCTCGGTAGCGACGTCGGCTATCTCGCAACGACCCTTGCCGCGATCGACATCACGCTTGCTGCGTTGTTCTGGAGTTGGGGGCCGGACGAAGACATCGTCGCGCGCCTCGTCAAGAAGACGCTCTTTGTAGGCGTCTTTGCCTATCTAATCGGTAATTGGAACAGTCTGGCACGCATCGTTTTCGAGAGCTTTGCCGGCCTTGGGCTAAAAGCATCAGGCGCAAGTCTCTCCGCGTCGGACTTCCTTCGGCCGGGAAAGATCGCTCAAGTCGGACTTGACGCTGGCCGACCGCTGCTCGATTCGATCTCCAATCTGATGGGCTACATCAGTTTCTTCGAGAATTTCGTCCAGATCGTCGTTCTCCTGTTTGCCTGGATCGTGGTGCTGCTCGCCTTCTTCATTCTGGCGATCCAACTCTTCGTCACCCTGATCGAGTTCAAACTCACGACGCTGGCCGGCTTCGTGCTCATTCCCTTTGGGTTGTTTGGCAAGACAGCCTTCGCGGCAGAGCGGGTCTTGGGCAACGTCATCTCTTCAGGGATCAAGGTCTTGGTCCTGGCCGCCATCGTCGGCATCGGCTCGACTTTGTTCTCGCAGTTCACCGCTGGCTTTGGTGGCAATCAGCCGACCATAGAAGACGCGATGACCCTGGTCCTTGCGGCGCTCTCCTTGCTTGGCCTGGGCATCTTCGGTCCTGGAATCGCCAACGGCCTGGTGTCGGGTGGGCCTCAGCTCGGTGCCGGTGCCGCGGTTGGAACAGGCCTTGCTGCCGGTGGCATTGTTGCGGCGGGCGCGGGTCTTGCCGCCGGCGGTGTTGGTCTCGCTGGCGGCGCGATTGCGGGCGCCGCGCGCGGTGGTGGCGCTGTCATAAGGGGAGCGTCAGCCGCCTATCGAAGCGGCGGCCTTGCTGGCGTCGCTGAGGCGGGCAGCTCGGCTGCCATGAGTCCATTGCGTCGTGCAGCGGCTGCCTTCGGGGGCGAGCAAGCTGGCGAGCAGGCCGCAAGCGCTTCGGCCGAAGGGCTGCCCGATTGGGCGCGCCGCATGAAGCGCGCCGAGACTATTCGGCATGGTGCCTCGGCTGCTGGTCACGTCCGCTCGGGCGATCATGGTGGCAGCGGCTCCTCCGTCGATTTGTCCGAAGGAGAGCGCTGAGACGCATCACCGCACTTTCGCCACCCGCCACGCGGCAGCGCCTCAAACCCAGACACTACACGGCTCAAAGCCGATCACTTGATCTCAGGGGCAATCATCAATGATCAAACGACCATTAGTTCACTACGGGCGCATGCCCGAACCGATCACGCCTTATCAAAAAGCAGCCCAAGTTTGGGACGAACGCATTGGATCCGCCCGCGTGCAAGCCAAAAACTGGCGGCTGATGGCGTTCGGTTGTCTCATACTGTCAGCCGGTCTCGCTGGTGGGTTGGTCTGGCAATCAAGCCATGGGTCGATCACGCCCTGGGTGGTCGAAGTCGACCATCTTGGCCAAGCCCAGAGGGTTGCGCCGGCCAACTTCGACTATCAACCGACTGATGCGCAGATCGCCTACCATCTGGCGCGCTTTATCGAGGATGTCAGAGGTCTGCCGGCCGACGGCATCGTTCTACGCCAAAACTGGCTCCGGGCCTATGATTTTACGACCGATCGCGGCGCCGCTGCGCTCAACGACTACGCGCGGAACAATGACCCCTTTGCCAAGCTCGGTAAGGCGCAAATCTCCGTCGACGTCTCGAGCGTCATTCGCGCGTCGTCGGAAAGCTTTCGGGTCGCATGGACCCAGCGCACCTATGACAACGGTTCGCTGAGCTCGACCGAACGCTGGACCGCAATTCTCACCATCGTGATCGAGATGCCCCGCGATGCCGAACGCCTGCGCAAGAATCCCCTTGGCGTTTACGTCCGCGCCATCAACTGGTCAAAGGAGTTGAGTCAGTGACCAAGACGCCGTTTGACGTTTATTCGAAGCGCCCCGCCCCGGACTGCGGGATCGGTCCCACTTGGCCCGCGTTCTTGACCGCGAAGCGAGCAGTTTTGTTTGCTCTCCTGCTTGGTTCCTCGGCGCTCGGTGGGTGCGCGACCTACATTCCTCCGGAGATCAGCTATGACGCCGAAGTGCCTCCGTTACCGGCTACGCCGGTGGCTCTCGACGACAGATCGCGACCGCTTCACATTCCACCCCTCTGGAAGCCGGCTCTCGGCGGCAAGTCGGGAGGGAAGGAAGACGCTGAACCTGTGAGCCGGGTTGAGACAGCAAATAGCGCGGCCCGGGTCGAACCGCGCAAGCGAGGGTATTTCAACGCAGCGCAAATCTACGCCTACAGTCCTGGGGCGCTCTATCAGATTTACGCCGCGCCGGGGCAGATCACGGATATCGCGCTCGAGGAAGGAGAACTTTTGACGGGATCAGGGCCGATCGCGGCCGGAGATACCGTACGCTGGGTCGTGGGCGATACCGAGAGCGGGAGCGGCGACACACGGCGCGTCCATATCCTGGTCAAGCCGACCCGAGCCTCGATCGAGACCAACCTGGTGGTCAATACTGACCGGCGCACCTACCTGATTGAGCTCCGCTCTCGCGAGCGGCCGTACATGCCATCCGTTGCTTGGTACTATCCTGAGACGGTACGCGAACGGTCGCGTTCAGCTGCTCTGAAGCCCGTTCTTCCGGACCCAGCGCAGCGTATCTCCCGCTATTCCATCGAAGGCGACAGTCCTCCCTGGCGGCCGCTAGCCGCATATGACGATGGCCGCAAGGTCTACGTCGAATTCCCGCTCGGCATCGTGCAGGGCGAAATGCCTCCGCTCTTTGTCATCGGCCCAGACGGCAAGACAGAACTCGTCAACTATCGCGCCTACGGCAATGTGTTGATCGTCGATCGGCTGTTTGCGGCCGCCGAACTCCGGCTCGGCGGTGAGCACCAGCAGAAGGTCAGGATTGTCAGGACCGACGGGAGACCGTCGTCATGAACACCCGGAATGAAAACGATCACGAGCAAGCAGTTCCGCCGGAGACACAAGCGGAGCAGTCCGAAAGTTTCCGCTTGAGAGCGGAGCATCCGCGCGTGACGCGGTTGTCGCGGAAGGTCTTGGCTGGCGGGAGCGCGGTTGCCCTGCTTGTTATCGGCGGAGCAGTGTTGTGGTCACTTCAGAGCAATCGTGCTCGAAATCAGGCGGCCGATGAGCTTTACAGCACCGACCATCACAATGTTGCCGACGGCATTACGACCCTGCCGAAGGACTATGCTGGCGTTCCGCGCCAGCCAATCCCGCAGCTTGGTCCGCCGCTCCCCGGTGACCTCGGTCGACCGATCCTTGCCGCTCAAGGCCAGTCGCCGACGAGCGGCGCTGATCCGGACCAGCAGCGCCGGGATCAGGAGACCGAAGCAGCCCGCATCAGTCATCTGTTCGCTTCGACCAATGGACGAGAAGTGCGTCCGTCCGCGACTGCGGCTGTTGGAAGCGAGCGGGTCGTGCCACCGAACGCAACGAGCACCGGCGACGATGGATCTGTGCAAAACGGTCAGGACCGGAAGCTTGCCTTCGTCAACGCCTCTGTGGACCGTCGCACGGTAAGCCCTGACCGCATCACCAGGCCGGCCTCACCGTATGTCGTGCAGGCTGGGACGGTCATTCCGGGTGCCCTGATCACCGGGATCCGATCAGACCTTCCGGGCCAGGTTACAGCGCAGGTAACCGAAAATGTTTTTGATACCCCGACCGGCCGCTTTCTGCTTGTGCCTCAGGGAGCGCGTCTGATCGGCATCTACGATAGCCAGGTCACTTTCGGCCAGTCCCGCGTCCTGCTCGTCTGGACCCGGCTGATCATGCCGAACGGACGTTCTATCGTTCTCGAGCGGCAGCCTGGCGTTGACGCTGCCGGGTATGCAGGCCTCGAAGACCAGGTCGACAATCACTGGGGTGAGCTGTTCAAGGCTGCGGCCCTATCGACGTTTCTGGCGGTCGGGACCGAACTGGGTGCCGGCTCGGACACCAACAGCAACGACAGCGCAATTATCCAGGCCTTGCGACACGGCGCCTCGGACTCACTGAATCAAACCGGACAACAGGTGGTTCGGCGCAGTCTCAACATCCAGCCGACCCTGACGATCCGCCCGGGTTTTCCGGTTCGTGTCATCGTCAACCGGGATCTCCGCCTCGAGCCTTACACAGGATGACAACCTCAATGACGAAGCTGAAGATCGCCGCCGTCCCAGACGACAAGCCGGTGAAGGTGACCGCGGAGTTGCCTGCATCCGTCCACCGGGACCTTGCTGCGTACGCGGAGGCAATCGCGCGTGAAACGGGTCAGCGCGCCGATCCAACAAAATTGATCGCGCCGATGCTGGCGCGGTTCATGGCGGCTGACCGAGGATTCGCCCGTCTACGACGCGCGTGTCAATCGCCGAGAGATGGGGAGGAATAGCGCTCCGCCAGCATTTCGAGAAAGCGGTTGAGGGCTGGATTCTCGTTGTCAGCGCACCAGTGTGCAGAAAAGCCGATATGGCTTGATCCTGTCCCGTCCCGTAGTTCGCGATATTTCAGTCCGGCGAAACTCGCGCCCATATCGGACTCCATGACGAGGCTAATGCCTAGTTTCATACTGACGAGACCCTTGATCATGCTTCGGCTGACGTCGTGTCGGTCGATCTTGGGCCGATCGTCCGTAGATACAAATTTCGATATGATGAGATCTTCAAACTCGCGGCTGGAATCGTGATGGCTTAGTAGTACGGTTTCGTCGCGAAGATCGGTCCAATAAACCGCGTCGCGCGCCGCCAAAGGGTGATCCTCAGGCAATGCAACGAGGACGCGTTCGCTCCAGACCCTGAGCGTCTTGTTGTCCGATGATGGCGTGTCGCTCGTAACGATGAGAACGTCGAGTGTTCCGCTCCGGAGCGCGTTCATAAGCAAAGTGCGCGGCCGTTCGGCTATAGCGAGTTCGATCCGAGGAAATCTCGTTCTAAAGTCGAGGAGGGTAGTCCGCAGATTGCCTGCTGAAATCGACGTGCAGAAGCCGACCGAAAGGTGGCCAGTTTCGCCACGACCAATTGATCTGCCGGTTGCAACGAGTGTATCAACCTGCTCCAGCACCATTCTTGCGATCCGCACGACTACTTTACCAGCAAGTGTTGGCTGGACTCCCGCGGTCGACCGCTCAAACAAGCTGGTCCCGACTAGGCGCTCGAGTTGGCCAATGGAGCGGCTCACGACAGAATGTGGAATGGAAAGTAATTCAGCGGCTTGCCGAAGACTTCCACAGTCGTTGGCAACGACTGCAAACCGAAGCAGGCGCAGGCCGATGACGGGCATTCCGGTCGTGCGCTGCTGGTTGTCAATGTTGTTGATTTCCATCATGCCTGTAGCCCGTCAGTAGGCGAAACTGCGTCCCAGGGGTCCGCTGTGCGACCGTTCTAGGCGACGCGCAATACAGGCGCCCAGAGCACTGGCCCGGAAAGTCCGCCTGCCCCACGGAGTTTCGCGAGCGCCGCACTGGAGATATCCAGATATCCAGCGACGGCGAGAGTGTTCCCAATCTTAGAGGGAGCGCCGATTCGACGTAGCGGCCACCCAGCGCGCCGCAGGATCCTTTCCATTCGGGCGTCGGTAACGGTAACAATATCGCTCAGATGCCGCGAAAGCCCAAATTCCACCATGCCAGCAAACAACTCGTAGGTGGCACAAGCTATTCCGTGTTCTCCTTTTGGTGTGTCGAGTCTAGCGTCGATCGCAAAGCGGCTGCTTTCCCATATCTGCGGACTCATGGGCATCGGCTGACCATTCAGAAGCGCGGGAAATGTGTCGCGGAGCATCGTCGGTCCCTTGGTTGGAAGCAGGCGGACGCAGCCTTGTACCCGGCCGTCGTCCGAGAGTTGGGCGAGGTATGCCGGATGCAACGAGTCGAACTTGTCAACTTCCATGTCGCCGCTAATTTGAACGTCCCAGTCCATCCGGACCTTGAAGACGCGATGTCGTAGTTGGTGTATTGCAAAGAGCGTATGGGAGAATTCGCCGTACCAAGGCTCCGTGATGAGCTGAATCATGACATCCTCCAAGGTTGCCATGATTCTTTGAGGCGAAGTTACGCTAAGAAGCATCACCCCTAGTTGTGGGAGGAGTTCGCCTTAGTTTTGCTGTTCTCGTTTGGCAGCGGCCACGCGTAGTGCCGCTTGAACAACGGTTCGCACTCCCAATTTTGCTTTCGCGTTGTTCAGGTAAGAGATAGCAGTGTGATGCGATATTCCCAGAATGCGTCCGATGTCCCAAGCGCTCTTGCCGCGGGCGGCCCACTCCAGACATTCGAACTCGCGGGCGGACAAAGCTGCTCCATCAACACGAAGATCGCTCGCGAGTTTGCGGCGAACGTGTGAGTGGAAGAACATCGCCATCAACTGAAGCATTCGAGGGTTCGACGTGACGAAGCGTTCGAATTGAGCTTCCCGTTGGTTGCCGGCAAAGGTGACGGCGGCAACGGGGCCGTGTCCGTCATGGATAGGAACGGTGAATCCTAGCCGAATGCCATATTGGGAGGCTTCGTCCAGCAACCGCTTCTGTGCCGGCGAAAGATATCGTTCGGTCGATCCGATTCCCCAGCGAAACGGCTCGGTGTCCCGTAGCGCCTGCATGATAACCGGATCGATCCGTTCGTAGTGGCTCCTTAGGTAGTGTGAAGTCCACTCCTTTGGGTATGTCGACATAAGACGGGGTGTCCCATCGAGCTTTTGCGGTAGCGCGAGGTACGCAAAGCAAGACAGGTCGAGAGCCGCGGCTGTGACGGCCATGGCTCCCGAAAGCTCTGCTTGATCTTCAGCGCTCGAAAGATGATCAATGAAGTCTTGAAATATGCGATGCATGTCGAGCTAGGTTAGGTGGCGTCGGTACTTGATCTCCGGCACGGCTGTCCCGGTTAAACCTTCCTTATCGAACGGTCAGAGCAGCACGGACATCGTTGACGATTGCGGGTGATGTCCAAAAGGGTACTCAAATCCATAAAAGAAGCCCGGGACCCGTCATCGGACCCCGGGCAGTCTAGGGAGGACGCCCTCAGGCGCTTGCTGCCATTTACTGACACCTTCGCGTCAGACCGCCGACAACGAGCGGGACCACGGGAAATCAAGCGATGGCCTGTGCGATGAAAGGCAGGGTTTCAGATTGTTCCTGCCATTGAGGGAGAGAACATTGGGTCACTTCCCGGCAATCAACTCTGCAGCTTTCTCCGCCATAGCCATGATCGGCAGATTGGTGTTTCCGCTGATCACGGTCGGCATAAGTGAACCGTCGATAACGCGTAGATTGTCGATGCCCCGAACCCGAAGCTTGCTATCGACCACGGCGTCGCGATCCTCACCCATGCGACATGTTCCGACCGGGTGGTAGATCGTTTCTGCGCGGGCTCGTATCCACTTTTTGCGGGATTCCGTGCTGGTAAACGGATCGATATCGAGTTTGCGCTTAATGTGTTTTCGGAGCGCCGGCTGATCGATGATCTCGCACATCTGCCGAACGCCTTCTTGCATGCTGACGAAATCACTTTCATCGGATAGAAAGCGGGGGTCGATCGCCGGCGCGACGAAGGGATCGGCCGACCGCAGGCGCAGCGTTCCACGACTCTTCGGACGAAGCTGGCATACGCGAATGGCAAAGCCGTGCGGGACGCGCTCGCCCTGCGGCGGGTTTCGCAGCGCGACGATGAGATGAGCCTGCCACTCAGGCCACGATGAGGTTTTATCGGGCCCCCAGAAGGCTCCGGCTTCGACCCCCTGTGAGGTGCCGGGCCCCGTGCCTCGGAGCATATATTGTGCGCCGGCCAAGGCACCTCTGAACAATCCGATGTACGGCGTCAGTGTGATCGGCTGCGACGCCTCCAATCGAATTGCGCAATCCAAATGATCTTGCAGATTGCTTCCAACGCCGGCGGAATCGAGCACCGGCTTGATGCCGAGTGAACGGAGGTGATCGGCCGGTCCAATTCCTGACAGCATCAGTAATTGCGGCGAACCAATGGCCCCGGAAGTCAGCAAGACTTCTCGTTCGGCCGAAACGGTGACCTCACGCCCGTTGTGGTCAATGACAACACCCCGAACGCGCGTGCCTTCGACCGCGAGGCGCCGAACCTGAGTGTTGGCCATGATGGTCAGATTGCTTCGTCCTTTCCCCTGGTCGAGAAACTTGAAAGCACCTGAACGCTTGCCGTCTGAAATCGTAAGTTCGTAGAAGCCTGCGCCCATCTGAGACGGACCATTGAAGCCGTTGTTCTCGGGGAGGCCTGCCGACTTGGCGCTCTCAATAAATGCCTTCGAGATTGGATGCTGCAACACGCCATAAGAAAGTCGGATCGGACCCGAATAACCTCGGTCCTGATCGGGCTGGGACGTTACCTGGGCGGCGTCCTCGATTTTTCTAAGGTAGGGGCGGAGGTTTTCGTACCCCCACCCACGACAGCCTTGCGCTTCCCATGAGTCGTAATCCTGAGGATTTCCCCGGATCGCAATCATGGAGTTGATGGCGGACGACCCTCCCACCACCTTGCCACGGGGAATATAGATCTTGCGATTGTTGAGTTCGGTCTGCGGTTCGGTCCAAAATTGCCAGTTATGCTTCGGACTCGTGTAGAGCACGCGAATGCCCGCCGGCATGTGAACGAAGATTGAAGAAGAGGGACGTCCGGCCTCGAGCAGCAACACCTTGACGTTGGGATCTTCGCTCAATCGAGCGGCGAGCACGCATCCTGCCGATCCTGCGCCGACAACGATATAATCGTATTTCGAGAGCTTCATCCTCCGTCCCCTATTTCAAAAGCCGACGATCGGTTCGTTTTTGCGACCAGTTTCGCCAAGGTCAGGCCTTCCCGACTTGCAAAAGCCATCGCCAAACTATAATTGGTCCTACCAATCAGGTCGATCCAATTATAGCGACGAAGGCCTGGTAGTCAACGGAGAGCTCGTCTCATGTTTCAATACCGGAGGATCGTGGCCGCGTTCCTGCTCCTCGGCGCAGGGCTCGCCGTTTTGCTGCTCGCTCCTGCCAAACCTGCCATCCAGCCGGACCAAGAGACGATTCGACGAGTGATATGGGCTCTTGGCCCCTAGCCGACTTCGGGACGTCCGATATCGATGATCCGTCGCTCACTTAGATCTTGGATGGCCGCCGAGTCGTACTTCAGTATCGACTTGAGGATGTTTGCAGTATCCTCGCCTCGCCGCGGCGGTCCTTTGGCATATTCGATCTTCGTTCCGGAAAACTTTATCGGATTGGCGACGAGAGGGGCTGTTGTTCCGGAAGAATGAGGAAGATTGACCTGCATCTCCCGATGGATAACCTGAGGGTGAGCGAACACCTGATCCAGCCGGTTGATCGGTGCGCAAGGCACGCCCACGGGCTCCAGAATGGAAATCCAATGCTGGGTCGTCTGCTGTATCAGATGCGCATCGAGTAGGGGGATGAGTTGATCACGATTCTTAAGCCGGTCGGTGTTAGTGACGAAACGGCTATCGGTTGCCAGGCCGCTTAAACCAGTAGCTGCACAGAACTTCCGGAATTGCTGATCATTACCAACGGCGAGCACGAAGGAACCGTCGCTGGTTCTGAAGACCTGATATGGAACGATGTTTGGATGCGCGTTGCCGAACCGTTTCGGCGGCGTGCCGGTCGTGAGGAAATTCAAATTTTGGTTGGCGAGAACCGCGACCTGGACGTCCAGCAGTGCCATGTCGATATGCTGTCCTTCTCCGGTGCGTTCGCGATGCAGTAATGCGGAGATGACGCCGGCGGCGCTATACATGCCAGTGAGAATATCGACGATCGGAACCCCGACCTTCTGCGGACCCCCGCCTGGCTTGTCATCACTCTCTCCGGTAATGCTCATCAGGCCGCCGATGGCCTGAATGGCCATATCGTATCCTGCGACGTCCTTCATCGGGCCGGTCTGGCCATAGCCGGTGATGGAACAGTAAATGATGTCAGGCTTGACCCTTTTAAGCGCCTCGTAGTCGAGGCCGTAACGCGCCATGTCGCCGACCTTGTAGTTCTCGATCACGAGATCGGCTTGCTGGGCAAGTGCGCGCACAATGGCGCTACCCTCGTCAGTCGATATATCGACGCATATCGAATGCTTGCCGCGATTGGCGCTCAGGAAATACGCGCTTTCGGTCGTATCAATTCCACCGTCTTTCCGCAGAAAGGGCGGGCCCCACTGCCGCGTATCGTCGCCGGTGCCAGGGCGTTCGATCTTCCAAACCTCGGCTCCTAGATCAGACAGCAACTGCGCTAACCAAGGCCCCGCGAGGATTCTCGAAAGATCCAGCACTCGATAACCTGCCAACGGTCCAGCCATCACGCTTCCTTGAAGTCTGCGGGTCAAATAGCCGCGCGCCGTGCGAGGCCGCACTAACTATATGTGGAGCGACCAGATTGGTCAAACCAAATGCTGCTTGACACCGCGCATCACGCGACATACGGTCCTGCCAAATTGGTTTAACCAATTAATGAAAATACCGGGAAGAACGTGAAGGTCTGGCTGTATGGCGCGAGTAACTCTCCAGAATGTCGCGAAATCCTTTGGAGGAGATCGAGGGCCATGGGCCGTTCAGGACTTTTCGTTGGATATTGCCGATGGCGAACTGGTCGTGTTCGTCGGCCCGTCCGGCTGCGGCAAGTCCACGACGTTGCGAATGCTCGCCGGTCTAGATGACGTCACATTCGGCAAGATTCTGATCGACGGAAGGGACGTCACCGCGCTTCCGCCGAAAGATCGCAACATTGCGATGGTTTTTCAGAACTACGCTCTCTATCCACAGAAGACGGTCTTCGAAAACATGGCCTTCGGCCTTCGGGTCCGTAGGACGCCACAGCAGGAGATCGATCGTCGGGTGCGCAGCGCGGCATCAAGTCTCGGATTGGAGGCCCTGCTGGAGCGCAAGCCACGCCAATTGTCGGGTGGTCAGATGCAGCGCGTAGCGCTTGGTCGCGCGTTAGTCAGAGATCCCGACGTATTCCTCCTCGACGAACCCCTCTCGAACCTTGATGCGAAGCTGCGGGTCCGGACGCGAGAAGAGATTGCGACGCTACACGCCCGATTGGGCGCGACGATGATATTTGTTACCCACGATCAGGTCGAGGCCATGACGCTCGGCGATCGTATCGTGATCATGCGTGACGGATTCATCCAACAGGCGGGCAGTCCGCTTGACCTTTATGATCGGCCCGCGAACGCCTTCGTGGCGACTTTCATCGGGTCTCCAGAGATGAACCTGATTGATGGCGGGTTGATGCGCGACGGGGGCGCGCTCGTAATGCGCTCCGGCGGTTTGAGCGTCAACTTGCCTGCCCAGTCATTCTCCGAAGCGGAAAGGGATGTCACGCTTGGCATTAGGCCCGAGCACATCGAGCGCGCGGAAACCTCCACGGCTTTTGAGCTGGTAGTCGGCTTGGTCGAGCAAATCGGCGCGCAAACCTATGTGCTGGGTAAGATCGATGGCAACAAAATCCGCGCGGTATTTGCTCGGGACGATGCGCTGAGGGCGGGCGACCGAATTTTTGTGAATTTGTCTCAAGAGAAGTTGCACCTGTTCTCGCGCGAGAGCGGCAAGACACTGAGGCGGACCTCGACGAAAGGCGAAAATGGCAACGGGAGAGAACTTCATGGACAAGCTCAGCTTAGGCGCGCCGAGTTCCAAGGCTAACGTGAGCGACATCGATCGGCGGCGTTTTCTCAAAACGACGGCTGGTGCAGCGGCTGGCATCGCGGGCTCACTTTCCGCGCCCTATGTCAACGCACAGTCCGGGGTAACGCTTCGCATTTTGAACGCTGAAACGACTGCTGCGAGCCAATCGGCCTTGCGCGATGCGTGCAATGAATACGAGAGCAAGTTCGGCGTAAAAATCGTCGTCGACTCGACGCCGATTAGTGGTGGTTATGCGAAGTCGATGGCGGCCATCAATGCTGGCGCTCCTTACGATATCGCCACGGCGGGATACATTGCGCACATCTTGCAATACGCGATGGCGGGTCACATCGTGCCGTTGACGGATCTTGTCAAAAAATATTCGTGGGGGAAGCAGGGAACCTGGTCATATAAGGGAGAAAATTGGTTCTATCCCTATGACTACAATTTGGTGACGGTTTTCTACAGAAAAGATCTGTATCAGGAGAAGGGCCTGAAGGTTCCCAACACATGGGCCGAGTTCCTTGAGAATTGCCGGGCGCTGACTGTCGCGAAGGATGGCAACATAGAGCGAGGGGGGTGCGTCATACCGCTCGCGAGTGACAGTGCCACCAACTGGGCGAGCTTCGGCAACTTGTTTGCAGACGCGCCGAAGTTTTATGACGACAAGTGGAACGTCGTTCTCGATGCGCCGGGGAATGCCGGACCGACCGGCCGTTTTCTCGATCTATATGCCGATCTTTATAAAACGATGCCGGCTGGCATGAACACGGTCAGCTATGCTGAGCTGATGAGTCTTTTCGCGACGGGAAAGGTTGCGCATACCGTCTATTCGGGCCGCGTAGTCGAGGCGCTGGAAGCTCGCAATCCGGACCTCGCAAACAAGTATGGTATTTTCGCTTCTCCAGACAGTGCTGGTAAGCAGAACGCACTGTCCTTCGCCTTCGATGGCTTTATTCTTTACAAGACTAAGCAGACTGAGGCGGCCTTTAAGTTTCTACAATGGTTTATTGACGCGCACTATATTCGCTGGCTGCACTCCGCCTGGATGAATTTCCAACCGGCGCGATTGGACATTTACGAAGATCCACGGTGGAAAAATCATCCGATGATTCAGAAGCATTGGGCGACGATGGAGCAGATGAAGTCGTTCATTGATGAAGACAGCAAGACGGTTCTTAACTCAATAGATATGACGGGTCCGTCGTTTGATCTGCGACCGTGCAAGGTCTTTGATGCGAACATTATGCCGGAGATGCTGCAAAATCGGGTTCTTAAGAACATGTCGTCAAGCGACTGCGTGAAAGCCGCCGCCGATCGAATCCGAAAAATTGGCTGAGCATCGGAACTGGTGAATAGAGGCCCGAGGCTATGCGACAGGACTGGCGAATCATCGGTTTGTTCATCGGGGGTGTACTGGTACTCGGTACAATTGTTGGCGGACCTCTCCTCTATTCGATAAAGCTCTCCTTCTACACAGCGGCGTCGTTCATCGACCCGCCGCAGTGGGTGGGACTTGGCAATTACGTGAAGGTTCTTAGTGAGCCGCTGTTCTGGGGCTCGCTGTTAAACGGTGTCACGATCGCCATCTCGGCGATCGTGCTGCAAGTCGTTCTCGGCGTCACCATTGCGCTCGTCCTCAATAGGCAGTTTGTGGGGCAGACTGTCGTGCGGGCGCTGTCAATCGTGCCGTATTTTCTTCCGACGGTCGTCGCCTGCCTCATCACGCAGTGGATTCTTGATCCCAACTACGGCCTTCTCAAGAGTGTCTTCGCGTCATTCGGATATGGGATGTTCGATTGGGGAGGTAATTCAACGAGCGCGAAGGCGACTATTGTCCTTGTTAGCGTTTGGATCTGGACGCCGTTTGTCGTGACCTGTGTTCTTGCCGGCCTTCAATCCATTCCGGCTCAACTGTATGAAGCGGCCCGGGTCGATGGAGCAGGGGTTATGAAGCAATTCTGGCATGTCACGCTGCCAGGATTGAGGTCAGTGTTGATCGTGGTCATCCTCCTGAGAGGGATCTGGATGTTCAACAAGTTCGACGTGATCTGGCTTCTAACGAAGGGCGGACCGCTCAACGAAACCGAGACGCTTCCCACGTTGGCCTACCGAAAAGCGTTTCTCGAGTTCGACTTGGGAGGGGGGGCCGCTGTCGCCACCATCTCGTTCTTGATGTTGGCGAGCATTATCTTGATTTACCTCAGGGTTTTTCCGATCGACGAGGCCAAGCAGGGACGATGACGATGTCGACTCAAAATCAAGCCCGCTCTGCTGCCGCTGTCGTCGTTGGTTCACGAGCGGTGCGGATGTTGCATAGCTCTAGCGGCTCAGGAAGAGAAATCTCAGACTCCACACCTTCAGTCTCGCACGGGAAAACGACGCGGTATTACGGCAAGTCGCTGAAGCAGATTGCCGGCCGCGTCGGTTTGTATGCCGCGGTTGCGCTAATCTGCATCTATTCCTTCTTCCCGATCTACTGGATGATCCTCTCCAGTCTGAGGTCGCCCGAAAAGCTATTTCTGGATTCATCCTTGGTTTTCTGGCCACCCGATCTAAGCTCTTACAAGTCACTCTTGCAGCTTACGAACTATCCGGCGAATTTCGTTAATAGCGTCATGATGGCTATGGCTACGATTGCCGTGGCGACGACGCTGTCATCATTCATTGCTTATGGAGCGACGCGTTTACGGTTTCGGGGCAAAACGACGTTGGTCGCGTCCATGCTGTTCGCCTACATGTTTCCGCCATTGATGTTGGTTATTCCGATGTCCGCCTTGTTCCGAATAGCTGGCTTAGCCGATAGCTTGTGGGGCCTGCTAATCGCTCACCTGGCGATTTCGCTGCCGCTGGCGGTGTGGCTGCTATGGGGCTTTTTCAAATCGATGCCGTTCGATCTGGAGGAAGCGGCAATGGTGGACGGCTGTTCCCAATTCGGCGCCTTCATCAAGGTGGTCCTTCCGCTTTCGGCCCCCGGCTTGATTACGGTCGGCATCTTCTCGTTTTTGCTGTCCTGGGCGGACTACGTATTCGCGCTCATCCTCATCATGAGTGATGATCGCAAGACATTGCCCGTGGGCTTGGCATCAATGCTTGGCGCGCAAGATCTGCGTTGGGGTGAGATACTCGCCGGCGCAACCCTTATTGCTCTGCCGTTGTTCGTTATCTTTATGTTCTGCTATCGATATTTCGTCGCAGGGCTGACGGCGGGTGCGCTCAAAGGTTAGGCACTGTTCGAGCGAAGCACGTCCTCGTGCTTCGCGCTAGACCGTGGGTATTTCGCGTAGAGATGGCGGACGGGGTGCCCGGCAAGACTAACGTTTTGTGACTTTGGTTTCCCCTAGAAGCGATTGCCATGCCTCCACTGTTCGCGAGAGGTGAGCGTTCATCTGTTGTTCGGCTAGGCCTACCCGCCGCTCTTCGATCGCTTCCAAGATGGTGCAATGGTCCTCATAAGATTGTCGACCTCGATTTTGGTCGGCAAAGTAGACCTTCCGTCGATGCCTGGACAGTTCGTAGAACGATCTCGCCACGCGCAGCAAAATGTCGTTCTTGGTTGCAGCAAAAATCGCAAGATGGAACGCCTCGTCCTCGCGCTCTATGCTTTGCTTTTTGGATAGGCGCTTGTTGGTCTCTTCAAGTATGGCGGTGATCTCGCGAATGTTGTCCGCGGTCCTGCGTGTGCAGGCCAACCTGACCGCCTGCCCTTCGAGCATGCGCCGGACCTCCATGACGTCGGCGATTTCCTTGGCCTCGAATGGAACTCCGGATTCAGCATAAAGCACTAGAGCATCGATGCTGCTCTCTTCGATCTTTCGCAGATAGATTCCAGAATTTGGGCGCCGTTCTATCACTCGCATGGTTTCAAGTGCGGCCAGAGCCTCTCGAACCGCGCCGCGACTGGTGTCGAACTTTTCCGCAAAGTCGCGTTCTGATGGCAACCGTTCGGAGGGCTGATAGCGGCGCTCACGGATGAAGGAAAGGATCTTTCCGATGGCGTTCGAAGGAGCCTCAAGCTTGTCGGTTCGATTTCGCTCAGTCATCTAAAATATCCTGCCTGGTCCTGCCGACCACTTGATTTCGATTTCCTCGGTAGCTAATCATGGCCGACCAAATTGGTCGACCAGTACTTTGGAGGAACCTTGAGGATCTCGGTCGAATCCGCCCTGCTTCAGTAGATATCAGGTTGAGGAAATTGAAGCATCTGAAACGCGCCAAATCCACCTAAAGAATTGATTTCCCAGCATGGATAGCTTTGAGACGGATCTGTTTGTCATAGGTGGCGGCTCGGGCGGCGTGCGCGCCGCGCGGATCGCCGCTGGCCATGGCGCCCGCGTCATGATCGCCGAGGAATATCGGATGGGCGGCACTTGCGTCATTCGCGGGTGCGTACCGAAGAAGCTATTCGCCTACGCCTCGCATTTCAGCCACGACATCGCGGATGCCGCGGGCTTCGGCTGGACCGTTCCGCCGGCGACGTTCGACTGGGCCACCCTGATCGCCAACAAAGACAAGGAGATCGCCCGGCTGGAAGCGGCCTACACCACCAACGTGGAGAAATCTGGCGTGCAGGTGATCAAGTCGCGCGCCGTGTTCGAGGACCCGCATACGCTGGTGCTCGACGGCGGCAGGAGGGTGCGCTCGAAGTATATCCTGATCGCCACGGGCGGCGCACCGAACCACGGCAAGGCCATTCCCGGCATCGAGCATGTCATCTCATCGAACGAAGCATTTCATCTACCCGAATTGCCGAAGCGTATCCTGATCCAGGGCGGTGGCTATATCGCGCTGGAGTTTGCGTGCATCTTCTCGGGCCTGGGTTCCCTCGTGACTGTGGTCTATCGCGGCGACAACATCCTGCGTGGCTTCGACGACGACGTCCGCGCCCATGTCCGCGATGAGATGGAGAAGAACGGCATTACCATCCTGACCGGTTGCACGGTCGACGGGATTGAGAAGCACGACGATTGGTACACGTCGCACCTGTCGAATGGCTCCAGCATCGCGTCCGACAAGGTGATGTTCGCCATCGGCCGTCACCCCGCCGTCGCAAATCTCGGGCTGGAGAAAGCCGGCGTCGCCATCAACCCGGATAACGGAGGCATCGTCGTCAACGAAGCCTCGCAGAGCTCGGTGCCACATATCTATGCGGTCGGCGACGTCACCCATCGCTTCAATCTGACGCCGGTAGCGATCCGTGAGGGCCACGCTTTCGCCGATACGGTTTTCGGCAAGCGGGCGGTCAAGGTCGATCACATCGATATTCCGACCGCCGTGTTCACGCAGCCCCAGGTCGGCACCGTGGGCCTCACCGAGGCGCAGGCGCGGGCGCAGTTCGCTATCGTTGATGTCTACAAGGCGGCGTTCCGCCCGTTGAAGGCGACGCTGTCCGGCAGCGAGTCGCGGGTGTTGATGAAACTGGTGGTTGACGCGGGGAGCGACCGCGTCGTGGGTTGCCATATCGTTGGATCGGACGCGGCCGAATTGGTTCAGGTCATCGCCATTGCCGTAAAGATGAAGGCTACCAAGGCGGACTTCGACGCCACTATGGCGCTGCACCCGACCTCCGCCGAGGAACTGGTGACTATGCGTACCCGCACTGCACGTTACGTGCGCGACGCGGCGGCTTAGAAAGCTCAATTTCGATCGATTGTGCAAATTCAGGCCGTTGGCGCGCGCGTTATGCGGCGCCGCTCAAAACGCACTTGACAATACGATTGTGATCATACCAAACTGGTCCTACCAGTATCGGTGAAAATCCAGCAACAGACTAACCTCGCCATCCGCAGCCGCTTGTAGTCGAGGAGCTGGATGCGGAAGTTCTGGCGAAGAAGATTGGGCCCACCATGGAAGTGGATTATTTGACTAGCCTGCCGCGACGCATCCACCTCATTGTGGATGAGGGGGCCAAAGCAGGAGCATCCCGGCCGGCTCTTACTGACGAGCGGGGCATCGTTTGGTCCTATCGGAGACTGATCGATACGATCGAGGCCGTTGCAGGTGACTTGGCGCGTCTAGGGATCCGTCCCGGTGATCGGGTCATGGTGGTGGGCGAGAACTCAATCGGCGCCATCGTCCTGATGTATGCGGCGAGCCGGCTTGATGCATGGGCAGTGATGACGAGCGCACGGCTCGGCCCGCACGAACTGGACGCCATTGAGGGTGATTGCAAGCCCAGACGCGTATTCTATACGCATGGAATATCGGCGGAAGCAGATGCTGCGGCGTGCCGGCGCGGCGCGGAAGCCGAAGCGTTCACGGGGATTGGAGCGATCAAGGTCGGTAAGTTGGAGGCGAGCGCCGTTCCCGAGGAGGTCTATGAGGATCCCGCCCGTCAGGTTGCAGTTCTCATCTACACGACGGGGACTACCGGTCGCCCGAAGGGAGTGATGCTCAGTCATCGCAACCTCGCTTACGTGGCGGGCCGGGGCAAAAGAACCAACACGCTCTTTCCCGAGGACGTCACGCTTTGCGTTATGCCGATCTCTCATTCGTACGGGTTGACGTTGCTGCAAGGTATGTTGTTTGTCGGCGCACACCTGCGGATCATGCCGAGGTTCTCTCTCACGCAAGCAATCGACGCCGTCGTGAATGGTTCGTTGACCGCCTTCAATGCCGTCCCTGCGATGTTGTCGCGGATCATCGCTTACGTCGATCAGAACAATATCAAGCTCACGCCCAATAACCTTCGTTATGTCTATACCGGAACGGCACCGCTCGATCTGTCTCTGCGACAGAGCGTCGAGCGAGTGTTCGGCGTGGTGCTTCATAATGGTTACGGGCTGACCGAGACGTCTCCGACCATCAGTCGGACGCTGTATGCCATGGGAAGCAACGAAATCAACATCGGACCGCCAATCCCGGGAATCGAAACCAAGATCGTCGGACCTGATGGGCGGGAAGTACCCGATGGCGAAGCGGGCGAACTGCTCGTTCGCGGGCCCAACGTGATGTTGGGGTATTATGGTCAGCCGGACATGACCGCGGAGGCGATCGATCGCGAAGGATATTTGAAAACCGGAGATATCGTCAGCCGGTCGCCGGGCGGCGAACTGGTGGTCCAAGGCCGGTCGAAGGAGCTAATTATCAGGTCCGGCTTCAACGTCTATCCGCCCGAAATCGAGGCTGTCCTCAATTCTCATCCGGCGGTTCTCAATTCCGCGGTAGTCGGGCGATCAATCGAGGGCAACGAGGAAATCATCGCTTTCGTTGAGCCGACCCCTGGAAGCACCATCGAAGTGGCCGAACTGCTCGCGCTCGTGGAGCGGCAGCTCGCACCATACAAGAAGCCGCAGCAGATCATTGTCTTGCCGCAACTTCCGGTAGCCCCGAACGGGAAGATTAGAAAGCACGACTTGAAAAAGCGCGCCGAGGAGTCGCTGTCAGCGGCTACCTCAGTTTAACGAATTATAGACCGGACGGACGGAAATGGTGACAAGTCGCGAGCAGATGTACCCCGATACAAAGTTGTTCATCGATGGATCCTGGCGCGATGGAACGAGCGGAAAGGTCGAGCCCATCCTGAATCCGGCGACGGGAAAATTGATCGGAACAGTTGCGCACGCGTCTATCCCCGATCTCGACGACGCACTTGAATCGGCCGTGCGCGGGTTCGAATTGTGGCGGAGGACGTCTTCCTTCGAGCGATACAAATTGATGCGTGGGGCTGCCGAAAAGCTCCGCGAGCGAGCCGCCTCAATCGCGCGTATCATGACGCTCGAGCAAGGCAAGCCGCTGGGCGAGGCGAAGATGGAGGTGTTGCTCGGCGCAGACATCATCGACTGGTTCGCGGAGGAGGCGCGTCGATCCTACGGTCGGACCATTCCGTCACGTTCCGGCGCCGTACAGCAGGTCGTGATCCGCGAGCCAGTTGGGCCTGTCGCCGCCTTCACGCCGTGGAATTTTCCGATCAACCAAGCCGTCAGAAAGATATCAGCTGCGATGGCGGCCGGGTGCTCCGTGATTCTGAAGGGACCCGAAGAAACGCCGGCAAGTTGTGCAGCTCTGGTCAATGCTTATGTCGATGCCGGCTTGCCCTCCGGTGTCCTCAATCTCGTTTTCGGTGTGCCGTCCGACATATCGGAATACTTGATTGCCCACCCTGTCATTCGCAAGATTTCGTTCACGGGTTCGACGCCAGTCGGGAAGCGGCTTGCGGCTCTCGCTGGAAGTCACATGAAGCGCGTTACGATGGAGCTAGGTGGACATGCGCCTGCGCTAGTCTTCGAGGACGCAGATGTCAAACAAGCGGCAAAATTGCTGTCCGCGGCAAAGTTCAGGAATGCCGGCCAGGTTTGTGTTTCTCCGACCCGGTTCATGGTCCATGAACGGGTCTACGACGACTTCGTTGAACAATTCACCGCTGCTGCCAAAGCTCTCGTCGTCGGGGACGGCCTCGACGAAGCGACCCAAATGGGACCACTAGCTAATCTCCGTCGAGTCGAGGCGATGGACGCGCTGGTCTCGGACGCCGTTCAGCGCGGCGCGCGCATCCGGACAGGTGGAAGGCGCCTGCGCAACGATGGCTTCTTCTTTCAACCGACGGTTCTGACGGACGTGCCTCTGGACTCGCGCATTATGAACGAGGAGCCATTCGGCCCTGTTGTGCCAATCGCGTCGTTCTCGACATTCGAGGATGCCATGGTCGAAGCGAATCGGCTCCCTTATGGCCTTGCTGCATATGCGTATACGAAGTCAGCGGCGACGATCGGCGCGCTCGGCTCGATCGTGGAGAGTGGAATGGTGTCGATCAACCACCAAGGCCTTGCCTTACCGGAGACTCCCTTCGGAGGAATCAAGGACTCCGGATACGGTTCGGAAGGTGGTACAGAAGCGATGGACGCGTATCTCAACACTAAGTTCCTGACCCAGATGCACGGTTAGCATGCGCGATCGGCAATGCTGATACGCCGTCGCGGAGCATGCGTCGCGCAGGTCAAACCTCGCGACGGTCCTTCGCCGCGCCAGACTCTAGGGCCCAAAGATCCAACGCCTAAAGCGAGTTAGCGAAGTGTTGTTGACCATCGACCGCGTTCAGATCGCGACGCCGGATGCCAAAAGTGCCGCGGAGATGTGGCGTCGCCGATTGGGGGCGGAACAAGTCTCTGCGGATCGGGTCCGGGGATTGGGCGCCAAACGAGTGACATTGCGTGCCGGGACCGGCGAGATTGAGTTGTTGGAGCCGGAAGGCAACGGCGTTGTCGCGGACGAACTGGCAAGACGCGGGCGATCTCATCTATTCGGCGCCGGCGCGACCTCACTCGACCCGCGTGCACTGGTGCATCATGCCACGTCGGTCGGAGTTGAGCATCAGCACGAAAATGGCCAGGATTTTCTCCGGTTCGAAATCGAGGGGAAGCCGGTCCATTTCGTAATCTCTCCCCCGCGTACGGTGGAGCCGACCGGCGGGATTGATTTCCTTTATGAGGTGACTTTGCTCGCGGCCGACCAGGCAGCCGCGGTAACGCGCTTCGCCGAAGTCTTTCGTCTTGATACACGGAATTTCGTGACGATTACCTCGGAGCTCTTTGGCTATACGGGCGTCCTCACTCTCTTCGCGCCTGATCGCCTCGACCGATTTGAAGTCATCACGCCGACGGACTTCACCAAGACGCTCGGCAGGTATCACGCCCGCCAAGGCTCGTCTTTCTATATGGCGTATGCCGAAAGCCGAGAGATCGGTCGCATCGAAAGATCGGCGAAGGCGGACGACGTGGGACACACGCTGGATCCGCGCGAGGAGAAGCGGAGCGGTCGAGATCCGGAGCAACTCTGGCTTCATCCTCCGGCCCTTGGCGGAATGATGCTAGGGCTATCGCGGCCGACGCTTGGTTGGCGCTGGTCGGGCCACCCTGAGAGGGTCGTGGCGTTAGTGCAATAGAAGCTCGATGGTGGATGCGTCGGGCTTATGTCGATTGCATCAGGCCGCGACTGACCCATCGGAAAAATATCCGATGACGAGGATACGATGAGCAAAATTAGGTTCACCGAACCAAATCGAGAAATCCTCGCGCGCCGAGATTCAATCATAAACGATCTAACCCGCCTTGTTGACCCCGCTGGGCTAATAACGTCGACGGACGAGTGTCGGGCTTATGAGACAGATGCGTTGACGGCCTATCGCAAGATGCCGCTCGCCGTCGTCCTACCGAAGACGACCGAAGAGGTGAGTGCCGTTTTGAAATACTGTCACGACACCGGCGTCAAGGTCGTGCCGCGCGGCGCAGGTACGTCTCTCGCCGGCGGGGCAATTCCGAGTGAAGACGCCGTCGTTCTCGGACTTTCAAAGATGAATCGGGTGCTCGCGGTCAACTACGATGACCGCTTCATCCGCGTCGAAGCGGGAGTCACAAATTTGAGCGTAACGGCGGTGGTGGCGGAGAACGGCTTCTTCTATGCGCCAGACCCTTCCTCTCAACTTGCCTGCACGATCGGAGGCAACATTGCCAACAACTCCGGAGGCGCGCATTGCCTGAAGTATGGAGTCACGACCAATAACCTCCTCGGCGTAAGGATGGTACTGATCGATGGATCGATCATCGATCTCGGCGGTGACTATCTCGATAGCGCTGGACTCGATCTGCTGGGCCTGGTCGTCGGCTCCGAGGGGCAGCTCGGGATAGTGACCGAAGCGACCCTCCGAATTCTGAAATCGGCCGAGGGAGCGCGCCCGGTTCTGTTCGGTTTCCCGTCTTGCGAGGGAGCGGGCAAGGCGGTTGCGGACGTCATTGCCGCCGGTATCATTCCCGTAGCCATCGAATACATGGACAAGGCCGCCATCGAGATCTGCGAGGCCTTCGCCAAGGCCGGCTATCCGCTCGATGTCGAGGCCCTTCTGATTGTAGAGGTCGAAGGGTCCGACGCCGAGATGGACGCGACGCTGGCGGACATCACCGCCATCGCTCGTGCGAATGGTGCGACGACAGTGCGCGAGAGCAGGTCGGCAATTGAGACGGCGGCAATCTGGAAGGGGCGGAAGTCGGCTTTCGGTGCGACCGGGCGAGTCGCTGACTATTTGTGCATGGACGGCACGGTGCCGACCGGCAAGCTGTCGTACGTTTTGGCGGAGATCTCCAAGATCGTACAGCGACACGGATTGCGTGTCGCGAATGTTTTCCATGCCGGTGACGGCAACATGCATCCGCTCATCCTCTACAACGCGAACGATCCGTCGCAGCAGTCGAAGGCGGAAGCAGCGGGAGATGACATTCTCAGGCTCTGCGTTGAAGTTGGTGGGTGCCTGACGGGCGAGCACGGTGTCGGTATCGAGAAGCGTGATCTAATGCGCTGCCAGTTTGACGATGCCGATCTGGCTCAACAGATTCGGGTGCGCGCCGCGTTCGATCCGCGATGGCTGCTCAATACGGATAAGGTGTTTCCCCTCGATTTTCGATGTCAAGGTTAGGGTGACGGGAGTGTGATGACCGATTGCTATAAGCCGCGCGACGAGTGCGGACTGTCGTCTGCCATCAAGGATGCGGCTACAGCAAAGATGCCTCTCGTCGTGCGCGGCGCCGGCTCCAAGTCGGCGATGGGCCGACCGCTGGGTGGATACGCTATGCCTCTAACGACCGAGCGCATGCGCGGAGTTTCACTTTATGAGCCGACAGAGCTCGTCATCGGTGCTTTGCCTGGAACGCCGGTTTCCGAAATCGATCGGATGCTCGCCAAGCACAACCAGATGCTTCCGTTCGAGCCGATGGATCATCGTGTGTTGTTCGGGACGAGCGCAGAGCCGACAATCGGAGGTATTGTCGCCGGGAATGTTTCGGGTCCGCGTCGTGTCGCGGTCGGAGCTTGTCGCGACAGCCTGATCGGCGTTCGCTTGGTCACGGGCCGCGGAGACATCGTGAAATCCGGCGGGCGCGTGATGAAGAATGTCACCGGGCTCGATTTGGTCAAGCTGACCTGCGGTGCGTGGGGCACGCTCGGCGTTTTGAGCGAAGCCATCTTCAAGGTGTTGCCGAAGCCGGCGCGTTCCCTATCGCTGGGATTGCGCGGCTTGGACGACATGACAGCGATTTCGGCGCTAACCGCAGCGCTCGGGTCGACTTTCGCGGTCTCGGCGGCGGCGCATATCCCGGCGAGTATTGGGTCGGACTCGACTACGATCGTTCGACTAGAGGGGTCCGAGGGCTCGGTAGCCTACGGATCCCGCGAACTTGCCAGGCTCTGGTGCTCCTTTGGGCTGCCCGACCTGATCGAAGGGGATGAAAGCGCAAACTTTTGGTTGCGCATCCGCGACGCGCACTGGCTGGCTCAGCCAATGGATCGTTCCATTTGGCGGTTGTCCTTGGCCCCCTCCAAAGCGCCGCGTGCTCTTGCTGACATCCGGCGAAAACTCGGCGTGCGGTATTTCTACGACTGGGGCGGTGGTCTCGTGTGGCTCGCGGTCGTGGGCGCTGACGATGCGGGAGCGTCGGTCGTTCGGGAAGCTATGGTCAATACCGGTGGGCACGCCACACTCGTACGGGCTTCATCGGAGATTCGCCGCAGGATCGATGTGTTCGAGCCGCTTCCTCCTGCGGTGCTCAAGTTGACGCAGGAAATCAAGAAATCTTTCGATCCTGACCGCGTTCTAAATTTCGGCAGGATGTACGCCGGTATCTGAGGCGAGGCGGACTGGTATGCAAACAAACTTCTCGCTGACGGCCTTGGCCGATGCACATGTAAGCGAGTCAGAAAAAATCCTCCGTGCCTGTGTGCATTGCGGCTTTTGTACTGCGACATGCCCGACATATCTGCTTCTTGGTGACGAAGCGGACAGTCCGCGCGGGCGCATCTATCTGATCAAGGACATGTTGGAGGAGGAAAAGCCGGCGACCCCTCAGGTCGTCGAGCATATCGATCGATGTCTGACGTGTCTTTCCTGCATGACGACCTGTCCGTCCGGCGTGCACTACATGCACCTGGTCGATCACGCGCGAGCCCATATCGCCCGAACCTATACGCGTCCTCTGCCTGATCGGTTGCTTCGAGGCATGTTGGCGAAGGTGCTGCCGTTTCCGGGCCGACTTAGGTTGGCTTTACGCGTGGCTACCGTGAGCAGGCCGATCAGAAAGTGGCTCGCCAATCTTCCCGGCGGCGCGCAACTCGCCGCGATGATTGAACTTTCGTCGTCATTCAAGCGAAGAAGGCCGACCCGAAGGTTACCGGGCGCGACCGTCGATAGGCCGCGCGGTCGGGTTGCGCTTCTGAGCGGATGTGCCCAGCAGGTCCTCGGCCAGAACATCAACGAGGCTGCAATCCGGTTGTTGACGCGTCACGGTATCGAAGTAGTTCAACCGATCGACGAAGGGTGCTGCGGAGCTCTCGTGCAGCACTTGGGATACGAAAGTCGGGCGCTGGATGCGGCTCGACACAACGTGGATGTATGGACACGCGAAATCGAGAACGGCGGCCTCGACGCCATCGTGGTTACGACGTCCGGTTGCGGAACGGTCATTAAAGATTATGGCTTCCTACTTCGCAACGATAACGCCTACGCTCAGAAAGCCGTACGGATCTCGGCTCTAGCGCGGGACATCACAGAATTCTTGCATGAATTACCGCTTCAAGACGGTGTTCGGACTACCGGCCAGGTCGTGGCTTACCATTCGGCATGCTCGATGCAGCATGGACAGCAGGTTAGAGATCAGCCGAAGTCACTTTTGAGGCGAATGGGGTTTGTAGTGAGAGAAGTACCGGAAGGCCACATATGTTGCGGCTCCGCCGGAACATACAACGTACTGCAGCCTGAGATCGCCAATCGACTGCGCGCACGAAAGGTCACCAACATTGAGAAGGTCAAACCGCAAATCATTGCGAGTGGAAATCTCGGCTGCATAACGCAGATTGGTGCTGGAACACGCATTCCAGTCGTCCACACGGTGGAGTTGGTCGATTGGGCGATGGGCGGCCCGTTGCCTGACGTCCTAAAGGGGTGCTTGGGCTAGGTGCGGACAAGCGACCGCTCTGACGTCCTAGTTTGGATTGCCATTTCCGTCCATCGCGGCTTCGATTGCCTTATTGGCTGCTGTCTCATCATACAGATGGCAGGCGATCTGCCGATTGCCGTGCAACCGCAGCGGCGGAATTTCGCGGCTGCAGACCGGCATGGCGGACTGACAGCGAGGGTGAAATGGACAGCCGGGCGGGGGGGTGGCGACGCTCGGCACCTCGCCCTGAAGGAGCACGTGATCGCGGGCGCGCTCGATTTGCGGGTCCGGCACCGCTACCGCATCGAGAAGAATGCGCGTGTAGGGATGGAGCGGTTCGCCGTAGAGGTCGTCGCGCGTCGCGATCTCGACGATGCGTCCGAGATACATCACTGCGACCCGATCGCTCATGTGTCGGACGACGCCGAGGTCGTGCGAGATGAACAGATAGGACAAGCCGAACTGCTCCTTGAGGTCGGAAAACAAGTTCAGAACCTGGGCCTGCACTGAGACGTCGAGAGCTGAGACCGGCTCATCACAGATGAGCAGTTTCGGACGCAGTGACAGGGCGCGCGCGATGGCGACCCGCTGACGCTGGCCGCCGCTGAGTTGGTGCGGATAGCGGTCGAGGAAGCGAGTACCCATTCCGACCGTATCTAGGAGTTCGGCAGCCTTCGCGCGGCGCTCGTGGCCCGATCTGCCGACGCCCTGAATCGCCATCGGTTCGGCGATCAGGTCGGCGATTGTCATGCGGGGATTTAGCGACCCGAACGGATCCTGGTAGATGATCTGCATCTCACGCCTTAGCGGTCGCATCTGGCGATGACTGAAGCCCGTGATATCGCGTCCGTCGAACACGACCCGGCCGCCGCTCGGCGGCGTCAGTTGTAGTATGGCCATGGCCGTGGTGGATTTGCCGCAACCGCTTTCGCCGACGAGCGAGAGAGTTTCGCCGCGCTGGAGTGTGAGGGATATGCCCTTGACAGCTCGAACGGAGGGGGCGCCCGTTACGCCGAAAGAGGTTGTGCTTGCATAGTCGACGCACAGGTCCGAGACCTCGAGAATATTCGTTGCTACGTCGTTCATAGCGGATTCCAGCACGCGAACAGATGGCCGTTCCGTGTGCGTTCGTCGCCGCTAAGCGGAGGGCGTTCGTCGCACCGTTCGGTCCGACGTGGGCAGCGCGGTGCGAAGGCGCAGCCCCCGGTTCCGTCGGAGGGGGCGGGTGGCTGCCCAGCGATCGACTCGAGCCGATGAGCGATCGGACCGACGATCTTGGGCACGGAGGCGAGGAGGGCGTGCGTATAAGGATGGCGCCCATCGCGATAGAGGTCGTCGGCCGCCGCTGTCTCGACGATGCGGCCGGCATACATCACGTTGACCCAGTCGGCGTAGCGCGCCACGACGCCGAGATCGTGCGTGATGAGAAGCAGCGCCCCGCCCAATCCGCGGGTAAGGTCAGTGAGAAGCGTCAAAATCTGCGCCTGCACGGTGACGTCGAGTGCTGTCGTCGGCTCGTCCGCGATGATGAGTCTTGGCTCGCAGGAGATCGCGATAGCAACCATGACACGCTGGCGCATACCCCCACTGAGCTGGTGAGGATAGGCCTCGGCTTTGGTCTCTGCATCCGGGATGCGGACCTTCTTGAGAAGGTAGATCGCCTGCGCTTTGGCGGCGCTCCAGGACATCCGGCGATGACGCACCAGCGGCTCGGCGATCTGGCGCCAGATGCGCAGGCTTGGGTTCAGCGCTGTCATCGGCTCCTGGAAAACGATGCCGACCTCGTTGCCTCGGATGTCCCTGATCTGTTTTGGTGACTGCGTCTGCATATCACGGCCGGAGAGGCGTATTTCGCCGGCCGTGATCTTGATCGGTGGCATTGGCAGTAGATGGGTGAGCGACATCGCGGTGATGCTCTTGCCCGCGCCGCTTTCGCCTACGAGCGCCACGACCTGGCCTGAATAGGCCCGGAACGAAACGTCTGCGACAGCACTCAGCTCCGTCTTGCCCGACCAGATGCCCACGCAGAGCCCGCGTACATCCAGTATCGGGGGCCCCGACATTTCCAAAGTTCCGTGCATCGATCAGAAGCCCATCGACTTCTTTAGATCCTGATCGATCCAAGCGCGCGCCCAGACCGGCGCATCACGCCGAGCGGAGACCGAAATCTCACCATAGTAATTCTTGACCCACGGCCACCATACCGTGAACGAGCGCGGCCTGGGCAGAAACAGGAATGGCGCTCGCGCGGTCATCTCATTGGTGAGCGCGGCGACGCCCTTCTTGACCTTGTCCGGGTCCCTCTCCTGCTGGATGGTGTCGAGTGCCGCATCGACCTTCGGGTCGTTGACGCGGGCCGAATTCCAGACGGAAGAGGACCGGTACAGTTTCTCGATTGAGGCCGTCGGATTGCTCATGCCTGCGAAATGCCAATAGCCGGGGCCGTGCTTGCCGGTGGTCATCAGACTGAGAAACGCTCCATACTCCTTTGGCTCGATGGTCATCTTTACGCCGATTGCCGACAGATATCCGGCTACAATCTGCGCTTTCTTTAGCTGCTCAGGGAAGCTCGGAACCTGTGCCTTGAACTCGAAACCATTCGCAAGACCCGCTTCGGCGAGGAGCTTCTTGGCCTTGGCCGGATCGTACTGGAGAACCTCCCGGGCATCGTTCGGCATCTTTTCGGGCGGCGTGAAATAGCCTTCCCAAGTTTCGTCCATCGGCAGGTGCGGAAAGTCGGCGTGGCCGCCATAGATCTGCTTCGAGATGGCGGCCCGGTCGACCGCGAGATTCAAGGCGAGACGCACCTTCGGGTTGTCGAAGGGTGGTGCATCGACCCGCATTGCCAGTGCCTCACCCGCATAGTCGGGGTGTTCGATGACTTTGATTTTATCTTGGATCGGCGCCAGTGACTTGAGTTCGTCCCAGTTGATATTCGCCATGACATCGATCTTGCCGGTGCGGAAGGCGGCTAGGCGTGTCTGTGAATCCCCGATCGTCCGCATCACAAGGTTATCGACGAATGGGATCTTGTAAGGTTTGCCGTCGATCGTCTCGCGGTCCCAGTACTCCTTGTTAGCCTGATAATCCCCGAAGGCCCCGGCCTCATACCGCGTCAACCGGAAGGGACCCGTGCCGCAGGCATTCTGCCAGTTGCCAGCACCGCCGTTAGGGGCCTCCGTGATCTCTTTGGGATAGATGCCGGCGTAATAGCCGTAGCCGAGGCGGTACTTCCACTCCGAGTTGTACTCCTTCAGGAAGAAGGTCACCTGGTGCGGTCCCGTCTCCTCGGCCCTGTCGATGAAGGAAAAATAGACTTTGTTCGCCTTCGGACTAGCGACGAGACGGTTATACGCGAACACGACGTCTTTGGCGGTAAAGTCGCGCGCTTCCATGATGCCTTTGCAGGCCTGCCATTTCACGTTCTTGCGCAGGTTGATAACGATCGAGAGCGGTTTGTCGACGACCTCCCAGCTCTCTGCGAGTTCGCCGCGCAGCACGTCGTCGCTGAGCCAGGCCTCGCTGAAAAAGTTGTTCTTCCCGCCGCCACGTACGCCTTTGCTTAGATCGCCCACCATCAACTGCTCCATGTAGGGCCCAGCATCGATAGAGACCTTCCAGTTCCAGTCGGCGGGATCCCACGACAACGCCGCAATCCCCGGGGAGTAAGGAACGATGGTCAGCGTGCCACCGTATTTGGGTTCCTGGGCGCTCACGGCTTGGGTCGCAATCACAGTCCCGAGCGCGATAACCGCCATAGTTCCGAGATGTCGGCCTACCATTCCTTGCTCCTCCTTAGTGTTATGGTTTTTCGCTCAATTGCGCACTATTCCGCGTGGATCGAGAAGATCGCGGAGAGAGTCTCCGAAGATGTTCACGCAAAAAACGATCAGAGTTATCGCGAGGCCAGGGGCCGCGACCATCCAGACGTTCTCGAACATGTAAGGGCGGGCATCGCTCAGCATACGGCCCCACGCGGGTGCGGGCGGTGGCACACCAAGACCAAGGAAGCTGAGACTCGATTCGGCCAGGATCACGCCGCCGAGGCGCGTGGTGTAAAGCACGATGAGGGGCGCGGCGATCGTCGGCAGGATGTGCCGGAGAATAATGTGCCAGTTACCGGCGCCGAAGGAATGGCCCGCCTGCACGTACAGTTGCTCGCGCGCCGACAGGACCGCGCCGCGTACGATGCGCGAACCGGCAACGCCGTAGAGGATGCCGAGGAGGGCGATGATCTGCACGATCCCGGGGCCGAGAACCGCGACGCCCGCGATCAGCACGATTAGGTCGGGAAAGCTCTGCCAGGTATCGACGAACCGCTGAACCAGGGCATCGAGACGTCCGCCGAAATACCCGGACAGAACCCCGAGCGTGACCGATAGGGCGAGCGATAGCAGCGCGGCGGTGATACAGACGATAACGGAAGTACGGGCTCCATAGATGATGCGGCTGAGGATGTCGCGTCCGAGTTCGTCTGTGCCGAGGTGGTGCGACCAGGACGGCCCTTGCATCAGCGATGTAAGGTCGATCGCGTCGAAGTCGTACGGTGCGATCCAAGGTGCCAAGAGTGCGCAGACCACGATCGCGGCGAGAAGGCCGGCGCAAACCGTTCCGAGGATATCCTGCTTAAAAAGGCGACTGAAGAAAGTCCTGACGGGTGCTGCCCAAGCGCCTCGCCCGGGACCTGTTTCGATCTTCAGAGGTGACTCGATAGTCATGCGTTCAGCCCTGACGAATCTTGGGATCTAGGAGGGCGTAGCTGATGTCGACGAGCAGGTTGATCGTCATTACGCCGACGCCCACGAGAAGAAAGATGCCCGTAATGACCGGATAGTCCCGCTGCGACACCGCCATCAGGAGTAGTTGGCCCATACCGGAGATCACGAAGATCTGCTCAATCACGACCGCGCCACCGATCAGCAGGGGCAACTGCAACCCGACGATGGTTATGACCGGCAGAAGCGCGTTTTTGAGGACATGGCGCAGGACGACCGTCCGCTCGTCGAGACCCTTGCTCCAAGCTGTACGGACATAATCCTGGCGCATGACTTCGAGGACCATGGTGCGGGTCATCCGCATCGTCACTCCCGACAAGGCGATGCCGAGGACGATGGCGGGCGGCACCATCTGGCGGAGGCTAAGGAGGGGATCGTCGGTCAGCCGAACATATTGCACGGTCGGAGCGATCCCCCAGAGCATCGCCGGCACGACCACCACTAATGTCCCGAGCCAAAAAGGCGGGACGGACAGGGCCGTGATGGCAAAGACACGGCCGAGATAATCGACCGGCTTGTTTTGCCGGATCGCCGAGATGATCCCGACGGGCAGCGCGATCAAGAGCGCGAATATCATGGCCAGCACGCCTAGATACAGAGTAATCGGCATGCGCTCGGCGACGAGGCGGGTGACGCTATCTCCCGTCCAAAGCGAGCGACCGAAATCTCCGTGGAACACAATCGAGCTGATCCAGTGCCAATATTGTACAAGGACCGGCTGATCGAGCCCGAGTGCCTTGATAAGATCTTCGCGGGTCTGGACGCTGGCCGAGATGTCGTTCTGCGACATCATCATGTCGATCGTGTTTCCCGGTATCAGGCGAATGGCCGAGAACACAATAACGCTCGCTAACAGGAACGTCGGCACAAGGGCGACAAGGCGACGAATTAGATATCTCAGCATGACGCGGTCCATTGGAGGGCGCGCTCACCATGCAGATTGGCTTGGTCCGACAGCACCACGCTCTTGTCCCTCTCTATGTGAAAAAGGCCGCTGAACGCCCGCTCATCAAAAAATGAGGTGAGTTCTCTATTTGCAGATCAGTTGCAATCTGGCACATCCAATCTGGTCATACCATTCAAGCGTGCTCTTGGCGGCGGTGTCAAGGCGAATGTTGTCGCGGTGGCGTAGCTCCGGGGTGCTTATCTACTCCGAGAACCATTGACCGACCGAATTGGATATGCCAATTTGGTCGAACCAGATCGCGATGTCTACCAAAACGCATGCGCACCTGGATGGTTGATTTACGTCGAAAATCTCGAAGGAGAAGCGCTGTGGCGAAGGAAAAGAGTGGCTACTACGGCCAGCGAAGGAAGTTCTGGTCGTGGGGATATGAAGGTGAAGCTAATTCCAAGGACGAAATCCGAACCATGCGAGACCGCGTGGAGCAGCGGCTTGGAATTAAAGACATCGAAATTCTGTCAGACCCGACTCTGGACGAGATTGAACTTTATGCGTCGCGCATAAAGATCCCGCGAACGCTGGAGGATTTCTGTACCTCGGAAAAATGGGACAGAATTGTTCATACGTACGGTAAGGGTTTCAAGGACATGACCCTTATCTACCGGCGCGATTTCAAGAAGGCTCCGGACGTCGTGGCCTATCCGCGCGACGAAGAAGACATCGCTGCCATCTTCGACTGGTGCGGGGAAAATAGTTATGCATGCATCCCGTATGGCGGCGGATCGAGCGTCACCGGCGGCTTCTGGGGTCCCGAGCGCGACGCCTTTCCCGGGGTCGTCGTAATCGACTTGGGCAACCTCAACAAGATTCTCGAAGTCGACCCCGTGTCGCGCTGCGCGCGGATCCAGGCGGGCATTCTCGGTCCGGCTCTGGAAGAACAACTGAAGCCGCATGGCCTCACCTTGCGCCATATTCCGCAATCGTGGGAATTCTCATCGCTGGGCGGTTGGATCGCAACCCGCTCGTCCGGTCACTATGCGACCCATCTCACGCATATTGACGACATGGTGGAAAGCCTGCGCGTGGTCACCCCGGCGGGAACGATCCAGAACCGCCGCCTGCCAGGCTCGGGTGCGGGACCCAATCCGGATCGGCTGTTCATCGGGTCTGAGGGCTCGCTGGGCATCATCACCGATGCATGGATGCGTCTACAGGGGCGTGTGAAATTCCGTGCGAATGCGTCGATCTCCTTCAAGACGTTCTATCAGGGTGCCAAGGCCGTCCGTCAGATCACCCAAGCAGGACTGTTCCCGGCGAACTGTCGCTATCTGGACGAGCAGGACGCCAAATTCTACGGCGCTGGAGACGGCACCGATTCGGTCCTGTTGCTGGGCTTCGAATCCGCCGACCATCCGGTGGACGCGTGGCTGGAGCGTAGTCTCGAAATCTGCAAGGACTTCGGTGGCGTCGTGAAGCAACAGGCGGGAACTGCGGACAACGCGCTGGAGACCAGCCGTAGCGGGCCGCAGGGTAACTGGCGGCACCAGTTCAGATATCTGCCCCGGTTGATGCATACGCGCGCAGCGATGGGAATCGTCAGCTTCACGTTCGAAACTGCCTACACTTGGGATCGGTTCGAAGAAGTCGATACCGAGATCATGCGTCGCATCCGGAAGGCCCAGAAGGAAAATCTTGGCGGCGGCATCGTCTGCCGCAGGTTCTCCTTCCTGTATCCGGACGGCCCGGCTCCTTACTATTCGATCATGGCTCCTTCGACGCACGCCAACAGCCTTGAAGCCTATAAGATGCTCCACGACGTTGCGTCGGACGCGCTAATCGAACTCGGCGCAACCATCACGCACCACCATGCTGTCGGAAAATCGTTCCGTCCTTGGTACGACAAGGAAGTCGATCCGTTGTTCCGCCGTGTGCTGGCAGCCGCCAAGACCGAACTGGACCCGAAGTGGATGTTGAACCCTGGGCTGATCGTTGACAAGCCAGCAGGGCTCAAGATCGTCGGATAGGAGTCCTCTGCGATGATTGATCTATACTTCTGGCCAACCCCGAACGGGTATAAAGCAGCCATAATGCTGGCAGAGTTGGACTTGGAGTATCGTGTAGTTCCGGTTGATATAACGGCAGGTGAGCAGTTTCATCCGGAATTTCTGAAGATCAATCCAAATAACAAAGTGCCGGCCATCGTGGATCACGATGGCCCGCACAACAAGCCATATGCAGTTTTTGAATCCGCGGTCGTTCTTATCTATCTCGCGGAAAAGTCCGGTAGATTTCTCTCTCAGGATCCTGAAAAGCGCTACGATACGCTAAAGTGGCTTGTATTTCAGAATACGACGATGGGTCCAATGCTGGGCCAAGCGCACCACTTCATGGTGTATGCGACTGAGAAGATCGATTACGCGATCGAACGTTATGATCGGGAAGTTGGTCGAATATACAACATTCTCGAGAAGCGCCTTGGCGAATTTGAATATCTCGCCGGCGAGTATTCCATCGCTGACATCAGCACATTCCCTTGGGTTCGCACGCGAAAGCTGCATCGACGTGACTTGTCGGAGTACCCGAACATTGATCGATGGTACCAGGCGATCAAAGACCGTCCGGGGGTTAGGGCGGGCATAAATACGTTGTCCGACAGCAAACAATGGGAAGCGAAGCCGGGCACCGAGGCCTGGAAGAATATGTTCGGAAAGAACTGAAGTTCGCAACAATCCAAAAGCGAGCGTCGACTCGAATGACTAACTGGGTAAAAGCCGCTCTTACGAAAGATGTGTCGGATGACAGCATTCAGCAGCTCAATATCAACGGATGCAAAGTTGCGCTCTACCGCTGCGGCGAAGAGTATTTTGCCACGTCTGACGTTTGTACTCATGCCTATGCACTTCTGTCCGACGGTTGGCTCGATGGTTACGAGATCGAGTGCCCGCTTCATGGCGCCCGCTTCGATGTTCGAACGGGCGCGGCGTTGACCTCACCAGCAGAAACGGCCCTGGCAACCTATCCTGTTCGTGTCGCCGGTGATGCTGTGGAAATCGATGTCACCTCGGCACCGTCTAATCCCGACGCGTCAACCTAACTTAACGGCAAGGGGGGCGACGATGTCGCCATTTTGTGTGACGCCCCCATCTCGTCCGAAATAGCCGCTCCGCTTTGCTACAAGAAAAATAGAGGAGGTCGAATTGACCAGCTTCAGGTCGGAAGTACCCAGCCCTGTGAGGCCGAGCGACGGTGGTGTCAGAGGTGGGCCAATCACACCCGAAATGGTTTCGAAGCTGCTGGACGATCGACCCGATGACGGAATATTTCGGGTAGATCGGACGGTGTTCACCGACCAGGATATTTTTGAGCGCGAACTTACTCACGTTTTCGAGGGGACTTGGGTTTTCGTCGGGCTGGAAAGTCAGTTACGCAAGCCGAATGACTTCGTGACGACGTACATCGGGCGCCACCCCGTCCTGATTACAAAGGACGGGACTGGAGAAATTCGATGCTTCTTTAACACCTGTCGCCACCGCGGGGCGATCGTTTGCCCCTTTAAGAAGGGCAATCAGAAATTCCATGTTTGTCGCTATCATGGGTGGTCGTACGATAGTGCCGGCAAGAATGTTTCGATGACCGATGAGAAGGATGGCCAGTATCCGCCGTCCTTTCTTGCGGATGATCATGGCCTCAAGCCTGTTCCCAAGATTGCAAGCTATCGAGGGCTTCTGTTTGCAAGCGTGTCGCCCGACGTGCCGACGCTAGAGGAGCATCTTGGTGACGCGCGCGCGTTTATCGATCTCGTTGTCGATCAGGGCATCGAAGGGCTGGAGTTCGTTGACGGAAACGTAAGCTACACGTTCGACGCCAATTGGAAGCTTCAGTTCGAGAACGGGCTTGATTATTACCACTTCGCTTCAACGCACAGTTCGTATATCGACGTTCTCAAGAAGCGTGAAGTGCGGAGAGGACCGCTAGAAGTAAAGCCGTGGAATCCGACAGAGACCGACCCCGACGCGCAAGGAAGCTTCAGCCTGGCGAGGGGGCACGCGATGATGTGGTCCATTCATGCGTCAAGGGTTTATAAGCTCCGCCCTCTCAATCAGGATGGCAAACTTCTGTCGACGGTTCAGGGGCAGACTCGGGAAGACAAGCTCAAGTGGATGTTTCGTCAGCGCAATCTCACGATTTATCCTAACCTGCAGATCGTTGATATCGGCACGCTGCAGTTGCGGACGTGGCGGCCATTGGCTCCGGACAAGACGGAGATTACGTCTCACTGTCTTGCCCCAGTTGGTGAAAGTGACGAGGCGCGCCGCGTTCGCATCCGTCTGTATGAGGATTTCTTCAATCCGAGCGGTCTTGCGACGTCCGACGACAACGTCATGTACGAGCTTTGCCAGACCGGCTACGGAGCTCGTTTCGCTGGTCCTACGCAGGGGTATGCGCGAGGCTTGAGGCCGAAGTCCGGCGAGGCACTCAACTACTCTTCCGAATTGCAGGTTTCACCTGATCGGTGGACCTATGGAGCGCCCCTGTTCGGCGATGAGACATGCTTTCATTCCGGTTACCGGGAATGGCTGCGCCTTATGACTCGTGATCCCTCGGAAGGCTAGGTTAGCGACATGTCAGAGGATGATTACCTGAAGATTGCTACTCGCGTTCTCTTCACGGAGGCAAGACTTCTGGATCAGAAGAAATTCCGCGATTGGGTCAAGCTCTACGCTGACGATGCGATTTTCTGGGTGCCGGCCTGGAAGGACGAGTACGAGACGACGTCCAATCCGAACCGCGAGCTTTCAATGATATATCATGAGAACTCATATGGGCTGAGTGACCGAATTGACAGGATACAGTCGCGAAAGTCCATCACGGCGATGCCGCTTCCGCGCACGGTTCATTCCTATACGAACATCATGGTCGATGCGGCCTCGACGGATTCGATCGAGGGAAATGCCTGCTTCACGGTTCATACGTACGATCCGCGCGCTTGTAAAAGCCATACCAACTTCGGACGCCTTGAATTTCGGCTGCGCCGTCTTGGAGAGGCTTGGCTGATCGGATTCAAAAAGATTTCCCTTACGAACGATCAAATGGCCACTGCGCTCGATTTCTACAGCGTCTAGCAAGTGCGTCGCAGATGAATATCAGCAGAATCTGCCAACTAGCCTTCGGCTGAAGGTATTGAATGTGAGAGTGCTCGGCGCCTGTCAACGGCGGATAAGGAGGACGGGCGCGCCGAATGTGCCCTTCCCCTACAGGGAGCGCTAAAATGCGTTTTGTGATTGTCGGAGCAGGCCTCGCGGGGCACACAGCCGCCGTGCATCTTCGCGAGTTGGCGCCACAAGCCAAGATCGATATTCTCGGAGACGAACTCGGCCTGCCGTATGATCGCCCGCCGCTGTCCAAAGAAGTCCTTGGCGAGGGCGCACCGCGCTATCTGGCAAACGCGGAGACCTATCATGAGAACGGTATTTCGTATCATCCCGGACAAACCGCGACGCAGATCGATCGAAACCGCTCCGAAATTCTAACCGCTTGCGGAAATGCTTATGCTTACGATCGGCTACTCCTCGCGACCGGATCGCGGGCGAGAAAATTGCCGGATAGCGTCGGGCAAAGCTCGAAAATTCTCTATCTGCGAACGCTTGAAGACGCGGTTCGCTTGAAATCCGTGCTTCGGGAATCGCGTCGAATTGCTGTGATCGGCGGCGGGTTCATTGGGTTAGAGGTTGCTGCCGCCGCTCGAGCGATGGCCTGCGAGGTTTTTCTGTTTGAGATGACGGATCGGATACTATCTCGCGGCATGCCTGCTATCCTGAGCCGTTGGGCTGAGAAATTGCATCGCCTGAACGGAGTCCAGTTCGAATTTGGCTCAAAGATCGATTCAATTCATCATCAGGATGATGGTTCGTTGCGATTGCGCTGGAATGCATTCGCAGATGTCGACGCAGTCGTTGTCGGGATCGGGGTTCAACCCAACACCCAACTTGCATCGGACGCGGGGCTGGACGTCGATGATGGTATTGTCGTGGATGATCGCTGCCAGACATCTGATCCGGCGATCTTCGCTGCGGGAGAGGTGACGTCACACCCCGTCTTAGGCGGCGCGTTTCGTCAGCGACTTGAGTCCTGGAAGGTGGCCTCGGGCCAATCGCTGGTCGCGGCGAAATCCATGGCAGGGATTGACTCGCATTATGCGGAGCCGCCGTGGCTATGGTCGGACCAGTTTGGACACAACATTCAGTCGTTAGGAGTGCTGCAAAATGCTGACCGCAGTGTCGTGCTGGACGATCCTGAAACGAACAATTGGACGGCAATCTTCCTCGATAGTCACGATAAAATTGCCGGCGCAATCGCGGTGAACAACGGCCGTGATATTTCGATGCTAAAGCGTGCCTTGCTTCATGACGGAATCATTCCAGAGAAACTGCTCAATAGAGCCGCCAGATAGCGCTCCTATTACGTGTTCATCATGAGAACCGAGATACCGAGCGATATGCTTGGCTTCGACCAAACTCATTGCGCCTATGTTGGCGCGGTTCATGGCGACGGACAGAAGCTTTTTTGAAGGCTCGCCGAGTGCGTCATTTCGCTAAGCGAGCCGAAGGGTAGCCCTCGGAGAGCATCCTCAGGAAAGAGTCAGAGCGGGGTTCCCATTGTCGGCTCTCCAATAGGCCGAATAGTAAAGCCGGTTTGGGCCCGCGCCATGCGCAGTTTTCGTTGCCTATTCCGAAGCTCTAGCCGGGACCGCGTTCGCAGCCGCGCCTTCCCGATCCGGCTAAGCTGGTCCCGCCGATGTTCAAGTGCGTCATGGCGGCGGATAAGGGGCCGGAAGGCGAGAGGAAGTTGTCAGTTAAGGTAGATAGCATCAAAGCAGAAGGGGACGCCGCATGTATTGTAATATAGCCGTCAGATCCTCGGTTGCCGCGTCGCGCGACGCACCCGTCGACCATAACGCTCGTTATCCGTCGGATCGGGGTGCTTGCCGCCGCCCTTCCAGTCGTCGGAGATCAGCCAGTCCTCGAAATAGTAAAGCCACGTTGTGGCCCAGGGTACGAATGTCTGATCGATCCGCATCGTGCCGGTCCACTCGCGCGTTCCTGGCAACGTGAGGCACAGGCGCAGGGGATCATGATAGACGTGCGGCAGGGGCCGCTCACCCGCCAAAGCCGAAAGCTCGGGGTCCGTGACGAAGACGCTTGGTGTTTCGCCCCGCTGAAATGTAATGCGCATGGAGTATTCACGGCTAAGGGGCGTCGGCCTGTCACGATAATCCCAAATAAAGCCAGTCGCGTGCAGCCGGCCTGTCCCCGTACAGATGGGATTGGCGCGCAGAAACATAAACTGCTGCGCGGGCGTCAGGTCTGGGCGGTCACGCGAAAACACCTAGTCACCGAAGAACGTGTTGGAGCGAACCGGCGTCGCATTGGCCGCGCTGGACAGCGTGAGCCCGACCGTCGGCGCGACGTAGAGCTTCTTGGCCGTGCGTGCCTGCGAAATGCTGTCGGTGCGAGCATCGATAACTTTGCGAACGACCGAACTCCCGAGGCTTCCTTCCAAGCTCTTGCCGATAACGTCGATGCCCTGCAAATCCGGAAGGGCCTCGAAGTCCGCCAGTGCCTTCGCATGCCACTCGTAGAAGGCGGCGGCGCGAGCCGGCTCAGTATTCCAGCGCTCGGCGAAGTTCTCGCCGACCGTGGTTTCGTTGGCCACCACATAGATCCGCCGACCATTGACGACCGGCTTATCGATGAAGTGTGGCATCAACCGAATGGTCGCGATCAGAACGTCAAGTTCGGAATCGAAAACAAAGCTCTTGACGCAATACTCATACGACTGTGCCGCGAGCGTGGTGATGATGATGGAGATCGGTGCGATCTCCTCGACGACTTCCAGGAAATGCACATCACGATGCCGCTTGAGGATCTGCACCGTCCGCCGCAGGATGCCTTTGGCGGTGCCATGCACAGGGAAGGGCTCGACGGCCGCACGGTCCTCGGCAGCGAGAGCCTTTTGCATCCGCAAGGTGGGGATTAGGGCTGCCCTGCGTTCAAAGAGCGCCTTGTAGCCTTTCGGATTCGTCGGTTTGAATTCCCGCAGCTTCTTGTCGGGAACCAATTCGCCGCCGTTGGCGCATTTGGCATTGTTGATCGTCGGCGAGATGTCGAGATGATATTCGCGTGCGTAGTTCAAGCGCCAGCAGCGCTTCTTCTCTTCGAGCATGGCAGCGTAGCGCGCGTTCTCCTTCAGGCGATCGCCGACAATGCGTTTCAACTCTGCCGGTGGCCGGTCAGCGGTAAAGCGCAGCACCTTGCAGATGAGATCGACGTCGAAATCTTCGCGCCCGATCGGTTTGACCGTCGTGCCGAGGCCGGTCGAGCCGTGAGCATAAATATCGATCCACTTCAGAAGAGGGTTGTCCGACCCGGAGAGCCATTCCGCGACAGCCTCGTAGCTCGTCCGCGCAGCCTCAAGCTGAGCAGCGGTCAACTCCAGCGCTTGGCAAATCTGATCGAGGAGCGAGTAAACCTCGGCTTTGCGCAAAAGCAGATGCGTCTGGGGAGGCGCCGTGAACATCTGATTCATGGCTCAATTCCTTTCACGGTGTAGATAGGTTTGAACGATTCGGCAGTTTCCGTCAGAAAAACGGGTTCAATGCGAGGACGCTCCTTACGAGCTGATGAGGCGCCCATGCCTTTGAGTTGCGCGATCTTGCGCGTGTCATCGAGATTGAAGAAATCCTTCGGCACATCCGGGCAGCACCGGAAAATCGCCTCACGTTCGTATTGATGGCCGGTAAGCAACTTCGCCATACCAAGCGCGCCATGCGACTGGCCGTCCATGAACAGGCGGGTCACATCCTTTGCGAGACCGCCCCAACCAGGCGCCTCGCCGATCATGTAGACCTCGTTGACGCAGCCCAGGCTCAGCACTCGCAGACTGCTGGCCGGCCAGTCGAGCAAAGTGACGGCCTCGACCACCGCCAACGCGATCGGGTTGTTGGCCCATACGCCGCCGTCGAGCAGACCGACATCCTCGGCGGTCCGGTGGCGCTTGTAGTAGGTGGGCGCGGCGGCCGTCGCCATCGCGGCATCGACGGCGAGGCGCTTGTAATCGGTCTTGAGGCGGGGATGATGCGCTGTCTTGAAAATATAGACACCGCGATGGTCGGCATCCCATGCGGGAATCACCAGTCGCGTTCTCGCATCCCCAATGCGCCTGCTGCCGAGAACTGTAGAGAGTTCGCTCCGCAGCAGATCAGCGTCATGCTTCGGGGTGACGATGTGCTTGAGGCGACGCCACGCGTCGCCGGCGAAGCTCGCCAGAGCGCCGCCCGACTGTCCAAAAATGTGTGGGCCGCGACGGACATAGAGGTCAAGGAGATCACGCGCGGGAAGACCCATCGCCAATCCGATCGCCAGAATGCCGCCCGTGGACGTTCCTGCGATCAGATCGAAATACTCTCCGATGGGCCGGTCGAGATCCTCTTCCAGAGACGTAAGAAAGGACGCCGGCTGCGTTCCCATGATGCCGCCGCCGTCAATCGAGAGAATTCGACGAATCGGCGGTTTATCTGAAGGAACTGCAACCTGCGTCATGTCGCTTAGCCCTTCGGAGGATAGGGATCGTGCCCGTAGGAATTCTTGTCGCGAATCCGACCGTCCGGCCGATGAATGACGACTTCGCTCTGCTGGTTGATCGCGATCTCCCGTGCAGCCCGTTCGGCATCTCCCTGGGTCGGATGGATCGAGGTTGCCCTCTCATTCCTTTCGCCACGCACGGCCCATTCGTCACCGTGCGGAACGACATGCTGATTCTTGCCTGCCATGCTCACAACTCCTGATTCCTTGACCTGATTCGCAAATCGTAATAAGTAGCTATACGCTCTGTCATAGCCTGAGCCGAAGAAATAGCCCCGCGGGGCTGTCGACGATCTAGACATGGAACTCTATACGATCTGTCATGGCCGAGTCAAGCGCACCAAAAGACTTCGCCTCTCGCCTGCGCAAAACGCGCGAAACGCGGGAGCTAAGCCAATCCGAACTGGCCAGGGAAGCCGGCATGCAACCTTCGGCCATCGCCCATTTTGAGGCTGGGCGCCGCAAGCCGTCGTTCGACAACGTGCGAGCGCTCGCGAAGGCGCTGAAGGTCTCGGCCGACTACCTACTCGGGGCGCAAGCCGCGACGACCGCCTTTCGCGACGAAGACAAGCTGAGCGCAAAAGATCGACTTTTTATTCAGAACATCATCGACACAATGATTAAGGACAAGAAATAGGGGGCGAAACATGGCGGGCTTTCGGTTGAAGATGGCAACCCAGCACGGCGAAAAGGTCGCTGAGGAATTTGGCTTCAATCAGTTTCCAGTTAGACCTCGAGAGATCGCCAAGGCCAGGGATATTGTCATCCAGGCGAAACCAGCCGAAGTGACGGGCGTGTCCGGCGCGATCATCTTCGCCGGTGATTCGGCCACCATCATCTACTCCACCGAGCACGGCAACGAAGGCTTCGAGAATTTCTCCATTGGCCATGAGCTGGGGCATTGGTTCCTGCCGGGCCATCCCGAGGAGATTATCAAGGCCGGCGGCGCGCACATGTCCCGCGCCAATTTTACACAGAATACGTCGATCGAGCTGGAGGCTGACCACTTCGCCAGCGGCCTTCTCTTGCCGTCCAATCTCACACGCAACCTGCTCTCCAATTATCAGATCGGCCTCGACGGCATTCTCAAGCTGGCTGAGAAGGCCCATTGTTCGATCACGGCTGCCGCGATTCGGGCCGCGGAGTGCGGCAGCTATCCGATGGCGATCATCGTCAGCAAGGGCAACGAGATCGCATATGCGTTTACCTCGGAGTCTTTCAAGAATCTCGGCAAGCTAGCGTTCTTGCGAAAAGGCGCTCCTTTGCCCGACGGAGCGACGCAGAGGTTCAACGCGGATGCGGCGAATGTCCTTCGCGCCGAACGCGCCGTTGGTGAAACCGACTTGGCGACATGGTTCGACGGCCCGGGTCGGATCACTCTTGATGAAGAGATCATCGGCCTTGGCAAATACGGCTACACCTTGACCGTGTTGACCAGCGAGGGGCTGCCCGAAGCCCCTCTCGATGAGGAGGATGAGGATGCTGAATTGGAGCGAAGCTGGACACCCCGCTTCGCTTATGGCCGGTAGCCACATCCGACATTGGGCCGATTAGCAGGGCCATGCTGCGGGCCGTGGGATTGCCCTCGAACTAATACGGGTGTTGCACCCCCCGCAACCATCCCCTCTTCGAAACAGTATTATGACCCTTCCGGTAATTTCGGCTGCCGGAGATGATATTTCGGACGTGGCCGTAGTCCAGGAAGGTCGAAAATGCTTTATCTTTCAGCGGGGGCTGACTGACACTCTCTCCGTCGCACTGCTTCTCCATTGTATCCGGCCGTTCGAAGCCACGGCAAAGCATTGGATCTAGGCGACAACGGCTGTTGCGGTTATCTCAGGCGGACAAGCGCAACGCGATGCAACGGATGCGAAATCGATCCTTCCAGCACGAGATGCACAAGCGTCGACGATTATCACATGAGCTTTGCGACGGGTTGAATTGGGCAACTTAACAGGCCTGATGATAGGCGACTCAAGCCTGCGCGCCTCCCTTGATCGGCATCACCTTCTTGGGATCGAGCCAGTGGTCGATCCGATCAGCCCAATGCTGCATCAGCTTCGTGCGCGAGCCGATCAGCGCGAGGGGTCCGTGCTTCTTGTAGAGACCTTCCACAGTAGAGTTATCGAGATGTGCGAGCTGCAGCTCGACGACATCGCCATCCCATGCCTTGGCGTCCTTGATCTCTTCGTGGTGAGATAGAGTCGAGAACGTGGTCCGGAATCCGTGGGCACAATGATCAGTCTTGGTATCAATGCCAAGCAGCCGCAAGCGCTTGTTGAGCGTATTGTTTGATAGCGGCGCGTCCTTCGAGCAGGAAAACGCGTACCGGCGATGGCCGGTCAGCTTCTGGACGCTACGCAGGATCGCGAGTGCCTGTCGTGACAAGGGCACAACATGGTCCCAACCGGTCTTCATCTTGGGAGCTGGAACAGTCCAGCGTTTGGCATCCCAATCGACCTCGCCCCATTCCATTTCATTGACCATGCCGGGGCGGGGAATGGTCAGCGCATTGAAGCGCAAGGCAAGGCCAACGACGTCACCAAATCTCGCTCTCGTCCACGGTGCGCTGATAAGTTTGAAGACGCGCGTGACGTCGCGTGGTTCGGTGACACCGGGACGCGGCGTCGAAATGTTGGCAATCATCTGTCCATTCAGGTTGCGGAATGGATTGTAGCCGTCGCCTTCGACGTCGGCATAGTCGCAGATCTGCTCGCCGATGCTGCGCACTCGGTCCCGGGTTTCCAGCCTTCCCTCTGCTTCATATGAACGCATGAAAGCGAGCACGTCGGGACGCTTGATGTCCTGCCTGCACAGCTTGCCGAAGCGAGCCTTGACGTAGCCGACGCGCAGCTCGAGCACCTCGACGGTCTTGGGGTCGCGCACTGCGACGATCCTGCCGCGCTTGACTTTCTCCACCTTCTTCTTGGCGAGCCACTCATCGGCCCATTGCGCGAAAGGCCGGGCGGCGGCCTGCTTGTGCTTGTCGAGCTGCTTCTCGATGCTCGGGTCTTTGCCTTCCTTGAGCAGGTCTTTGGCCTTGTCGCGCTCGCGCCGCGCGTCTGCGAGCGAGAACGTGCCATCCCTGCCGTTGCCGTAGGGGCCGATGGAGTAGGTTTTCTGGCGGCCGTGGAAACGGTAGTCCATCCGCCAGAGCTTGGAGGCAGCGTTGCCGGGCCTGCTCACGTCCGGCGTGACGAAGAGATAGAGCCAGCCGCCGGTCACGTCGGAAATCTTAGCGGGACTCCACGCGCCATTGTCGAATTTCGGTCGGGCGGCGCGGCAGTCGACGTCGGTCTTAATCTGCTTGGGATTGGCGCACGCGCCGTCGTTCTTGCCGCCCATCGGCTCAATTCCTTCATTCGGCAAAGCGAAAGTCGCCGTGAACGTTTGTTCTCCCGATACCAGCAAAAATACCAGCAAATCGGGCGGCTGGGATCGGAGGAGAACAAACGGTGACGAACTAGAACGTACGCGGAAGTGCCTATTTTTCAAGGCTTTCCGAGCACGGTGCGGACGGTTGCGGACGTTTCGGAACGGGCTTGAACAGCCTGGTTGGTGCCCCTGGCCGGAATCGAACCAGCACTCCTTGCGGAACTCGATTTTGAGTCGAGCGCGTCTACCAGTTCCGCCACAGGGGCCCTCGGTCGGCCCTTGGAGGGAGCGTCGCGAAGCCGGCGGACTATAGCCATGGACAAAGCGGGGTCAACCCGCGCCAAAGTGATGTCCGCCGTTCTCGACAGCTGCCTGGACCGGGGCTAGAGGCTAAGGCCACGCCGCATCCGGAAGAGGCCGCCGTGACGACCCAGAGTGCCGCAATACCTGCATTCAGGCCGGGGGCCGCGAGCCCCGCGCTGACGGCCTCGCTACTCGTCACGTTGATCGCGGCCGCGGCCATCGCGGGCGCCTGGTTCTTCCAGCTCGTGCTGGAGATCCTGCCCTGCCCGCTCTGCCTCGAGCAGCGCTACGCCTATTACCTCGCGATTCCGCTTGGCGCGCTCACGGCTTTTGCTGCAAAGAATCACGCGCCGCGGCCGCTGCTGCTGGCGGGGCTCGCGATTCTCGCGCTGGCGACGCTCGCCAATGCCGGCCTCGGCGCCTACCATTCCGGCGTCGAGTGGGGATTCTGGAAGGGACCGACCGATTGCAGCGGTCCCGTCGTCAATCTCGGCAATGCCGGCGATCTGTTTTCACGGCTCGACACCGTCAAGGTGGTGCGCTGCGACGAGGTGCAGTGGCGTTTCCTCGGCCTCTCGCTCGCCGGCTACAACGTGCTGATCTCGCTGCTGATGGCCGCGGTCGCCGCGTGGGGATTTGCGGCGACGGCGAAACGTTCGTAGCTGCCGTAGGGTGGGCAAAGGCGCGCTCTTCGCGCGCTGTGCCCACCATCATTAACGATTGAGAGAGATCGTGGGCACGGCGCTGCGCGCCTTTGCCCACCCTACGAGAGCTGTGCCCTGTCAATCGTCCACGTCGTCCTGGGTGCGCCCGAACAGATGCACGATGCCCGGCGTTGCGATCGTCACGAACACGAAACGCGACAAATGATGGGCGCCGACGAAGATCGGGTCGATGTGCAATGTCAGCGCCAGCGCCAGCATGGCGTCCATCGCGCCCGGCGCGAAGGCGACCACGATGTCGGAGAACTTGACCTGCGTGGTGAGCGCGACGATGCCGACGAAGATGGCGGAGACGGCGATGGCGACCGCGAACGAACCCAGAGCCGCATTGATGTGACCGGCGAGCGTCTTGATCCGCATCCGCGCGAAGCGGCTGCCGATCAGCGCGCCGATGCCGACCAGCGCGACGCCGCGCACCCAGTCCGGCAGGCCGCCCTCGACCCAGCCGGCGCCATGCAGGACGCTGGAGGCGATCATGGCGCCGAACATCCAGCTCGCGGGAAATCTGATCAGCCGCAGCACCAGCGCCATGGCCAGCGAGGCCACGACCAGCTCCACGAGGTCGAGCGGCGAGGCAATCGTCGTCGTCGTCAGCGACGGCACGGCGGAGGGGACCACGCCCGCGATCGCGAGCACCATCGGCAGCGCCGCGGTGAGGATGATGACGCGCATGGTCTGCACCACCGCAATGCCCGGCAGGTCGGCGCCGCGCTCGACCGCGAGAATCGTGATCTGCGACAGCGCGCCGGGGCTGCCGGCCAGGAAGGCCGAGGTGCGGTCCCAGCCATGGATGCGCTGGAGGTAATAGCTGGAGCCGAAGGTCGAGCAGAAGGTCGCGAGTGCGAGCAGCCCGATGGTGAGAGGATAGGCGCCGACCTGTTGCAGCAGATGGCGCGAGACCACCGAGCCCAGCGAGATGCCGAGCAGCACCAGCACGGCCTGGGTCAGCAGCGGCGGCAGCGCCAATTGGCGGCCGGCGATGGCGGCGATGCCGACCGCGATCATCGAGCCCGAGATCAGCCCGCCGGGAAGGCCGGCGAGGAGAAACACCAGGCCTCCGGCGGTGCCGATGACGAGCGTCTCCGCCGTGCTCAAGAGCTTGGCACGGCTCGGCCATTCGAACGGCAGGGAGGTGGTGATGTGCTTCACGCCGCCTTATCGCAAATCGGCGGCAGGCGCACAATTGCGGGCTCTTCATGCCGCAATGCGTGCGCCTCGCCGTCGCGCGCGGAGGGGCGCGAGGGTTATTTCTTGTCGGCGGCGGGCGCGGCAGGGGTGGCAGGGGCAGCGGTCGCGGCAGGCGCGGCGGTGCCGGCCCTCGCTTCCTTCTTGCACTCGCGACGGAATTTCTTGCGCTCCTTGCCCTTCAGCTCCTTGGCGTCGGCCTGCTTGGAGCATTCGATCGACTCGGCCGTGCGCTCTTTCGCTGCCTTCGCGGCCTCGGTCTTCACATCGGTCTTCACATCGGTCTTGGCCGCCGGCGCAGCGGTCTGCGCGAAGCAGGTCGCGGTTGCGAGCAGGGAGGCGAGGGCGATTGCGGCGAGGCGAGAGGCGAGGGTCATGGGGTTGCACTCATCTTGCGAGTATTGCGAGGGCTGCGAACCTCAGCTCGCGTTGCTGAACGCGACATGAATAATCCGGAGCAAGACGCTCACTATATTTTGGCAGCAAGCGCCCTCGCGTTCTTGTCGCAGATGGCCGGCACGCTAGGATAGCAATTGTTATTTCACTGCCCCATCGGGGGAAGATCAACGAGGAGACCCAGGGATGACCATCCGATCGAAATTGCTGTGCGCGATTGCCTTGTCGGGATTCGCTGCGCTCGCGCTGTCGGCGCCGGCGCAGGCGCTGACCGCGCAGGAGTGCAGCGCGAAATACCAGGCGGCCAAGAAGGACGGCTCGCTCGGCACCATGAAGTGGAATGACTTCCGCAAGGCCCAATGCGGCGCGGATGCGACGCCGGCCGCTGCGCCGACCGCGGCCGCGCCGGCCGCGCCCGCGGCTCCCGCCGAGCCGAAGCAGGCGAAGAAGGAGGCGGCCCCTGCCGCCGCGCCGACCCTGCCGGCCGGTCCCGCCGTCTATCCGAACGCGGTCGATCCGAAATACGCCAAGGAGACCCCCGGCAAGGCGCGCCTGCACACTTGCGTCGACCAGTACAATGCCAACAAGACCACCAACGGCAATGGCGGCTTGAAGTGGATCCAGAAGGGCGGCGGCTATTACAGCGAATGCACCAAGAAGCTGAAGGGCGCCGCCTGAGCCCGGACGCGATGCCGAGGCCGGGGCAACGCTCCGGCCTCTTCCTCTAATCCAGCAGCTCGTCTAATCCAGCAGCTTCTCGGCCGATTTCGCCACCAGCTGCGACCGCTTGCGCGGGCCGCGCTCGACGAACAAGAGGCTCTGGCCGAAGATGAAGCAGTAGAACAGGAAGGCCTGCGCCTCGGCCTCCTCGGCCGCAAGCCCGGTGGCGCGATAGAGCTCGGCGACGTGCTTGAGCCGCGCGGCGTCGACGCCCGCCACCGCCGCCGCGGCGTTCTCGTCCGAGCGGGCCCATTGCCGGATCGCGAGCTCGATCGCCATGGCTTCCGGATTGAGCCGCTCCGAATAGAGCTGGATCACCGCCTTCAGCCGTTCGCGGGGCGTCTGACCGTCGAGGCGCGTCTGCTGCGCGACCGATGCAGCGCGTCCCTCGCGCCAGCGTTGCAGCATCGCATCGAGCAGCGCGCCGCGGTCGGCGAAGCGGCGGTAGAAGCCGCCCTTGGTGACGCCGAGATTCTTGGCGAGCACCTCGACCCTGACACCCTCGACCCCCGAGCGAGCGAGTTCGGCAAAACCCGCCTCGACCCAGACATCGCCCTTGCCGTCGCTCATGAAGGAAGCCTCTCGGAATCTGATACGGTGCCGTATTGCTAACTCGTCTCGCGCTTGATACGCTACCGTATCGCGAAAACGCAGGGAGAGGCGTGCACATGGACCGAGGCCAGCGCGAATCCGCATCCTTCGCTCGTGCCGTCCGCGAGATCGCTCGCCGGCCTCTGGCCGCCAAGGCCTGAGCCATGGCTGCGTTCGAGCCGAAGAACCCGGGCTATCGCGCGGCGGCCATCGCCATGTTCGATCGCCAGCCGGCGATGCACACCCTCGGCATCGTGATCGTCCGTCTCGCGCCGGGGGAGGCCGAGCTGGCGATGCTGCATTCGGCGGCCTTCACCCAGCAGAACGGCTTTGTCCATGCCGGCATCGTCACCGCCGGGCTGGACAACGCCTGCGGCGTTGCCGCCTTCACCCTGATGCCGCGCGAGGCGGACATCCTCACCGTCGAGTTCAAGACCACGCTGCTGGCGCCGGCCAGGGGCGAGCGCTTCGTCTTCAAGGCCGAGGTGGTCAAGCCCGGCCGCACGCTGACCTTTTGCGAGGCCAAAGCCTTTGCCGAGCATGAAGGCAGGACCACGCTGATCGCCACGATGACCGGGACGTTGATGGCGATGCTTCCGCGCATTCACGCAGCTGGTGCCATGACATCGCCGCCGTGACGCTCTATATGACCGTAACAATTCCCGACCCCGAACCGTATTCGGGAAGATGGGACCGAAACGGGACGAGATATGGCTGGATCTGGGAATAAGGGCCTGGTGCCGACGCGGCGCGCGGCGCTGACACTGATCGGAGTGGGCGCCCTCGCGGCAGGCCGCATCACCCCGGCACTGGCAGCCGCCGGTGACGACGAGGTGCTGACCGAAGCCAAGGTGCTGCGCGATCCCGACACGCCCGTCGCCGGCAATCCCAATGGCAACGTCACCATCGTCGAATGGTCCGATTACAATTGTCCCTATTGCCGCAAGCTCGAGCCGGAGCTGCGCCAGGTCGTCCAGGACGACGGCAAGGTGCGGCTGGTGATGAAGGACTGGCCGATCCTCGGGCCGGTCTCGGTCACGGCGGCGCGGTCCGCGCTCGCGGCGAAATTCCAGGACAAGTATCACCAGGCGCATGACGCCCTGATGGCCGTCAGCTCGCGCCTGACCGAGCCGCGCATCAACGAGTTGCTGGCGGCGGCCGGCGTCGACATGGATCGCCTGAAACGCGATCTTGCCGGCCGCGGCAGCGACATCGATGCCCTGCTCAAGCGCAACAATGATCAGGCCGAAGCCTTCGGCTTCCGCGGCACCCCGTCCTTCATCGTCGGCAAGTACCGCGTGCCGGGCGTGCTCAGCATGGCCGAGTTCGAGCAGGTCATCGCCGATGCCCGCAAGGCCAAGATGAACTGACGCGTACAGCCTTGATCGCAGCCAACACAAAGGCGCCGCCGCGGATCCGCGACGGCGCCTTTTTCATGATGGAGCGTCGTTACTTCGACGAGATCCGGACCCAGTCCTTGTGGGCGCGATCGCGCAACGCATCCCAATCCGCCTTGGCGACGTCCCAGTTCACGATGGTGCGATTGGTGACCGCGACCTGGCCATTGGCGACGGAGGATGTCTGCATGGAGTCATAGACATAAACGCCGCCCGCGAGCAGCAGCGCGCCCAGGATCATTCCGAAAAGAGTCTGCATGGCGAATCTCCAATGACGGGCGATAACGTCGTCCCGATATGAATGTTCCCGGCAGTGCAGCGCGGATAAGGAGAGGCCGTTCATTCCGCATTCAGCCACTGCACCAGCTCCGCGTTGATCTCGCGCGGATAGGTGTGGCTGAGGTCGTCGATCTCGCGATAGGTGACGTCAGCGCCGGCAGCCGCGAGCGCCGCCTGCGTCTGGCGCGCGGTCTGCACGGGGAACATCCAGTCGAGCTTGCCGTGCGTGATGAAGATCGGCAGACCCTGCAGGCGCGTGGCGTCGGCCATCTCCGCCATCAGCGGGTGGAAGGTCGCGGACACCGGCGCCAGATGGGTGAAGGGCGAGGCGCCGTCGAGCCCGCTCACATAACAAAAAGTGCCGCCGTCGCTCATGCCGGTCAGCAGCATGCGCGAGGCATCGATGGCCCAGCGGCTGCGCACGGTCTCCAGGATACGCACGAGATTGGGCGTATCGGCATCGTCGCCCATCAGCGCCCAGGTCGGGCCGGTCGCGGTCGGCGCCACCAGGATGGCGCCGAGGCTGCGCGCATCGCGCAGCCAGCTCCACAGGAAGCCGCGTCCGTTGCCGCTGCCGCCATGCAGCGCCATCACCAGCGGCATGGCGCGATCGGGCCTGTAATATTCGGGCACGTAGATCGAGAAGCCGCCGCGGCTGCCGGGTTCGTTGTGGTCGTGGAAGATGCCAGTATCTTCGCCTGCGCCGGCTTCGAGCCGAGATAGCACGTCCGTATTGTCGCGATTGGCGGCGTTGAGGAAGAAGCTGCTCACCGGCGGAAACTGCATCGCCAGCGGATAGAGCGCCTCCTGCGCGCGCGGCAGGTGGCGCAGCGCGCGGAACACCGCGACGAGATCGCCGTTGCCGCGCTCGACCTCACGGATGCCGGCAAAGGCGGCGAGCGTCGCGTCGCAGGCCGTATCGAGCCGCTCACGCAGCCCGGCGAATTGGTCCGGCCAAGCTCCGGTCGAAGCCCGTGCCTTCCGCAGCACCTCGTCCGGGACGCCGACCGTGTTCATCACGGAGGCAAAGGCCGGCGGGTGCAGATGCCGGGCGAAAAACCCGAGCGCCTCCATCGCATTGAGCAGCGGTGGCAGCACGGCCACGATGTCGTCGATCACGGCCTCGCTCATCGCGGCTTCCTTCAGCGGAAAATCAATGCAGCTTCGGCGCCTTCAGCAGCTTGAAGCGGTCGGTCGAGGCCACCGTGACGTCGAAGGTGACGCCTTCGTGGTGCACGGTGAGCGGCACGTCGACGCCGGCGGCGCCGAGCGCCCACATCTTCTTGTAGAACGCGGTCTGGCTGGTGACCTTGTCGCCGTCGACGGCAAGGATGACGTCGCCGGCCTTGAGCTCGGCGCGCGCGGCCGGACCGTTGGCGGAGATTCCGATCACCACCACGCGATTGTCGATCTCGGTCGAGTAGAGCCCGAGCCAGGGCCGCGCCGGCTTGTTGACGCGGCCGAACTTGCGCAAGTCCTCCAGGATCGGCTTCAGCAGGTCGATCGGGACGATCATGTTGACGGGCTCGGCCTTGCCGCCGCGTTCGCGCTCCAGCTGAAGCGAGCCGATGCCGATCAGCTCGCCGCGCTCGTTGAGCAGCGCGGTGCCGCCCCAGTTCGGATGCGCGGGATAGGTGAAGATGGCTTCGTCCAGCAGGTATTCCCAATAGCCGGCGAACTCCTGCTTGGCCACGATCTGGCTCGCGACCGAGCGCGTGCGGCCGCCAGCACCGCCGACCACGACGCGGTCGCCGAGCCGGGCGTCGGCCGAGTTGCCGAGCGGCAGGGGCTCGATATCAAGATCGCCGAGTGCCTGCACCAGGCCGAAGCCGGTCTCGGAATCGAAGCCGACCGCATGACCCTCCACCACGCGCCCGTCGGCGCGGTGCAGCCACACCGATTCCGCCTCGGTGATGAGATAGCCGATCGTGAGCACCAGCCCGTCTTCGATCACGACGCCGTTGCCGGCGCGTTCGGTGCCCAGCGTCTCGGCGCTGAAGGCGTCAGGCGGGATGATGGCGTGCAGGCCGACGATGGATCCGAGTGCGCGGTCGAGGTCGAAACCGTAATCGCTCGCACGCGGCTGGTTGGCCGGCGGCACTCTCCATTCGGTCAGGGCGGACATGGAGTTTCTCCTGGCTGAGAACATCGCTGCCGTGCTGGCGGAACGACGCACGATGCATGGATAATTTAGGCCGGCAGAGCCCGTCTTGAAAGGCTCGTTCCCAACTATTCGCAAGAGCGTCGCGTGAAATCTTCGAAAGGCACGGGAACGCCCAGCATACGAGCGGCGAGCCCCTCAATCCGGCATGCGCCGCATGGCTGATGCCCCCGCCGCTGCTAGGCGAGGTGCGGTGAAGCTGCTAACCATTGCCGCTTGGTTTGACCTTGGGATCACGGACGACAGACAATGGACAACCGCAGCGACATCTGGCGTGGCGTCGACACGATCAAGGCGCGTTTCATCGACCTCAGCGACAGGGTCTGGGGCATGCCCGAGGTGTGCTATACCGAGGCGCGGTCCGCCGCCGAGCATCTCGCCGAGCTGCGTCATCAGGGTTTCCGCGTCACCGAGAAGGTCGCCGGCATTCCGACCGCGGTGATGGGCGAGTGGGGCGAGGGCGGTCCGGTCATCGCCTTCATGGGAGAATATGACGCGCTGCCCGGCCTCAGCCAGCAAGCGGGTGTCGCCGAACATCGTCCGGTCGAGGCCGGCGGCCACGGCCATGGCTGTGGTCACAATCTGCTCGGCTCCGCCGCGCTGCTCGCCGCGACCGCGGTGAAGGACTGGCTTGCCGAGAACAAGGTGCCCGGCCGCGTGCGCTATTATGGCTGCCCGGCCGAAGAAGGTGGCGCGGCCAAGGCGTTCATGGTGCGCTCCGGCGCGTTCGAGGACGCCGACATCGCCATCACCTGGCATCCGCACAGCTTCTGGGAGGTCGCGGTGACGCCCTCGCTCGCCAACACGCGCGCGGATTTCATCTTCACCGGCCGAACCTCGCATGCCGCCGCTTCGCCGCATCTCGGCCGTTCCGCGCTCGACGCGGTCGAATTGATGAATGTCGGCGTGAACTACATGCGCGAGCACATGCCGAGCGACGCGCGCGTGCATTACGCGCTGCTCGACACCGGCGGCATCGCGCCGAACGTGGTCCAGGCCCATGCGCGGGTGCGCTATTCGATCCGCGCGCGTGATCTGCCCGGCATGAACGAGCTGGTCGAGCGCGTCTCCAAGATCGCGCAAGGCGCGGCGCTGATGACGGAAACCAAGGTGGAGATGAAGATCATCTCCGCAGTCTCCAACATCCTGCCGAACGCGCCGCTGGAGCAGGCGCTGCACCGGGTCATGGAAGAGCTCGGACCGCCGCATTTCGACGATGCCGACAAGAGCTTTGCCGGCCAGATCCGCGCGACGCTGAGCGACAAGGATATTGCGTCGGTCTATTACGCGATCGGCATGGAGCCGACCGATCGGCCGCTGGCCGACTTCCTGGTGCCGCTCGATGCCAAGCGTAACCCTCTGGTCGGATCGACCGACGTCGGCGACGTCAGCTGGGTGGTGCCGACCGTGCAGGTCCACGCCCCGACGGTCGCGATCGGCACGCCTTTCCACACTTGGCAGGTGGTGGCGCAGGGCAAGAGCCCGCATGCCCACAAGGCCATGGTGCAGGCGGCCAAGGCGATGGCCGGTCTCGGCATCAAGGCGCTGACGGATCCGGAGCTGATCAAGGCGGCCAAGGCCGACCTGAAGACGCGCACCGCGAGAACACCTTATGTCTGTCCGCTGCCGGATCACGTCGAGCCGCCGCTCGACATGTCCGTCGCGTAGAATTTTGCCTCGATACTTCGTCTGATCGGGCGAACAAATTTTCCGCAGTGCAGCGTGCAATCCAGCGTGTTTTGATGCCGGATTGCCGAACGGATGGGCTGCGGAACGCGGTTTTGCCCAACAGACAGCCAGAAGACCGTTTGCATACACACGGTCCCAGTTGACGCGCCCCCCATTCGGTGTGCCATCTACTGCCAGCTATTTGGGCGGCCGCCTTCGCCGGCCGTCTTCATCACGATGGGAACCAGACGGGGGACAACCATGCTGGATAAAGAACTGCGTTCGATGATCGGGCAGGTGAAGGACGGGCGAATGGATCGCCGCGCCTTCATCAAGCGCATGGCGGCGGTCGGCCTCACCGCTCCCCTGGCCAACCAGATCCTCGCGCTCGGCGGCGTCGCGATGGCCCAGGGCGCCTCGCCCTACAAGCCGACCAAGCGCGGCGGCGGCGGTGCGCTGAAGCTGTTGTGGTGGCAGGGACCGACCTTGCTCAATCCGCATTTCGCCACCGGCACCAAGGACCAGGACGGCTCGCGCCTGTTCTACGAACCGCTCGCCTGCTGGGATCCGGACGGCAACATGAAGCTGGTGCTGGGGGCGGAGATCCCGTCGATCCAGAACGGCCTGCTCGCCGCCGACGGCAAGTCGGTGACGTGGAAGCTGAAGCCCGGCGTGAAATGGCACGACGGCAAGCCGTTCACGGCCGATGACCTCGTATTCACGTGGCAGTACATCAAGGATCCGGCCACTGCGGCTGTGACCATCGCAACCTATCGCGATCTCACGGTCGAGAAGATCGATGATCTCACCGTCAAGATCACTTTCCCGAAGCCGACGCCGTTCTGGGCCGACGCCTTCGTCGGTGCGACCGGCCAGATCCTGCCGAAGCACCTGTTCGCCGATTTCATCGGCTCCAAATCGCGCGAAGCCCCGAACAACCTCGCGCCGGTCGGCACCGGTCCCTACAAATTCGTCGAGTTCAAGCCGGGCGATCTCATCCGCGGCGTGATCAATCCCGACTATCACATGGCCAACCGGCCCTATTTCGACACGCTCGAGATGAAGGGCGGCGGCGACGCCGTCTCGGCCGCGCGTGCGGTGATCCAGACCGGCGAGTACGATTTCGGCTGGAACATTCAGGTCGAGGACGACGTGCTGCTGCGCCTGGAGAAGGGCGGCAAAGGCAAGACCGTCTACGCCGTGGGTGGTGACACGGAGTTCATCGCGCTCAACTTCACCGATCCGAACGTCGAGATCGACGGCGAGCGGTCTTCGATGAAGACCAAGCATCCGTTGTTCTCGGATCCCGTCGTACGCAAGGCGCTGTCTCTGTTGGTGGACCGCGAGTCCGTCAAGAAGGCGATCTACGGCCGCGCCGGGCGCACGACCGCGAACTTCCTCAACGGCCCGGAGAAGTTCGTCTCCAAGAACACGAGCTGGGAGTTCAACATCGAGAAGGCGGCCAAGATGCTCGAGGACGCCGGCTGGAAGCCCGGCGCCGACGGCATCCGCGAGAAGGACGGCAAGAAGCTGAAAATCGTCTATCAGACCTCGATCAACGGTCCGCGCCAGAAGACCCAGGCCATCGTCAAGCAGGCCTGTCAGAAGGCCGGCATTGACGTCGAGTTGAAGTCGGTGGTGGCTTCGGTGTTCTTCTCGTCGGACGTCGCCAATCCCGACACCTATCCGAAATTCTATGCCGACATCGAGATGTTCCAGATCCCGCTGAGCCAGCCGGATCCGTCGCAGCACATGCGTCGCTACCTTTCCAGCAACGTCGCGACCAAGGAAAACAAGTGGCAGGGCACCAACTTTCCGCGCTGGGTCAATAAAGAGTACGACGCGGTGATCCAGGCCGCCGACAGCGAGATGGATCCGGTCAAGCGGGCCGCGCACTACATCAAGGCCAACGACCTGATGTGGCAGGACACGGTGTTCATCCCCGTGATGCATCGCCTCAAGGTCGAGGTGGCTGCGAACAATCTGCGCCCGGTGATCTCCGGCTGGGCCAACGAGACCGACAACTTGTTCGACTGGTATCGCGAGGAATGATCCCCCAAAGCTAGACGGGGCTTCCCCTCATGAGCCAATACGTCCTGCGTCGCCTGCTGATCGCGATTCCGAGCCTGCTCGGAATCTCGGTCGTCCTGTTCGTCGTGCTCGCGCTCGCGCCCGGCGATCCGTTTTCCGAGTTGGCGACCAACCCGAACGTGCCGCCCGAAGTGCAGGCGGCGCTTCGGGCCAAGTTCGGCCTCGATGACCCGATCTACCTGCGCTATCTGCACTGGCTCAACGCCATGCTGCATGGCGACTGGGGTTTCTCCTTCGTCAGCCGGATGGACGTCGACCAGTTGATCCTCCAGCGCCTGCCGGCCACGCTCTATGTGATCGGCTCGGCGCAGATCCTGGCGCTGCTGATCGCGATTCCCGTCGGCGTCTACGCCGCGACGAAGCCCTATTCGCTGTTCGACCAGGTCGCGAACACGCTCGCCTTCGTCGGTTTCTCGCTTCCGACCTTCTTCACCGGCATTCTGTTCATCCTGATCTTCTCGATCACGCTGGACTGGCTGCCGTTCGTCTATACCACCGACATCAAGGCGACCGGTATCCGCTGGGTGCTGGAAATGATCCGCCAGGCGATCATGCCGGTGGCGGTGCTCGGCCTGTTCCAGGCGGCGTCGATGACGCGCTTCGTGCGCTCGGCGATGCTTGACGTGATCCGTCTCGATTATGTCACCACGGCGCGTGCAAAGGGCCTCGGCCAAGCCAAGGTCATCGTCAAGCACGTCATGCGCAACGCCATGATCCCGGTCGTGACCCTGATCGCCTTGCAGATGCCGGCGGTGTTCGGCGGCGCGATCGTCACCGAGCAGATCTTCCGAATCCCCGGCATCGGCTCGTTGCTGATCTCTTCCATTCTTTCCAACGACACGCCGGTTGTGATGGCCGTCACCTTCGTCTTCGCGTGCCTTGTCGTTCTGTTCAACCTCATCGCGGACGTGCTTTATGGCTGGCTTGACCCTCGCATCTCCTTCCGCTGAGCGGCGCGTCTACTCGCCCTGGCGCGAGACGTGGCGGCGCTATAGCCGGCACAAGCTTGCGGTGGTGAGCGCGGTCCTGCTCCTCGTTCTGATCCTGGCGGTGGTGCTCGGCCCCTTCGTCTGGCGCGTCAAGATGGACGACATCGATATCGTTGCGGGCATGCAGGGGCCCTCGCTGGCCCATCCCTTCGGTACCGACGATCTGGGGCAGGACATCCTCGCCCGCATGATCTATGGCGGGCGCATCTCGCTGGCGGTCGGTCTTGCCGCCATGCTAGTCTCGGTCCTGGTCGGCGTGCTGATCGGCGCGCTCGCCGGCATGTCGCGTGGTGCGCTCGGCCATGGCCTGATGTGGCTGACCGACCTGTTCCTGTCGCTGCCGCAGCTGCCGTTGCTGCTGCTGCTGATCTATCTGTTCCGCGACGGGCTGAAGCAGGCGTTCGGACCCGAGGGCGGAATCTTCATCCTGATCGTGCTCGTGATCGGCGGCCTGCGCTGGATGCCGGTCGCGCGGCTCGTGCGCGCGCAGTTCCTGTCGATCCGCGAGAAGGAATTCGTCGAAGCTGCACGCGCGCTCGGCGCCAGCCCGGTGCGGCAGGTGGTGCGCCACATCCTGCCCAATGCGCTCGGCCCCGTGATCATCGCCGGCACCATCGACGTCGCCGCCGCCATCATCGCGGAATCGACCCTCTCCTTCCTCGGCCTCGGCTTCCCGCCTGATACCCCGACCTGGGGCCGGCTGCTGTACGACGCCAAGGACTTTCTCGACATCGGCCCGCATTGGGCGCTGTTTCCGGGCGGCGCCATCTTCATCGCGGTGGTCGCCATCAACTTCATCGGCGACGGCCTGCGTGACGCGCTCGATGCGCGACGGGTGATCTGATGGCGCCGCTGCTCGAGATCAAGGGCCTCAAGACCCACTTCTCCACCGACGACGGCATCCTGCAGGCCGTCGACGGCGTCGATATCTCCATCAATCGCGGCGAGACGCTCTGCGTCGTCGGCGAATCCGGCTGCGGCAAGACCGTCACCGCGATGTCGATCCTGAAGCTGATCGCGATGCCGCCGGGACGGATCGCAGCTGGCCAGATCATCTTCGAGGGACGCGATCTCGTGCCGCTGACCAGCAATCAGCTGGACGAGATCAGGGCCAAGGAGATCGGCTTCATCTTCCAGGAGCCGATGACCTCGCTCAACCCGGTGCTCACCATCGGCGAGCAGATCGCCGAGAGCCTGCGGCGGCACGAAGGGCTGAACAAGAAGCAGGCGCTCGAGCGCACCATCGAGATGCTGAAACTGGTGCAGATCCCGAACGCGGAAGGCCGCGTGCACAATTATCCGCATCAATTCTCGGGCGGCATGCGCCAGCGCGTGATGATCGCGATGGCGCTCGCCTGCAAGCCGAAGCTGATCATCGCCGACGAGCCCACCACGGCGCTCGACGTCACCATCCAGGCCCAGATCCTCGATCTGCTCCAGGACATGAAGGACCGCTTCGGCATGGCGGTGATGCTGATCACCCATGCCATGGGCGTCGTCGCCGAAACCGCCCAGCGCGTCGTCGTGATGTATGCCGGCAAGGTGGTGGAGGAGGCGGCCGTCGACGAGCTCTTCGGCGATCCCCGCCATCCCTACACCCAGGGCCTGATCCGCTCGATCCCGCGCATCGACCTCGACAGCGAGCACAAGACGCGACTGGAGGCGATCGGTGGCTCGGTGCCGATCCTGATCGATCCGCCGGTCGGCTGCCGCTTCGCGCCGCGCTGCAAGTTCGCCATGAACGTCTGCACCGAGAAGGAGCCGCTGCTGCGCGAGATCGCGCCGGGCCATCGCATGGCCTGTCACCTGGGAGATCTGAGCGTGGGAGCTGCGTCATGAGCGAACCCTTGCTCCGCGTCAGCGGCCTGAAGAAACATTTCCCCGTGCTCGGCGGCCTGTTGTCGCGCCAGGTCGGCACCGTCTATGCGGTCGACGGCGTGTCGTTCTCGGTCAACCGCGGCGAGACGCTCGGTCTCGTCGGCGAATCCGGTTGCGGCAAGTCGACCACGGGACGCTGCGTGTTGCGCCTGATCGAGCCGACCGATGGCGAGGTCAGCTTCGACGGCCAGGACGTGCGCAAGCTCGGCGGCGATGATCTGCGCGCGATGCGGCGGAACATGCAGCTGGTGTTCCAGGATCCGTTCGCCTCGCTCAATCCGCGCATGACGGTCGGTGCGATTCTCGGCGAGGCGCTGGTCATCCACAAGCTCGGATCCTCGGCGAAGGAGCGCGATGAGCGCGTCGCCAGCCTGCTGGTCAAGGTGGGGCTCAAGGCCGAGCACATGCGGCGCTATCCGCACGAATTCTCCGGCGGCCAGCGCCAGCGTATCGTGATCGCGCGGGCGCTTGCGGTTGAGCCGAAGCTGATCGTCTGCGACGAGCCGGTGTCGGCGCTCGACGTGTCGATCCAGGCCCAGGTCATCAATCTGCTGGAAGATCTCCAGGCTGAGCTGAACCTCACCTATCTCTTCGTCGCGCACGACCTCTCGGTGGTCGAGCACATCTCCGACCGCGTCGCGGTGATGTATCTCGGACGCATTGTGGAGCTGGCGAAAGCGAGCGATCTCTACCGCAATCCGCAGCATCCCTACACCAGGGCGTTGTTGTCGGCGGTGCCGGTGCCCGATCCCAAGCTGAAGCGCGAGCGCATCCGCCTCAAGGGCGACGTGCCGAGCCCGATGAAGCCGCCCTCGGGCTGCCACTTCCACACCCGCTGCCCGATCGCCCAGCCGCGCTGCGCGGAGAGCGCACCGGCGCTGAAGGAGGGGGCGAACGGTCACCTCGTGGCCTGCCACCTGGCGTGATGGTGCGGCGCGACTGTCTTGCGGGGACGAACTTGCGACGGAGATCAGCGAGGCGTGCCGTTCGTCGTCCGCAGTGACTGGACGAAATCGAGCACCGCCAGAATCACCACGCCGACCACAATGATGATGAGCGGAACGGCCTTGATCCAAACCAGCAGGATCCCAAGAAAGGTGATCATGAGCGCGAGGCCGATGAGTCCGGTGATCAGATTGGTCATCGCACGTTCCTTTTCTCCGCGCGGGGAGCCGAGTTCGTCCCGGCGCCCGGGACGTTGCGCCGAGCGCTGCCACGCGTACGCCCGATCGTCCTGACGAGCCAGCGCGCCGTGCGCAAGAGGCGAGCATCGTTGCCGCGGCGGCCGACGAGCTGCACGCCCAGCGGAAGGCCGGCTTCGGAACGCATCAAGGGCAGGCTGATGGCGGGCACGCCGAGATAGGTCCAGAGCGTGCAGAAAACCGGGTTGCCGGTCGTTTCGATGCCGGGCGCCGCACCCGGCGCCGCGGGCGTCAGGACGGCGTCGTACTCGTCGAAGATTTGGTCCAGAGCCTGGTTGAGCGGCGCAATCCCGGCCAGGGCGCCGCAATAATCCATCGCGAGATGCGCGCGGCCGCGCTCGATCGCCTGGCGCAGGCGTGGGCTCAGCCTGTCGCCGCCTCGCTGATAGTCGCGCCGCAGATTGTGCGCCATATCGACTTCCATGATGATGCGGTGCATATCGACGGCCCTGTCGAAGCTCGGCCCGAGCTCGACTTCGCTGCACGCCTCGCCCAAAGCCGCGACGAGCTCGGCAAAGGCCTCGCGTGTCACCGGCTCGGCCTGATCCCAGACCGGAGAGCGCACGAAGGCAAATCGCGGCGGCAACGGCGGCTCGCTCGCCGCTACCGCAGAGAATGGCGGGCGCGCAACAGGCCGCGTGTCCAGATCCTCCGGGTCGAAGTCGACCATGACCTCGGACAGCAGGGCCACGTCCTCCACGCTGCGTCCGAACACGCCGACATGGTCGAGCGTGCGCGACAATTCGAGCGCGCCGCTGCGCGGAATGAGGCCATGCGAAGGCTTGAAACCGACCACGCCGCAGAAGGCGGCAGGACGGATCACCGAGCCGTTGGTCTGCGAGCCGACAGCACCCGGCACCATCAGCGCCGCGACGGCCGCGGCGGAGCCCGAGGACGATCCGCCGGGCGTGTGATCCGGGTTGTACGGATTTCGGGTCTTGCCCGGATTGTAGTACGCGTACTCGGTGGTCACCGTCTTGCCGAGGATCACGGCGCCGGCCGCCCGCAGACGCGCCACGGCCGCCGCATCGCGCCGCGGCGTGCGTCCGGCCCACAGCTCCGATCCGAACTCCGTCGGCATGTCGCCGGTGTCGAATATGTCCTTGATGCCCACGGGCACGCCATGCAGCGGGCCTATGGCCTTGCCGTGCTTGCGATGATCGTCAGCAGCCTCGGCCTGCCGCATCGCGTGGTCGCGATCAAGAAAAGCCCATGCCTGGATATCGCGATCGACCGCCTCGATGCGCTCGAGGCAGGCGCCGACGAGCTCTTCCGAACTGAGCCGGCCGTCGCGGATGCCGGCCGCGGCTTCGATGAGGCCGAGCGCGCTGAGACTCATGCGCGGCCTCTCGGTGGTCTGCCGGGCGCGCTCATCGCGATCCATAGAGATAGGTGGGCAACCACAATGCGATCCCCGGGAAGATGTAGACCAGGGCCATGGTGAGGAAGACCAGGCCGACGAAGGGCAGCGCGCCGGAGAAGATGTCGGTCAGCTTCACCTGAGGCGGCGCCACGCCCTTTAGATAGAAGGCCGCCATCGCGACTGGCGGCGTGTTGAACGCCGTCTGCGTGTTCAGGGCCACCAGGATGCCGAAGAAGATCGGATCGATGCCGTACTGGGGCAGCAGCGGCAGGAAGATCGGCACGAAGATGATGATGATCTCGGTCCATTCCAGCGGCCAGCCGAGCAGGAAGATGATCACCTGGGTCAACAGCAGGAAGCCGATCGGCGACAGGTTCAGCGCGGCGAAGAACTGCTCGACCACGGTCTGTCCGCCGAGGACGGCAAACACTGCGGAGAACGTCCACGATCCGATGAACAGGTAGCAGACCATCGCGGTGGCACGCACGGTCAGATAGACCGATTCGCGCATCATCGTGAAGTTGAGCGAACGATAGGCGGCGGCCAGAACGATGCTCATGAGGGCGCCCACCGCGGCTGCCTCGGACGGCGTCGCCAGGCCGAGCAGGATGGCGCCGAGCACCGAAACGATCAGCAGCGCCAGCGGCAGGAACGATGTGGCGAGCGCCCAGATGACCGTGCTGAGCGGCACGTTGGTCTGCTCGGGGGGCAGCTTCGGCGCCAGCGCGGGATTGATGATCGCGCGCGACATTGCATAGAGGACGTAGAGTCCGGCCAACAGGAAGCCCGGAAAGAAAGCGGCCGCATAAAGCTTGACCGCCGAAACGCCGGCGGTTGCCGCATAGACGATCAGCAGAATGCTCGGCGGAATCAGGATGCCGAGGCAGCCGCCGGCGCAGACGACGCCTGCCGACAGCTTGGTGTCGTAGCCGGCGCGCAGCATCGCCGGCAGGGCCAGCAGGCCCATCAGCGTGACGACGGCGCCGACGATGCCGGTCGCGGTCGCGAACATCGCGCAGGTGATCAGCGTGGCTACCGCCAGCGCGCCCGGCACGTTCTTCATCGACAATTGCAGCGAGTAGAACAGGCGGTCGAGGATGTTCGCGCGCTCGATCAGATAGCCCATGAACAGGAACAGCGGAACCGCCACCAGCACATCGCTGGACGTGACCTCGAACGTCTTCTGCACCAGAAGGGTGAAGATGCGGTTCTGGAAGAAGTCCTGGCCGGGGGTGTAATAGGCATAGTAGCCGAACGAGACGCCCATCGCCATCAGCGTGAAGGCGATCGGGAAGCCGAGCATGATGATGAAGATGAAGAGGCCCAGCATCAACATGCCGAGTTGAGGATCGGTCATGCGCCTGGTGCCTTCTCGCTCTGCGGCTCGGCCGCCTGCTGCTGATGTTCGCGGATGACGAGGCTCTCGGTCTCCTCCACGTCGTGCAGGCGTTGCGGCCATCGGCCGGTGCGGATGCAGAGCACACAGCGGATGATCTCGGCGAACCCTTGCAGAAACAGGAGGAAGCCGGTGAGCGGGATCAGCGCCTTCAGCGGAAACACCGGCACTCCGGCCGGACTGAAGATGCTGACCTCGCGGAAGCGCACCGACATCTGGGCGTAGTTCCAGCCCGAATACATCAGTGCCGCGATCGCCGGCAGGAAGAACAGGATATACAGGACGAGGTCCATCGTCGCCTGGGTGCGCGGCGACCAGAGGCGGTAGACCACGTCGGCACGCACATGGCCGTTGCGCGAGAGCGTATACGCGCCGGCCATCAGGAACATCGCGCCATAGGTGATGTAGCTGATGTCGAAAGCCCAGGTGGTCGGAGCACGCAGCACGTAGCGCACGAAGACCTCGTAGCTGACACCCAGTGTGAGGACGAGAATCAGCCAGGCGAACGCCTTGCCCACCCAGGTGCTGAGCTCATCGATGAAGAACAGGAATTTCGTCATGCGAGCTGAACTCGCTGCGAGCAGACCATCCGGATGTCCCCCTCCCAAGTCGCGGGCGGCGCTTCAATTGCGCCGCCCCTCACGATACGATGCGCTGCGACAGCGGTCAGACCTTGAGCACGCCCGGGAAGTGATGCTCGAAGGCGCCGCGGTAGTCCGTCGCGTTGTTCATGTTGTAGTAAACCACGCGGCGCACCCATTCCTTCTGCGAGTCCATCACCTTCTTCATGAACGGATCCGAGCCGAGCTGGGCGATCAGGCCGTCCCAGGCCTTGATCTGCGCGTCGAACACCGACTTCGGCGTCCGCTGGACGTTGACCTTGTCCTTGTTGATCAGCTCCTGCAGGTCCTTCGAATAATAATCCATGGCCTTCCACTCGTTGGCGGAGGACACGGCTTCGGCGGCGTATTGCAGGATCGCCTGCTGTTCCTTCGGCAGCGCGTTGAATTTGGTCCGGTTGAACATGATCTCGAAATATTCCGTCGCCTGATGGTGGCTGCCCATCATGTAGTTCTTGGCGACGTCCTGTGCGCCGAAGCGCCGGTCGGAGGTCGGATTGTTGAACTCGAACCCGTCGATCACGCCGCGCTCCATCGCGGGCACGATCTCGCCGCCCGGTAGCTGCGCGACGGATGCACCCATCGCCTGGAAGAGATCGGCGGCAAGGCCCACCGTGCGATATTTCAAGCCCTTGAGATCGGCATCGCTGGTGATCGGCTTCTTGAACCAGCCGAGCGGCTGGGTCGGCATCGGCATGGCGAAGAAGCTCTTGATGTTGACGTTCATGATCTTGGTCTGGAGCTCCTCAAACAGCTCCTTGCCGCCGCCGTTGTGGATCCAGCCGAGGCCTTCGTTGGCGTTAAAGCCGAACACGGGACCTGTCCCGAACAGCGATGCTGCCTTGTGCTTGCCGTACCAATAGACCGTCACCGTGTGGGCCGCGTCGATCTGGCCGCCATGAACACCGTCGAACACCTGGAACGGATGCACGACCGAACCGCCGACCAGATAGTCGATGCGGAGCCGGCCCCCGGCCATCTCGTTGACGCGCTTCACATAATCTTCGGCCATCTCGTTGAAGACATCGGCCTTGCCCCACGAGCCCTGCATCTTCAGGGTCGCTGTCTGCGCCCGGCTGACTTGGGGCATGGCGATGGCAGCAGCGCCGGTCGCGCCGGCGGTGAGCAGGAATTTGCGACGAGTCGTTCTGGTCTTTTCAGACTTAGCAATCATGGACGTCCTCCCTGGCGGCCTGGCTTGTTCGAATGCGCTTGTGCGCCTCGTTTATGACCGCTGGAGGTATGCCGCATTCCAGCGACTTTGATCACAGTTTGGACGCAATGCCGGCATCCGACAAGCTTCGCGATGTCGCATTTTGGATGTCGGCGAGCTTTTTTGTTTGCGGGAGCCGCATGTGTGTTGTGTCGCAGCGCATCAAATGTAGACGCTCTCTCAGACCTGGGAGAGCGTCTTAGGCTTGGAGACGTCTCAGGCTTGGAGACGCCTCAGGCTTGGGAAAGCTGCGTGTGCACCGCCGAAACGGACCAACGGCGGGTCAATGGCAATGACGGTCGAATGCGAGCTCTTCAGCGTCACCCGCAGCTGCGCCGGCAAGGGCAGCATTCGCTTCGGCCGGTGAGCGCCGTCATTCCTCCAGTGTGAAGCCGACGCGCAACGTGACCTGATAATGGCCGACGGCGCCGTTCTCGATGTGGCCACGAGTCTGCACCACCTCGAACCATTTCATCTCGCGAATGGTCTTCGAGGCGCGGCTGATCGCGTTCTGGATTGCGTCCTCGATCGAGGTCTCCGACGATCCGACCAGATCCAGAATTTTATAGACATGATCTTTTTCAGCTGCAGCCATGATGGCCTCCATGGGTTGTGCGGCGGCACGCATCGACGCGTGAGCTCCATTTGAACGACCGTCAGGCGGTCCGGTTCCGTTCTGCGCGATGGCCCGCATGCGCCGGCCGCGGTGGAGCGGGCCGCGCTTGGCTGCTAAGCGCTATGCATGGATATGACGCGGCGTGACAGGACGATCGGCTCTCTCTGCCTTTGCGTAACAGCGTTCGGTTGGGCGCTGAACTGGCCGCTGATGAAGCTGCTGCTCCAGCAATGGCCGCCGCTGTTCGCCCGCGGCCTTGCCGGGGTCTGCGCTTCGCTCATTCTCGGTACCCTGGTGCTGAGCCGGAAGGAATCGTTCGCCGTTCCGCGCGAGGCGATTCCGCGGCTGGCGTTCGCGACCTTCACCAATGTCTTCGCGTGGATGGGCCTCGGCACGGTCGCGATGAAATATGTGACGGTGAGCGAGGGCGCGCTGCTCGCCTATACCATGCCGATCTGGGCGATGCTGTTCGCCTGGCCGGTGCTGCATACGCGGCCGACGCCGCGGGATATCTTCGGGCTGGTCCTCGGCGTTGCCGGCGTCACGCTGCTGCTGAGCGGCAACGGGTTTGCGTTCGGCGCCGACAAGCTGCTGGGCATCGTGCTGGCGCTGCTCTGCGCCATCCTGTTCGCGCTCGGCAACGTGCTCAACCGCAAGCCGCTGCCGATGCCGCCCTTGGTTGTCGTCGCCTGGCAGGTCGGTCTCGGTTGCGCAACGATGCTGGTCCTCGGCATGCTGTTCGAGAGTCCCGACGTCACCGCCATCACCCCGCTGGGGCTCGGCTGCTTCGTCTACATGACATTGGTGCCGATGGGCGTCTGCTACGTCACCTGGTTCGAGACGTTGCGCCGCCTGCCACCGACCACGGCCTCGACCGGCATGCTGATCGTGCCCGTGGTCGGCGTGGTCTCCGCCGCCATCATTCTCGGCGAGCCGCTCGGCTATCGCGAATGGACGGCAATGGCGCTCACGCTCGGGGGCGTGACGTTGGCCTTGCAGCGGGGATAGGGGCGGGACCTCTCGCCCCTTACGGATCCAGCTCCGTATCCCAGTAGAGATAGTCGAGCCAGCTGTCGTGCAGATAGTTCGGCGGAAACAGACGGCCGTTGCGGTGGAGCTGGTGCACGGTCGGCGCGAACGCGTTCTGGCGCGGAAACATCTTGGCTTGCGCCGGCGTCAGGTTGCCCTTGCGCAAGTTGCAGGGCGAGCACGCCGCGACCACGTTCTCCCAGGTGGTCTGGCCGCCTTTGCTGCGCGGGATGATGTGATCGAAGGTGAGGTCCTCGGGCGAGCCGCAATATTGGCAGGCGAAACGATCGCGCAGGAAGACGTTGAACCGGGTGAAGGCGGGATGGGTGGTCGGCTTGACGAAGGATTTGAGCGAGACGACGCTCGGCAGCTGCATCTGCAGCGTGGGACTGTGGACCGCCTGGTCGTAATGAGCGACGATGTTGACGCGGTCGAGGAACACCGCCTTGATCGCGTCCTGCCACGACCAAAGAGACAGCGGGTAGTAACTCAGCGGCCGGAAGTCCGCATTCAGCACCAACACCGGCCAACTGCCTTGCGAGACATGTGCGTTCAAGTAACGCTCCCGGCCTCCAATATACGCTGCGAAGCAGCATGTGCTCACATACTACATGCAGCGTGACGGGATTGTGAAGCCCGTTGAGCGACTTATTCAGGCGCAAGCAATGCGGCGCCGGGGTGGCAAAAGCGCTCACAACGCCGCGATCTGCGGAGAGCACGCGGCGGCGCGGAACTGATTTTTGTCCGGGGGGCGTGGCGTGCCGCGGCGGCTACTCCCGTACCCGCTCCAGCTTCTGCAAGCACCGCGTTGCGCGCACGACGGCCGGCATCTCCTGGTCCGGAAAGCTCGTCTTCCAGTCGGTGACGCCGACCTCACCGACATAGATATCGCCCCGGGAATCCAGCGCGATGCCATGGGGCGCCAGGAATTTGCCGCTGGCGACGCCCGGACCGGCCTCGCCGCCGAGCCGTGCGATGCGCTCGCCCCTGGCGTTCACGATCGACAGCCGTGGCCCGAGATTGGGCACCTTGCGGTTGACCGCCAGGCCGGGGCCGAGTTCGCCGATCATGAAAGTCGGGTTCTTCGCCCCGCGGCAGCAGCACAGCGCACAGGGCCGGTGCAGGTTATTCCACTGCGTCTCGTACCTGCCCTCGCCATCGAACACCTGGACGCGATGGTTCTCGCGGTCGGCGACATAGACCCAGCCGTCGGCGTCGGTGGCGATATTGTGCACGATATTGAACTGGCCGGGATCGGTGCCGGGCTCGCCCCAGCTCTTGATGAGCTTGCCGTCCGGCGTGAATTTGTGCACGCGCGCATTGCCATAGCCGTCGGAGACGTAGATCTCGCCCTTCGGCGACAGCGCGGTGTGCGTGCAGCGGTGGAACGGCTCGCCGCTCATGAACGGCGACGGCTTCTCGGGAATGCCGATCGTCAGCAGCACCTTGCCGTCGGTGGTGCATTTGCGCACGGTGTGGTCGCCGTCATCGGTGCAATAGAGATTGTCGTCCGTATCGATATGCAGGCCGTGCGCGCGGGAAAATAGTCCTTCGCCCCAACTGCGCAGGAAATTGCCGTCGCGGTCCAGCACCACCATCGGATGGGCGCCGCGGTTGAAAACGTAGATGCGATCCTTGCTGTCGACCGCGACCGAGGCGACGTCGGTGAGCTGCCAGCCGTCAGGGAGCTTTGCGAAGTTTTCGACCACGCGATAGCGGTGCTCGCCGCTGCCGAGAATGGCTGGCATGGGGTCTCTCCCTCTGTCATTCCGGGGCATGCGCAGCATGAGCCCGGAATCCATTGTGCGGCGCATTTCGTGGTGGGATGGATTCCGGGTTCGCGCTGCGCGCGCCCCGGAATGACCACTAGGTTTACGTCCGCCCCAAAATCCCTTCCTCGATCGCCTTGATCTGCAGCGCCAGATATTTCGAGTTGATGCGGCACTGCGCCAGGCTGCCGGCGATGAACCAGAGCCCAGGCTGCCTGGTGCGCGCATACATGTTGCGCAGCTCGAAGCCGTCGCCAAAGCCCCAGATCGGACCGACGCGGTCGGCCACGGCATCGCCGAACAGTTTTCGCACCAGATATTCCTGCGGCTTGTATCCGGTCGAAAGCACGATGAGGTCGGCCGCAATGGTCGTGCCGTCCTTCATCCGCGCACCGTCTGCGACGAAGCTCTCGATGTCGTCGAACTGCCTGAGCTTGACCTTGCCCTCGACGATCAGGTTGGAGCAGCCGACGTTGAAATAATAGCCGCCGCCGCGGGTGAGGTATTTGAATTGCCAGCCGGTGCCGGCTTCGCCGAAGTCGAGCTTGAAGCCGACGCGGGCAAGGCCATCGAGCAGCTCCTTGTCGAGCTGCTTCGACTGCTCGGTCAGCATGACATGCGTCTTCTTGGCGAGCGGCGTCGGCATCGAGGCTGCGATCAGGTCGTTGTCCTCGAGCGTGCCTTCATTGTAGGTGGCGTAAGCGAGCTGCGCCGACGGCTCGATATTGGTGACGAGCGTGGGCGAGCGCTGCACCAGCGTCACCTCGGCGCCGCTGGAATACAGATCCTGCGCGATGTCATGGCCGCTGTTGCCGGTGCCGATGACGATCGCACGCTTGCCGGCCCAGCTCTCGCCGTCCTCGTAGCGGCTGGAATGCAGCAGCGTCCCCTTGAAATTGGTGAGGCTCGGAATCTCCGGAATGTTGGCGATGCCGCTGACGCCCGTCGCCATGATCACGTGGCGCGGATGCATGGTGCGCTTGCTGCCGTCAGCGCGGCGCAGCGTGACGGTCCAGTGACCGTTGGCCTCGTCATAGGCGCCGCCCTCGAATTCGGTGCCGGTCCAGAAGTTCAGCTCCATCGCATCGACGTAAGCCTCGAACCAGTTGGCGAGCTTGTCCTTGGGGATATAGGTCGGCCAGCTCGGCGGAAACGGCATGTAGGGCAGGTGATTGACCTGCACCTGGTTGTGCAGCGTCAGCGCATGATAGCGCTTGCGCCAATTGTCGCCGATCCGCATTTCGCGATCGACGATCAGCGTGTCGACCTGCAACTGCTTCAGCCGCGCTGCGATCGCAAGCCCGGCCTGGCCGCCGCCGACCACCAGCACGGCCGGATCGCGGTCGGCATAATCGCGCGAGGCGTTGCGCAAATCGAGCCAGTTCGGCCCGCGGAAATCGCGCGAATAGGCCTGGCCGCGCGGGCGCGAGGTGCCGAGCTGCTCCTCGAAGCCCTTCAGCTCGTCGAGCGCGGTCAGCAGCGTCCAGGCTTTCAAACCGTCGTCGTCGGCGCCGTTGGGTGCGAGCCGGACGATACCGCTGCCGCGCCCGATCGCGGTTTCGAAATCGAAGATCGCCTCGACGCAGTTGCGGCCGGCGCGCGTGACCCAGCGCGGCGGTGCGCGGTGGGGCGCGATCTTGAAATTGGCCGGTGCCGCCTTGGGCGCGAGTGCGGCCAGCGCATGGGCAATGGCGTCGCGGCCGGCGAGCGTCTGCAGGTTCCAGCTCAGCGCCAGCACGTCGCGCCAGAAGCTGTCGGCGAGGAAGAGAGGGTCCAGCGCGGGTTCGGGCTTGCTCAGCGTTTGCTCGAACGCGTCGAGCCAGGCTTGCGCGGATGCGGCAATATCCTTCGTCCTGTCCAGCATGCGCGACCTCGTGGCCGTCTTGGCGGCGTTTCCTCTGGTCGAGGCTATACGGTTTCGCAGGCCGCCAAAAGCGGGTGACCCGCGCAATGCCGGCATATGGCACTGCTCGGACGGTATGTGCCGGAGATGCTTCAGGGAGGCTTCGGCGACGGGTGGCTAAGCCCCGCCCGGCCTGCGGTCCGCCCAATAGGGATCGCGCAGCTTGCGCTTGAAGATCTTTCCGGTCGCCTCGCGGGGCAGCGCATTCAGGAACTGGATCTCCTTCGGCACCTTGAAGTTGGCCAGCCGGTCGCGCAGCCAGGCTTGCACAGCACCGGCGGAGAGCTGCGCGCCGGTGTCGGGCTCGATGCAGGCGCATAGCCGCTCGCCATATTCGGCGTCGGGGATGCCGAAGACGGCGCAATCGCGTACACCCGGCATTCCGATCAGCACGTTCTCGATCTCGGCGGGATAGATGTTGACGCCGCCCGAGATCACCATGTCGCGTTTGCGATCGCACAGGAACAGATAGCCGTCCTCGTCGAGATAGCCGACGTCGCCGACGCTGACGAGGCCGTCGCGCCCGGCCTCGGCGCGGGCCTGCGCCTTGCCGTGATAATCGAAGTCGGGCACCGCGGTCTGACGCATGTAGATCTCGCCGACCTCGCCGGCACCGCAGCGGCTGCCGTCGTCGCGAAAGATCCTGACGATGCCGCCTTCGATGACGCGGCCGACCGTGCCGGGCTTCTTCAGGGCTTCCTCGGCAGAGTGCCACACCGGGATGCCGGTCTCGGTCGAGCCGAAATATTCGTTGATGACCGGTCCCCACCATTCGATCATGGCCCGCTTGATCTCGGGCGGGCAGGGCGCCGCGCCGTGCACGACGAAACGCAGCGACGAAAGATCGTACCGCTGCCTGATTGCTTCGGGCAGACGCAAGAGGCGCACGAACATGGTCGGCACCATGTGGATATGCGTCACGCGGTGACGCTCGATCAGCGCAAGCAGCTCCTCCGCGTCGAACCGCGCCTGAAGCACAATCGTGCAGCCGCAGCGGAACGCCATCATGCCGTAGGAATGCGGCGCCGAGTGATACATGGGACCGTTGATCAGCACGACCTGGTCCTCGCGCGGCTTGATGCCGTAGGCGATCGCACCGACGCGTTCGGAGGCGGCGGCCTGTTCGGGCTGCATCGGCATGCGCCGCACGCCCTTCGGCATGCCAGTCGTTCCCGAGGTGTAGATCATCGCCGCGGCCCGTCGCGGCGGCTCCTGCGTTTCCGGATAGCCGTCGCGCCAGCGGTCCCAATCAGCCAGTCCGGCCGGCACTTCGGTCAGCTCCAGGGGAAGGGCGAAGGTCGCCGCGAGCTCGGGCGGCGTCCGAACCACGAAGAGACGGACATCCTCCGGAATGCCGCCGCGGATCTGCGGCAGCAGGTCGGCGTGGCAGACCAGGATATTGGCACCGCTGTCGGACAGGATGTAGCGGACTTCTTCCGCCTTGAGATGCCAGTTGATCGGCACCACCGGGCTGCCCAGCGCAGCGGAGGCCGCGACCACCTCGAACAGGGCGAAATCGTTGCGCAGCATCATGGCGACCGGGGCGCCCTCGGCAAGCCCGAGGGCGCGAAGGCCGCTTGCCGCGCGCCTGATGCGCGCCTGGATCTCGTCATAGCCGATCCGGCGTTCGCCGCTGATGATCATGGCGTGTTCCCTTCCGCAAGACCCTAGCGATCGTCGAGCACGTCGCCGAAGCCGACCCAGCTCTTGCCGTTGAAGCGCCGGAGCTGCAGCTGCTGGAACGGCAGATAATCGTCGGGGCCGGTGCTCACGCTGATGCCCGGCAGCAGCAGCGGCAGCTTTACCTCCTTCAGTGAGGCGGCCTGGCGCATGATGTTGTCGCGGCTGACATCGTCCTTGCACGCCTTCAGGACCGTCATCAGCAGCGTCGCGTAATGGTAACCGGCCGCGTAGTTGGAGTTGGAGAGGTCTGCGGTCGGCATGTATTGCTTCATGAAGGCGAAGTATTCCTTCACGCCGGGATCGCCGGCCCATTGCGGGTCCATCGTGTCCTTCTGGTTGCTCGACGAGATCAGGCCGACCGCATTGTCGAGCCCGGCCGGCTCCAGGAACGAGATCGATGACGCCGACGTCGGCACGAAGAACAGATCGGGCTTCCAGCCGATCTCGGCGACGCCCTTGATCATCTGCGAGGTGAACTTGCCGAGCACGACGCCGAACAGCACGTCGGCGCCCGACGCTTTCAGTGTCGAAAGTTGCGAGCTGATCGTCGGCGCGCTGGTCTCGTAGGTCTGCTCCGCGACGATCATGCCCGCGGCCTTGTCGCCGAGCGCGCGCTTGAAGCCGGCGACATAGTCGCGGCCGAAATCGTCGTTCTGGGACAGGATGGCGATCTTCGCGCCGGGCTTGGTCCGCAGCACGTGCTTGGCGTAGACCACGCCCTCGGATTCGTAGGCAGCCATGCCGGGCATGGTCCACGGATATTTCTGCGGCTCGGCCCATTTCGTCGCGCCCGAGAGCACGAACAGCTGCGGCACCTTCTTGCCGTTGAGGTAACGCTGCACGGCGCTGTTGGTGGCGGTGCCGAGCGAGCCGAACATCATCAGCACCTCGTCCTGCTCCACCAGCTTGCGGGTCTGCTCCACCGTCTTCGGCGGCGAGTAGGCATCATCCAGCGTGATGAACTTGACCTTGCGGCCGTTGATGCCGCCCTCGGCATTGATCTTCTCGAAGAACGCCTCCTGGGTCCGTCCGATCGTCCCAAAGCCGGATGCCGGGCCGCTATAGGGCAGGGTCTGCCCGATCCGGATTTCGTCGCTGCCCTCGGCATGGGCACTGCCGCCGGCGAACGCCAGCAAGGATAGGCCGAACAGTGCGGCTGCCAGCTTCATGATGTCCTCCCGTTGTCGTTGTCAGTCCAATCTCGTCGCCGGATCGCGCCGTCAGGCGGTCGCGCGCATTAGGAAATCCTGCCGGGCCTGGTCGAATTCTCCTTTCATCCGGTCCACGAGTTCGGCGACCGGCGGGGCATCCAGGATCTGGCCGATGCCCTGGCCCGATCCCCAGATATCGCGCCACGCCTTCGACTTCATGTTGCCGCCGGAGCCGAAGTTCATTTTGGATTTGTCGGCTGCGGGAAGATTGCCCGGATCAAGCCCTGCGGCCGCGATCGACGGTCCCAGATAATTGCCGTGCACGCCGGTGAATAGGTTGGTGTAGACGATGTCGTGCGCGGCGTGCTGCGTCAGCGCGGACTTGTAGGCTTCGTCGGCATTGGCTTCCTGCGTCGCGATGAACCGCGTGCCCATATAAGCGAGGTCGGCACCGAGCGTCAGCGCGGAGGCGATGCCGAAACCGTCGCTGATCGCGCCCGACAGCAGGATCGCGCCGCCGAACCATTGCTTGACCTCGCGCACCAGCGCGAAGGGCGACAGCGTGCCGGCGTGTCCGCCGGCGCCGGCGCAGACCAGGATCAGGCCGTCGACGCCCTGCTCGGCGGCCTTGCGCGCGTGCTTGACGTTGATGACGTCGTGGAACACGAGGCCGCCATAGGAATGCGCGGCCTCGACGATCTCGGCCGGCGGCCGCAGCGAGGTGATGATGATGGGCGCCTTGTGCCTGACGCAGGTCTCCATGTCCTTCATCAGCCGGTCGTTGGAGGCATGGCAGATCTGGTTGACGGCGTAGGGCGCGACCTTCTTGCCGGGATTGCGCGATTTGTATTCGCCGAGCTCGTCCTCGATCCGGCTCAGCCACTCGTCGAGCTTCTCGACCGGACGGGCGTTGAGCGCGGGAAACGAGCCGACCACGCCCGCCTTGCACTGGGCGATCACCAGCTCCGGGCCGGAAACGATGAAGAGGGGTGAGCCGACGACGGGCAGCTCCAGGGAATTCCTGAGCAAGGCGGGCAGTGCCATCCGATCCTCCTGACGACGCACGTCAGCGGCCTGCCGGCCGATGATCGAGCGCTTCCATGTCGATTGTCGCGCGGGCGGGTGCTCCCCCTCGCGGTTTGGCGCACTATAGGGTTGGACGGGTGGCGCGAGATCGTTCAATATTGAACATAGGTCCATTCAGCTTTGAACGGAGCCGGCGGTGGATTGGGATCTCTGCAAGACCTTCGTCGCGGTAGCGGACACCGGCAGCTTCACCGCCGCGGCGCGGCGGCTGCACGCCAGCCACCCGACCGTCAGCCGCAAGATCGCGGCGCTGGAGGCGCAGCTCGGCACCAAGCTGCTGGCCCGCGCTGCCGACGGCCTGGTGCTCACCGCCGACGGCCGCACCTTGCGCGAGCATGCGGAGGCGATGGCCGCCGCCGCGCTGCGCGCCGAGGCCGCCGTCGGCGCCGGCGGCCGCAAGGCGCGCGGCACGGTCAAGCTGTCGATCGGGGCGACGCTGGCCTCGCACTGGCTGATGCCGCGGCTGCGATCCTTCCTCGAAGCGCACCATCACATCCGGCTCGAGATCATCACGCATCCGTTTCCAGCCAGCGTGCGGCGCCGCGAAGCCGACGTGGTGCTGCGTCCGGTCGACAGCGGCGAGGAGAACCTGGTTGGCCGCAAGATCGGCCGTCTCGGCACCGGCTTCTATGCCTCGCGCGACTATGCGGCCGGCCGGTCCTTGCCGGAACGCAGCGGCGAATGGAAGGGCCACAGCGTCATCGGCTTTGCGGATCAGGACTCCAATGCGCAATTGGCGCGATGGAGCGATGCGATCACGCGCCAGGGCACAATGGTGATGCGCTGCTCGTCGCAGGGCGACATGCTGGCGGCGGTGCGCGCGGGAATCGGGATCTCCGCGCTGTCCTGCTTCGTCGCGGAGAGCTATCCGGACCTCGTGCGGGTCGCACCGCAGAAGCTCGTCAGCGTCGCCGATCTCTGGCTGCTCGCCCATCCCGATCTGGTCGAGCTGTCCGCAGTGAGGGCCGTGGTCGATTTCGTCGCCAAGTGCGCCCGCGCCGACCGCGAGCGGCTGCGGGGCTAGTTTGAGCCCGCGAGCACGCCCTCGCGCTTCTTCACCGCGCGATAATAGCCCCACCACAAATGCGCCGCCGCGCCGCGCAGGGGACGCCAGGGCTCGGCGAGCGGCGCCATCTGCTTCTCCGTCGGCCGCGCCTTGAGGCCGAGGCCGATCCTGATGCCCTCCTGCACCGCGAGGTCGCCGGCCGGCCAGGCATCGCCATGCCCGAGGCAGAACAGGAGGTAGACGTCCGCGGTCCAGGGGCCGATGCCGGGCAGCGCGATCAGCGTGTGATGCGCGGCGTCAGCGTCTTCCTCGGCCAGCACGTCGAGGTTCAGCCGCTGCGCGCTAATCTCGCGCGCCAGGTGCTTCAGCGTCTTGATCTTCGCGGCGGACAGGCCGAGCCGTCCCAGCCGATCTGTTCGGGCGCGACGCACCGCGTCGTGGTCGAACGGATCGAAGGCCGCCGACAGCCGACCCCAGATCGCCGCGGCGCTCGCGGTCGAGAGCTGCTGTCCGCAGACGATGTGGGCAAGCCCCGCAAAGCCCGGCTCGCGCCGCCGCAACGCCGGCATGCCCGCGATCTCGAGCACCGGCTTCAGGCGCGGATCGCGCTTGATCAGCGCGTGGACGGCTTCTTCGAGATCGGATTGGGTTTCGAGATGGATGGTCATGACAATCTGGCGAGCCCTCTGTCGTCATGGCCGGGCTTGTCCCGGCCATCCACGTCTCTCTGGCCACCGAGCATGTTTAGCATGGGAGAGCGTGTCCGTAAGTCCGTGACCTTGACACGCTCGCGGTGTGATACCGAAGAACGTGGATGGCCGGGACAAGCCCGGCCATGACGAGTCCTTTCGCATGGCGCCACCCGTTTTCCGATTTGCCCCCAGCCCCAACGGCTTCCTCCATCTCGGCCACGCCTTGTCCGCGCTGCTGAATTTCGAGCGCGCGCAGGAGACCGGCGGGCGGCTGCTGTTGCGGATCGAGGACATCGACGCGACGCGTTGCCGGCCGGAATATGAGGCGGCGATCTATGAAGATCTCGCTTGGCTTGGAATCTCCTGGGAGACGCCGGTGCGGCGGCAGTCGGAGCATCTCGCCGATTATCGCGCAGCGCTGGATAGACTGTCGGCGCTCGGTCTCGTCTATCCCGCCTTCGAGAGCCGGGCTGAGATCGCAAAGCTCGTTGCCGCACGCGAGGCCGACGGGCCGTGGCCGCGCGATCCCGACGGCGCGCCGCTTTATCCCGGCGATGCCAGATCATTGTCGGCTGACGAGCGGTCGCATTTGATCGCGTCAGGCGCGCCCTATGCGCTTCGGCTCGACATGCAGGCCGCCTGCCGCCATGCCGCCCGTCTGAGCTGGGTTGAGCACGGCGAAGGGCCAGACGGCGAGTGCGGCTCCGTGCCGGCGCGACCGCAGGCCTGGGGCGACGTGATCCTCGCCCGCAAGGAGATTCCGACCAGCTACCATCTGTCCGTCGTGGTCGACGACGCGCTTCAGGGCGTCAGCGAGATCGTGCGCGGCCAGGATTTGTTTCACGCAACTTCCGTCCATCGCCTGCTCCAGGTGCTGCTCGGCCTGGGCGAACCGGCCTACCGCCATCACCGGCTGATTTGCGACGGCGAGGGGCGGAAGCTGTCGAAATCGAGCCGCTCGACCGGTCTGCGCGACTTGCGCGCGGCCGGCGTCACGCCTGCCGATATCCGCCAGCTGGTGGGATTAGGTTAAGTTTCTCTGGGGGTTAGCGAAACGTCGCCGTGACTCCGGGTGTTTCGCCGTGCCATGCTCGGCAACAGCCCGGGGGTCCGAAGGGGATACTTCGAAGGGGATTCATGGCGGCGAAGAAGCGCCCAGCGCGCACCACGAAGACGTCCAGGCGGCCGCCTCGGAAGCGGCCCGGGGCGGCTGGGCAGGTGCGCAAGCGCAGCACCAGGAGGGTCGCGCCTGATGTGGTCCAGGCGGCGCTCGCCGCCTTTGCCCATGAGGTTCGCACGCCGCTGACTGGCATTCTGGCGATCAGCGACCTGCTGGCGACCTCCGATCTCGGCGAACGGGAGCGGCGCTGGGCCGACACCATCAAGGCCGGGGCCGAGCATCTGGCGAGCCTTGCCACGCTGTTCGTCGATGCAGCCAGAAACGGCAAGGGGGCGGCGAAGGGCGGCAGCACGCTGCGGCAGGATCTGTTCGACCTGCGCACGCTCGCCCGCAGCGCCGGCGATTCGCTTGCGGGGCGCGCCGCGGCCAAGGGTCTCCAGGCCCAGGTCGAGATCTCCGACAAGCTTCCCGGCCTCGTGGTCGGCGATCCCGTCCGGCTGCGCGCAGCGCTCGAGAACCTGATCGACAATGCCGTGAAATTCACGGACCAGGGCGGCGTGGCGCTCGCGGTCGCTCCCACCAGGGGCAAAGAGAAGGGCAAAGCCAAAGGCAAGGACAGGGTCGGCATCGCTTTCGCGGTGTCCGACAGCGGCATCGGCCTCACCATGGGCGAGATCAAGCGGCTGTTCCGCCCGTTCACCCAGGCCAATGTCACCATCGCCTCACGCTTCGGCGGCGCCGGCCTTGGCCTATCCTCGGTCAAGCAATTGGCGCGGGCGATGGGCGGCGACATCACCGTCGCACCGCGCCGCGGTGGCGGCGCCACCTTCACCCTGACGGTATCGCTGGATGCCTCCGGACCGGACCAATCCAGCAAGGCGAAGGACGAGGCCGGGACGGATGCGGCCGCGGCGCTGCGCGTCCTCAGCGTCGAGGACAACCCGTTCGGCCGCGTCGTGCTCAACACGATCTTGACCGAGCTCGGCCATCATGCCGAGTTCATCGGGCGGGGCGAGGACGCTGTCGGCCGGCTGGCGCAAGGCGCTTTCGATGCGGTGCTGATGGACATGGTGCTGCCGGGCATCGGCGGCGTCGAGGCCATCAGGCGGATTCGCACCATGGAGGCGCCGTTGGCCCGGATCCCGATCATCGGGGTGTCCGGCCGCGGCGAGGACGAAGCGGCCTCGCGCGAAGCCGGCGCCGACGCCTTCCTGGTCAAGCCTGTGTCTCCGAGGGCTTTAGCGACTGCGCTGCTTGAAGCGACACGCCGTGAGGAAGCCGCGACTTGATGATCGCGGCGTTGAGCTCGCCGCCGTAAACGAAGATCGCGGCGATGAAGTACAGAAACACCAGCGCGATGATGACCGAGGCAAGCCCCGCATACATGGTCACGTAATTGTTGGCGAAGCGCGCCAGATATTGTCCGAACACGATGCTCGAGATCAGCGATGCCACGATGGTGAAGACGATGCCCGGCAGGATCTGGAGGAAGCTGCGGCGCCCCGCCGGCAGCCAAGCGTGCAGGATGAGCAGCGCCACCACCAGCGCGCCGATGGAGATGCCGTAGCGCACCCAGGTGAGAATGCTTTCGTTGGATTCGACGAACAGGGGAATGTGGCGCCGCGTCGCCTCGATGATCAGCGGGCCGAGCACGATCAGGAACGCCATGGCAAGGGCAGTGAAGGCCGCGATGATCGTATAGGCAATCGATTCCAGCCGGAGCCAGTACCAGCTCCGCATCTCGACCACCGCATAGGCGCGGTTGAGTGCGACCCGCAGCGCCTCGACACCGTTGGAGGCGAAATAGACCGAAAGCGCAGCGCCGATGGTGAGCAGTCCGGTCCGGGTCGTGGTCAGCACGTCATGGACCTCGCCGGAGATCGAATCGGCGACCTGCTTGGGCCAGACCTGGAGCATCAGGCTTGCGGCCTGGTCGGCGAGCTCCTTGGAGCCGAAGAAGCCGGCCAGCGAGGTCAGCACGATCAGGAACGGGAACAGCGCCATCAGTGTCGACAGCGCGATGTGGCTTGCGATTGCCCAGCCGTCGTCAGCCAGGAACGTATAGAACGCATCCATCGCGACGACGTAGATGTAGCGGACGGCTTTCACTGGACGCCCCGTACTGCTCCCGCGCGCAGCAGGCGGGGAGAGGGGAAGACGGTCGATGCCGGATGCAAATCGGAAATCATGTAGCCAGCTTCTGACATTATCGGCTCAAAAGCCAGATCGCGAAGCGCCGCGCCTCGCTCAGCGCGGTCGCAGCGCATCGCCCCGAAATGACGAAACTGAGGAGATGGCGGACCGGCGCGCACGGTGTTATCACCCCCCAATGGCATCTCTCCTGACGACTTTCATCCTGCCGGCGGCGGCCGGCGCCGTGGCCCTGGTGCTGCTGCTCGGCCTCATCAACATGATGCGCGGCGGCTCGCCCAACACCTCGCAGAAATTGATGCGCTGGCGCGTGCTGCTCCAGTTCGTGGCGATCATCATCGCGATGCTCGCGGTCTGGGCGATGGGGCGCTGAGATGGTCGTATTGAACCGCATCTACACCAAGACCGGCGACGACGGCACGACCGCGCTCGGAACCGGCGAGCGGCGTCCGAAATACGATCTGCGCATCGAGGCCTATGGCACCGTCGACGAGACCAACGCCGCGATCGGCGTGGTCAGGCTCCATACGCAAGACCTGCCCGAGCTCGATGCGATGCTCGGCCGCATCCAGAACGATCTGTTCGATCTCGGCGCCGATCTCGCGGTGCCCGAGCGCGAAGGCAAGGCCGAGCGCCTGCGGGTGGTGGCGAGCCAGGTCGAGCGGCTCGAGCGCGACATCGACGCGCTCAACGACAAGCTTGCCCCGCTCACCTCGTTCGTGCTTCCCGGCGGCACGCCAGCGGCGGCCCATCTCCATGTGGCGCGCACGATATGCCGCAGGGCGGAACGGGTCATCGTGGAACTGGCGGCCCGGCCCGGCGAGCCGGTCAGCGCAGCTGGCATCCAATATATGAATCGCCTCTCGGACTTCCTGTTCGTGGGCAGCCGGACCGCCAACGGCAATGGCGCCGGTGACGTGCTTTGGGTTCCCGGCCAGAACCGTTGACCATCGCGCCTTCCGCATTTCAGGAGGCCAAATTTAGGCCCGTTCGCGCGTTGACCGGGGCAGATCAGGCCTTTAGGTTCCGCGCCAGTTGATAACCCCCCTCCCAAATTGAGTGAAAGAGGATCGATGAAGGTCTTAGTGCCGGTAAAGCGGGTGGTCGATTACAACGTCAAGGTCCGCGTCAAGGGCGATGGATCGGGCGTTGAACTCGCCAACGTCAAGATGTCGATGAACCCGTTCGACGAAATCGCGGTCGAGGAAGCGCTGCGCCTGAAGGAAGCCGGCAAGGCGACCGAAGTCGTGGTGGTCTCCATCGGGCCGGCGCAGGCGTCGGAGACGATCCGTACGGGTCTTGCCATGGGCGCCGATCGCGGCATCCTGGTGAAAGCGGAAGGCGCAGTCGAGCCGCTCGCGGTCGCCAAGATCCTGAAGAAAATCGCGGAAGAAGAGCAGCCGGGACTCATCATCCTCGGCAAGCAGGCGATCGACGACGATTCGAACCAGACTGGCCAGATGCTGGCTGCACTGCTCGGCTGGTCGCAGGCGACGTTCGCCTCCAAGCTCGAGGTCGAAGGCTCAGGCTTCAAGGTGACCCGCGAAGTCGACGGCGGATTGCAGACCGTGCAGCTGAAGGGACCGGCGATCGTCACCACGGATCTCCGTCTCAACGAGCCGCGTTACGCCTCGCTGCCCAACATCATGAAGGCGAAGAAGAAGCCGATCGCGGAGAAGACCGTCGCCGATTACGGCGTCGACATTGCCGCGCGTCTCGAGGTTCTCAAGACGACTGAGCCTGCGGGCCGCAAGGCCGGCGTCAAGGTCAAGGACGTCGCCGAGCTGGTGTCGAAACTCAAGAACGAAGCCGGGGTGCTCTGATGACGACGCTTCTGATTGCCGAACACGACAATGCGTCGCTCAAGGACGCCACCAACAAGGCCCTGACAGCAGCTAGCGCGCTCGGCGCGGATGTCGAGGTTCTCGTCGCCGGCCAGAACGCCAAGGCCGCGGCCGATGCCGCTGCCAAGCTCGCCGGCGTGAAGAAGGTGCGGCTCGCCGACGGCGACCTCTATGCGCACGATCTTGCCGAGCCGCTGGCCGCGCTGATCGTCTCGCTGGCGTCCGGCTATGACGCCATCGTCGCGCCCGCGACCTCGCGCTTCAAGAACGTGATGCCGCGCGTCGCCGCGCTGCTCGACGTCATGCAGGTCTCGGAGATCATCAAGGTGGTCGCGCCTGATACGTTCGAGCGCCCGATCTATGCCGGCAACGCCATCCAGACGGTGAAGTCGAAGGACGCCAAGAAGGTCATCACGGTGCGGACCTCGACCTTCGCCGCTGCGGGCGAGGGCGGCAGCGCACCGGTGGAGGCCGTTCAGGCTGCGGCCGATCCGGGCCTGTCGACCTTCGTCGGCGAGGAGGTCGCCAAGAGCGATCGGCCCGAGCTGACCTCGGCCAAGATCATCGTCTCCGGTGGCCGTGCCATGCAGAGCCGCGAGAATTTCGCCAAGTACATCGAGCCGCTCGCTGACAAGCTCGGGGCCGGTGTCGGTGCTTCTCGCGCGGCGGTGGACGCCGGCTATGCGCCGAACGACTGGCAGGTCGGCCAGACCGGCAAGGTCGTGGCGCCCGAGCTCTATGTCGCCGTCGGCATTTCCGGCGCCATCCAGCATCTGGCCGGCATGAAGGACTCCAAGGTGATCGTCGCGATCAACAAGGATGAGGACGCGCCGATCTTCCAGGTTGCCGATTACGGCCTGGTCGCCGACCTCTACCAGGCGGTTCCGGAGCTGACGGCCGAACTCGGCAAGCTCGGCAAGTAAAAGACGTCGAAAACACCGGCCGGAGGTATAAACTCCGGCCGGTGTTGCTTTTTTGAGCCGTTTTCTTGGCGTGGGGCACGCCTTCGGCGCGATCCAATCTAGGTTTCGAGCCAAGGTTCTGATTAAATCGGACCTCCCGGCTCAAGGGGCAGTGGCAAGGGCGCGCGTCGCGCGGTTCCGGTGGATGACAATATGGCGGCAGTGATCAAGAAGGTCGGCGTGATCGGCGCGGGTCAGATGGGCAACGGCATCGCGCATGTCGCGGCGCTCGCCGGCTTCGACGTGGTGCTCAACGACATCTCGGCCGACCGCCTCAAGTCGGGCATGGCCACCATCAACGGCAATCTGGCGCGCCAGGTCTCCAAGAAGGCGGTTTCCGAGGACGACAAGGCCAAGGCGATGGCGCGCATCACGCCGGCCGAAAAGCTCGACGACCTCGCCGATTGCGACCTCGTGATCGAGACCGCGGTGGAGAAGGAAGAGGTCAAGCGCAAGATCTTCCACGAGCTCTGCGCGGTGCTGAAGCCGGAGGCGATCGTCGCCTCCGACACGTCCTCGATCTCGATCACGCGGCTTGCCGCCGCCACCGACCGGCCCGAGCGCTTCATCGGCATTCACTTCATGAATCCGGTTCCGCTGATGGAGCTGGTGGAGCTGATCCGCGGCATCGCCACCGACGATGCGACCTTCGAGGCCTCCAAGGAATTCGTCGCCAAGCTCGGCAAGCAGGTCGCGGTCTCCGAGGATTTTCCGGCCTTCATCGTCAACCGCATCCTGCTGCCGATGATCAACGAGGCGATCTACACGCTTTATGAAGGCGTCGGCAATGTCGAGGCGATCGATGCTGCGATGAAGCTCGGGGCACACCATCCGATGGGCCCGCTCGAGCTGGCCGATTTCATCGGGCTCGATACCTGTCTCTCCATCATGCAGGTGCTGCACGAGGGCCTCGCAGACTCCAAATACCGCCCGTGCCCGCTGCTGGTGAAATACGTCGAGGCCGGCTGGCTCGGCCGCAAGACCCAGCGCGGCTTCTACGATTACCGCGGCGCCAAGCCGGTTCCGACGCGATAGAGGCGGTCTCGTAGGGTGGGCAAAGGCGCACTTGCGCCGTGCCCACAGCCTCATCATGGCTGGAAGAATGGCGTGGGCACGCTTCGCTTTGCCCACCCTGTACCCTTCTGGCGTTCGGAGGCCAGTCAGTTGGTGTAGGCTGGTCGGCCGGGCCGATCCGCCGGGAGCCGCCTTGCCCACCTGTGCCTTGAGCACCGACGTAGGACCCGCGCCCCAGCCGCTGTCCAGGATGCCATCGGCACCGGCGTAGCCGGCGCGAAGCGTCCTGGACTGCGGTGAGCACCGCGCTACCCTGGTTCACCAAGGCACGAAAGCTCTTGACCAAGGCTAGGAGGTCCTACGACTCCCTGCGGCAATTGATGGAGATCTACGCCACGCGGCCGTGCGACTCGACCGCGTATTCCGGATCCGCCTCGCAGATCACGCGGTTGCGGCCGTTGCGCTTGGCGGCGTAGAGGCAGGCATCGGCGCGCTCGATCAGGGCGTCGGTGTCGTCGTTCGGCTTGAGCATGGAGACGCCGACCGAGATGGTGACGCGGCCGAGGATCTCGCCGGTGGACTTCTTCTTCAATTCCTTCGCCATCACCGCGCGGCGGATGTGGTCGGCCACCGTGAGGGCCTGCCGCAGCGCCGTGTTGGGCAGCACGACCGCGAACTCCTCGCCGCCATAGCGCGCGGTGATGTCCTGGCCCTTGATGGTCTGCTTCAGTGACAGGCCGACGAGCCGCAGCACCTGGTCGCCGGTGAGATGTCCGTAGGAATCGTTGAACGACTTGAAGTGGTCGATGTCGAACAGCAGCAGCGACAGCGGCTCGCCCGAGGCCAGCGCGCTCTGCACGGCCATGTCGATCATGCGGTCGAAATATTTGCGGTTGCCAAGCCCGGTGAGAGGATCGGTCAGGCTCTCGGCGCGGATCGCCTCCAGACTCTGCTGGAGATTGCTGATCTCGTTCTTCGACAGCGCCAGGCGGTCTTCCAGCGCCTTGTTGGTCTCGCGCATCTCGCTGGTCGAGCGCAGCAGCGTTTCGACGATCGTCTTGATCTGGTCGCGGTTCTCGGCCGACGACAGCTTCGCAGCCGCGCCGGACAGGGTGGTATCGTAGGAGCCGGTCATGCCGAGGGCGTCGCTCAAGACCTTCATCACGTCGTCGATCTCGCCGATGACGCGCGCGCCGACCTTGTCGATGCGGTCGGTGGTCTTGATGTGGGAAAGATAGGTCTCGTAGATCTGCTCGAGGTCGGCCTCGGTCAGCTTGCCGCTGCGCGCCAGCGTCTCGTTGACGATCTTGTTGAGCGGAGCGTTGTAGCCGGTCGCGTAAACGTACCAGATCTCGTAATTGCGGGGAATCGCCGTCTGCCGAAGCGATCGGATCTGACCGAGCGCAACTTCGGCGAACGCCATCGTGCGTTCGTGTTCGTCGAGCACCTTGACCACAGAACATACCCCACAGCGGTCGGAGCGCCGGCGACCGCAGCAATGCTTAAATTATGTTCGTAGGCTAACGGACGATCGTGAACGCCCCGTAAATATACGTTCACGAAGCATCTAAAAACGTGTGCTTCCCGTTTCCGCAACTGAAACCTGGAGCGCGCGTCCGCGCTTCAGGCGCCGGCGGGAGACGAACGCACGGGCCGGAGCAAGAACGCCGGCAGGTGCGAATGATCGCCGGGCTCGGTATCGGCCTCGCGCTGGCGGCGCGGTTCGGGACGGCCGATCGACGGCACATGCGCATTGTTGGCCTGCTGGCGCGCGCCGCGACGCGGCTCGCCGGCGGGCTTCTCGTCGGCCCGATGCCTTGCTTCGGCGGGCTGCCTCGTCTCGGACGAATGCCTCGCTTCAGAATGCCTTGCTTCAGAGGAATGCCTTGCCTCGCCACGCGCCTCGCGCGGCTCGTGGCTGCGCTCACGGTCGCGGCCGCGCTGCGGCTTGCCGCGTCCGCCGCGTGAACGTTCGCGGCCACGCGCCTCGCGCGGACGTTCGGACCCGTCGGAGGATTCAGCCTGGATTTCGTAATCGCCTTCGGCGCGCGGAATGCTCTGGCCGATCAGTTTCTCGATGGCCACCATCGACTTCTGGTCGAGCGGCGTCACGATCGAGATCGCGGTGCCGGTGCGGCCGGCGCGGCCGGTGCGGCCGATGCGGTGGACGTAATCGTCGGCGTGATGGGGGACGTCGAAATTGAAGACGTGGCTGACCTCGGGAATGTCGAGGCCGCGGGCGGCGACGTCGGAGGCGACCAGCAGGGGCAGCTCACCCTTGCGGAATTGCTCGAGTGCGGCCGTGCGGGCCGACTGATCCATGTCGCCGTGCAGCGCGCCGACGCTGAAACCGTGCTTCTGCAGCGATTTGTGAACAACCGCGACCTCGCGCTTGCGATTGCAGAAGATGATCGCGTTCTTGAGGTCCTTGGCCTCGCGCAGCAGGCGGCGCAGCAGCTCGCGCTTCTCGTGCGCCTCGCGGCCGGCAGGCACCTGGACCTGCGTGACGGTGACGGCGGTGGTGGCGGGCTTGGAGACCTCGACCTTCTGCGGATTGTGCAGGAAGGTTTCGGTGATGCGCCGGATCTCCGGCGGCATGGTCGCGGTGAAGAAAAGCGTTTGCCGTGTGAACGGGACGAGCTTGCAGACGCGCTCGATGTCGGGGATGAAGCCCATGTCCAGCATGCGGTCGGCTTCGTCGATGACGAGCAGCTCGACGCCGGTGAGCAGGAGACCGCCGCGCTCGGTGTGGTCGAGCAGGCGGCCGGGGGTTGCGATCAGCACGTCGACGCCGCGCGTCAGCTTGGCATCCTGGTCGCCGAAGGAGACGCCGCCGATCAGCAGGGCCACGTTCAGTTTCTGCCCGGCGCCGTAGCGGTCGAAGTTCTCCTTGACCTGGGCCGCGAGCTCGCGGGTCGGCTCGAGGATCAGGGTGCGGGGCATCCGTGCCCGGGCGCGCCCTTTTTCGAGGATGGTGAGCATCGGCAGCACGAAGGCCGCGGTCTTGCCGGTGCCGGTCTGGGCGATGCCGAGCACGTCCTTGCGTGCGAGGACGTGGGGGATCGCCTGTTCCTGGATGGGGGTCGGGGTGGTGTAACCGGTGGCCGCCACTGCGGCGAGGACTTTTTCGGACAGTCCGAGATTTGAAAAGGACATTGAGCCTCTGGTCGAAACCGCCGTTCGGAATCGAGGGTGATAAGGCTGTCGCGTTCCACCCCGAAACGGCGCGCTCTCAAAGAAGCTGGGGGTGCTGACTCACGCGAACGAAGCGCAACGCTCAGGAATCGCTCTTCGATCTGAGCCGCGTTGCCACGGAACATAGGCGGGAATCGGCCAAAGTCAATGGAGCAGGCGCGGGAAGGCCCTAAAAAACCTGAGGTTTTTGCCCAAATCTCGGGCGCGGCTAGGGTTTTTCGGCCGACGCATTGACCGAGCGGGCCCCCGGCGCGGCGGCTAACGCCGATCCGTGCCCCCAGCGCCCGGAAGTCGCCGGGAGCCATGTCGTGGGCCCTTGAACCGTCGTTACGCCTGTGCCGACTATCCCTCAGCGGCAGGGGGTCCAATGAACTGCCGTTCGAAGGAAGCGGCCTCTCCGCCGTTCTGCAACGGGAAATTGCGATGATGCGTCGGCTTTTCAGAATTCTGGCGACCCTTGGCCTCGCGGCGGGCCTGAGCGGCTTTGCGCTTCCGGCTTTTGCCGAGAAGCGCGTTGCGCTGGTCGTCGGCAACAACGATTACAGGAACGTGCCGAAGCTGCTCAAGGCGGTCAACGACGCCCGCACCATGGGCGACACGCTGAAGCAGCTCGGCTTCTCGGTGATGGTGGCGGAGAACCAGAGCCGGCAGCAATTCTCCGAGACGCTGCTCGCCTTCGACAAGGCGATCGAGCCCGGTGATACCGCGTTCTTCTTCTACGCCGGCCACGGCTTCGAGATCGCGGGCCAGAACTACCTGCTGCCGACCGACGTGCCGGCGGCGACGGAAGGCCAGGAAGAGCTGGTGCGGGACTCCGCGATCCTTGCCGATCGCATCGTCGAGCGCCTGCAGAACAAGAAGGCGCGGACCTCGATCCTGGTGTTCGACGCCTGCCGCAACAACCCGTTCGAGCGCAAGGGCACCCGCGCGGTTGCCGGCGCCGGCGGGCTCGCGCCGATGACGCAATTGCCCGAGGGCGTGTTCTCGGTGTTCTCGGCCGGTCCCCGCCAGACCGCGCTCGATCGCCTGTCCAACGACGACACCAATCCCAATTCGGTGTTCACGCGCACCTTCGCCAAGGAGCTGCTCAAGCCCGGCGAGAACCTCGTGCAGGTGGCGCAGCGCACCCGCCGCGCGGTCAGCGAGCTGGCCGATACCGTGAAGCACAGGCAGGTGCCGGTTTATTTCGACCAGATGGTGGACGACGTCTTCCTCAGCGGTCTCGCCAAGGATGCCGTCGCGCGTTCCGACGATCCGGCGCCGCAGAAGCTCGCTGCGCTGCCGCCGGTGTCGGTGCCGCAGCTGCCGAAGGAGGAGACTCTCAACGCGCCGATCGCGAGCTTCTCGCGGCACAATGGCGGCTGGAGCGTGGTGTTCTCGTTCGCCGACCCGACGCTCGGCATTTCCTGGCGCATGGCCGGCAAGGGCGATTTCCGCGAGACCGGATTCATCGACACGCTCGATCCGCGCACCCGCAAGCGGATGCCGAATCCCTCGATCGAATTGCCTGGGGATGCGCAGGCCGGCACCATCGAGGTCCGCTATGTCGACCAGTCCGGCGACATGCAGGGGCCGTTTCCGATCCGGTTCGATCCCGAGGCCGCCCTGATCCGCGACCAGCGCAAGATCCTCGACATGACGTCGACGAGCTGGCTCTCGTTCCGCGATTTCAACGGGCTGCTCGTCTACTACACGCACCTCGTGTCCTACCGTTGCGCCATCCGCGAGGTGCGCATCGGCATCGACACCGCCGTGCCTAACCAGGTGCTGAAGATGCCGCCCTGCGACATGCGCGATCCCAGCGCTATCACCGCCGGCATGCCGCTCTACATGAAGCTCGCCCCGAGCACGCAGTCCGTCTCCGTTGAGCTGACCTATCGCGACGGCAGCGTGTCCGAGATCAAGAGTTTTCGCAGCGCGAACCGCAGCAACAACTGAGGGCGATTGTCGGCGGATAGGTTGTGATGCTCGGAAGTGGAACAACTTCCGGGCGACCTGGATTGTCCCGCAAACCAGGGAGACGATCCATGATCCGCAAGTCCATCCTCGTGACCATTGCTTGTGCGGCACTTTCGACCGCGGCCTTCGCTCAAGGAGGTGGCGGCGGCGGAGGAGGAGGGGGAGCAGGCGGAGCAGGCGGCGGTGCGGGTGGCGGTGCCAGTGCCGGTGCTGCTGCGGGAACGGGAACTGGCGGGGCCGGGTCCGCGGCGAGCTCGGGCGCCGGAATGGGCACATCCTCCAGCAGCGCCAATTCGGGGCCGTCGGCGCCTTCCGGCATGGGAACGCAGGGCACCACGACCGGGGCGAACGTCAACACCAACAGGAGCCAGAACAATCCGAACGTGCAGCCGCCGACCGCAAACGGCACCTCGCCATCGGCCGCGCAAGCCGAACGGAACGCGGGTGTCGGTCATGCGCCGAACGGCTTGCCGATCGGCAGCCCGGGCACCGGGACCAGCAACGAAGATCAGAAATAGGCTGGCTGCTGTTCAGGATAGGCCTGCGTGGTGCGGGCCTATTTGTTGCCTAGCAAGTGGCGCCCGGCGGCCCTGACGCGAACGGCTGCCGCAGCCAGAGCTAGATCCGCGGCTCGTTCTCTTCCGCATCGCCGGCTCGGCGCGTGCGCAGATAGACCAGCGCGATGTTGATGGTCAGCCAGGCTGCCACCCCTGCAAGCAACCATGCCACGTTAAACGTTTCCCTCGGATGCCCTTGTCGGGTCGTATCTCCTGATAACAACAGGGGGCGCGACTTATTCCCGGGATCGGACGGGCCGGCACGATCCGAGCCGCCGGCCAATGCTGGCATCGCGCATCCAGATTTCAAGCTCCGCTCGATCGGAATCGGCGTTACATTGCCGGCCATATCTGATCGATCTCACATCGGATCGTGGCTGCAATGACATCCGGCCAACCATCGAACCGGACGAAACAAGTCCGCTGCTGCATCGTCGGCGGCGGACCTGCGGGCATGATGCTCGGCTATCTCCTGGGGCGGGCCGGCATCGAGGTCGTGGTGCTGGAGAAGCATGCGGATTTCTTCCGCGATTTTCGCGGCGACACCGTGCACCCCTCGACGCTGCAAGTGATGGACGAGCTCGGCCTGATCGACGGCTTCCTGAAGCTGCCGCATCAGCGCCTGCAGAAGATGGACGGCCTGTTCGGCGGCACGCCGGTGCGCATCGCCGATCTTTCGCGGCTGCGCACCAAATACCCCTTCATCGCCTTCATGCCGCAATGGGACTTCCTGAATTTCCTGCGCGAGGCCGGCCGGCGCTTTGCCTCGCTCGAGGTGATGATGAGCACCGAGGCGGTCGATCTGATCCGCCGCGGCGAGACCATCGCCGGCGTGCGTGCGAAGACGCCTGACGGCCTCATCGACGTCGAAGCCGATCTCACCATCGCCTGCGACGGCCGGCATTCGACCGTGCGCGAGCGCGCGGGCCTCGCGGTCGAGGAGATCGGCGCGCCGATGGACGTGCTGTGGTTTCGCGCCGGCCGCAGACCCGGCGAGACCGAGAACGTGTTCGCGCGGGTCGAGCCCGGCAAGATGATGATCACCTTCGACCGCGGCGACTATTGGCAATGCGCCTATGTCATCGCCAAGGGACAGCACCAGGCGGTGAAGGCGAGGGGGCTGCAGGCGCTGCTCGACGACATCGTGCGCATGGCGCCGGTCCTCAAGGCAGGCATTGCCGACGTGAAGAGCTTCGACGACGTCAAGCTGCTGACTGTCGCGATCAACCGGCTGTCGCGCTGGACGCGGCCGGGCCTGCTTTGCATCGGCGATGCCGCGCACGCGATGTCGCCGGTCGGCGGCGTCGGCGTCAATCTCGCCGTTCAGGATGCTGTCGCGACCGCCAATCTGCTGGCGGACAAGCTTCAGCTTGGCTGCCCGTCCGAGGGCGAGCTCGATGCCGTCAGGCGCCGCCGCGAGTTCCCGGTGAAGATGACGCAGCGCATGCAGGTGCTCGTGCAGAACAACATCATCAGCGGCGCCCTGCGGAGCGGCGACCGGCCGCTGAAGGTGCCGCTGATCGTGCGCCTCATCACCGCGCTGCCATGGCTCCAGGGCATTCCGGCGCGCCTGCTGGCGCTCGGCGTGCGGCCCGAGCACGTGCATTCGAAGGCCGCGCCGTAGCGCAACACATCGGTAGGGATAATGTCGCGTTAAATCGCACCTCGGGCGTTGCAGGTCTGCAACAGCGCGGGCGGATTTGTGGACCTGCGTGGGGCCGCGCGCCACGTTAACTCTGTTGATTCCAATTTTAGTAACGCCCGTCTGTGACCGTGCGCCCATCAAAGGACACGGGGTGTACCATGCGTAACAAGTTGATTGCCGCCTTCGCCTGCACGACCGCTCTGGTTTCGACCGGTGCTGCTTCCGCCGCCGATCTCGGCGCGCGCTACAACAAGGCGCCCGCCTATGTGGAGCCGCTGTTCACCTGGACCGGCTTCTATGTCGGCGGCCACATCGGCGGTGCATGGACCAACGAGCAGTTCATCAACAACGGGATCGGCGCGCCGTTCGGCGACCTCGTCCCGGGCCAGGGCTATCGTCAGCGCAGCTCGGGGGTCATGGGCGGCGCCCAGATCGGCTACAACTGGCAGGCCAACAACTACGTGTTCGGCATGGAAGGCACGATCTCCGGCCTCGACAACCACGGTTCGTTCACGAACACCGCGTTCGGTGCCGGGGACGACGTGTTCTCCTGGCGCGCCAACGTGCTCGCGACCATCGTCGGCCGCGCCGGCTTCGCCGTGCAGAACAACCTGTTCTACATCAAGGGCGGCTATGCCGGCGTGAACAACCGTCTCTCGGTGACCGACACGGTCGGCCCGGCGACGGGCTCGGGCGGACAGACCCACTGGGCCAACGGCTGGACGGTCGGCGCCGGCTGGGAATACGGCGTCACCCGCAACTGGATCGTCGGCCTCGAATACAACTACGCCGCCTTCGGCAGCCAAACCTATCAGCTCGGCGGCACGGCGGGTAACTACACCTTCGACGCCAAGCCGCGCGACATCCAATGGGCCGTCGTGCGCGCGAGCTACAAGTTCGACGCCCCGACCATCGCCCGTTACTGAGCACGTCGACGACGCAACGCGACCAACGATCAAGAAAAGCACTGCCAAATTCAAAAGCCCCGGCTTGGTCCGGGGCTTCTTTTTTGCGCGGTGAAAGACATTCCTTGCGTGGAGAGAAACGTCAATCTCACAGACCCTTGCGTGATCCGAATGCCACTTTCTCCTGAATAGCGCACGGGAACCGGAGCGCAGCGCGGATTCACTCTCGCGGCGCGAGCGGCGCCACGTATAAATTCGTCGCTAGACCATTTCGCTTCGTTGCAACTTTGTCTGGGGCAATACGATGAAAAGGGCTTTGGCTTTCGCAGGAATGATGTCTCTTCTGATCGGCGCGCCCGGCATCGCGACGGCAGCCGACATGGCAGTCAAGGCTGCGCCGATCGCGCCGCCGGTGGCGATCTACAACTGGACCGGCTTCTACATCGGCGCGTTCGGCGGATATGGCTGGGGCGACCACGATCGCCTCAACGACGCCGGTTTTGCGAACAGCTACAGCTCGAGCGGCGGCATCGCCGGCGGCCTCGCCGGCTACAATTGGCAGATCAGGAACTTCGTGCTCGGCGTCGAAGGCGATATCGCCTGGGCCGACATCAAGGGCGACGACAATTTCGTCGGCGGGAACAGGGACGAGACCACGCTGCGCTGGGTCGGCACCATCCGTGGCCGGGCCGGCATTGCCTTCGACAAATGGCTGCTCTTCGCGACGGGCGGCTGGGCCTATGGCCAGCAGCGCCACGTGAACACGGATCTTTTGCTCGGTGTTGATGCCTTCTCAACGAACACCAACGGCTGGACGGCGGGTGCGGGCGTGGAATACGCCTTTGCTCCGAACTGGCTCGGCAAGGTCGAGTATCGCTATTACGATTTCGAGCGCTATCGCCGCGCCGGCGTGCCGTTGGTCACGCCCAACGGCAATGTTCCCTACAGCGTCGCCAGCCAGTACCATACCGTCACGGTCGGCGTCAGTTACAAGTTCGGCGGCCCCGTGATGGCGAAGTACTGATCGCGGCAGGCTTTAGACTCAAGAGCCCCGGCAGGGATGCCGGGGCTCTTTTCATGCGTCGCGTCGCGCGCGCCTCAGGCCATCACCGAGAAGCCGCCGTCGACGGGGATCGCGGTGCCCGTGACGAAGTTCGATGCGGGCGATGCCAGGAACACGGCGATGCCTGAGAAGTCGTCGATGTCGCCCCAGCGCCCCGCCGGCGTGCGCGCCAGCACCCGCTCGTGCAATCCCGACACCTGCTGCCGCGCGCCGCGGGTGAGGTCGGTATCGATCCAGCCCGGCAGGATCGCATTGACCTGGATGTTGTCGGGCGCCCAGGCATTGGCGCAGGCGCGCGTGTACTGCACGATGCCGCCCTTGCTCGCCGCATAGGCGGTGGCGAAGCTCGCGCCGAAGATCGACATCATCGAGCCGATGTTGATCACCTTGCCGTTGCCGGACGCCTTCAGGTGCGGATAGGCGAGCTTCGAGCACAGGAAGGCGCTGGTGAGGTTGGTCTCGATCACCTTGTTCCACTCGTCGAGCTCGAGCTCGTGCGGCGGCTTGCGGATGCTCATGCCGGCGTTGTTGACGAGGATGTCGATGCGGCCGAGATCCTTCAGCACGCGGGCAATCATGGCTTCGATCGCGGCCCTGTCGGTGACGTCGGTCGCAACCGCGATCGCCTTGATGCCGCGCCGGCCGAGATCCTCGACGGCTGCTTTGGATTTCGCCTCGTTGCGCCCGACCACGGCGATGTCGGCGCCTGCATCGGCAAGACCGCGCGCCATGCCGAGGCCGATGCCGCCATTGCCTCCTGTGACGATCGCGACCTTGCCGCGGAGATCGAACCGGCTGGATGTCATGCTTTCATGTCCTGATTGTTCTATTGGTTGCTCTGCCAGATCAGCACCAGCCCGAAGCCGGCCATGGCGGCGCCATAGCCGGCCCATTGCAGCTGGCTGACCATGAAGCTCGATTTCGGCCAGGGGACGGTGCCGGTGCCCTGGCCGATCCAGAGCAGCCCGATGGCGGTTGCAAACAGGCCTGCGACAAGCAGAAATCTGCGCATGCGTTCCTCCATCGATCCGCTTCTGTCGCGACTCGCGGCGTGAAGGATCTGCTGCGGCCTCGAAAGCTTGGGCGCACAGTAACCGCAGCTCTGGTTTGGATACAATGGCGTGCCGGCCCGAGCCGCCGCGGACCGCATGCGGCAATGCACGGGGCGGGGCGACACCGACGCAGCATGGGTGGCGATGGTGGCCGAGTTCGCTTTGTGCGGTCGCCGAGGGCGAGCAGCGCCTGCCGACACTCCATAACGAAAAAGCCCCGGACGATGCCGGGGCTTTGACGTCTGAACTTGCGTTCGGATCAGTACTTGGCGACGACCGGACCGGTCCAGTTGAAGCGGTAGACCAGCGAGGTCGAGATCGTCTGGTTCCAGTGGGTGGCGCGAATGTCGCGGCCGACCAGCGTGTTGGTCACATCAAACAGCTCGTTCTGAGTCTTGCCGTTGTAGAAGGCCGAACGATACTCGGTCTTCATGAACCAGCCGGGCGAGGTGATGCCGAAGAAGTTCAGGCTGTTCTCGACGCCGCCACCGATGAACCAGCCGTGACGGTCGTAACCGTCGAGATGGATACCGGCCGGAGTGCCGGCGAGGTTGGTGAAGTTGGTACGGCCGAAATGCGCGCCCGAGTAACCGCCGTTGACGTAGGAGAGAACGTTCGGCGCAACCAGCCAACCGAGGCGCACACCAGCAGCCCACGAGGTTTCCAGCTTCTGAGAGCCGGTGAGGCCAGCGATCGGGTCCTGGATGGTGCCCTTGATGCTGCCGAACTGACCGTCAGCGAACACACCGGCGACCCAGGTGCCGCTGAACTGCCAGTCATAACCGGCACCAACGGTGCCGAACCAGCCCGAGCCGCCCTGGCGCTGATCGATCGTCAGCGGAATGGCGCCGACCGTGGTCTGAACATGCTGGTCGGT